>NZ_BAAADO010000005.1:0-282481 GCF_039522525.1 Salinibacillus aidingensis
ATGGCGGAGAGGTCACACCTGTTCCCATTCCGAACACAGTAGTTAAGCTCTCCAGCGCCGATGGTAGTTGGGGTTCTTCCCCTGCGAGAGTAGGACGTTGCTGGGCTTGGGTTAAAATATTATAGTTGTGATTTCACAACACTATCGCGGGGTGGAGCAGTCTGGTAGCTCGTCGGGCTCATAACCCGAAGGTCGCAAGTTCAAATCTTGCCCCCGCAACCAAAATACTTATCCAAACTACATTGATAATCTTCAATGCGAGATGAAATTAGTAGTGCCCTTTAGGGTGCAACCAATGGTCCGGTAGTTCAGCTGGTTAGAATGCCTGCCTGTCACGCAGGAGGTCGCGGGTTCGAGTCCCGTCCGGACCGCCATTAATTAAAAATATAATTACATAAAAACTTACGTATACACAAACCTTAGGATAATCCTAAGGTTTTTATAATGCAATATGAACTATTGTTTCTGTACGTCGTTTACATAATAAAGTCGTCTGTCTCATGTTTGTCTTTTGGAATCCTTCCCTTTTCTGCTATTATAAGGATTAAAAGGTTGCTTTTAAGGAGACTTTGAAAATGGATGAGTTTTCATTTATTGATTCCATCATGCAGAAATATTATCGCCAGTCTTCTATTATTAAAGGTATAGGAGACGATGCTGCTGTTGTCCGGCCTGTAAATGGGTTTGATATGATTACAGCTTCGGATACAATGGTAGAAGATATCCACTTTCGTTTAGCTACCATGACCCCCTATCATATTGGTTACAGAGTATTAGCTGCTAATATAAGTGATTTGGCAGCAATGGGGTGTGATCCGGCTTATTACATGGTTTCTATTGTGATTCCAAAAGACTGGTCGAAACAGCAGCTGCAAGAAATATATGCAGGTATGCAGGATCATGCCCGGGAGCATCAAATGGATTTAATCGGGGGTGATACTGTTTCAGGTCATCAGTTTGTGGTAACCGTGACGGTTTATGGATATGTTCCAAAGGGTTACGCAAGATACAGAAGCCAGGCTCGCGAGGGTGATTATGTATTTGCCACAGGATACCTTGGTGATTCAGCATATGGCCTTCATTTATTACTGGAACGGGGTAAAAGCACAGATAACCCATTTATCAAGCGACATCAAATGCCGCAGCCAAGGGTTCCCTTTGCTCAGGCCCTGCAGCCTTTAAAGCGGGTATGTTTAAATGATATCAGTGATGGAATTGCCAGTGAAGCCAATGAAATAGCTCAGGCTTCGGGGATCGACATTGAGATAAACTTTGGAGACCTGCCTGTACGGCCGGAAATTAAGGACCATACATTGAAAGACCACAAAAAATGGGTGCTCTCGGGTGGAGAGGATTTTGAATTGCTTGGTACAGTTTCAGAAGATGATTGGCCAAGGATACAGGCCGCGGCTGAACAGACGAACACTAAGGTGACTAAAATTGGAACAGTCAAACCATCAACAGAAAATCCTTGTGTAATTTTATGCTCAGATGGACGCAGAGAGAAACTGTCTAAGTCGGGCTATGTTCATTTACAATGAGATAGGTGATATACATGAATCCGTATCAAATTCGTTCAAAAAGTGCCGATGAGACCATGGCATTTGCCAGCCGTTTAGCAAAACAATTACAGCCTGGTGACGTGATTACATTAGAAGGAAACCTTGGAGCCGGGAAAACAACTTTTACCAAAGGATTGGCAAAAGGTCTTAATATTAAACGAACGGTCAATAGCCCTACTTTTACTATTATAAAAGAGTATGAGGGTGTTTATCCTTTATATCATATTGATGCTTATCGATTAGAGGATCATGAAGAGGATTTGGGTTTTGATGAATATTTTGAGGGTGATGGAATAACCGTTGTTGAGTGGGCGAAATTTATTAAAGAGGAATTACCAGAAGAGTATATCAACATTCAGATTCGTTATACAGAGGATGATGGGAGAGTCATTGAGTTAAATCCCATAGGAGAAAGATTTGAAAAACTGTGCAGGGAGTTAGTGGAATGAAGGTACTAGCAATGGACACATCCAATCAGGTGATGAGTGTCGCCGTATTGGACAATCAGCAAATAGTTGCCGAAATCACAACGAATGTGAAGCGTAATCATTCTGTACGTCTGATGCCGGCCATCGATGAAGCTATGAAAGAGGCAAAAATGACTCCAGCTGATCTTGATCAAATTGTGGTTGCACACGGTCCTGGTTCGTTTACTGGAGTGAGAATAGGAGTAACAACAGCGAAATCCCTCGCTTACAGCTTGAATATTCCAATTATTGCTGTATCCAGCCTGGAAATGGCAGCATTTAATGGCTTGTATTTTAACGGGAGGATATGCTCCTTTTTTGATGCTAGACGAGGTCGAGTGTACGCAGGCCTGTACAAAAATGAAAATCGTCAGTTAACAGCTGTCAGAGATGAAGAAAATGTTTTATTTACGGATTGGCTGGAGGACTTAAAGAAGCAGGATGAACCCATTTTATTTATCAGCAATGATTTGCATATACATAAAGACAATATTAAAGCTGTATTGGGGGAACAAGCGGAATTTCCGCCAGACTTTTTAGCAGTGCCACGGGCATCAGCACTGGCTCAAATAGCCCAAACGAAAGCAGCAGAAGATGTACATGCTTTGACTCCGAATTATTTGAGGCTGGCTGAGGCTGAGGCGAAATGGTTAGAAAAAAATCAGGAGAAGAGAAGCCATGAGTGATGTCTCGATTCGACCAATGAGGATAAGTGATCTTCATCAGATCATAAACATTGAGCAAAAAACCTTTAATACTCCATGGGATGAAGGCTCCTTTAAGAGTGAATTGGAGCAGAACAAATTTGCACATTATTATGTGATAGAAGATGAGGGAATTCCCTTTGGCTACTGTGGTTTGTGGGTGGTGTATGAATCTGCGCAAATTACAAACATTGCTATTTTACCGGAATACAGAGGGAATAACTATGGGCAGGAGCTTTTTTCATATGCATTGGATGAGGCGCGGGCCCTTCAAGCACGTGAAATGTCACTGGAGGTACGAACCTCCAATATTATTGCACAGAAAATGTATCGGAAGTTTGGCTTTGTTCCAGTAGGGATTCGAAAAAATTATTATATTGATAATCATGAAGACGCAATTGTAATGTGGGTGAAATTATGAGCGAAAATGAGCATCAGTTAATTCTTGCAATTGAAACTAGCTGTGATGAGACAGCCATGGCCATTATTAAAGATGGACGTGAAGTATTATCGAATGTTGTGGCCTCGCAAATTGAAAGCCATAAGAGATTTGGCGGTGTTGTACCGGAAATTGCTTCACGTCACCATATTGAACAGATTACCGTCGTACTCGAAGAAACCCTGAAGCAGGCAGGTATTACTATGGATGACGTGGATGCCATTGCGGTAACAGAAGGACCGGGGCTTGTAGGGGCATTGCTAATAGGAGTGTCTGCAGCTAAATCCTTGGCGTTTGCTCATCAAAAGCCGCTGATTGGAGTCCATCACATTGCCGGTCATATTTACGCGAATCGACTATTAAAAGAATTTGAATTTCCTTTACTATCTTTGGTCGTATCAGGGGGTCACACTGAGCTGATTTTAATGGACGAGCATGGACAATTTGAAGTCATTGGGGAAACCCGGGATGATGCAGCGGGTGAAGCTTACGATAAAGTAGCAAAGACCTTGAATCTGCCTTATCCTGGAGGTCCTCAAATCGATCGTCTGGCGCAGGAAGGAGAAGAGCGATTCCCTTTTACAAGAGCCCTAATTAATGAGGACACCTATGACTTCAGCTTTAGTGGGTTAAAAACAGCCGTAATGAATACGCTCCATAATGCACAGCAAAGAGGGGAAGAGGTCTCTTCAGCGGATATGGCAGCGAGCTTCCAGGCGAGTGTGGTGGATGTGTTAGTGACAAAGACCTATCGTGCAGTGAAAGAGTATGGGGTGGAGCAATTAATTGTAGCTGGAGGCGTTGCTGCAAATCAGGGTCTTCGGAAAGCACTCCATGAAAAATTCACCAATGAGGATGTTGAGGTTTTAATTCCGCCCCTGCATTTATGTACAGATAATGCAGCTATGATTGGGGCGGCTGCCAGTATTGCCTACGAGCAAGGTCATCGGGCAGGGCTTGATTTAAATGCGAATCCCTCTTTAAGTATTGAAAAATATAGGAAGCGTTCCACTGTAACAAAAGGATAAACAAAACAGGATATTGATAAACAAAAGCCGGTACCAGATTAAGGCATGGTATCGGCTTTTGTTTATCACGCATTAACTGGCCGTAATACCCCCCCACTGATGGAAGCTTACTTTATCCACAAATAAAATCTGGTGATGTGAATAGAATCGACAAAATTCGATGATAGCAGTCCTGTGGATGTGAGTAAAAATTGTGGATAACCGAGCATAAAGCTGTGGATAATGTGGGTAAGTCCATTCAGTGGGCATATTGTCACGTGTTATATGTGCATAAGTCTGTGAATAACTGTTGATAACTACAATATAGGTAAAAAGGAGCTGAACAAAAGTCGTTCAGCTCCTAAATATCCGCCAGCTTCTCCTGAAGATTCGTCCATTCTTCCATCAGTTCATCCAGTTTGGCGCTCATCTGTTCATTTTCGTTTGTTAAGTCCTGCAATTTTCCATGATCCTTTAAGAATTCCGGCTGTACCATGTGCTGCTCATTTTCCTCTATCTTACCTTCTAATTCATGAATTTGACCCTCCAGCTCTTCCACACGTCGTTCCAGCTTTCTGATTTCCCGTTTTTGTGCTTTATCCTGCAGGAACTGGTTTTTGTCTTCCTGTGAATGAGTGGTTTCATCTTGAGCAGCGTTAAGCTCTTCAATTTCTTTCTCTTCCTGTTTTTTCATGAGGTAGTAATCGTAATCGCCTAAATAAAGGTTCGTTCCCTCTTCTGACATTTCTACAATTTTGGTTGCAATCCGGTTAATAAAATAGCGGTCATGTGAAACAAACAGAATCGTGCCTGGGAAGTCCATTAAGGCTGCTTCAAGCACTTCCTTACTATCCAGATCCAGATGGTTTGTCGGCTCGTCCATGATTAAGAAGTTCGCCTTTTGCAGCATTAATTTTGCCAGAACCAGACGTGCCTTCTCACCACCACTCAGGGAAGGGATTGTTTTTAACACATCGTCTCCTGAAAACAGGAAATTTCCTAAAACGGTCCGGATTTCTTTTTCAGGTTTTAGCGGATATTCATCCCACAATTCATCAAGAACGGTTTTGTTACTGGAAAGATTGGTCTGTTCCTGATCATAATAACCAATTTGAACATTGGTTCCGTAAGCAATGTTCCCATGGTGCGGATTCAGCTGCCCGATAATCGTTTTAAGCAAAGTAGATTTCCCGATTCCATTAGGTCCGACTAACCCGATGCGATCCTCGCGATGTATGCTGAGATTGACATGCTGAAAAATGTCAGGTTTATCCGGATGATAGCGGAACGATAAATCTTCAAGCTTTAACACATCATTTCCGCTTTGACGTTCAATTTCAAAGGAAAATTTGGCGGATTGATTTTCGAGCATTGGTTTGTCCATAAGCTCCATTTTTTCAAGCTTTTTCCGTCGGCTCTGGGCGCGTTTTGTAGTGGATGCCCTTACAATATTTTTCTGGATAAAATCCTCTAACCTTTTGACTTCAGCCTGCTGTTTTTCGTACTGTTTTACATTTTGCTCATAATCCTTGGCTTTTTGCACAAGGTAGTCACTGTAGTTTCCTGTATATCGATTGGATGTCTGAAAGGAAATCTCATAGACTACGTTTACCGTTTTATCCAAAAAGTAACGATCGTGGGAAACAATGACAACTGCACCCTGATAATTCTGCAGATATTGCTCAAGCCAATTAAGGGTTCCGATATCCAGGTGGTTGGTAGGTTCGTCCAAAATGAGGATATCAGGTTTAGATAAAAGCAGCTTACCGAGAGCAAGCCTTGTTTTCTGTCCACCGCTCAGTTCACTGATGGATGTATCCACATTGGAAAACTGCAATCCGTTGAGGACGGCTTTTATATCCGCTTCATATTCAAAGCCGCCAAGCCGCCTGAATTCCTCCTGTTCTGCATCATAACTTTCAAGAATCTCTTCGTAAGTGGAATGGTCCTCCAAAAGATCTGGATCAGCCATTTGTTCTTCCAGTTTTCTGAGCTCCTTTTCTCTTTGTTTGAGCTCGGAAAAAACCTGTTCCATCTCTTCCCATATCGTTAATGATGACTCCAGTCCGGTGTTTTGAGCCAAATAGCCGATGCTGGTATCCCTCGGCCTGATCATTTCGCCCTTATCGTACGTGTATTCTCCGGACATAATTTTAAGCAAGGTGGATTTTCCTGCTCCATTTCGTCCTACGATGGCAATCCTGTCCTGGCTATGTACTTCTAATTTAATATTCGATAAAATAAGGTCAGCGCCAAAATATTTTTCTATATTATTTAACTGCATTAATATCATTTTTTATTCACCTCAACTTGGTTAAGTGTATCTTATCATTAAGCAGGATAGCAAGATATAGAAAAACTTCGTGAAGTGGGGAATATTTCTTCAACTCAGGAAATGTCTATTTTTCATTATAGTATAAGTAGGGGGATGAGTATGGCGAATCATGATCAGCACAAAATACCGCAGGCAACAGCGAAAAGGCTTCCACTATATTATCGTTTTATCAGTAACCTCCATAATCAGGGGAAATCCCGTGTTTCCTCAAAGGAATTAAGTGAGGCGGTTAAAGTAGATTCAGCAACCATACGTCGAGATTTTTCTTATTTTGGAGCTTTGGGAAAAAAGGGATATGGCTACAACATTAATTATTTGCTTTCCTTTTTCAGAGAGGCGCTGGAGCAGGATATTTTTACGAAAGTAGCCCTAATCGGAGTGGGAAATTTAGGAACAGCTTTTTTAAATTATAATTTCACCAAAAATAATAATACGAAAATCGAGATGGCCTTTGATGCCGCTCCTGAGAAAGTAGGAACCAGGGTTGGGGGAGTTCCGGTTTATCATATTGATGAGATGGAGAAAAAAATCGGTTCTGATATTAATATAGCTATTCTGACTGTACCGGCACAGTCTGCACAACCGATTACCGATCGCGTTGTAAATTGTGGAGTGGAGGGCATTTTAAACTTTACGCCCGCCCGTATTACGGTTCCACCTCAAATACGCATTCATCATATTGATTTATCCATTGAACTGCAATCGCTGGCTTATTTCTTAAAGCACTATCCATTGGAGGAAGACATAACAGAGGATCCTCATTAATACATAACTCCCCTTGTTTCGAAAAGGCAAGGGGAGCTTCTTTATCACGTATTAACTGGCCGTAATACCCCCACTTCAAGTTTTGAGGGTAACCCAACAAGACTAAGGGGGATAAACGGCCAGTAAAAACCTGACAAGTTCAACTAACCATCAGTGGGGATGGAGAAAACCCCCCCACTGATGGAAGTTTCACTTTATTTGTTATTATTATTTTTTGAGTTCTTAATTTTTATATGAAGATTGATTAAGCGAACGGCAACAGCAAAATCAAAGGTTGCCACTACAGCCAGAATAATGGTAGTGAAGTTCCATAAGGTTTCCTCAACACTCTGGGCTGCAATATACGTAAATAGAATCCCCATAAACAAGTACAGGGTGGACATAAATAATGGTGATGCTCTCATAAATGTTTAGCCTCCGATTAAGATAGTCTGGAGCTCTTCCAGTTGTTTCTGATATCTTTCCAGGTCTTCTTCTGTTACTAAATAATTGATGATAAAAACGAACGTGTTAATGGAGATATGTGTAAGGATTGGTACAAGGATCGTTTTTGTTTTGACATATAGAAAAGCAAAAACCATACCAACAGATGTATAGATTAACATATGCTCAGGCTCTCCATGTAGTATTCCGAAAATCAGGGCAGAAATAATGGCAGCAATAAAAAAGTTATATTTTTGATAAATGGAACCAAAAATCACTTTTCTGAAGATCACTTCTTCCAATATAGGGGCCAAAATAGCCGTTACAATCAGAAATAACGGAAAGCTTTTTGCTATATTCACTAAATCAGCCGTATTTTCTGAGCCAGGCTGAATACCGACGGCCATCTCAATATAGGCAGCTAAATAATTGGCAAACAGGACAAAGAAAAATCCGCCAATCACCCATAAAATGATTCGACCGGCTTGAAAGGAACGCTGATTTCGCGCCTTTTGCATATCGGTTTTTAATAATCGCAGAACAATAATTGTCATGATAGGGAAGATGATGATGGACCATATGCCGGGGATATCTTCCCTCGGGACCCCGAAACTGCGTAACAGTGGTCCCCCGATGATTCCCGATAGTTGTCCAATAGCATAAGTTAAAATAACATACCAGTATCTTCTAGGCAATTAAGACGACTCCTTCTCCGTAAATTCCTTTATGAAATTCTCTATAAACAGAATATATTTTCAAAGGTTTAAACATATTCTTTCATGGATACTCTAAAGTAGAGTTTTTCATATTTCGATCATACATTAAAATGATTTGTAACCAGCACGTTTTACCGTTTACCCTTATCCTTGTCCATATTTACGCAGGATTTTTGGGTTGTATGTATATCGTTTTAATGAATGGAACTCTTTACTTATTATAAACGAAAAATTCATAAGAAAAAAATCATTTCATTTACTTGCAAAGTGGAAGGAAATTCATTATTATAATAATTGGAATTAGCACTCACTGAAAAAGAGTGCTAACAATATCAAAATAAAAGAATTTGAGGAGGGTATCTGATATGTTAAAGCCGCTAGGTGATCGTGTTGTCATTGAAGTTGTCGAGCAGGAAGAAACAACTTCAAGCGGAATTGTACTTCCAGATTCTGCAAAAGAAAAACCACAAGAAGGAAAAGTAGTAGCTGTTGGTTCCGGTCGAGTAACCGACAATGGTGAACGTGTTGCACCTGAGGTTGCTGAAGGAAACATTGTTGTCTACTCAAAATATGCGGGAACAGAAGTGAAATATGAAGGTAATGAATACTTAATTCTTCGTGAAAGTGATATTTTGGCTGTCATCGGCTAATATCACGGAGGAACGTTTGAAATATCATAACCTATTTAAAATATAAGGAGGGCATCTATTCATGGCTAAAGAGATTAAATTTAGTGAAGACGCTCGTCGCGCAATGCTTCGCGGAGTAGATTCATTAGCAAATGCAGTAAAAGTTACTCTTGGACCAAAAGGACGTAACGTTGTTTTAGATAAGAAATTCGGATCTCCATTGATTACAAACGACGGTGTAACCATTGCAAAAGAAATTGAACTTGAAGATCATTTCGAAAACATGGGTGCACAGCTTGTATCTGAAGTAGCATCCAAAACAAACGACGTAGCTGGTGACGGTACAACAACGGCAACAGTACTTGCACAGGCAATGATTCAGGAAGGACTTAAAAACGTGGCTTCCGGAGCAAACCCTGTAGGTGTACGTCGTGGTATTGAACAAGCGGTTGAAGTTGCTACAGAGGAACTTAGAAAGATTTCCAACCCAATCGAGGGAAGAGAATCGATTTCTCAGGTAGCTTCCATTTCTTCCGGCGATGATAAAGTGGGTCAATTAATCGCAGAAGCCATGGAGCGTGTAGGTAACGACGGTGTTATCACTGTTGAGGAATCCAAAGGCTTCAACACTGAGCTTGAAGTTGTAGAAGGTATGCAGTTTGACCGTGGATATGCATCTCCATACATGGTAACCGACCAGGATAAAATGGTTGCTGAACTGGAAGATCCATATATCCTCATTACAGATAAGAAGATTTCAAACATTCAAGAGGTCCTTCCTGTATTAGAGCAGGTTGTACAGCAAAGCAAGCCAGTTCTTATCATTGCTGAAGATGTTGAAGGTGAAGCTCTTGCAACTTTAGTTGTGAACAAGCTTCGTGGAACATTCAACGCTGTAGCGGTTAAAGCTCCAGGCTTCGGTGATCGTCGTAAAGCTATGCTAGAAGATATTGCAACGCTAACTGGTGGTACTGTAATCACAGAAGACCTTGGCTTTGATCTGAAGAGTGCTTCCATTGAACACCTAGGTCGTGCTTCTAAAGTTGTTGTTACAAAAGAAGATACAACTGTTGTTGAAGGTGCAGGGAATGCCGACGATATTTCTGCACGTGTAAACCAGATTCGTGCTCAATTAGAAGAAACAACTTCTGAATTCGATAAAGAAAAACTGCAAGAGCGTCTGGCTAAGCTTGGCGGCGGTGTAGCTGTAGTTAAAGTTGGTGCGGCTACTGAAACGGAATTGAAAGAGCGTAAACTGCGCATTGAAGATGCCTTGAACTCTACTCGTGCAGCAGTAGAAGAAGGTATTGTAGCTGGTGGTGGAACAGCTCTTGTGAACATCTACAATAAAGTAGCTGAGCTTGATCTTACGGATGACGAGGCAACAGGTGCCAGCATCCTGCTTCGCGCACTTGAAGAGCCCGTACGTCAAATTGCTCACAATGCCGGCCTTGAAGGCTCTGTAGTCGTCGAACGCCTGAAGAATGAAGAAGTAGGCATCGGCTTCAACGCTGCCAATGGCGAGTGGGTAAACATGATCGATGCAGGTATCGTAGACCCTACAAAAGTTACCCGTTCAGCACTGCAAAACGCAGCATCTGTAGCAGCGATGTTCTTAACTACAGAAGCAGTTGTCGCTGACCTTCCAGAAGAAGACAATGGCGGCGGCGCAGCACCTGACATGGGTGGCATGGGCGGAATGGGCGGCATGATGTAATAAGCCGTTCCAACCCTTGATATGAGTGGGTTTTTAAGTAAGATGAGAGTGAAATGCTCACATTTTGCTCACATTGAGGATATTAACGGAGGCTTCTCATTAGTTCACTGAACTTTTGAGAGGCTTCTTTTTTCATTTCTTGGGTTACATGGAGATACACATTTTTGGTAATTTGATCGTCTGTATGACCGAGCCGATCCATAATTTGTTCGAGTGAGACACCTGCCTCAGCAAGAAGTGACGTATGAGTGTGTCTTAAACTATGAGGAGTCAATTCTTCCTTTAGGCCAGCTATTCTAAGCAGCCTTTTCATACGGTCTCGAACGTTTTTTATCACAATCGGATAACCAAACTGTCGCTCCATCTTTGCAAAGATAAAATCTTTGTTGTAATAGTCGTCACCTAATCGCTTTATTACTTGATTTTGATCTTCCTTGTGATCTTGTAAAGCTTGAATAACACCTTCATCTACTACAATTTTACGCCTTGATTTTCGGGTTTTCGGTGTGACTAATTGGTACTCCACGGCATTATTATTTGGATTATAATACGTCTTGGTAATACTTATCGTGTGGTTTAAGAAATCGACATCCTTCCACTTGAGAGCAACTAATTCTCCAACTCTAATACCAGTATAGGCTAGAATTAAAAACGCCAAATAATCATGTTCCAGCCCATTTTGTTTTGCGGTTTCTAAAAACAAGGCAAGCTCTTCTTTTTCAAGATACTTTGGTCCTTCTTCTTCCTCTAATTGTTCAATCGTTTTCTTGTCTTTTTTAACATAAGCGAATTCAGTCGGATCTTTCTTAATTAGATCCATTTCTAATGCTTTTCGAAAAATCATTCTTGCCGTTCGATTGATCCCCTCCCTTGTGCTAACAGATAACCCTTGATCTTTTAAATCATTGAGAGCATCTTGATACATTTTTCTTGTAATGTCTCTTAATTTTAATTGAGCAAAGTAGGGTAACACTTTTCCAATTTCATGGAGACGGACTCGAATTGTTCCGGGCTTTACATCTTTTGACTCACTGTAGATGGGAAGCCACTCAATTGCAAAGTCGCTGAAGGTTTTATCTGTTTCCTCTAAATATGTTCCTTCGTTTAGTTCATGGATTAGAGTAGCAACAGCTTCTTCAGCTTCCTGCTTCGTGTTAAACCCGCTTTTAACTTTTTGTCTTCTTTTACCGGTAACTGGATCGATTCCAATATCAACGGTAAAAGCCCACTTTGCACCACAAGAGCATTTTTTCTTTTTGCACTTACATCCTCTTCTGTAAAAATATCCTTTCATTTCATTAAAAAACCTCACTTTCTTTGTTATTTTGTTACAAAAATTCATTATTCCCATTTTGGTCACGGATAATCGTTTCGTTAGGCTAGAGAGAAGGATTGTTTTTTAATTTTTAACTTTTTGGTAAGGTTTTTTCAGAGGTGTGTTAAACTAATAAAACATATAAACATTTAAGTATAGGAGGAAGGGGAATGAAGTTTATTTATTTTAACGATACTGGAAGAAGGGTGGCAGTACATCCAGCGACATTCTCGGATGGGTGTATTGGATCAAGAGAACCTATCCAACCGTTGGAACAAAGGCTGTTCGAACTTCCAGATGGTACATTTCCTATGGTTAAAATGTGGGATAATGGGGAGATAGGTCTGAGTATTTTAATAACTCCTATGAAAGAAGCTGAATAAATTATTGTTACATTGGCTGAAAATACTTTCGGTTACCGAAGAATATAAAATTTATAATTATGTATTTGAAAGCGAAATGTTAACATTTTGCTTTCAACTTTAATATTACTTACCTCGTATAAAATCGCCAAATTTATCAGAAGCATCTTTTTTCATCTCAGGAGTTATGTGAAGATATACCTTCCTAGTTACATCATCATCATGATGGCCTAATCGATCCATAATTTCTTCTAGATCCACTCCAGCTTGGGCAAGTAGTGATGTATGAGTGTGGCGAAGTGAATGTGGTGTAAGATTTACATTTAGTTCTGCCTTCTTTAATAATCTCTCCATTCTGTTTTTAACAAACTTTTTTAATACAGGGTAGCCGGGATATTTTCTAAAGTTTGCAAATATAAATCCCATGTCAGTGTATGAATCTCCTAAATGCGAGATTAATTTATCTTGCTCTTCCTTATGTTTTTTTAGAGTTATAATTACACTTTCGTCTACCGTGATTTTACGACGAGATTTTAGTGTTTTCGGTGGAACCAGTTTATATTTCAAGGTATTATTCTTCTTGTTGTAATACGTTTTAGTAATTCGGATTGTACAATTTTCAAAATCTATATCCTTCCACTTGAGAGCAACTAATTCCCCTATACGCATACCAGTAAAGGAAAATGTAGTGAATATGGCTTCATCCATATAAAGTCCTTTTTCTTTAATAGTATCCAGAAATAAAAGAAGTTCCTCTTTTTCAAAGTAGTTCGGGAGTTCTTCTTCATCATCCTCAATTACTTTTTGTTCATCCTTTTGGATACTAGCATATATTGTGGGATTTTCAGTGATTAATTTTTTCCTCATTGCATATTTAAAAATCATTTTTCCGGTGGTATGAATGCCTTCTAACGTACTTCTAGATAAATTTTTCCTTTTTAAATCATCCAATGCTTCTTGATACATACTATCTGTAATGTCCTTTAGCTTTAGATAAGCAAAGTAAGGCATTAATTTTTTGATACTATATCGCCTATTGTCTAAAGTTCCGGGCTTAGGTGCGTTTCTGTGAATGTAATGGGTTAACCATTCTTCGGTAAAATCTTTAAATGTAGTCTCGTCTTCTTCGACTTGATCTCCTTCTAAAAAGGCTATTGCAGCCATTTGAGCTTCCTGTTTTGTGTTGAAATTCCCCTTAGATTTCTGACGCCTCTTGCCAGTTTCAGGATGAACCCCATTATCAATAACAAAAGTCCATTTGCAAGTGCATACCTCCATATCATCACACTTGCACCCTCTTTTTTTAAAATGTCCTTTCATAATTTTTTATCCTCTCTATATTATTATTTATTAAAATTTAATGAAGGAAGAGGGCTAAGTTTCATGTATTAATTATTCCTACTCTTCCTCCCTAAAACTTTTATAATTTAAAGTTTGTTTTTTCTTCTTTTCTCCTAACTATCCATTGCTTAAAATCTTCTTTTTGAACTCTTTTTGTTATACCAATGGAGAAGTACGGAATTCCCCCATGCTCAACAGGTAATTTGAATAATTCATAAACTCTTCTTCTTGAGATAATTAGGAAATCTGCAATTTGCTGAGCAGTTATAGTATCTGGTAATGACTCCCAAGTGGTATATTCTTTTTTTCTAGCCATAAAAAGTCCTCCTAAATAATTAGTTATTAAACTTGTTGTTACATATTTGAATAAATTAATTTAAATTTCCTTTTGTAGAATTTACCGATTAAATTCTGAAATATTATAGCCGCTATTTTTTGGCGTTTTAAGTACTTAGAAGAAAAAAATATTTTTTTATAAAGTAATTTTAAATTGGGTAAACCTTCGTTAATTAGTTAATGAATAAGAGTATTATAATTTGGGGATAATTAATTATTAATAAGTCGTTTATGAGTTGTCTGATGAAGCAGGACTAGCCGTCACTCTATATAGTAATGGCTGGTCTTGTTTGTGATTAGAATCATATTTATTAGACTAGAACAAGTTTCCCTATAAGAGTTATTAATAAAGAAGAATGAAATTAAGGTGGATACTTATGCAAAAACTAAATGTTAATTTAAGCATTCCAGTACCCTCTGAATCTGTTATTATTTCAAAAGTTGAATTAGAAGAGCTTAAAGAACAAGAACTGTTAGGAGTTTATTGGAATATGAAAGATTTAGAAAAACGTGTTAATCGAAAGTCTGAATGGATTAAAGATAATATCCTCTATCCATCAAGGTTTCGAAAAACTCTAGATTGTGAAAATAATGGATTTGTCTTTTACCCAAAAACAAAAGGACAAACTTGGAGTTTTCAAGCGAGTAGGATGGCAAAATTTTTAGATGAAAATTTTAGTTTGATTTTTCAAAAAGCTGATTAGGTTATTCATTAAGGAAGAGTAGCAGATATAAAAAAGCAGCGAATTCATATTGAATTCGCTGCCCTTTTAATTTGTTACTGATATTTTAAATATCTGTAGAATACAGACTCATGAATTACTTTAATCGATATCAGTCCAAAGGTGTGAATAAAAATTTAATACTGATTCAATGGATGGATGACCCAATTTATCTTTAACTATGGCGAGATTTGTACCATTTAGTATTAGAAGACTTGCATGAGTGTGACGTAAATCATGAAAGGATATTTCTTTCAAGCCAGCCATACCTATTAGTTTTTTAAATTGGGAATCTAATAGTCTAGGGTTAAGAACACCGCCAGTAGCACTTGTGAAAACAAGATTAAATTCGTTTATATAAATTTCACCTAGTTCAGCTCTTAGTTTTTTCTGTCGTTCTTTATGCACTGATAATTTTTGTATAATATGATCAGGTAACTGAACTATTCGTCGGTTTCGTGCAATTAAGGGAGTGTATTTCCTCCCTTTTTGTTGGGGAGAAATATATTTGTTAACTGCTAACGTCCCCTTTGTAAAATCAATATCCGACCATGATAAAGCAAGAACTTCGGCTTTTCGTAATCCTGTATTTAGCACAGTATCATACAATACATCTTTATCTTCTTTTTCGGCTAATTTTATAAATTGCTCAACTTCAGAATTGTTCCATGTATTCAGCTTGTAAGGTTGATATTGATCTGCCCCTTTAGAAGCTATTGAATTTCTTTCTATTGAATCGTATTTCTTTGGTGTGTCACCTTTTCCAATTATTCCTGATTCCTCAAATGCTCTAGCTTCTTCTAATGTATTAAAAGTCCACTGTTTCAGAATACGCGTACCATTTGCGCCTCTTCCTAAATCGTTTATAACCTTATAATTTGTGTGTTCTCCTATTCTTATCTTTCTAATTGTCATTTTGTATTTCCTCCTACTTACTTATTTTTTAAAGTTACTAAAAGCTAAATCTGAAACATTTTACTCGCTGTTTTTTCTCGTTTTAAGTAGTTTAAACAAATTTTATTATCTTTTTATTAAATTGTATGAAAGTAGAGTTCATTAAAAGAAATTAAGAATATGTGTTATATTTTAAATATGAAGCTAGAAACTTGGAGGTAACAAAATGAGCAAATTGACGTTACAGGAATTAGAAAAAACATTATGGGACGCTGCGGATATCCTTCGCGGGGAATTAAATGCAGCTGTATATAAAGATTACATATTTGGTTTAATGTTTTTAAAACGAATGAATGACCAGTTTTCAATGGAGTGTGAAAATAAAAAACAGGAATTCACAGAGCAAGGAATGGACAATGAAGAAGTTGAGATGTTATTAGAAGAGCCAACCATGTATGAAACCTTTTTTGTACCAGAAGCAGCTCGATGGGAAAAGCTAAAAAATTTAACTCTAAATATTGGACCTGAATTGGATAAGGCATTTAAGGCCATTGAAGATGAACCTAAAAACGCGGAATTAATAGGTGTTCTGACTACTGCTAATTATAATGATAAAGAACGAGTTCCAGATAAAAAGTTATCACAACTATTATTACTATTCGATAAACATAACTTAGCATATGAGAATCTTGAAAATCCTGATGTACTTGGTGATGCTTATCAATACCTCATTAAAGAATTTGCTGATGATGGTGGAACTAAAGGTGGAGAATTCTATACACCAAGAGAAGTTGTAAAAGTACTTGTAAATATATTAAAACCAGAAGAAGGAGATCGTATCTACGATCCCACTGTTGGAAGCGGCGGTATGCTTATTGAGTCCATGCAATACATAAAAGACCATGGAGGAAATTCAAAAAATGTTTCCTTATTTGGTCAGGAGATAAATCTTAGTACATGGGCGATATGTAAGATGAATATGCTATTCCATTTCGCTAAAGGCGCAGATATTCGTAAAGGAGACACCATACGAAATCCAATGCATACAGAAGGTGGGGCATTAAAAACATTTGATAAGATCTTAGCTAATCCGCCATTTTCTTTAAAAAATTGGGGGAGAGAGGAAGCCGAGGGAGATCCTTATAACCGATTTATCTATGGAATACCTCCAAAATCATATGGGGATTTAGCATTTGTTTCACACATGGTTACTAGTTTGAATCAAAAAGGCAAAATGGGAACAGTGGTACCTCATGGTATTTTATTCCGTGGAGGGGCAGAAGGTAAGATTCGTAAAGGATATATAAAAGATGATCTTATTGAAGCTGTAATTGGTTTACCATCAAATGTCTTTTATGGAACAGGTATTCCAGCTGCATTATTAATTCTTAATAAGAATAAATCGGTTGACCGAAAGAATAAAGTAATGTTTATTGATGCAAGTCAGGGTTATGAGAAAGCTGGAAATAAAAATAAACTTCGCGAAGAAGATATACAGAAAATAGTAAATATATTTAATGATTTCAAGGATAAAGAGAAATATGCAACATTAGTTGATATAGAAACTATTAAAGATAATGATTATAACCTAAGTGTGAGTCGATATGTAGATATTACAGAGGAAGAAGAACAAATTGATATTGATTTAGTTATTAAAGAAATTAGGCAAATCAAAGATAAATATAATACAACAGAAAATAAACTAAATAATTTCTTAATAGAAATAGGATACGAAAGAATATAAAGTAGGTGAGGAAATGGTCCAAGAATTTCAAAAAACTGGAATTGGAAAGATACCAAGTGACTGGCGTATTGAGACACTATCAAGTATAGCCGAAGTAAATCCTGAGTCGTTATCACCAAAAACTCCGGAGAATGAAATTATAGAATATATTGATATTGAAAGTATAAAAGAAGGAAAAATTAAAGGTACTAAAATATTAGCATTTAAAGAAGCACCTAGTAGGGCAAGAAGAATTGTGAGAAAAAATGATGTAATTGTTTCGACTGTTAGACCATACCTGAAAGCATTTACTTTAGTAGAAGATTCAAGAGAAAATTTAATTTGTTCAACCGGGTTTGCAGTTTTACGTCCAAAAAAAGGGATAAGTGCAAGGTTCATTTATCACTATACATTTAGTAATAAATTTTTAAGTCAATTACTTAGGAAAATGGTTGGTTCTAACTATCCTGCAGTTAATAATACAGATGTATCTAATGCATTAATACCAATTCCTTCATTTAGAGAACAGCAAAAGATTGCTGAAATTCTTACCACTGTTAATGAACAAATTGAACAAACAGACCAACTTATTACAAAAACAAAAGAATTACAAAAAGGTTTAATGCAAAAGTTATTGTTTAAAGGTATAGGGCATTCAGAATTTAAAGAGACAGTAGTTGGTAACATACCTAACGAATGGCGATTAGTAACTTTTAAGGATATTTCCACAATTAGTCAGGGACTACAGGTAGCTATAACTGACAGATATAAGGAACCCGGACATAATAGATATTTTTATATTACTATACAATATCTTAATGACAAAAATAACAAAGAAAATACTTACTTTATTGAAAATCCTCGAGAGAGCGTATTGTGTAATAAGGATGATATCCTAATGACTAGGACAGGAAATACTGGTGTAGTAATTTCAAACGTAGAAGGTGCTTTTCATAATAATTTTTTTAAAGTAGATTATGATAAAAAACTTATCAATAAAGATTTTCTCGTTTACTATTTAAAATCAAATATTATTCAAAATATTATAAAGAGATTAGCAGGAACTACCACAATTCCAGACCTAAAACATGGAGATTTTTATAATATCCCAGTCGTACTTCCTGAACTTGATGAGCAGAAGAACATTGCGAGTATTTTATCATCTACAGATAAGCAAATAAAACAATACAGTGTAAATAAACAAAAATTTATTGATCTAAAAAAAGGCTTAATGCAAAAACTTCTTTCAGGTAAAATTCGTGTAAAGGTATAAAGGGGAAATTCAAATGAGTTCGTATTTAGGAAACGAAGAAACGCTTGTTGAGCTACCCGCCATAGATTACCTTCAGGACAAGCTAGGTTATAAATTCGTTCATGGTGAAAAATTAACACCAGACTATAACGAGAGAGAATCGTTGAATGAGGTGATTCTCGTTCAACGATTGAAAAAAGCAATACAACGTCTAAACCCGTGGATAGATGATTCTAACTTAAATAAAGCTGTTAGATTTTTAACTAGGCCAGAGCATCTTGGAACGAATCTACTTGAAATCAATGAGCGGATATATGAGGCTCTTGTGCATTTTAATTTTACTGTTGATCAAGACATCGATGGAAAAGGTAAGAAAGATTACCATACGGTGAAGTTTATAGACTGGGAAAATGTTGAGAACAATGACTTCTTAGTAACAAGACAGTTTGTAATTCAAGGGCCTAACGAAAAAATCATTCCTGACATCGTTGTTTTTGTAAATGGAATACCTGTAGTTGTTTTAGAATGTAAGTCTCCCTTTTTAGAAAAAGGCAAGAATGAGAATATCGGTAAAAAAGCAGCTTATGAACAATTACGACGTTATATGGATTTGCGAGATTCCAATACTATCGAGGGCGCTCCCCGTCTTTTTTATACTAACTTTTTCACCGGTATTCTAAATAAGTACCGTGCTTATGTTGGGACAATTAGTTCGGGATACAGTCACTATGTTGAGTGGAAAGATCCATATCCATTTACGAAGGAGCAAATAGAAGATGTAGGCAACAATGGTCAAAATGTCTTTGTACAGGGGTTACTGGAGAAACATAATTTATTGGATATCCTTCAAAACTTCTTATTGTTCGAAGTGGATGTTAACACGTCTATGAAAATTAAAAAAATCTGTAGATATCAGCAATTCAGGGCTGTTAATAAAGCACTGGACCGTCTAGTTTACGGGAGAGATTCTGTTTCTAGAGGCGGGGTTATTTGGCATACGCAAGGTTCAGGTAAATCTCTAACGATGGTTTTTCTTGCGAGAAAAATTCGCCGGTTACAAGAATTATCGGATGCTACAATAGTTGTTGTTACAGATCGAATTGACTTAGATAAACAAATTTATCAAACCTTTCTTAGAACTTTATCAACTATCACAACTCCAGTTAGAGCTGATAAAGTTAGTGAAATGAAAGAGTTGTTATCTAATGCTCAACCGCAAATTATTATGACAACAATACATAAGTTTCAGAGTGAAACAGAGGAACAAGATACATTAGAAGATTCTTCTCAAACTTCGACTTTAACATTCGAAAAAGAGTTTCCTGTATTAACACTTAAATCGAATGTAATTGTAATGGCTGATGAGGCTCACCGCAGTCAATATAAAGGATTTGCTAGAAATATGCGTCATGCTTTGCCAAATGCAGCCTTTATAGGTTTTACTGGAACACCAGTTGAAAAGGAAGATAAGTCAACGCCAAGAACATTTGGTTCCTACATTGATAAATATGGAATACAAGAAGCAGTTGATGATGGTGCCACAGTTCGAATCGTCTATGAAGGCAGGAAGCCAGAACTTCAAGTTAAGGCAGATACGTTAGAACAGTTATTTGACGAGGCTTTTGAACATCGTACGGATGAGGAAAAGGAAGCTATCAAACAAAAATATGCTAATAAAAAGGCTATTGTTGAAGCCGATGAACGAGTCGACGAAATTGCTAAAGATATGCTTAAACATTATAAAGAGTATATTTATCCTAATGGTTTCAAAGCCCAAGTAGTTTGCGTTTCTAGAGAAGCAGCTGTGAAATACTATAATGCTCTCAAGAAACATATGAAGGAAATCATGGGTGAGGAACTTGATGCTAAAGTTATTTTTTCAGGAAACCTTAATGATCCTCCACACTTAAAAGAACACTTTACGACTAAAGCGGAGCAAGAAGAAATTATTAATAGATTTACAAAGCCCGTTTCAGAGAGTAAGTTATGTTTTATCATCGTGAAGGATATGCTTTTAACTGGTTTTGATGCCCCTGTTGAACAAGTCATGTATTTAGACAGACCGTTAAAAGAACATAATCTATTACAAGCTATTGCACGTGTAAATCGGACTTACGGAGAAAGAAAAAAATGCGGCTACGTAGTTGATTATTATGGTATATCCAATCATCTTGAAGAGGCACTAAAAGTGTTTGACAAAGATGATGTTGGAGAGCCAATGGAGTCATTAGATGGTGTTCATAAGCAGATGTTGTCATATAGAGAATCCGTAATGGGGATGTTTAGGGGAATTGATAAAGATAACTTAGATGAACTTGTAAAACAATTGGAAGCTGAAGACAAAAGAGCAGAGTTTGAATTAGCTTATAAACGATTTGCCGGGGCGATGGAGCAACTAATGCCCGGTCATGTAACTACAGAAAATACGAACGATTTACGCTGGCTATCTTATATACGTGCAGCAGCTAAGGCAAGATTTGAACCTGATAAGAAACTAGATATTGCAGATAGTGGAGAAAAAGTTCGCGAAATCATAAATGAACATTTAACATCTCTTGGTGTTAAGCAATGGATCCAACCGATTACTTTGTTTGATCAGGATTATCAATCTAAACTTGAAACATTGCAATCAGACGAAGCAATAGCATCAAACATGGAACACGCTGTTAAGCATGTAATAAGTGTAAAAATGGATGATAATCCAGTTTACTATACTTCTCTACTTGAAAAACTCCAACAGATTCTGGAGGATACACAGAACGATTGGTCAGAAAGAAAAAAGCAGCTAGAGAAATTTATAAATAACGATATGGAGACTGGTGAAACAGAAGAAGCGGAACGACTAGGGTTATCTAAAAGAGAATACGCCTTTTTTGAAGTGGTTAAGAAACATTTGGAACCAGAAGAAACGACATCTACATCTCAAGTCAAAGAAGCATCAGAGCAGTATATAAGTCAGGATATCATTGACTTATCAAAAGAGATTGCCCAGAATGTTGCAGACATAGTGGCGGAATCTTGGGTAGTAGATTGGACAACAAATCCGTCAAAAACGGCGGATATTGAGCGATCTATCTTTTTGATGTTAACAACAAAGTATTTTAAACAAATTAAAATAGAAGTCAGAAAACAACTTGTAGGTCCGCTTCTTCAATTAGCGAAAAAGCACTTTGCAACTAGAGAATAAGAGGTTGAGATAAATGATTCGTTCCATAGAATATGGTACTAAGACAATTGAGTTTTCTGTAGAGTTTAAAAAGCGCAAGACGATGGAGATCAGTGTAGAGCCACCTGATAATGTATGTGTTGTTGCTCCCTTTGATACTTCAGAAGAAATGATTACGGAAAAAGTGAAAAAGAAAGCATCTTGGATTGTTCAAAAGTTATATTTATTTAGAGATATCGAGTATCAAAAGATAAATAGGGAATTAGTGAATGGTGAATCGTTTATGTATTTAGGAAGAAATTATTCACTACAAATTATTATTGATGAGACGGTTAAGAAACCGTTGGTGAAATTATTCCAAGGGAAGTTTTATATTAAGTCTCCATCTAAAGAACAAAAATTAATGAAACAAGCGCTAGAAAACTGGTATCGCCAAAAGACGCTTGAAAAGGTTATGGAAAAAGTAAAATACTATCAACATTACTTTAATAGAAAACCTAACGATATCAAGGTTAAAGAGCAACAAAAAAGATGGGCAAGCTGTACAGCTAACAATGATCTCTTATTTAATTGGCGTTGCTCTATGGCACCATCGTATGTTTTAGATTATATTGTAGTACATGAAATGTGTCATATGTATCATATGAACCATTCACGAGAGTTTTGGGATATGTTGGCTTCGGTAATGCCTGACTATGAAAGTAGAAAAGAATGGTTGAAGAAGTATGGAGTAAGGATGGATTTATGAAAGGATTTCCTCAAAGGAAATCCTTTTTGGGATGTTACCGTTAATAATAAAATTAGTAGTAATCATGAACTAAATCCCCAGTATCCCATGTATGTTTACATTGCTTACATTTTAACCAATATGTTTGAGTGTGAGGAGGTCCACTACCTACATATGAATCAGCATTTAAATGAACTTCCGCATCACAATTAGGACAATTAGTGAAATATCTATCAATTAGGAATTGGTTCATGGATTCTTCAGAGTCAAATAAATTCAAGATTTCCTCATCTGTACTAATCAATGATTCAAGTACTTCTTTTAGATTATTTGAAAATATCAAATTTACTTCTTCGGCAAACACGCTTAAATTATCATGGATTTTAGAGGGGTTTGCTGGATCGCTAAAATCCTTCTTATTATCCGTAACAAAGTATATGTTGTCATAGTTTATCGTACCGCATTTTATATGATCGTATAAAGTGAAAAAAATAGACGCATCTGCTGATTCATTTTTCACTTTACTATTACTTTGCGAAAACTCATTATAAAAAAAGGGAGCCTCCTTATCTATAGACTTTTCGACTAATATTTTCTCTGCTACATTAGTACGGTTGACTACTTTGGTATAGTTAGAATCAGACATGAGTTCATTCAACTTTTCTGCCCTGTTTCCATAATTATATTTATATTTTCTATTTTCCATTCTTTTAATTTTTTCTAGAATTCCTTCCATTTCCCTTATTTCTTGCTCACTATCCAAATATTCTATTAGAGTTTTATATTCGTCTATGTTTATTTTATTTTTTTCTATAAAATCTTCCTGAGTTTTATTTACGTGTCGTTGCCATTCAATTAATACTTGGTCCGTAACTATTAGATGGCACCTATATGTTAAAACAGCTGTAAGGAATTTGTTGAAAGTCACGGTTTCGTATCGACCCGGTTCGAATAAATTTAGTAGAATATTGGTATCTAGACATAGTGCCGTGTTAGTGTTCATTTCATTCTCCCTTTCCTAATTTAATTCACATAATAAAAATTATTATTAAATGTATTACTAATTCATACTATATTATATTATATCATTATCAAAATTCCTTTATCACAACGTACTGATTTTTGTCTATAATTTTATCATTAGAATAAGTAAAAACAGTAAAGCTGTTTTTTGGATTAGAGATATGTTTAAACTTCGGTAAAGTGGGCAGTATTGTAATATAAGTTCTCGGCATTATAAGCATCGAGGAATCCCTAGATACTCTTAAAACCGAAAATAAACACATGAAATCCCTTGATATCAAGGGATTCAGTGTTCAATTAATTTTTAAATAGAACTAGATAACAGAAAACTTCGGTATTATGAGCAGAACTAAATGATTAAATTCGGTAAAGAAAGTAGTCAAAAAAATACTGCTGCTCATCAGAGCAACAGCTAGTTATGAGGAATCACTGTTAGAATCTATTAATGATTCTATTTCAACATAAGGTGTTAGACGATATTCAATAGATGGGTTAGCGTTTTGAGTGAAATCAACTTCAATTCTTTTAATGGCAAGCAGTAATAATGATCGTTTTTCTTCCGTTGAATAACTGAATATCTCTTGTTTAAACCTATCTATTATTTCTATTTGCTTGGTATCCTGTTGCAATAACTCCAGCTTTTCACTTATTTTGGCTAGGGATACTTTCTCTCTTTCAAGGTTATTTAATTGTAATTCAAAAGCTTCCTTAATATCTTTAAAATACTCATGTTCTTGTGTCAAAGTGTTTAGTTTATAACGGAGCATTTTAATGGATTCATTTGATTTACTTTGATTTTTTAAAATGGATTTTTTCCATTTATTTAATATCTTTTGTAGGGTATCCTTATAGTTTAGGATATCTCTTGACCACCTATGAGAATAATCTTTAAGAACTATCGAGTGTAAAACGTCAATGTTCACCTTTTTGGTACAAGAAGGACAGCGATAGTATAAATATTTCTTCTTTGACTTAGAAGGTGTCATATTTTTAGTTTTCAACTTAACACCACATTTAACGCAATAACAAAGATCTCTCAACATAAACGGACTATTCATACGATCTTTGTTATTCTTAAATGAACGGAAATACTGTGTAAGCTCCCAAAGGTTGGGTCCTATTAATGGCTCATGATGTTCTTTGATTAACGTAACTTCGTCTAACGGTTTTCTTTTGCTTTTTTCATAGCTAGTTCTTGCAAACCATGTAAGGTCGCCAACGTACCATAAGTTATTTAGTATATACCTAACAGACGAATCGGACCATGAGATTGCATTCTTAGTTGGTAATGGTGTGTTTGCTTTATTTAAAAGCTCTGCTATCTTTTTATCGCTATGCCCAAAACTATATAGATAGAATATGAACATGACAATTGGAGCATACTCATTGAGTTCAATATCATCATTAGTTAAAGAATAGCCATATGGGTTTCTAGATTCCGGACGTTTGCTAGACTTATTGATTACTGTTGCATGATAGTCAAAAGCTCTAAAAGATTTTTCTTCGACTTCTTCATTGGCTAGTGCTAGTTTTGCTTGAACAAATGGATTATTTTCGTCCCATACACCTTCTGTCTTTGTTGAATAAACTTTAAAATTAGGTTTTACGTCTTTAATAGGACCAAGAATATTTAATACGAAATCTTCTATTAACCGAGTTACGCGACTTTCCTCATAGAAAATTGTTGCTAGAACATTGGAATAACTTAATATATATTCTTTCATATTAAGCATTTCTGGGCGCTTTTGTGCAGGAATATGATAGGCAGATTTAGCTTGATCTACAAACAAAATTATTACTTGAAAACCTTCTTGTTTAGCACGAGCTACTACTTCATTAACTTGAATTTTTAAAGAGTTTCTATCAGTTTGATATATATCAGACCAACGTACATAAGCAGTAGTAATTTTCACACCGTCTTTATAAACATTAAAGGGAAGCTCACTTTGCTCAACATCGAATAGTTGATAATCAGTTAAAGTATAGGTGCCATTTATTTTATAGCAAAATTTATACAATGATATCACCATCCTTAAAGTACTTTGTTAATGCCATGTGGTAAATTAATGAATGATTAGATACTTCAACGTCTTTATAAAAAAGTTTGGCAAGAAAATATAAATCGTATTCTTGAAGTACATTTGAGAGATTGTTTTTGATTAAATCAATATGTTCTTTTATACCAACTCGTGCTTCATCTATTTTTAAAATCTCTACATAAATAATTTCAATTGCTTTTTTGATATTCCTTGATTGTATTACAAGTTGTTTGAAATCTTTTGAGCAATTTGGCGAATACTTTCTAGTGATCTGTTGATGAACTGAATCTAACTCATAGTTTAAGGAAGATAATTCCTGTTTATATTTCACTTCAATTTTTCTTAAATAGGAGAAAAGATCTCCTTTCATTGCATCGGTATCTATTGCATGAATAATAGGATTTAAATGTTCTGAAATAATTTGATTAAATTTGTCTACCTCAATTTTTATTTCTTTATGTTTTCTTTTGCATACAAAATACCCACTTTTTCCAAGTTCGGATGATCGAAAAATCATGGGTTTCTTGCACTCACAGCATGTTGGATGAATGACTGCGCTGTTCGAAGCTTTTATAATGGCATCTTTTGTAGCTTGTTCCATTTCTTTAACTACTTCTTGTATTCTCATAAACTCTTCGAATGAAATGAGCGGTTTTACATGATTTAACTTTTCATATCCATATGGCGTTGACATATAGCCGCAATAGAAAGGATTACAGAGATATTTTAATAAATTGTGGTAGCTTTTATTCCTGAACAACTTTTTGTATTTTAAAAGAATGTCAAAAAAATCATTAGTAGTTTTAGTATTCATTACATCTTTGAAAAAGGACGTAAGTTCTTTTATAAGAGTAGGATTGGGCATGTACCTAACATTCTTTTTCTTTCCTTCCCGGATATAACCAAATATTGACGAGGGAAACTGCTTTTGTGTGTCACTTTTTCTACTCGTAATATTCTGCCCCTCACTTTGAGCGAAAATTCCATATAAAGCTTCAATTGCTAACTTTTTGGAAAACGCAGGCTGTTTTGTTGAGGTGAATATTACATCTACGTTATGTTCATAGAATTCTTTTACGAGTGCTACATATTCATAAAAGTTGCGTGCTAAACGATCCCGACTATAAACAATAATTGTTTTCACCTGTTTTTGCTTAATCTTTTTTCTTAATTCTAGTAATCCATTTCGCTCATCTAACCCAACTTTGTTTGCAGATACATCATTATCATTTAACCAAATGACATTTTCTTCTGGAATCCCGTGATTATTAATATAAGCTTCAGCAAGACCAATTTGCTTTTGAATATCTTGTTGGGCCGTACTAACACGGCTGTAGACAGCAATAAAATCTTTGTATATCTTTTCGTAATCAAAATACATTAAGTTATTCTCGGGTTTACTCATTTCGTTTTTACTCCTTTTCGATAATATCTCTACTTTCCATCAACAACAATCCTTTGGTTTTGGGGTCTAAATCCAGTTGGTCTAAAAGCATTTTTTCTATTAACCTCTTAATAAAATGGTAGGATTCTGCTTGTTGATCTTCATTAAAAGATACTTTTAACACAGCTTTTCTCGACATCTAATACCTCCCGTCACATATTATTAATTCAATATGGACGAGAGGGATTTGATTTATACTTAGTAAATCTCTTAATCATCTATTTTTAGTTCTAACTGATATGCTAGATCCTTATTAGATTTTTGGTTATCAATCGGAACGATAATGATTTCTGGTTCACTTTGAGGAACGTTCAGATCTTGTAGAAGTTGTAATAGATTTTGCACGAACTCCCCTCCCTTCTTTCATATAAAATTTATAGAACCGTTCAATAATGTGTTTAGATACACCTACTGATTCACAATTATCCTGCAGCCGTTTTAACCACTCATGGCCAGAAAAGTTCCCCTTCATTCTACTTACTCCTTTTGCATATAACCTCGAATTACGTAAAAAGTCCGCAGTACATGAATATCTACTTTTTGGTAGATAAATCATGTAACCTGCGGACTTCGCTTATTATGGTTACTTATTATGATTAATTAACCGGTTAATCTGAAATCATTATATCTTGGGATTTTGATATTTGAAGAGTCAAAGGAAATTTTTTGGAGTGTTGAAAGTTAGTTAGAGGTTTAACAAAAGGAAGAGGTGTTGCTTATACCTCTTCCCTGTCTGACATACAAGTTGCACTAACAACTGCTAATTATTATTGGCGAAAAAGGGGAGTTTTATACACTAATTTAATAATTAATAATTTAGGAATAAAAATAGGATAGAACCAATAATTGTAAAAATTAATTAAAATGGCTTTAGGATTTTGATATAATTGTCATATATAGTTGAATTAAGGGGAAATGTGGAGATGCATTGGGTGAAAATATTATGAGAATTACTACTGATGCTGGCACTGACACTCGTGCTAAAAGAATAAAAGAGTTAAATGATTTTTTAGAGAAAGAAAATATATCGCTTGAAGAAACTTCAGAAGATATAATAGATAAGTTAATGACGGGGAAGATTAGAGATATTGGTGGCCTTACTGCAATTAGAGGATTTTTATATCAATATTATGTTGCAATCTATTATATGGTAAGTATGATTTATCCTAAAAAAGATGCATGGTGGAATATTGTAGTATGGGAATACTTTGATGATGTTACTCTATTAAGTGAAGATAAAGTTAGGTTTGTTCAAGTGAAGACTATTCGTGAAAATGTTGGTAAAAGGTTAACTCCTTCTGATTATTATAATAGAAAACATCCAAAGGATGATGAAACGAGTGATTTTTCTTCTTATTTTAATAGTTGGATAGATAAGCTGTTTTATAATTATGATTATTTTTTAGATAATCATTTAAAAGATGAGGATGATGAAAAGTACACCCTACCAGAATTCGAATTAGCAACTAATTCACCATTCTATGATGGATTAACATATTCCACTAATTACAATTTTAATCTTAATTCTAAATTTCCAGATGATGATAAATTTTTAAATCACCTTTCTAGTGTAAAAGTAAATGATAATGAAGAAGTTACTTTTAATCAAATAATGAAAAAGGATCTGGAGTATTATTTAAATCGATTATTTATTAATCACTTAGGGTCTTCTATAGAGCTTAAACAGACAATTCTTGACATGATTACTGAAACTATCGGTTTTTCAGATTTAGAAAATCGTTCAATCGCTTTTCATATATTTAATAAATTTTTTGACAAAGTATTTTCGGGTACATCGAGTGATGCACCTAATATAACACTTCAAGATTTGACCTTTAGTAAAGAGTTCGTTCAAGAATTATTTGACGAAGGAAAGATAGAAGGAAGAGAAATACTGGCAAGTAACGTAAATAATAGTAGTGTTTTTTCTATGTTCAAACGAGCGGTAAATTCATCGTTTATCGATATTAATACTATTTATAAAAATGAAAATATAAGGAAGGATTTATTAGACACTCTAAGTTGGTTTTATAACTCATGTCAAGAAGAATTTGATCGAGACCCTAAGTTTTTAGTGGTTTTTTTAAATAAACTGTTTGAAATGAATAATGAGTTACCAAGTGAAGATTATGTTAACAGTGAAAATGAATATTTTCTAAAGAATTCAATAATGTATATTGTTAACTGTCTTGCATTTTACTTTGATAAGAAAATTGAATTTAAAAAAGCAAAATTGTTGTTTCATTCTGGCGAGCATAGTAATGAACCAAAATTACTTTTCACTATCTTTAATGCACAGAATAGAAAAGACGTAATACGAGTTAAGAATGATATTGCTACTACAATACAATATTGCAATATAACTAATAGTGTAAGTGAGGAATTCTATTGTTTAGTCGTGGATGAAAAAATAACTGGCGGAAGTGAGAATGACGATGAAATTGCAGCGATACTTGGTATAACTACTATAAAAGAAGAGCAACCAAAACTGATTGACAGTGTCCATGATTTAAAATTCTTTAATAAAGTGAAGATGGATGAATTTATTTCAAAATTAAAAGTAATTGATGACAGTCAAGTGTCAACATTGAAAAACGAAAAAATTGTGGAAGGTTGGAGAAAAATGGTTGCACCTATGGAGAGTTTTAAATGAAGATTGAAGAAGTAATTAGCATACTAATAGAGCAGAATTATGAAAACGTTACAATAGAAGACACTGAAAATGCACTTTATGGAAGTAATTTGCAATTATTTATAAAAAGTGAAAAAGTAATTTTCTTAAAAGAGTTTAGAACTGAATCTTCTTTTTATAAGTGGGTAAATGATCAATCTATCATTGCCTCCTATTATGATTATTTTACAGGTAAACAGAAGAAGAATTTATATTTCTTTATAGTTCTTGATTTCAATTTTGAAGGTGAAGACTTATCACTGGAAATAAATAAAATTGAAAAGGATTCTTATGTTTGTAAAAAATATATTTTACAAAATACGGCTGATTTATCTAAAATTCCTTTTCTGATAAATCAAATTACTGGGGAAGTTAGTTTTGATTATATAAAAACTTTTAAAGAAACAATTACTAATATTGAAATACTTCATAGAGACGAACCGCTACTTGAGCATCTAAATAGATCGCAGTATGAAAAAACTATTAATAGTTTAGTTGATTTATATTTTAAACAAGATTTTGTTGATTATGAAGATGAAGTACTACATACAAAAATCTTAGAGGCATTGGAAATAGGTGATGGTTATGATAATAAGTAAGTTAATTTTAAGGAATTTTAGAGCCTTTAGTGGATACCATGAATTTGACTTTACCAATAAAAAGATAATACTTATTAATGGTCCAAATGGCCATGGGAAAAGTACTATTTTTGATGCTCTTAACTGGTGTTTAATGGGGAAGTTAAATCGTTATACGGGGTCAATTGAGCATAAAAGGTTTAGTTATATAGTTAATTATAATGCAAGAAAACAAGGTTCTTATATAACATTTGTACATATAGAATTTATAGATGAAAATGGTAGGTCTAGGTCTGTAAAAAGAGAAATAAAACATAATAGTTCAGAAAAGGTCTTCATAGATGGTCAACAAATACAACTTAGTGAAGCAACAAAATGCATTGCGAATATATTAATCAGTGATAAAAATATGGATGTTTCTGAAGATGAAGACATTGATTTAGCCTCTCTGGTATCATCTACGCAATTACTATCGCAAGAGGACCTAGATGAATTTGTGCGGGGAAACAAGCCGGGAGAAAGGTATAAGAAGTTAGAAAAAATATTAGGATTTAAGAAATATGGTGAAGATTTTAAAGCCTACTGTAACTGCTAAATTAAAGTAGACCATTTTTGCTTGATAAAAATGAACACTTTTCAATCAAAAATATCACCTTCCATAGTATGATAGATATGTGAAATCTATCAGATGGAGGGAAAAAAGGTGGAAAAGTGGAAAATGTACATGGAAATTTATCAATTGAAACAACAGGGATTCAAGATCAGAAGAATTGCAAAAAAATTAGGTCTCTCACGAACCACAGTTTATAAATATCTTGAAAAATCACCAGAAGAGATGAGTGAATGGATGGCTTCCACTCAAAGAAGGCGGAGGAAATTAGACCAATATGAAATGCTGATTCACACATGGCTCAGTGAACATCCTGATCTTTCTGGAGCACAGGTTTATGATTGGCTTAGTGAGCGATTTCCAAAACTGGAAGTCGGGGAGAGTACGGCTCGCAGTTTTGTTCAGGAATTGAGAGAAAAATATGCGATTCCGAAGGCTGCTTCTCCTCGTGTTTATGAAGCCATTCCCGATCGTCCGATGGGGCAACAGGCTCAGGTAGATTTCGGGGAGACGAAACAGAAAACGACAGAAGGAAGGTGGAAAAAGATGTATTTTATCAGTTTCGTTCTTTCCCGCTCGCGTTATAAGTACGCGGAATGGCTAGACAAGCCTTTCACTACTCAGGATGTCATAAGGACTCATGAGAATGCCTTTGAATACTTTGATGGCATCCCCTACGAATTGGTCTACGACCAGGATTCCTTGATTGTAGTGAGTGAGAATGGTGGAGATCTTATTTTAACGGAAGCCTTCCAAAAGTATCATAACGAAAGAGAATTTCAGCTTTTTGTATGCCGGAAGGCTGATCCGGAGAGTAAAGGAAAAGTGGAAAACACGGTGAAATTCATTAAGCAAAACTTCGCTAAAAATCGTGTATTCAGTCAAATTGATAAGTGGAATGAATTATGTTGGTCATGGTTGGACAGGACAGGCAACGGTAAAGTTCATAACACCATAAAAAAGAGACCGGTTGAAGTGTTCTCCGTCGAAAAGAAACACCTTAAGCCGATCACTAAGAAAATAGTTCTTTCAAATATCAATTCAAGTATAACAAGGATAGTCAGAAAGGACAATACAATTTTACACGAATCAAATCGCTACTCCGTACCATTGGGAACGTATCAGAAAGATAAGAATGTGTTTATTAACACAACAGAAGATGGAAGACTGCAAATACGTGAAGAAAAGGACGGACCCCTGCTGGCAGAGCATAAACTCTGTGAAAATAAAGGGGAGCTTATCCAAGATACACAACATCGGAGAGATCGTACTAAGGGAATTGCTTCCTACATTACAACCATTTCGCAAGAGTTTAGGAACACTGATAAAGCTCTTTTATATCTACAGGAAGTTCACCAGAGATACCCTCGGTATATTCGGGATCAACTGGAAATTATTTCACATGCGGCAAAGTCTGTTTCTTCGGACATTCGACAAGAAGCTTTAGACGAGTGTGTAAAGCGTAGTCTGTATAGTGCCACGGAATTCAGGGATGTCGTCTCCTTCCTGGAAAAACAGCTTACATCCATTAAAACGGAAGTAGAGATACCAAAAGAAATCAATGGGAAGGAAGCAGATTATGAAAGTATGACACCGGAAAAAAGAGATCTGGCACCTTATCTCGAAGTGTTGGAAGGGGCAGTAAAATGAAGAAATCCCTTGAACAATTACAACAACAGTTAAAAACATTACGCTTATCAGAAACAGCCAGTTATCTTCCAGTTTTGATACGACAAGCAGAATCGGAAGATTGGACCTATCAGTCTTTCTTACATGAATTGACTGGTTATGAATTAAAGAGGCGTGAAGAAAAGCAAGTGGAGAGACGGCTGAAGTGGGCAGCATTTCCCGCTCATACGACTCTAGATATGTATAACCTGGAGGAACAACAAACCCTAAGCAGAAAACAGATGAATCAGCTTAAAGAGCTGACTTGGATTGACCAATTATACAACTTGGTCCTTCTTGGACCAGCCGGGGTCGGGAAAACCCATTTGGCAACAGGGCTTGGTATAGAAGCGATTAACCAAGGTTACCGGGTCATGTTTATTACAATGGAGGAACTGATTCGTACCTTGAAGTCTGAAGACATTACAAAAAAGGCACAGACTAAAATGAAACGTATCAGAGATTCTAATCTGGTTATAATCGATGATCTCATGTTCATGGCAATGGAACAACGTGAGGCAAACCTCTTTTTCCATTTAATTAATGATTTACATGATAGTGACTCGGTTGTTTTAACTTCTAATAAAGGGCCATCCGAGTGGGGGCAACTATTAGGCGATCCTGGCATAACGGCAGCTATTTTAGATCGTATCCTCCATCGTGTGGAAGTGATTCAGTTTCGTAAGGAAGATAGTCATAGAATGAAGTATCGAACTTCTATTTTTCAGACAGAAAGTGTTCAGAGTTAATTAGCAAAAAGTGTTCATTTTTACTTGACACTTACACCTACTTGAATAGTTCTAAATCTTTGTTAGATACAAAAATAAAAGAATTAGAAGAGAAGAAAGCTACTGTAGATAATAAGAAGAATATTATTGAAGCTAAATTGTCTGAGAAAAAGCATTTGTATGATAATTTAGGTGGTATGACTGAGAAGAAATTGCTAGAAAGTCTTAAATCCATAATGGAAAAAAATAAATTCTTACCAATAAACGATGTATCTCAAGAAGTAAAAGAAATCAATCAGCAAAATCTTGATAAATTATTAAGTTTTAAAGAGGAACTGGCTATAAAGATAAACAATTTAAAAAGTATTCAAGATAGCGGTTTGACTAAAGGTCTAAATAATGAAAATTTATTAAATGTAAAAGCGAACATTGAACTGCTTAATAATCAGATTGAGCTTACAAGAGATAAGATTGAAATAAAAAAACTGTTTATTGATAAGGCTCATCAAAGAATGAACACTTTAAACCAAGTGAGAATAAAAATTACGAAGAGTTTAGAAATTAATGATGATATAAATGAACAACAGATAAGTATTAAAGAGTTAAATAATAACATAGAAACACTAATATATACTGCAGATATAAATGAAATTTGGAATGGGAAGGGTTTAGAAGAGTTTCAAAGATATTATAAGAATCAGCAGGAAAAACTTGATGATCTTAGTAATTTGATAAAAGTAAATGAATATGAAGGTAAGGTTGCAAAATTAAAAAATGAATTAAAGAAATTAGATAAGATACATAAGGAAGAGAACGAAGAAATTCAATCTATTAAAAAGCAGTTATTAAATTATGAAGGTAAACTAGAAAAAGTAAATAAAGAACTTAAACATGAAGAAGATTCAAAGATAAACCAGATTATTTATAATGTTCAAAAACATATTTTAAATGGAGAACATACAAGTAGTGATTGTCCTGTATGTGGGACTGATTTTAAATCATTTAATAATTCATTACAAGCGCAAGTGAAAGAGACACTTTTAAAGTCAGAAAAAAAGTTAGATGAAAAACAACAAAAAAAGTTAGAGCTTGTTAGTCAATATAATAAATTTGAAGATAAATATGTTTCTGTTTCAAGTAAAATTGAAGGAATGGAAGAAAATAGAAAGAATATATCCAAGAACATTAATAAACTTATTGAAAAGATAACAGAAATAAAATCAAACCTAATTGGTGTACAAGAAGACAATGGCTTAGTTAAAAACAAAAAAAATCTTGAATCAATCCAAAAGTTTTTACATGACTATGAGCAAACATTTAATAATATTAGTGTTATACAAAATAAGAAGAAACAAAAGAGAAAATTAGAAGATTCTCTAAAAGAGTTAAAGGTATTACAAGAAAGCATTATTAGGAGCATACCTTCAAGGTATAAAATATATAATGATTCAACTGAGAAGATTAATGAAAAGGTTTCTATGTATAGAAATTATATTGACCTAGTTGAAGAAAGAAATAATTATTTAGAAGAAATTCTTGATAATAAAATAAGTAATCTTAATTTGTTGAAGCAACGAGAAATTGCAATATTAGATTTAGCTCAAAAATATCAAAATGAGCTTAATTACAGTCATTGTATTTTAGATGAGGAATTATTGATGAAGAGTATCCAAAATACATATTCTAATTTACAGAGTCTTAATTTCGAAATTGATAATATTACCCAATCTATATACTCTTTCATCAATGAGGATGATTATATAAAATTAAAGAAAGAAAAAGACAAAGTATTGTTAGACCTTAATGATGTGAAACACCACATTATTTCAGGTCAGCTTTAGCACATTATTTGAGTCTAAAATCTGAAATAATTTGGATACATTTTCACAATGTATCAGATTTGCACATTATTCCATCTCCTTTTTCAAAATTTTTAAGTTGTTATACTTTGGAAAATGGCCCCTTTGCTTCACAAAGGGGCCATTCATGGTCTATAATCAATCATATAGATATGAATTTGTATTAAGCTTTATCATAAGCCACTCTCTTCTGCGGCCAAACGAACGACTTCTTCATCAATATTTTCTTTTTTCATTTGATAGCCTAATAATAGGCTATTGGTCGCTAAAGTATTAATAAGACGTGGCCAACCTTGCGAATGTAAAGCGATTGCCTCAAGCGCTGGTTCGGTAAAGATGGGCATCTTAGCTCCAGCTGCTTTGAGGTGATGTGCTACATACTCCGAGACTTCATCTTTATTTAACGCCTCCATTTGATATCGCATGATTAATCGTTGAGCTAGTGGTCGGTTTTGGTTTAAACCTAACCGCATTCGTAAATGCGGTAATCCCGCAAGCACTAGAATAAATGGATTAAACGCATCCATATGGAAGTTAAATAGGACACTCAAATCATTCAGAAAAGCATCTTTGGCCATATGCATTTCATCAAGGATGAATACTGGGGTGATATTCCTCCCTTTATACATACGCTCAATGCCACTTTGAATTTGACGAAATAAATCCACTTTACGAAAGTTTGGTTCTTCCCCCAATCCATACGCAATCCCCCGGTAAAAATCCATAACACCTCCCGTTGATAAGGGAAAATAAACGACATGATATAATGAAGGATTCAAGGACTCTTGAAAGGACCTTAAAGCGAATGTCTTCCCTGCGCCCGGTTCTCCCACGATAAGCCCCATACCCCTCGCTTTTTGTAAATAATCCAAGCGGGCAAGGGCCTCTTGATACGGAGAAGAAGTAAATGCCTCGGAGGTGTTTGCCTCTTTTGTGAAAGGCTCCTGGGCTAATGAATAATAGGATTTATACATCAATCTCATCCTCCTTTTCCGTCATTTTTGAGAAAGAAAGTGATGATGATTGCTGTCTCTTCACGTGGGCATTATCCTTTAAGGATACGGGAGTGATCTCGGTTATCACTTGACCTTCCTCGTAGATGTACACACGTGAATCATCCAGACGGATGTCGATGGTTTGACCTATAAATCGAGGTGGAACCTCATATAACTGCTTGTTTAAAGAAATGGTTCCATCAGCCTTCACCTTACGATGTTCTCGCTTTAAGAAAATCGTATCAAGAATCGAAGGATCATCCAGAAATCGAACACGATCAATTTGTGAGTGAAATACCGCATGAGGTGTGTCACCATCAAGGGAGGCATGTTCCCTCCGATGATAATCTTCTTCTAACCATCTCCAGAAACGTTCATTCAGATCCTCTAATGAGAGTGCGGGATTCGCTTTTAATAATGGGTAAAAGCGCGTCTGTACGGTTTGGAAAAATCGTTCAATTTTGCCCTTACTTTGGGGGTCATATGGCTGAGTGTGAGTCAATGTAACCCCCAATTGCGCACAGGCGAACTGAAGGGTTTCAGAACGATAAATCTTCCCGTTATCCGCATAGATCATTTTTGGCAACCCTCTCCGTAAAAAGGCCTCTTTGGTGACTTCTCTAAGACCATCAAACTTTTCGGAAGAAAAGAATTGCGCATACGGAACGAGTCGTGAACAATCATCAATATATGCAATTAAAAATGTCTTTTTCTTTTTCCCTTGGACTGGGACATATGGCCCGTGAGACAAGTCTGCTTGCCATAAGACATTGATTTGATTGTGTGAAAAACGCCTTCGTTCAGGTGATGATGAGCGATGACTTTTCAATTGATGCTTATTGATTAGTCTCCGTATGGTTGAATAAGAAACCTCATTAGCTCGGATTTCACCGTTTTTGATCAACTGCTCATAAAATACGGTAACCGGCATTTCAGGGGTTTGTTTGCGTAACTGAATAATATGATCCTGTTGGTCAGGTAATAGTCTGCGAGATTGACCACGATCATTGCGTTTACTTGGTTTTAATCCTTCAAATCCATATCTCCGATAGGTTGACAGCCAACCTTGAATCGTCTTGGCAGCTACTCGTTTTTCGCCATAGTAGGGAATATCATGCGTTTTGCCACTCTGCTCAGCTAAATAATCTTTTGGCTCTACTATTTCATTTAATAATGGTGTAATCATTCCATATCTAAATAGTGCTATGGATTCTCTTGTTTTTTCATCCATATTTGGATACCTCCTTCTAAATAAGAAGGACGGCCGGCCATCCATATACCTCTATTCTACTGCCAGATTTCAAGCCTGCCTATGCAAAAGGTGTGTGGAATGGCTGAATTAAATAACCATCCCCCATCATTTCCCCAAATAATGTGCTTATGCTATGATGGAGGAGGAGCCATAAAATAAGATGATAAATGACCCTTTGACCTTCGTAAGAAGGTGGATTCGCCAAAATCTCGGATCATTGTCATATATTTTATGGCTTTTGTTTTTTGTTGATGCACCTCTTGAAAATCAATGATATTCCCCCAGTCAGCCAAGCACATATGAACCCAAGATAGTTGGCTAAAGAATCGTTTGACATAGAAGTCTACTAATTGTCTATAACTCTTCTTCTTATTATTTACTAGTTTTTCATGAATCATATCCATAACAGTCTCTAAAGTGTGTTGAAAATAAGGAATAAAAAAGCTGGGCAGGACTGAAAATGTCTTTTTGCAGTTCCGGCAACGATACCGACATATAGGAACTCTCTGCGTAATAATACCAGTCACACCATACCTCCAATAAAATCCATGACGAGACAATCGATCTTTAGAATGGCACTCAGGACAAGAATCGTAGTCAGGAAAACAATTGTTTTGGCCTAATCTAGCGTAAGTTTTAAAATCAACTTCGAAGTTATGATATAACTGAGCCATAAAAATTCCCCCTGAAATAATCTGCTTAAAATTTAGCACATTATATCAGAAGGGCCTAGAGGACTATCTTAAAAATTTTGATTAAATTCGGGCGGTTTTGTATGAAACAAAATGCTGATTCACATTAATGAATTAAATATAAAACTCGATGAGAACAATAATCTATTAGATCAGATTGACCTATTTTTAAAGGGGCATAAAAGAGTACAAACAAGTCTCTTAAATAAGTACCTTGAAGAACAAAGCAAGAACATTAACTATTATTTTAAGCAAATTTCACCGCATGCTTTCTATAAAAAAATTAAGTTAGTTGCAGCAAAAGGTGAACTATATATTTTACTTATGGAACAAGATGGAGAAATTATAAATGATGATCTTGAAGAATTAAAGCAAGAAGTAAATGCAAGTCTTACTTTTAGTGCTGCACAATCAACCATTTTGGCTCTAAGTGTATTTTTATCACTTAATACTACGCATAGTTGGAGTGACCTTAAAATATTAGGTATAGACGATCCATTTCAAAATTTAGATGATGTAAACATTTATTCTTTTGTGGATGTGATTGGTACACTTATAAATCGAAATCAAAAGCAAATTTTTTTAAGTACACATAATAATGATTTTTTTAAACTAATTAACTCTAAATTAAATATAGAAGACAATGAAATTGGTAATATCACGTTCTTATCGTACAACAAAGATAAAATGTTAATTAGCTCTAATGTACATTCCTCTAAGTAATAACTGTAAAATTCAAATTAAGTGAATTATCATCTAAAAAAACTAATTTTTATATAGTAGTTTAAAGGTAATCATAACCCAAGTATATTTAGTTTTGTCAATTGATGTTAATAAAAATGCTAACATTTTGCTAACGCAATCTCATAAAAAACGGTAAATCACCGTTAAAGATGTTACAACCAACAACATCAAAAACGTTGATTTACCGCGATTTTCGCACCCCACGTTAAAGATATTACACACTTTCAACTTACGGGCGGCATGATGTAATATCGCCCGTAATCGCTGATGTGACAATGTTTGTGGCAAGTGTTATTTCATAATATGATGCAAAAAGTCACATAAAAATCACATTTTTTATAAAATTATTTCTGAAAGGGCGTTTTCGTATAAAGATTTTACTTTTACGGAAGCGTCCTTTTTTATTTTATTGGTTACGTGTATAATTTTTATGATTGTCTTCACATCCTCATGACCAGCAGTTTCCATAATGGTCGCTAAATCGATCCCTGCTTCTGCCATCATACCAATATGAGAGTGTCTAAAATGTGAGGAGTCGCTTTTTTGTGATCTTGGTATATTGGAGCAACCGACTCATTCTATTGAAAATGGTTTTCTGGATAAACGGATAACCTTTCTCCCTACAAAACATGAAAGTCGAATCATGCGCAGTCCTTGATTTTGTGACGGTGTTCATTTTAATTTTGATATGCCCTTAACGATGGGATTTAGGAGTTGTATGATTTCATCTTCCATATTAATCGTATGAATGGATCCTGTCTTATGTAGGCGTCAATTCATAATATTTCGTGATTATTACTTCCTTTTTACTAAATGTAATATCCGACCATTTGAGAGCGCGCGACTCCCTTGACCGCATCCTGGAAAAGGCTAACAAAAAAACGTTCCAGGTTTAAATCTAAGCCATTTTCACGGACTACCTTTAAAAATTCTTCTAATTCTCACCGCTCCAAATACCTTTTCTTTCCTCAATCGGAGTTGTTTCAATCTCTTCAACCTTTTGACGTTTTTTGAGCATCACCACTTTTCCGAAGCTACGTTCCAAATTCAATAAAGGTGATTTAGATTTATAAATAATTGCTTTCAAATGATAATGGTTCCCTTTTGTTATAGGTGGCTCAAAAAATGGCAATATTCACCCTCTAACTCATCTATTATTCTTATTTAATAGTAGATGAATTGAGGTGATTTTGGAGAAAAAGTGTTCAATCTTATCTAGCGGAAACTGTTAACTTAATCTAGCAGTTACAGATAAAGTTTCTGAGGAATCGTTTTATTTTTGTCACTATTTTTTTAATATTAACACTTATAATAACTTTATTAAAATTCTATTTACAACTAAATATTTTTTGCTAGAATGGCAAATACTAGAAATCAATTTTAGTAATTCTTACAATAGGGGAGGAACTAAAATGAAAAAAACTTTAACAATTTTAGGAGCTTTAGTAATGGTGATGTCATTATTTACGACTACCAGCTTTGCACAAACCTCGTCTGGAATTAAACCATTTGCTTATGAAGATCCAGGCTTTGGTACCGGGTTTGATTGGAAGCATTTGGAAACTACTAAAAGGGATAATGTTGCAGTAAATAACATAACGAAAGTTGCCACAGATACAGCAATTATTTACGCTGGGGGAAAAGTAGGAAAATTAATCAAGAAAGGATTACTTGGACAGGCTGCTGGATTTGCTATCGGGAAACAAGTTTCAAAACTAGTGCCCAAAGATCAAAACACATGGTGGACAACTGAAAAATATTATGATATTGATAAGACTGATACTGTATACGTAAAATACGAAGTTTATGTTTATTCAGATTCAGGTAGAAACAATTTAATCACTCAATATTCCGTTGTTGAACATACTTAAAATATAGTATAATCTAAATGAAGGGAAATTATGGCAAGTAGCACGTAAATCAGTGTTCTTTTGCTGTTAGGGTGTATTCTCATGAAAGCTGATAAAAAACAATCTATTTATATATTCATTGTAATCTTAATTTCTGTGACTCTTAATCAAATTTTTCCGTCAAGGGCTTGGTACTACCTTATGATGTATTTAATGATTACATCGGAGTTTTTGTTTAAGAATCCTTCTCGAAAAGAATCAGCCCTTTTAATCTTTGGTACGCCTGTTGTTATTGTTATTATTAATTTGCTCTTTTATGGAACATTCTACTAAAGATGAGAAAACCGCCTTGAAAAACTTAATTTTCAAGAGAAATATCTATACTGATATGCTCCCTTCTAAGTAGACAGGTTAAAAATTAAACTGCTACTTAGAGGGAGTTATTTTTATGTAGTATTATAGAATTGAAAAATGAAAATTACGTAAAGAGAAGTGGGCAATACATATATAATTCAGGTGGGTTTGTTTGTGAAAGCTGTATGTCAAGTAGTGATACTAGTCCCGATTGTGGTATAGTATTTGAACGCGAAACATTACACGGAGCCTTTTGTCAAAAGTGTGAATCTAAACACTAAAATTTATCAATGTGTTCTCGAAGAACTTGATCGAGCTTGTTTTAACTAAATGAACTTGCTAAATCTCCCAAAACGCTCTTGACAGGGGAGGGGACGCTATATATTTTTGCTTTATTGCCATATGCCTAAGAACTACTCAATTTGTCAATTCATTTACTTGTTTTAATTTTGATAGCGATGAAATCAAATAAAACTGATAAAAGGAGTTAACAAAATGCTAACATTTTGTTAACGCAATCCCATAAAAAACGGTAAACCAACGTTAAAGATGTTACAGCCAAAAATATCCAAAACGTTGATTCACCGCACATTTTGCACCTCTCGTTAACGATATTACACTCTCAAAGCTTACGGGCGGCATGATGTAATATAACTTATAAAACTTTATTATAACAGGGTTTTTAAAGTTTCAAATTCATGATTGCTCATGTTTTTGCTCATGTATTAAGATGCTTTGTTAAAAAAGGCTTCCAGTACTTTTTGGAAGCCTTTTTCCTTAGCAGATTAAAAAAACATATCATGTTTAATCTATCATTTAATATTCTTATTTATGTTTTTTCGATCAGTTAGTCCTGAATAAGGAATTTTGTTATAACCATATAGGCTTTCTATAGACCCACCCCGAAATAGTTGAGGATCGATGTCATGGTGGTTTCTCAATATTAAATCGATACATGCTCTTATTTTAATTTGGTTTTGTATATTTTCATTGAAAAATTCTTTAAATAAATCAATTGATGGGATTAAGTTATATAAATAACGACATTGGTCAAATACAAATATGTCTGAGTACATCCAGGTTTCCTTTGCTTTAGTTGTATAATATGGTAAATAGTAACTTTTGAATAGATGTATTATTTTTCAATTCTACTGTTTTATAATCACTAATAGGTTCACATAATATTATTCTAAGGAGACTATTATGAGTAATAAAAATCTTAATAACAAAATTTTTAATGTAATCATTGCTGTTTCAAGTATTTTAATAATATGTATGCTTATAACTTCTGTTATTGCATGGAAAAAAACAGCTGATTTGATTTTTATTATATCTGGATTTATTAGTATTCTAGGTATCTTGTTCAATATACACTTATATTCAAAAGAAAAATCAAAAAATAAGGAGCTGTAATTTATGAAGAAAAGTATTGCAAAATCTTTATCTCTTATTATGGTCATTTGTATTTTAGCAACTTCTTTACCAGTCCAAGCTGTACAAGCTGCTACTGAGACTCCCCAAAATCAAATTGAACAATTTAATATTAAGAAGAATGGTGTCTTATATGAAGATGATACTTTTAAAGTAACTCAAACTGATAATTCAAGAACTACACTTAATAAAAAAACTAATAATAAGGTTGAGCTAACATTTACAAATTCTAACCAAACAAAAGGTATTTATACGGATATTAACGGAAATGAAAAAAAATATTCCACAGATGCTGATGGAAATATATATTTAGATGGTGAACGTTTTATAGAAGTAAATCATTCTAAAAAAATATCACCAAATGGTTATACTAATCCAAAGTATTTTAAAGGAAAAGATGGCTTTACATATTACTATGTTAATACAACTTCCTATAATACTAAACTACAAGGTGATGTTGAGAGTATTGCACTTGGTATTTTATCATTTGTTCCATATGTAGGTACAATATTTGCAGTATCTGCTATTATTGCAGATAGTAAAGGGGGAACCTTTGAGAGGTTATGGAATGAACCAACTGAGTAAAGACGGTATCGTGTGTGTTGAATTCCGCAAATGGGCCATTTTTGCGGAATAAATAAAAATTTGAAATATAAGTGAACCTTTTCATCAGTTCAACTGTATAAGTTAGTAAAAGGATGAAAAGGAGTCGATTACTTATGGCTTTGGGATGGTTAATTGGTTTGATTGTAGCAGCAATTCTCGGAACAACTCTTGCAATCCTAATTGGGACAATGAATAAAAAGGTTGTACCTGACAAAAGGGAGACATTGATTTTAGGAAGTCCGATATTTATTTTTACTGGACGAGATGGGATTATGTCATCATTATAGCCTCTCTTTATACATTTTTGTGTATAACAGGTTTAATGTTATTCCTGCTTAGGGGCGAAAATATTGACAGTCCTTGGATACAGTTTTTTATTCATCAAACGTTTGTGTTTTCATTAATCACTTTTATTTGGTTCATCACCAGAATCGCATTTGTGTTTAAAGGGATAAAAGAGCGGTGGTCCGATGAGTTCAAATAATGATGCTGCATCCTACGAAAGTAAAAAGCGAGTTGAGCATACGATTGAGGAATTATTTGTTATTTATAAGGCGCCAATTTATCGGTTTGTTTTCCGATACTGCCAGGATGAACAACTGTGCCTTGATCTTGTTCAGGATACATTTGTCAAATTTCATAAATATCAGGCATACTTCGACGAAAAAAAGTCCAATATCAAAACCTATTTGTTTCGCATAGCCTACCAACTTATGATCAACCGCCTTAAAAAACGCAGTCGAATGAAAAAGATACTGCCTTTTTTATATGTGAATAGTCAGCAACAGAACTTATCATACGAAGATAAATTTACAATTCAAGCAGCAATTCAACAACTCCCCGATAAACAACGAGCAGTTATTCTTTTAACTTACTATCACGATCTTACACAGAAGGATATTTCTGGAATTCTTGAAATTCCGATAGGGACCGTAAAATCACGACTGGATGCTTCGCTAAAAAAATTAAAAGCATTATTGGAGGGTAATAAATGAGTAATAAGGAGATTCCGAATGAGATTCAAAACAAATTAGATGAATTTCACGTGGAAGTACCGGAACTTCCGATGAAAAGCAGTAAGCTGGAACGACTGCCAAACTGGATTTACGGACCAGCCCGGGATCCACTGGAGATATTGGGCATAAGCGGAAATTCCATTGGTCGCCTTGTATTCTATCCATTGGCTTTTGTACTATTATTATTCTTCACACCCATTTTCTTTATTTGAAATGAATTCCGGTAATGGGCAATAGATATAAAGCCATAGTAAATCTAATTAATAAATATTTGGAACGGAAGCAGGCTGAAGCAAAGACGGACCCTCTTTAAGAAATACATATTATGATTAGCAAAAATCTAATGGGAGTAATTTTTAATGAAAAATAGTGGGTTCCTTTTCCATGAGTTTACGAGACTTATGGGAAGCTTCAAGAGTTACGCAGAATTACCGATAACTATGATATTCCAAGTGATGGGCGCGAGACTTATGCTGCGACCTGTCAAATGCTGCAAGAAGCGGATCAGGCTTATTCATTCATAAAAAAAGGAAATAAATCTGTAAAAAGGAAAGATTGGACGTTTCTCAATCCAATCTTTCCTTTTTACATACCTATTCATCTATTATTAAGCAATTCAGGTTTGGCATTTTTGAATATTTGAGTTTTGACTGCTCTGTCCTTTCATGGAATGATGATATAGAACACCGCACATTTTCTCCACTTGTTTAACAACAGCCAAAAAAGAGGGGAATGTAAAAGTTCTTTTTGGCTAATCTAATATTATGCGGTTTAGAAATTTCATGCTCAATGAAGTAAGATGGAGATCAATCATCTTCGGATTAAAGATGACTTTTGCCATCTTTATTTGTTGACATATGACAGTGTGTCATATAAAATAAACGTATCAGAAAATGACACGCTGTCATATTTTTGGAGGAATAACATTGCCAAAAATGACGTTTTTTAATTTGCCGGATCATAAACGAAAGAAATTGATAGATGCAGCCGAAAAGGAGTTTGCAAGGGTCGCTCTATTTGAAGCCTCCATTGCAAATATTGTAAAAACAGCTGGTATTCCGCGGGGAAGCTTTTATCAATATTTTCAGGATAAAGAGGACCTTTATTTTTATTTATTAGATAAGAAATTAGATGAGAGTAAACGGTATTTTGTATCTATACTGGATCATCATAATGGCGATATTTTCGAAGCTATGGTGGATATGTATCACAAATTTCTGGTCATGATGCCTGATGAGGAGGAGCATAACTTTATAAAAAATGCACTGTTATATGCGACGAATAAAGTGGAAAACTCCTTCACCTCAATATTTGATTCGACGTATGACAATAACCATTATTATAAAGTGATTGAATCCATTAACAGAGAAAAATTGAAGGTTAAAGAGGATGAGGATTTGCTCTCCATTCTGCAAGTGATGTCTGCTGTAGCCTTCCATAATATAATTGTAAAATTATCGAATAAATTATCGGATGATGAGGCAACTGAACAATTTAAAGTTCAGATGGAATTATTAAAACATGGTGTCTACCAGGAAACCTAAGCCTTCAAAAAATGAAAGGGGGACTCCCAATGACGGTTACGATTTATGGAATAGGGTGTAAATCAACAAGGAAAGCGAGAAAGTGGCTGGAACAGAATGAAATAGCTTTTGTGGAGAGGAATATTTTACATAAACCTCTAACTGTAAGTGAAATTCATAATATTTTACGCATGTCAGAAGATGGGACCGATGGAATTATGGCCACGCGGTCTAAGGCATATAAAGATTTGAATCTTAACCTTGATGAATTATCACTTCAGGAGCTCATTGAATTGATTCACAGACAACCGAAGTTACTTAAAAGTCCTATTATTGTTGATGAAAAAAGATTGCAGGCAGGCTATAGTGATGAAGGGATCCGACAGTTCCTCCCCAGGAATTCCCGTTTAAACTGGAGGATGAGCCGTTTGAACCTGCTTAACGTTAACCCAACTAATTAACACCTACCGCACCATGGATATGTACCGAAGAAGGCCATGGTTTTTTACTCACCATTTAGAAAAAGCGATGCTTAAAAGAAGCATCGCTTTTTTACTGCTGGAAATTATTTTGAGTTAGAAATTAGGTTACGTCATTTCATTTCAAATTTGGGAGTGTTCATTTGTTTTCGTTATTAGCTGAATCTTCTTCCTCAATCGGTAAAAACTCAAAAATCTCACCGGATTCAATAGATTGGACAAGTCGCTCCAGCCAGTGACAATATTTTCTGTAGTCCTCCAGCTGTTGTATGTCCTGTTCCGCTCGCTCCTTTAAATCTTCTCCTGCTTCCTCATCATCCAGGACTTGCTGCAGCTTCTCTTCTGCGTAGTTAATCGCGTTAAGATTCAATTTCGCTTCTCTTTCCCATTTATCACCAAAAAACAGGGAGAAATATTGAAAGAAATTTTTCTCGGCCAGAAACAAGTCTTTCCGTGATCCTTTTTTCCATACCTTCTGGACAATATTGATATCCTGTAATTTACGTACGGCCGTGCTCATGCTTGGCTTACTCATGCCAAGGTCATCTTTCATATCATCAAGTGTCATCGGTTTATGTTTAAAATACATCGTTGCGTATAATCTGCCAATGGACGGAGTGACCCCGTACAGATCCATGGTCTCGGAAATTGAGTTAATGACTGCACCTTCTGCCTGGTCAACCAATTCTTCAGCTTTCTTCTGCTTACCATCCACTTCTCCCAAGGAAAATCTCACCTTTCTCCATATGTTTTACAGGTTCAATTAATTCAATATAAATTTAATTATCTACCACTATTAAAAACCTAACTGGAGCAAATGTCAAAAAATGAAAAGAGAATAGACGCAGGTTTACAAAAAAATTTTACTATGGTATATTTAAAATATTCAATATGTTAAATAAATATTTAACAAAGTTAATGAAGAAGCAATTCGGGCAGAGGTGGAATTCATATGTCTCACCCTGGGCCGTAAGTGATGCAGGTGGGGATTGGATGAATACAAAGAACCACCTGATCTTTTATTGGCATTTCGAGTCCTGATTCTAATCGGGGTGTAGAAATTTTAGATAAACATCATCGTGTACGAAGAAGTCAATGTATGGAACTAATCTTAATCCTAAAGCAAATTTTAATGAATTATGTTTATTTGGTTTTGACTCTTCGTTTTTTCAACAATTAAGGAGGTCTGGAATATGAACGAAAAATTTGACTATGTCATTATTGGAGCAGGCAGTGCAGGTTCTGTACTTGCCGATCGTTTAAGTGAAGATGGAAAGAGAAGTGTTCTTGTCCTGGAAGCTGGCCGCAGTGATTATCCATGGGACCTGTTAATTCAGATGCCGGCAGCTTTACCGTTCCCGGCAGGAAAAAGCTTCTACGACTGGAAATACGAATCTGATCCTGAACCTTATATGAATGGTCGCCGTATCAAGCACGCTCGAGGAAAGGTGCTTGGGGGTTCGAGTTCCATTAACGGTATGATTTATCAGCGGGGGAACCCACTGGACTATGAGCGCTGGGGTGCCGATCCGGGCATGGAATCGTGGAGCTTTGCCCACTGCCTTCCATATTTTAAACGCCTGGAAAATGCCTTGGGATCAGATCCGGATGATGAGCTTCGTGGCCATAATGGTCCGATTAAATTGGAACGCGGGCCTGCGACAAATCCATTGTTCCAAGCTTTTTTTGATGCAGCAGTCGAAGCTGGCTATTCCCGAACACCTGATGTAAACGGGTATCGTCAGGAAGGCTTTGGCCCATTTGATAAACATGTTTATAAAGGAAGAAGGATGTCAACGTCACGTGCTTACTTACGTCCGGCGATGCGACGCCCGAACCTTACAGTGAAAACACGTGCTTTCGTTACAGGCATCGACATTAAAGGCAAACGTGCCGGTGGTGTGACCTATCAGCGAAACGGAAAGACTCATCATGTCAATGCAGGCGAAGTGATTCTTGCTGGAGGTGCCATCAATACACCACAGCTGCTTCAGCTTTCTGGTGTAGGTGACGCTGAACATTTGCGCTCTGTTGGTATCGAGCCAAAAGTTAACCTGCCGGGTGTAGGGGAAAATCTTCAGGACCACTTGGAAGTTTACATCCAGTATTCCTGTCCATTACCGGTTTCCCAACAGCCTAGCTTAAATAAAGCTCGGATGCCTTGGATCGGCTTACAGTGGTTACTAGGACGTAAAGGCCCTGCGGCAACCAACCATTTCGAAGGTGGAGGATTTGTACGTTCAAACGAGGATGTTGACTATCCAAATCTCATGTTCCACTTCCTCCCGGTTGCTGTACGGTACGATGGACAAAAAGCGGCTACAAAACACGGATTCCAAGTCCACGTTGGACCGATGTACTCTGATGCCCGTGGATCATTAAAGATTCGTTCAAAGGATCCTAAAGAGCATCCAAGCATGGTCTACAACTATCTTTCAACCGAACAGGACCGTCGCGAATGGGTGGAAGCCGTTCGAGTGACAAGGGAAATTATGTCTCAGCCAGCGATGAAACCTTACAACTCAGGTGAAATTTCTCCTGGTCCTTCCGTTCAAACAGATGAGGAGATCCTGGACTGGGTGGCCAAGGATGCGGAAACAGCCCTTCATCCGTCCTGTACAGCAAAGTTGGGACCTGAGTCAGATCCTATGTCTGTCGTGGACCCGCAAACGATGAAAGTCCATGGGCTCGACAATGTGCGTGTGGTTGATGCATCCGCTATGCCATATGTAACAAACGGGAATATCCATGCACCTGTGTTAATGCTTGCGGAAAAAGCGTCAGATATCATCCTTGGACGTAAACCGCTTGAGCCAATTCATGCTGATTACTACCGTCATGGAGTAGATCCGGCTGATGCAGGTACAGTAACAGGTTAAACCCTTAAATATTTTCTTAGAGAAGGCCTCTTTCAAAATGTATTTGCCCATGCAAACATACATTTTTGGAAGAGGCCTTTCTTTGTTTGTTCAGTCATCCACTATCCTGAGAAAACCGAATTATATCGGAATTTCATAAATATTATTCCGGAAGCTGTAATAGGATGGAATAAAACTCAAAAGAAAGAGGGATATTTTTTTGAGTTCAAAAATGCAGGATGACTTAAAGAACATCGATGATTATGTTAATGAGCTTCATAATGCCTTTCATTCAACAAGAAGAAATAAATTAAAGCTCAGTTCCCTGGTTAAAGCAATGCTGGGAAAAATTTTTTCAATAAACCGTATGATGATGACGATTGTAAAGCTGCTCGGAATACTGGGTATTTCTTTGAGTATTACATTATTGCCGGAGCCATATGTTGTTTATCTTTTAGTCGGAACCTCAGTTGTGTTCTTCATATGGATCATTTACTTATATGCAGTGATTGACTTGTCCAGGGTTGAACAGAAAAAGATGAATCTGGAGGCTTATGAAAAGGTGAAGGAAGAGGAATATCGTTTGTTTTTACCTTTTATTGATAAACGGGATTTCTCTTTTAAGGATCTACAGAAGGATACAGAAGAAACACAGAAAAAATTAATGGATTATAGCGAACATATTCAGAGACTGATCGAAAATTTACAGGAGACTCAGGATGGTTTTTACCATTTCAAAGAGCGTTACAACAAAATGAGTCGTTTTCTCCGTCAGCTCAGAAATAATTTATCAACACTTATAAAAGATGAATTAACCTTGAGTCAATTGGACTTTGGCTGTGATTATTCTTTGTATAAAATTGACGGACAGACAATCTCATTTATTGACGGAAAGGGTTTAGAGCCTGAAAAATTAGGGAGCAGTGTCAGCCTGGATAGCTCTCCGTCGCACCTGATAAACGTTTTGAAAAATAGAACAGACAAAATGTTACCCTCAGAAGACCGGACCATCATTTCAAAAAGAATGGACTTAACAAACGGGGAGCAATGGATTGTTAATATTCACCTGGATGAAACCGATGCAGAAGAACGGGAAAAACTGAATTTAGATACAAATAATGGGAGGCTGAACCTGGAGACAAGCTTTCAATTGTTTTGGCTCTGTCTTGAAATCATTCGAAAATTTGGTCGGGGAAACAAGGAGACTGATTCAGATAACCAAAACTCGAGCCATAAATAAAGATTTAAAAAGACAATAGACAAAAAAATGGTTAGGGGATCCTAACCATTTTTAATTCCCGCTCATATCTTTTTTGGCCTCATTAATCGCTTCCTCATTCTTCTTCTTTTGTTCCTCATATATTTTGTTTGCAAGCTCTTCCGCACTGTCATTAAACATTTTTTTCTCATACCTCCTTAGTTGGAACTTACAGGCTGTATTTTGATATCCTATGTAAATGGAAAACTTTACGAAATAGTTTCTCCTCAAAGAAGCAAAATATACGTATATCCATCAAGTTTCGTTTATCATAAGAAATCGAGAGCTCTTGATGAATAGATTCATTGTTCCTTTTACAGGATAGGAGGCTGACAGCTTATCGCTAATGAATTCATGAGATGGGCCGGGCTATGAGGATGGGAAAGGAGCGGCAACAGTATGAATACGGTGGACTTATCACCTTTACATAGACGATTAATAATCGCAACTACATTATCTGCAGCCTTTTTATCGGTGCTTACGCAATTTCTGCTCATTACAGCTTTTCCAAAAATTATGGATGAGTTTGCGATTGATTCCACTGACGTTCAATGGCTGACGACCAGTTATATGATAACAGCTGCCATACTTATTCCGATAACGGCGTATTTCATTGACAGGTTTAAAACCAGAACATTAATGATGAGTGCAATGCTTCTGTTTTTTGCAGGGACATTGCTCGGATTTTTTGCGCCTTCCTTTCCATTCCTGATAGCAGGACGTATTGTGCAGGGCATTGGCTCAGGAATTATGATTCCCTTAATGCAGACCATCATGTTTCTTCTATATCCCAAAGAAAAAAGAGGGGCTGCGATGGGGCTGGCAGGACTCGTGATTAACGTGGCTCCCGCGATAGGTCCTCCCATATCAGGTCTTATGATTAACTATTTTGAATGGCGCGCATTGTTTCTCTTAATCCTTTTCGTTGCAGCCTGTATTCTGGCCTGCGTATTTTTGTTTATGCGTAATATTACAGAACAGCGGAAGACGGAAATCGATGTCTTATCTATATTATGGTCATCCATTGGCTTTGGAGGAATTCTTTACGGGTTTAACAGGGCTGAAGAGGCAGGAATAACAGATGCTGGTGCGCTTGGCAGTGTGATTGCAGGTATGCTGGCAATAGGATTATTTGCGCGCAGACAGTTGCGGTTAAAGAGTCCGATTTTGGAGCTGCGTGTACTTAAAGTACCTGTTTTTGCGCTTGTAGCGTTTATTTCAGTGCTCTCTTTCAGCTTACTCATTTCCACAGAGACCATTTTGCCAATGTATGTCCAGAACGCACAGCAATATTCAGCTTATTATAGTGGGTTGATTGTGATGCCTGGAGCTTTGACCCTTGCATCAATGTCTCTGTTTGCAGGGAAATTGTTTGATCGATACGGTGGGAAAACGATTGCCATCATCGGCTTTGTTTTACTCTGTCTAAGCACACTTGGTTTTCACTTGATTCTTGAACTTGATACACCGTTCGTCATGACCATCGTCTTATTTATGCTTTCTATGGCAGGTGTCGGCATGATTAATATGCCAATTATGACGGCAGGTATTAATGCTTTGCCTGATCACCTGATTTCGCATGGAACAGCGGTTATCAATACGGCCCGGCAATTTGGAGGATCGCTGGGGTTAACCTTTATTATTTCCTTTATCAGTCGAACAGCTGCCGGCTCTGAAGCATTGGATCCTTCCGCTTATCTGAACGGTGTAAAAACAGCCTTTCTGGTTGCTTTTATATTTGCCATTACGGGATTGATACTTTCGTTCTTTTTAAGAGAAAAGAAACGGCATGCGGGGGAATAAAGTCAGGGGAAATAAGAGAGGAGCTGAAGGGCACAGTGCCATTTTCAGCTCCTTAAAACGTTCCTTATAGAATATACGTTTAAATCAGCGAATCGAACCATGTGGATCAATAACAAATTTCCGGGCAACGCCACTATCAAACTGACTGTAGCCTTGCGGGGCTTCATCGAGATTGATAACTGTTGCGTTAACAGCTTTGGCAATTTGCGCCTTACCGGAGAAAATGGATTTCATCAAGTGACGATTATATTGCATGACAGGAGTCTGTCCGGTGACAAATGTATGTGCTTTTGCCCACCCAAGGCCGAGCCGTATTTTTAATGATCCTGTTTGTGCATCTGTGTCAGCTGCTCCGGGATCCTCCGTTACATATAAACCCGGAATGCCGAGCTGTCCACCTGCCTGTGTGATATCCATAATGGCGTTTAAAACGGTTGCCGGCTGTTCTCCTGCGTTGGCTCCATGGCCGGATGCTTCAAAACCAACGGCATCGACAGCACAGTCAACTTCCGGTACACCCAGGATTTGTTCAATCTGCTCACCTAAACGATCATGTTTACTAAGATTAACGGTTTCACATCCAAAACTTCTGGCTTGTTCCAGTCGCTCTTCTTTTAAATCGCCTACGATAACAGTGGAGGCTCCTAATAGTTGAGCCGAATGGGCCGCAGCCAAGCCGACAGGACCAGCTCCAGCTACATAGACGGTTGACCCCACTTTTACCCCGGCTGAATAGGCGCCATGGAAGCCTGTTGGAAAAATGTCGGACAACATGGTTAAGTCCAGTATTTTTTCCATGGCTTTTTCTTTATCAGGAAAGACGAGGAGCTGGAAATCCGCATATGGAACCATGACATACTCGGATTGTCCTCCAACCCATCCTCCCATATCTACATAACCGTAAGCAGCACCAGGGCGCTCGGGATTAACATTTGTACAGATATGTGTTTTTTGTTGACGGCACATATCACAACGTCCGCATGCAATATTAAATGGAACAGAAACAATATCTCCCTTTTTAATAAATTCGACGTCTCTTCCTACTTCTATGACTTCACCAGTAATTTCGTGTCCAAGAACCAGTCCTTCAGGTGCTGTTGTACGTCCGCGCACCATGTGCTGGTCACTGCCGCATATGTTCGTAGTAATAACCTTAAGAATGACACCATGTTCACATTTGCGTCCCACATTAGAAGCAGGAACACCTGGACCATCCTTTAACACTAAATCGGGAAAATCAATGTCTTTAACCGAAACCTTTCCGGGACCTTCATAAACGACACCTCGATTGCCTGCCATGATAACCCTCCTAAAAGTGATAGTACCTCTGTTATACGCTGAGAAGTACTTCATAACGGTTGAACTCCTGCTGATACTGACTGAAATACTCTTTTGATGAAGTTGCATTAAAGAGCTGTATGAATCCCCCCCTTTAATAAAGCAGGATCATTAGTCCAGGCATTGGTTGTGTGCTTGTACGATTATCTTTTTGAAGAATTCTGGAAGCCTTTCTCCATTTCTATTTCTTTCTTAATGGAAACATAGGTATATTTGAGTAGTAATTAGAAGATAACATTTACCAAAACCATTTTTGTGTCAAACTTTGTAAGCGCTTACGAAATTTATAAAAATCCTACTTTGGAACTATACGGGAATGAGCTGGCCTTGGTATGAAATATCGTTTTTACCAGGCTATTAATAATCGATGATTGAACTTATGCAAAAACTGTGATAGTTTAATAGATACAATATATTGCTAAAAAATAAAAATTATCACTATATATAGTGTTCGCGAGCTGTGGTGACAGTTATGTCTTAAAAGGGAATCCGGTGAGAATCCGGAACTGTCCCCGCAACTGTGAGTGTGGACGAACGGGATATCCACTGTATGAATGGCTTTACGGTTTTCATATGGGAAGGCCCCTAGTAGGCTGAAGCACAAGTCAGGAGACCTGCCGCAGCTCGGACGTTTCGTTTCCCCGGGGTAAGAGAGAATGAAACGACAGAACAAGGTTCATATAATCTGTCGTTTCCTTTATAACCGTTCATCCCTGGGGTGAGCGGTTTTAATTTTTTTAGGGAGGAAAAATAATGACGACTGCTTTGACAGATACCCAGACAAAATGGATCGATTGGATTATGCAAGGGTTACATGTGGATAAAGATTCCTTTATAGAAATGGTACATAGGACTGGCACCAGGAAAACGAATGATCTCATTAAACGTGCACTTGAACATATAGATGAAGGCAGCCCGGATTGGACATTTGTCGCCAGTCGAATCTATTTAGATGATCTGTACTACCAGGCTGCATCGAACAGGGATTACGCTCCAAGTGTGTGCTACGGGAATTTTTATGAATTAATTCAAATACTGACAGATAAGGGCATTTACACGGAAAAGCTTTTAAAAATATACCCTAAGGAAGAAATTGACTACTATGCAGGCCTTATTGAGCCCGAACGTGATCTGCTGTTTAATTACCTTGGCCTGTATACGCTGGCAACCCGTTATTTGGCCCGTGATCACGAAAAAAGAACCTATGAATTGCCTCAGGAGCGGTGGATGGTTATTGCTATGCATCTCATGCAGAAGGAGGACCCGGCTGATCGTCGTCGGTATGTTGCTGAGGCGTATTGGGCATTAAGCAATTTATACATGACTGTTGCCACACCTACACTTACGAATGCTGGTAAAACGCATGGTCAGTTATCCAGCTGCTTCATCGATACCGTGGATGATAGTCTTCAGTCGATTTACGACAGCAATACAGACATTGCCAAACTGTCCAAGAATGGTGGCGGGATTGGTGTCTATATGGGAAAGGTCCGTGGTCGTGGGAGCTCAATTAAAGGATTTAAGGATATGTCAAGTGGTGTCGTACCGTGGATTAAGCAGCTTAATAATACAGCGGTCAGTGTCGATCAGCTAGGTACACGTAAAGGCGCGATTGCGATTTATCTCGATGTGTGGCATACAGATATTGAAGCCTTTCTTGATTTAAAGCTGAATAACGGGGATGAACGGCTGCGTGCACATGATATTTTTACAGGTGTCTGTCTGCCGGATTACTTCATGGAGCAGGTGGAGAACCGGGGCGACTGGTACTTGTTTGACCCCCATGAAGTACGCCAGGTAATGGGCTATTCTCTTGAGGAATTCTATGATGAGGAGAGAGGTGCAGGTTCGTGGAGGGAGCGCTATATGGAGTGCGTCGAATCGGATCAGCTTACGAAACGGGTAGTTCCAGCTATCGATATTATGAAACGGATTATGAAATCACAGCTTGAGTCCGGTACCCCGTTCATGTTTTACCGGGACGAGGTGAATCGAAAAAATAATAACCCGCATCAAGGTATGATTTACTGCTCTAATTTGTGTACGGAGATAACACAGAACCAGTCGCCGACGGAGCTTTTGGAAGAGCTGACGGAACCGGATGGGACTATCGTTAAAAAGTACAAACCCGGGGACTTTGTTGTCTGCAATTTGAGCTCGATTAATCTCGGACGGGCGGTACCGGATCAAGTACTGGAGAGACTGATCCCCATCCAGGTTCGCATGCTTGATAATGTGATCGACATCAATACGCTGCCACTACCCCAGACCCAAAGGACGAATCAAAAGTATCGCGCAGTTGGACTTGGTACATTTGGATGGCACCACCTGCTGGCAAAAAAACGGATCTCGTGGGAATCACAGGAAGCTGTTGATTATGCGGACAGACTCTATGAGAAGATTGCCTTCCTGACCATTAAATCAAGCATGGAGCTGAGTCGGGTTAAAGGCACCTATCCGGCGTTTAAAGGGAGTCAGTGGCATACAGGTCAGTACTTTACTGATAAAGGTTATGCAGGAGATAGCTGGGATCAATTGAAGCAGGATGTGGCTACTTATGGTATCCGTAACGGTTACCTGATGGCAGTTGCCCCAAATTCATCCACTTCCATGATTGCAGGCTCTACGGCAAGCATTGATCCAGTATTCAAGCCCTTTTATTTTGAAGAAAAGAAGGACTTCAAAATTGCGGTAACCGCTCCGGAGCTGAATCATCATACGTATGAGACCTATCGCAGGTCAGCCTATATTCTGGATCAGCGCTGGTCAGTCAGACAGAATGCAGTCCGGCAAAAACATATTGATCAGAGCATTTCCTTCAACTTTTACGTGCCGAATACGATTCAGGCATCCTTTCTTCTTGATTTGCATTTGCAGGCTTGGAAGGAAGGACTGAAAACAACGTACTATGTAAGATCAACGGCCAATGATGTTGAAGAGTGTGAGTGGTGCCAAAGTTGAGGACATTAGTGGCTTATTTATCTTACAGTGGAAACACCAAGGAAACAGCCGAAATCATAGCTGATTATCTCGAAAATGCCGGGATTAGTGTTGACATGCACAGGATTGGTGTTGATCTGCCTGTGGATGTCTCTATATACGATCTGATTTTTATCGGGACATTCACCTGGGAAATGGGGGCAACACCTGATGAGGTTAAGGATTTCGTGCTGGAAGTTGGCTATAAGCCTGAACATGTTGCTGTATTTGGTACTGGAGATACGCAATTCGGCGGGGATGATCTGTATTGTCTTGCTGTCGATAAACTGGCAAGGTTCTATCAAAGCCGGTGGGATGGCTTGAAAATTGAACAGTCTCCACGAGGATCACAGGAAAAACGCGTGATAACATGGCTGAAGGGAGTACTTTACGATGTCAGAACTCTTTCTTGAGAAAGCAAAAACGCTGGAACCACTGAATCCCAATAAATCAACATCCCTGTTCAACGGGAAGTCAAGCGGTATTTTAAACTGGAACGATATCGCTTATCCTCATTGGTATAAAATGTATAAGCGACTCTTAGGCAACTACTGGCAGGCGGATGAAATCAATATGGCGGAGGATTTGCGGCAGTTTAAATCGCTGACGTTAGCGGAACAGGACGCATACTTAAAAATTATCGGTCTCTTATCAACGCTTGACGCACCGCAGACCCGGACTGCACTGATTCTATCTCTTTATGCAACCGATCCATCTGTTCAATCAATCATGGCCGTGATTGCTCAGCAGGAAGCCGTGCATAATGAAAGCTACTCCTATGTTTTGTCATCAGTCGTTTCGCTGGATAAACAGAACGAGGCCTTTCAGCTTGGACGCAAGGATCCGGTTCTGCTTAAACGAAATGAGGCGATAGCGGGGCAATACAATGCATTTGTTGAGGAGCCGTCCATGGAAAATATCCTGAAAACCATCGTCTATTCGGCGCTTCTTGAAGGAATGTTTTTTTATTCGGGGTTTGCTTACTTCTATCATCTGGCCCGGCAGAATAAAATGGTCGGTACGTCAACAATGATTAGCTACATTAACCGGGATGAGCTGGAGCACGGCCGCTTTATAACCGAATTGTTCCGCGCAGTATTGAACGAGAACCCGGAATGGAACACTCGGGAATTTTCTGAATGGGTGTACAGCAGCTTTCGTCAATCGGTAGAACACGAAATCGAATGGTCAGCGTATGTCCTTGCCGATATCCATGGGATTGATCTTGACGAATTGGCCGGCTATATTAAATACCGCGCGAATAAAATGCTGCGAATGATGGGGCTGAGTGAGATTTATCCGGATTATACAGAAAATCCGATGAAATGGATCCGTGCTTATGCGGATAACTTTGACGGTACCAAAACAGATTTTTTTGAGCAAAAATCGCGACAGTATACGAAAACAAGTGATTTGAACGGTTTTGATGATTTGTGATGGTGGCTAATCAGTAGCCAAATGATAGGAGAAGTTATGGGCAATGAGAAATGGGGAATACCATTGAAATTAAAAGGGCTAACACCAAAAGTTACGGACCAATAACTTCTGGGTTAGCCCTTTATTGCGGCAAATATTAATTATGTTTCTTGTTAACTAATGGAACCGTGTCGAAACGTAGGATGTAAATGATAGGTGAGGAAGCTAAATTAAAAAGAGTATTGGTATAGTAGATTAAATGTTTGCTATATGATACTGTCTTTTATATGTAAACGATTTATCATTATTTATTTTTCAAAAGAAAGTGGGTAAGGAAATAATCTTCAATCCCATGATAAAGGATGAACAAAAATGCCAAACCAATCCATGGCAGCAAAGCTACGTTTATTTACGATTACATGGCCTATTTTTATAGAAGTACTCTTGCAGACGATGATGAATTTTGCAGATGTATTTATGATTAGCTTTATTTCTGATGGAGCGGTAGCGGCTATTGGTGTGGTCAACCAGATTATGGTATTAACCTTTGTTCTATTTAACTTTACAGCCATGGGCTCCGGAGTAGTGGTCTCACAGTTTGTTGGGGCTAATAAGCCAAAAGATGTCAGCATCACCATTGCCAATGCAATTGTTGTGAATCTATTATTTGGGCTATTTATCAGTATCATAATTGCAAGTTTCCGCTACCCTTTTTTGAGTCTGTTTAATTTAGAATCAGATTTAATGGAATACGGTGCTGTTTATATGGCCATTGTAGGTGGAACTTTATTTACACAAGCGATGGTGATTACTGTATCTTCGGTTTTACAGGCTATGGGACATACAAAAGATGTTATGTTAGTTGTACTGGCGATGAATGTACTCAACATCTTCGGAAACTATCTGTTTATTTTTGGAGCTTTAGGCGTTCCTCAGCTAAATGTAACAGGGGTTGCTATTGCGACAATGATTAGTCGTACACTGGCCATGTTCGTGCTATTTTGGATTGTTAGCCAACGAGTAGAGATTAAGTTGACCTGGTGTGATTTTACTAAACTTAAATCTGAGTACTTGAAAAAAATATTGGGGATTGGTGTTCCGGCAGCAGGAGAGCATCTATCCTACAATACCAGCCAGATCACGATTACCTTCTTCATTATGCTTTTAGGGGCCAGTGCTATGGCAAAGAAAGTCTATACAGAAAATTTAATGGCTCTGATTACCGTATTATCGATGTCGATATCAAAGGGGATGCAAATTTATATCGGTCAGCTAGTTGGTGCTGGTGAAAAAGAAGCAGCCTATCATAATATGTTTCGTGGACTTAAATATGGTTTGATCTTCACAATCATACCGTCCATCATATTTGCCTTCTTTGGGGAGAACTTGATGCAAATTTTCACAAATAAAGAAGGGATTATTGCAGGTGGTGCTATGCTGCTAGTCATTGGAATTATTCTTCAGCCTGGAAAAACGTTTAATCTAGTTATTATTAGTGCCTTGCGGGCGGCGGGGGATGCAAAATTTCCCGTCATGATGGGGATTCTTTCAATGTGGGGAATTAGTGTCCCGTTGGCCTATATATTAGGTGTACACTTAGAATTTGGGCTTATTGGGGTTTGGATTGCGATGTTAGTAGATGAGTGGTTCCGTGGAATTATTATGTTATTCCGCTGGCGCAGTCGTAAGTGGGAGAAAAAGGCATTGGTCGAGGCCAAGTCAACGGCATAGCATCACTACTAGTGGATATATAAAAAACAGGCCGGAACTTACACTGGCCTGTTTACGAAAATTATTCAGGTTTATAAACAAAATAATCAAAGTCAGCTGCTATGTTTTCTCCGGATGTATCCTGGCACTGCATACCGACAAATGCTCCGGTAAAGAAGCCACCACCGCGAATATAGTCATCCGATAATTTATAGGAATAGAACTCTACAGGAATCTCTGTCCAGTTTGTCCCATCAAAGGAATAAGAATACGTATAGACATTGGTCTTTACATTAACGCGAAAGTAAACATATTCCACGTTTTCTGGAACAACAATTTCCTTTCCTTGAAGCGGCTGATCAAATGTAAAATTATCGCATGTGGTAAGATCCAGGATCCTGCCTTTTTCCTCATTCCATGTTATCTGCAGTGCAGTCCAGTTTTCTGTATTATAGTAGTTTACTAGGCCTGCCGCCTGTTGAAAGTTTTCCGGATTAAATTTCACTTTTGTTTCAGCAGTAAAAGTAAAATGCTGCCAGCGCCTTGCTACAAATGCTTGCGTAAATTTTGATGTTAATGATTCTCTTCCATGAATGCGTAAGTGACCTGGATTTTCCTTCAACGAAGCGATTTCCTCACCTAAAGGAATTCGTAATGTCTGGAAATCTATACTTATTGTTTCAGAATCAAAATCATCTTTTTTATTATCATTTTGTTCCCATTTCGCTTCTTCTATATCAGGTCCTTCAACCTCCAGAGAAGGCTGGTTACCTCCAACGACGTATGGCCAGTCGTTTTTCCACTCAAGGCGGGAAATTGCCGTTTCGCGTCCAAGCGGGCAAAATCCGCGTGGGTCAAGCAGAGGCTCTCCTTCTTTTGGAAGTGGACGCCCAACGAGATAAGTGATGAACCATTCTCCAGTATGTGTTTCGACAATTGATCCGTGTCCGGCCTTTTGCAACGGATTTCTAGGATATGGCATAGAGGTTACTAACGGATTTTCCGGATGTACTTCATATGGTCCCCAAAGGTCTTTGGATCGGGCAATGGTTGCCTGGTGATCATATTTCGTTCCGCCTTCCGCAGTCAGTAGATAATAATAGCCATTTATCTTATATAAATGCGGTGCTTCAGTTAATTTTACATCAGTTCCTTTAAAAATAACTTCTTTTTTGCCAACTAACTTTTTCTGTGCCGGATCATATTCCTGAAGTACGATACCGTAAAAGTTATGATTACCGACGCGCGGATCCCATACCATATTTACAAAATATTTTTTGCCATCGTCATCATGGAATAAAGACGGGTCAAAACCAGAACTATTCATATAACTTGGTTCAGACCATTCACCGTCAATTGTGTCGCAGGTAACCAGATAGTTATGGCTATCTTTCCATTGTCCATCCGTTACTTTTACATCAGTATAAATAAGCCAGAACTTGCCATCATGATAAGATAGGTCAGGTGCCCAAATTCCCCCGGAGTCCGGATTTCCCATCATATTTAATTGGCTTAAGCGATTAAGTGGGCGGGAAACGAGACGCCAATTTTTTAAATCCCTAGAATGATAGATTCCAACACCAGGGAACCACTCAAAGGTTGAAACCGCAATATAATAATCTTCTCCAGCTCGGCAAATACTTGGGTCCGGGTTAAAGCCAGTTAAAATCGGATTTTGTATTGTTGTCATATTTATCACCTCTCTAAAATTTTTTAATAACTAATAGAAATTGCGGGAAGGTAATTTGGAGTCAAGGAATTCTCCATCACTCCAGTATGTATTCTTATAGATCGCATTCTTTTTAAATGGTTTAAAAAGAATGCAGTCTTGTACCTTTAGAAAAACTTTATACAATACCGTCCGGAACGAGAGAAAAGTTAAAATGGTTAACTTACTGTAACTTCTTTATGGATATTATTGTATAAAAATTCTTCTGTAGAAAACGCAGCAACTCCTAAAGCAGTAGAATGAGTTAGTAAATGGGAAAAATCAATCCTTAGGTCTTTTTGGCTGAACCATAAGGTCTGATTATGGATCCAGTCGTTTAATGGTTCTTTTAGCCATTTTTCCGCACTAGCCATTCGGTTTCCAATAATGACTTGTTCCGGATTGAAAATATTAATAATATTATTAATTCCTACACCGAGGTATTGACCGATATTTTGAAATCGTTGAATAGCTTCTTTATCTCCGTTCTGGGCAAGATCTAAGATTGTTTCCAGGGTATGGTCTTTATCTGTTTGGAGATTTAAATTACCAGACTGTTCTGTATTTCCCAACAAGGATTGTTCTGAAGCATATAATTCCCAGCATCCTTTATTGCCGCACCTACATTTGGAACCATTCACTTCAACAGTCATATGCCCGAATTCGCCGGAGAAACCATTATGTCCTCGATATAGTTGTCCATTCAAAATGAGTCCAACACCTATCCCTATACCTACACTGACATAGACAATGTTTTGATTGTTTTTCCCAATGCCAAAGTTTTTCTCACCGTAAGCACCAGCATTAGCCTCATTTTCAATGGTTACGGGAACATTGAATTTTTTTTCAAGAGTTGATTTTAATTCTGCATTTCTCCAGCCAAGGTTTGGAGCAAGTAAAATCTTCTCATCTCTGTTCACAATACCTGGTACACCTATTCCAATTCCAACAATCCCATATGGACTTTCAGGGGCAGACTTAATAAGTGTATCAATGACTTGAAATAACTCTTTCAAAATTTCCTCGTAGGTTAAATTGATAAAATTGGATGTTCTTTCAGAAATGATGTTTCCACGTAAATCGGTTAGTATACCTAATATATAATTGACACCTAAATCAATTCCCACAGAGTATCCAGCTACCTGGTTAAAAAAGAGCATTACAGGCCTTCGTCCGCCCTTGGATTCTCCAGGACCTGACTCATCAATCATTTTTTCTTCAAGTAGTTCATTAACCAAAGAAGAAACCGTTCCCTTATTTAATCCAGTTGAACTCGCAATATCGGCTCTGGAAATAGGGGAGTTCTGTTTAATACTTTCCAGAACCAGTCCTTTGTTCTGTTTTTTGACTACATGCTGGTTCCATGTTTTTTTTCCTGTCATCTCGTATCAACTCTTTCTCTTATTATTGCCATAGTATAGCATGTTATAATCTTATTATAAACTTTGTTCATCCACTAGACAAACAATTAGCAGTTCTGGTAATATATAGATAAAGCTTATACCTAAGCATTTTTTTAATAATTTACAGGGGGTATGGTTATGAAAGTTAGGAAAGCGGTTTCGTTTATGTTTGTGTTGATTGTTTCCGTTTTTGTTCTTGCTGCTTGTACAGGTGATGAAGATGCATCAAATGAATCCGACTCTGGTGATACAAAAACAGTAAAATTTATGCATTTATGGCCTGAGGGGAGTTCGGCTCAGCATCACAAAGTTGTTAACGATATCATATCAAATTTTGAAAATGAAAATCCAAATATCACCATTGATCTTGAAGTTTTAAGTAATGAGCAGTATAAAGACAAAATTAAAGTACTATCCACTTCAGATGAATTACCTGATGTTGGTATGACATGGGCTGCAGGATATATGAAGCCATATGTGGAAGGTGATATGTACGCACCATTAGATGATATACTTAATAAAGATGATTTTGTTTCCGGAACGACAGAAGCGTTTTCCGTGGATGGTACAACTTATGGGTTGCCATTAGAGCTAAATACTTCATACGTTTTCTATAACAAGGCAATTTTTGATGAGTATGGATTAGAAGCCCCTCAGACATTGGAAGAGTTAAAAGAGGTTGTTGCGACGTTAAATGAAAACGGTGTCAATCCAATCGCTTTAGGTAATAAGGATGCGTGGACCGGGTCTATGTGGTACATGTATTTAGCTGATCGACTCAGTGGGAATGAAGACGTATTAACCCAAGCAATTAATCGAGAAGGTTCTTTTGAAGACCCAGCACTGGTTCAAGCGGCTGAAGAGGTACAGGGGCTAGTTGAAGAAGATGCCTTTATACAAGGGTTTAATGGTATCGGTGATCAAGAAGCCAAGAGCATGTTTATGGCAGAACAGGCAGCTATGTATTTAATCGCAACATGGGATCTTCCAAACTATACAACAAACGATGATGTTTCACAGGAGTTTCGGGATAATGTAGGTTACTTTAAGTTCCCAACTGCTGATGGAAATGGTAATAAGGACAATTATATAGGTGGAACAGGTGTTGGTTTATTCGTTTCCCAAAACTCTGATGTAAAAGAAGAAGCAAAGAAATTTGCCTCTTACCTTGTTGAACAATGGGGCGAAAGATCGGTAACAGATGTAGGTATTATCCCAGCAACTAAAGTTGATACTGATTCCATGGAACTTCCAGAAATGTATAATAATGTGTTAAATGACTTAAATTCAGCAAACAATATTACATTGTATGCAGATGTGCAAATGAATGCGGAAGATGCACAGGTACACTTAGATGCAATTCAAGCACTTTTTGGTGGTGAAATAACACCAGAGGAATTTGCAAAAAGAAATGAAGAGGCTTTGGCGGATGAAGGATAGAACTGGCTAAAATGTAAATCAGGTTTACTGGAAAAGGACATATCCTACAAACTTGGATTGTCCTTTTCTACTTAAGAGAATGGATTCCTATTAAACACATAAACTATTATAGAGTCCATCCAGCATAAGGTTACACAATAAAAATGGGGTTGAATGCTATGAACAAAATAATGTCCAATAAATGGGTTATTTTTTTATATACATTTCCAGCGCTTTTCTTAATAGGTATTCTCATTGTGGTTCCATTAATTCTCTCCGGATATTTTGGATTAATGGACTGGGATGGAATTGGAGTAATGGAATTTATTGGCCTGGAAAACTATAAGGTTGCATTACAGGATGGTAAGTTCTGGGAAAGTGCACTTCATTCCTTTTTACTTGCTCTTTTTTCTGCATTGAGTTTAATTATTTACCTGGCAGTTGCCTTAATCTTAGCTTCGAAAATTAAAGGCGCAAACCTTTTGAGAAGAATATATTTAATTCCAATGTTACTCTCTTCTGTAGCAATAGCCCAGTTATGGATTAAAATGTACAATCCAACGAACGGGATGGTAAATAGCATTTTGTCGGCAATCGGTGTGGAAAATTTGCCAAACTGGCTGGCTGATACAAGTATTGTGTTATATGCCATCTTTATTCCAGTTATTTGGCAATATGCTGGTTTCTATATATTAATCTATTATGCAGCACTGAAAAATATCCCAGATTCACTGATTGAAGCAGCTAAAATTGATGGTGCTTCACCATTACAAATTGCACTTAAAATTAAAGTTCCATTAATTCGAAATGTGTTTATGGTAACAATTGTGTTAGCTGTTGTAGGTTCACTAAAATATTTTGACTTAATTTATGTTATGACAGGTGGCGGTCCAAATGGAGCTAGTGAAGTTATGGCTTCCTACATGTATAAATTAGCTTTTGAGAGCTATAACTTTGGTTACGGTAGTGCAATAGGGTTCTTAATATTAATTATTACCTTAATTGTGACGTTTATTATCCGTAAGCTAACAGCAACCAAAGAGGAGATTCAGTATTGATAGGGGGGCATACAATGAGAAGAATCGGTTTTATTTTACTATATGTTGTTTTAGCTTTTGTTGCTATATTTCAGATTTTTCCGATTATCTGGTTGGTTTTGTTTTCACTGAAGAGTAATCAGGAAAACTTTGCCGGTAATCCTTTTGCTTTGCCAACTGATCCGAAATGGGAAAATTATTTAAAAGTATTTGAAGGTGGAATTGGAATATACTTCTGGAATAGTGTTTGGATTACGGCTCTTGCAACGGTTTTAACCATCCTGGTTGCAAGTATGGCAACTTATGCAATTACTAGAATGCATTGGAAATATAGTGGTCTTGTATTAGGTATTATCATGATTGGATTAATGATTCCAGTCCACTCTGCTTTAATACCCCTTTACAATATGTTTACAAATGTAAACTTAATTGATAATCCATTGTCGATTGTAATCACATATACAACGTATAACCTGCCGATAACTGTCATGATTTTATTTGGATTTTATACGACAATACCACGAGAAATTGAAGAAGCGGCGATTATTGATGGAAGTTCGATCCATCGTATGTTTTTCAGAATCATTTTACCGATATCGGCACCAATTATGTCAACAACAGTTATTATTAATATGATTTATAACTGGAACGAATTTGTCTTTGTTAACACATTTATCAGTTCAGATAAATTCAAAACGTTGACTGTTGGAATTCAAAACTTTATTGGACAATACATGACTGATTGGGGAGCGATTGGTGCAACGCTGGTCATTAGTGTACTCCCAATTATTATTGCTTTCTTATTTTTCAGTGAGAAGATTATGGAGGGGATTACTGCAAGTGCAGTAAAAGGATAGTAGATAATAGACAGTATCTTAGATTACTTTTAAAAAAGACCACCTTACCTGACTGTTTTTCAAAATAGACAGATAAGGTGGTCTTTTTTAAAGGCTATTTTTTATTAGCAGTTGATACATGCCGACTCCTCATAAAATGTATGCACATTTACTTGTGTGATGTAAATTACTCAAAGCTTTTCCTGTCGTTTAGAACTCAAGCCAAAATCTCTTTTTTTAAATATCTTCTTGTTTTTGTTGTACATTATCAAAAGCCTGAAGACTAAACCAGGTAGTGATAAAGGCGTAAGTAGTTCCGCCGAATATAAATAATAATGCAGGAATTTGCCACATAATGAAAAAGGAAGAAACCAGACAGATTGTCATGAGGATATTTAGAACCGGGTTAATTAACATGATAAGAAAAGCATTTTTTAATAATCCAAAACTGTTTAAATCATAATGGGCAAAGCTTGGAAAGATATAAAATAGGAATATGGCTACAAGAAGCATAAATGCAAATAATGGGATATAGGTCCAGCTCATTTGCTCGTCTATATTAAGCTGAATATAATAGACATCAATCGCAATAAGGATAAATAATAGATTTAGAAAAGTCCCCAGCAGATTACTTTTTAAAAAATCCTGCTTGTAATAGTTCCAATAGGTTTTTAGGACTGGGAGATCCGGGTTATTTCGCAGCCAATCACGGACCATAGCAAACATTGAAGTAGTCGCAGGATAGAAACCGAAAATAATCCCTCCAAGTAATGAGAAGGTAACCCACAGAAGGTTTACATAAGCAAATTTCGTAATCCATTCCATGATATTGTAAAGTGTACTGGTAATTGTATTCAAGACTGTATCCTCCCATATATGTAACGAATTTCGATTTGCGGGTCATCAGAAAACAATTAGTTATGTATAAAGAACTGCAATATGGAAGAAGATTTTTTTTATTATATATTAACTCATTGTTTATATATATCTCCGCTACTGGCTTCAGATTTTCAAAAGAAGGATCAGAGGTGAGTATACGTCCAGTAATTTTCCGTTGTTTTAACTACCAGACAGCAGGGAATAAAAGCTCTCACTAACTGAAGGTTGTGTATCATTTTACCTTTTCATATCGTAACCTCAAAAAGATATTTTGTCCAATATATTTCCCATTACTTAATGCTCAAAGAAGGAAAACTACTTAGTTTATTCAATAGACGAACTAATAAATAAATGTTACAATTAAATTGTGAAAATACTTTCATTCGGGTGGATTATAAATTAAGGAGGTTATCGACGATGGCTTATCTCAAAGAAATGAACAAAATCACTTATGAGGGTCCGAAATCAACGAATCCGTTAGCATTTAAATTTTATAATCCTGATGAAAAAGTTGGCGGGAAAACGATGGAGGAAATTTTACGTTTTGGTGTTGCTTACTGGCACACTTTCACGGAAGACTTGACGGATCCATTTGGCGCAGGTACAGCGATACGACCTTGGGATACATACAAAGGAATGGATTTAGCAAAGGCCCGTGTAGAGGCTGCATTTGAATTCTTTGAGAAATTGAATGTCCCATATTTTTGCTTCCATGATGTAGATATTGCACCAGAAGGAGACACATTAGCAGAATCAAATCGAAACCTGGACACGATTGTCGCAATGATTAAAGAGTACATGAAAGATAGTAAAACCAAATTGTTATGGAATACGGTTAATAATTTTACACATCCTCGTTTTGTTCATGGTGCAGGTTCATCTAATAATGCTGATGTATTCGCCTATGCAGCTGCAAAAGTGAAAAAAGGATTGGAGATTGGAAAGGAGCTCGGTGCAGAAAACTATGTATTCTGGGGTGGCCGAGAAGGGTATGAAACCTTGCTCAATACCGACATGAAACTGGAATTGGATAATTTAGGCCGTTTTTTCCATATGGCTGTTGATTATGCAAAGGAAATTGCCTTTGAAGCACAGTTTCTTATCGAGCCAAAACCAAAAGAGCCAACATCCCATCAATATGATTTTGATGTAGCAAGCGGCTATGCTTTCCTGCAAAACTATGATTTGCAGGATCACTTTAAATTTAACATCGAAGCAAACCATGCAACACTAGCAGGGCACACATTTGAACATGAATTGCATTATGCACGCATTCACAATATGCTCGGGTCAGTTGATGCGAACCAGGGACATCCATTACTAGGATGGGATACGGATGAATTTCCAACAGATCTTTATTCCACAACCTTGGCAATGTATGAAATTCTGAAAAATGGCGGTTTGGGCCGTGGAGGATTGAACTTTGATGCAAAAGTTCGCCGTGGTTCCTTTGTGCCGGAAGACCTGTTCCATGCCCACATTGCTGGAATGGATAGCTTTGCAGTAGGACTAAAAGTAGCACAGCGCCTTATCGATGACAAAGTGCTGGAAAATGTGGTGGAAGATCGTTACAGTTCCTATAAAGAAGGAATCGGCCGTGACATTGTAGAAGGCAAAGCAGACTTCCACAAACTGGAGGAGCATGCGCTAGGATTAAAAGAAATCCGCAATGAATCTGGTAAACTGGAACGCATTAAAGCTATAATTAATCAATATCTACTTACAGCATTTGCTGAATAAGCTATATAAATAGTGTGGACATAACATAAATCATAAAAGGTGAAAGGTGAAGACCAGACCTTTCCTTCAATGTCTTCGCCTTTTATTCAAAATGAATATCCTTTTATATAACTAGTGGATGTGACTGATTTTTAAGGGCGGGAGAGATTAAGAATGAAACATGTAATCGGAGTTGATTTAGGGACAAGTGCAGTTAAACTATTATTAGTAAATCAGCAAGGGGAAGTAACGCAGGAAGTGTCCAAGTCCTACCCATTATTTCAGGAAAAAGTCGGTTACAGTGAACAAAACCCGAATGACTGGGTGGAGCAGACAACTGCCGGAATAACCGAATTATTGGAAGGGTTCGACGGAAATCCGGAAGACATTGAGGGCCTTAGTTTCTCCGGACAAATGCACGGACTGGTGCTTCTCGATGAAAATAATGAAGTTCTGCGTAATGCTATTCTTTGGAATGACACAAGAACAACGGCGGAATGTGAAGAAATTTATGAACGTGTTGGAAAAGAACGTCTGGTTAACATCACGAAGAATATAGCGTTGGAAGGATTTACACTCCCGAAAATCCTGTGGGTGAAAAATCATGAGCCAGAGGTTTTCCGAAAGGCTCATGCGTTCGTATTACCAAAAGATTATGTACGTTTAAAGTTGACGGGTAAACTGCATATGGAATACTCAGATGCAGCAGGAACGTTACTGTTGAATGTATCGGAAAAAATGTGGAGCAAAGAAATATGTGAAATCCTGGATATTAATCCGGAAATTTGTCCTCCACTAGTCGGATCTCATGAGGAAGTGGGGACCATCACAAATCGTGTGGCAGAAGTAACTGGTTTAAGTTTTTCGACCCGTGTTTTTGCTGGTGGAGCAGACAATGCATGTGGTGCAATTGGGGCAGGTATTTTAGCGGATGGCAAAACAATGGTAAGCACTGGTACATCTGGTGTGGTATTATCCTATGAAGCAAGCGGTGACAAGGATATTGGCGGTAAAGCCCATTACTTCAATCATGCTGCTCCCGAGGCCTTTTATACTATGGGGGTAACTCTAGCAGCAGGCTACAGCTTATCCTGGTTTAAAGATACATTTGCTAAAGACATTTCCTTTAATGAGTTACTGGCAGACGTGGATACTGTCCCGGTGGGAGCTAATGGACTCTTGTTTACACCCTATATTGTGGGGGAAAGAACTCCACATGTGGATGCAAATGTTCGTGGAAGCTTCATCGGAATGGATGGATCCCATGAAATGACACACTTTGTTCGGGCTGTAATCGAAGGAATTACCTTCTCCCTTAATGAATCAGTAGAAATCTTTCGGGAAAATGGCAAAACCATTGATACGATTGTTTCCATCGGTGGAGGAGCAAAAAGTGAATCCTGGTTGCAAATGCAAGCCGATATTTTCAATGCAAAAATGGTTAAGATGCAAAGTGAACAGGGACCAGGCATGGGTGCTGCGATGCTTGCAGCGTACGGCTGTAACTGGTTTAATTCCTTGAAGGATTGCGCGGATGTATTCTTGAAAGAGGGCGAAGTTTATGAGCCCATTCCAGAAAATGTAGAAAAGTATAAGGAATTATTTGCGGTTTATCAAGAAGTATATCGTAAAACGAATCAATTGAATCAGCAATTAATGTTATTTCGTTATTAATAAACAATTTCGATACCGTTTTAATAGTTCAATTGATAGATATCAATGTAATAAAAGGGACTATATATTTGGGGCTATTTAACCGTTTTTTGACTCTTCATGAAAAAACTTTATTCATCCAATAGATAAACTATTGGGCTGTTGCTAAAATAATAGCTGCTAGCAGTATACAAAAAGCTTTTTGTCACTGAAAATGGAATCGCTTTCTTTCAGCATTGTTTAATCTGTTAACTGTGTTTCTCTAAAAATTTCTGAAAAGGGGATATTTATGCGAAAAGGGCTGCGTAAGTTAATGTTTACTGGAATGGCTCTAACTCTTCTCATTCCAACCGGAGCCAATGTTGTTTTAGCTGAAAAAAACTCTGGTTCTATTAATGCCTTGGGAGTACCATCACTTGAAGAACGCTATGAAGAATCGTTTGAAATTGGCGCTGCTGTTGAGCCATACCAATTGGAAGGGATTCAGGAAGAAATTTTAAAACATCACTACAATAGTATTGTTGCAGAGAATGTGATGAAGCCGATAAACATTCAGCCGGAAGAAGGGAAATTTGATTTTGAGCAAGCAGATAAAATTATTCAGTTTGCCAAAGAACATGATATGGAAATACGTTTTCACACATTAGTGTGGCATAGCCAAGTACCAAAGTGGTTTTTTCTGGATAAAAAAGGGGAACCGATGGTAGAGGCTACGGACCCAAAACAGAAGAGAAAGAATAAAAAGTTATTGCTAAAGCGCCTGAGAAAACATATTAAAACGATTGTGAAACGTTATAAAGATGATGTTGATTCCTGGGATGTTGTCAATGAAGTCATTGATGAAAATGCATCCAATGACAGAGGTCTTCGCGAATCACCATGGTATCAAATTACAGGAACAGATTATATCAAAGTTGCATTTGAAACCGTCAAAAAGTTTGCAGATGAAGATGCAATGCTCTATATTAATGATTATAATACCGAAGTTGAACCAAAAAAAACATTTCTTTATAACTTAGTAAACGATTTGCTGGAACAAGGTGTTCCAATTGATGGAATCGGTCATCAATCCCATATCCAGATTGGATGGCCATCCTTGAAGGAAATGGAAGATTCCATCAATATGTTTGCTGATCTTGGCTTAGATAACCAAATCACTGAGCTTGATGTAAGCCTTTATGGCTGGCCGCCGACACCTGCCTATAAAACATATAAAGACATTCCTTATAGTGAATTCGAACGGCAGGCAGAGCGTTATAACGATATATTTGAACTTTATGAAAGATTAGATGATAAAATCAGTAGTGTCACATTTTGGGGTATTGCTGACAATCACACATGGCTGGATGACCGTGCAGAACAATATAACGATGGTGTAGGGAAAGATGCACCTTTTGTCTTTGACATGGATTACAATGTGAAACCGGCATACTGGAAAATTATAGATTGAAAGATGCAGAAGGCTGTTCCGAAACAGGAACAGCCTCTTTAGGTGTGCCCGGCATGGGTGGACTCTAACGGGTGAAAGTCCCGAGTGCGACCTGGTAACGGTAAGCACATAGCTGAAGGCAAGGGTGTCCATGGTGACGTGGAATCTGAAGGAAGCCTTAGACAAAACTCTGGTTTGACGAACAGAAACCATATAAGAGGCAACGTATGAGGATAAGCCTGCTAAAGAAGTCAAAGTCCTATAGCTACCCAATATCATACGGTGTAAATATGGCAGATGGATGGAGCGAAAGAGTCCACACCTTAATCGGGGAGGTCTCATCATCTATGCCAAAGGCTTATAGCTATGTAAGCTTGGGTAAAGAGAAGTCAGCCGAAGCCGTAGTGGTGAAGACGTCTATCGAAAGTTAGAAAAAGCGAAGGGCTGAACAATTTTATCGTTATGGAAATCTGTATTGGAAGAGGAAAAAGACCACTGGCATATCGCGTTAAAGTGGATACCGACTTCACAAGAAGGAAAGGAAATAACAAGCATGTATGAAGAGAAACTTCTAGAATCGATTCTGAGAAGGGATAATCTTGAACAGGCACAAAGGCAAGTCATCAAGAACAAAGGTGTCGCAGGTGTAGATGGCATGACAACTAAGGAACTACCGTTGTACATGATAGAAAACACAAAGGATATTATTCACCAAATTAGACATAAGAGGATGGATTCACTACTTTAAAATGGGCTATATGAAGACGCTTCTAGAACGTATTGACTCTCACACGAGAGTTCGTCTAAGAACGTGCATATGGACAGAATGGAAAACACCGAAGAATCGAAGAAAGAACTTAATTAAGCTAGGTATGAACAAATATGATGCCTACAAGAATAGCTACACGAGTAAAGGAGGAGTCCGCATAGCTTACTTTTGGGTCCTTACAAGGACCATAACAAATAAGAGACTAGCCCGGTTTGGGCTAATCTCCTGTGTATAACTATAACATTACAAGAAAGTACATGCTTAATATAAAAATGAACCGCCGTATAAGGAATCGTACGTACGGTGGTGTGTAAGGTCGGAGTCTAATCACCTCCTCCTACTCGATTTACGGCCAGTAAATTCCTGATAAGTTTAACTAACCATAAGTGTGGATGGAGAAAATTCCTACTGATGGAGATTGACATTATGGGCCAAAAACATTAACTGAAGTTTCATTCTATGTAAAAAATATAAAACTTTAAAATTAGTACCTTTTAGCTACTATGTGGAACTTCGACAGGATTCTTAATGCGTTTCGACATGAATAGAATAAATCGTATGGAATACACCCGCCTTTTTTCATATCATTTTTCTATTTTTAACGAAATGACCAGGACTTTAGCCCCTTAGAATGGATAAAAAGACCCAATAATGAGCTGAATTGACTAAATATTACTATAATTTTAAAATTTAGATGTTTATACATTGTTGGCTGCAGTGAGGAGGGGTGGAGACCCTCACAGATAGACATTTCACTTTATATAAGGATTCTATAGGGAGACAATGCATATGATTGAATCAAAGAAAAGAGCCTTCATCTTTCTAGTTCTCGCTTTTATTTTGGCATTAGTCGCAGGTTACTTCGTTTATGAAAAAGTAAAGTCACTGAATGCAGAGCTTGGCGGCATGACCGAGGTTTATGTTGCTAATGACAATATCCCGGCAAGACAGGAAATAAGTGAGAAGGCTGTGACAGTGATGGAAATTCCCAATAAGTTTGTAACAGATTCACATATAACCAGTATGGAGAATTTAAAAAATCGGGTTTCCGTTGTTCAACTTGGCGAGGGGGACCTTATTACAGAAGAAATGATAAAACCAGTATCCCATCTAAGAGATGAGAACAATCGACTCGTTTCCCTGCCGGCATCAGAAACACTCACATTTGATCAATTCATTGAACCACTGGATCGTGTAGATCTTGTTGTTTCAAGAGAAATTGAGGGGGAGAAGAGGACCGAAACCTTTATGAAGGATGTTCTCGTTTACCATGCGCAATCAAAAGACAATAACATGCTGGGAATCGGTGTGGTTATTCCTGCAGAAAGGGTTGAAGAACTGATTCATGTGCAGCATTATGCTGAGCACATCCGGGTTTTAAAGGCGAATGTTGGAAATTCCAATGCCTCTGATGGATCAAATTCAGGCTGATCAGGATGGATGTAATCAGGAATGAGTCATGAAACAGGAAATTCAAGGAGACGTGGACATGGACCGTAATTTGGATATTTTACTCGTGAGTGAGGATGAGACCATTACCAATCAATTGCTGAACTCTTTTGACCGTGACGAGAATACAATCACTGTCGTACGCTTTGAGGACGTATCCCGGGAAGTGAACCGGCAGACCAGAGATATCGTGATCATGGTTCAAAGCAGCAATGACCATATTGTGGAACAAATTCAATACATAAAATCGATTAATCCCTTAACCTTTACCATTTTTTTAGCGACGGAATCCGATATTAACCTGCTTCGAAATATTACAAGAGCAGGTGCGGAAGAGTTTTTCGTTTTGCCCGAGGAATTATCGTTATTTATCAGCCGGTTTCCAACAATTCAAAAAAGCTATCAAATGAGATTGGATTCTGAAAAAGAGCAGCCGATTATGTTTGGCAAAGGAAGAGGTCAGATTTACTCCTTCTACAGTGGAAAAGGGGGCACAGGAAAATCCCTCATCTCTTCCACTTTTGCGCAAACGTTAAAGCTGGAGTCCGCAGCCGAGGTCATTTTAATCGATTTAAATCTTCAATATGGCGGTATTGAAACCTTAATGTCCATCAGCACGAACCGCTCCATTGCTGACCTGAAGCCTGTTATTCAGGAGCTGAATGAAAATCACATTCGGAATGTGTCCCAGACTGAAGAGAATTCCCAGCTCGAGGTGTTAATCAGTCCCTGCGATGCCGAGGTGGGTGAGCAGCTGGATGAAGATTTTATCAGCCGGTTACTCAGGACGTGCAGGCGGTCATTTGATTACTGTGTCATTGATTTGCCTCCTCAAATGAGTGCACTGACGGCTGCTGCGATTGAAGAGTCTGATCAAATTTACTATGTACTGCTTCCGGAAACGACCTCCCTAAAGGTTTTAAAAAATTTTGAAGAGGTCTGTGAACGCTTAGGTATTCACCTTCAATCAAGTCTATCCATGATTGTAAACCAGTTATCAAAGGATAAAGAATTGCAGATTAAGGATTTGAAGAACCTCCTGCGTTTCCCTATCAAAACGACGATTCGATATGACTACAAGGGTCTGCAGTCGTTTGTTAATAAGGGAGAAGTGATTCGTAAAAAGCCCAAAGAAAAGCTCATTCCATTTTCTAAAGACATCCGTAAATTTGTCAAATCTGTGTTAAATCCTAAATAACGAAAGGACGAATGGTTTATAGATTCTCTGTAAGGAGGGTACATCATGCCATCTTTATTTGATAAACGCAAGGAAAGGGTGGTTCAGGGGAAGTCAGCAACGAACGAAATTGAACACTTAGTGGAACACTATAAGGCAAGGCTGTTGCGAGATACAAATCTTGAAGCTTTGACCAGTCTAAGTGAAGGGGAAATGCGGTTAAAAATTGAACAGCTCATTTCTCAATTTATGTCCGAGGAAAAAGTGATTATTCCACGACAGGAAAAAACCATGTTAATTAACCGTATATTGGATGAATCCGTTGGTTATGGACCATTGGAGCCCCTGATTCATGATGATTCCATTACGGAGATTTTAATTAACGGATATGATGAGGTTTATATTGAGCGTTTTGGAAAGCTTGAAAAAAGTCAGGTGACGTTCCGGGATGATGACCATATTCGTCATGTTGTAGATCGAATCGTTGCACCCATTGGCAGAAGAATCGATGAAAGTTCACCAATGGTTGATGCAAGATTGCCGGATGGAAGTCGTGTGAATGCGGTGATTCCTCCAGTTAGCTTAAATGGAACGCTCGTATCGATCCGGAAGTTCAAGAAGGACCCCTTTAAAATGGAGGATTTATTACGTTTTGACTCGCTAAATTATGACATGGCGCTGTTCCTGGAAGCAATTGTTCAAGCTAAATTGAACATCCTCATCTCAGGAGGAACAGGCTCCGGGAAAACAACACTGTTGAATGTACTGGCTGCCTCCATTTCACATGATGAACGGGTTGTGACGATTGAGGATTCCGCAGAGCTGCGGCTGGATCGACCCAATGTTGTTGGCATGGAATCAAGATCTGCAAACGTAGAGGGTAAAGGTGAAATTACCATACGAAAGCTTGTCAAAAACTCCCTCAGAATGCGACCGGACCGTATTATTGTAGGAGAGGTCCGTGGCGGAGAGGCGTTTGATATGCTTCAGGCTATGAATACCGGCCATGAGGGTTCCATTACAACCGTTCATGCCAACTCACCAGATGATGCTCTTCGACGTGTGGAAGCCATGGTTGTTATGGCTGGGCTGGAGCTTCCTTCCAGAATTATTCGAGAGTACATTATTGGAGCAATTGATATTGTCATTCAAGTAAACCGGCTGTCAGATGGAACGAGAAAAATGGTATCTATTTCAGAGCTTAAGAAAAATGAGGATGGCACCCATGAAATGAGGGAAATCTTCACTTTCAAACGAACGGGAATCACCGAAGATGGGAAAGTGAAAGGCTTTTATAAACCGACTGGTTATGTTCCGCAATGTCTGGAAAGGATTCAAGTGTTTGGAAATCAAGTCTCTGATTCTATTTTTCAATTAAATCGAAGGGAGGTCAGGTTTTGACTGCAGCATTAATCGCTACTTTTTCTGCGTTATCGTTTCTGGTGGGAATCCTTTATTACTTGGATTTCCGTAAAGAAAAAAGGGATTGGAGGAAACAGGCAGAGCAATTTTACCATGTAGAGGAAAGAAGAAAGAGCTTTATTGTCTTATTAGGAGACCGGTTTGATCAGACAGATGCAGCCAGGCCCATGTTAAAAAAATTGAGATCTGCAAACATCCCGCTAACACCTTCCGAATTCCTCGGGGCTCAAATTGTAGCATTTATGGGACTGATTTTTGTCTTATCGAGCCTATTTCACTTAAGGTTTCTTCTTAGCTTCATCACCTCTCTGTTATTTATTGAGGCAGCAAAGAAGCTTCTGTTTATGGTAAGAAAAAACAAGATGAAGGAGCGAATGGCCGAACAGCTGCCGGAAATCTGCAGGATTCTTGCCAATGCTACACGCTCCGGTATGACTCTCAATCAAGGGATACAGATGGTTGCTCAGGAAATTAATGACCCTGCGAGAGCCGAGTTTAAGCAGCTGGCACATGAGCTTTCTTTAGGCATTGAGTTCAACAGTGCGATTCAATCGCTGGAAAAACGCATGAATAACCGGGAATTTAAGCTTTTTGTTGCCACTGTACTTATTCAAAAGAAGGCTGGGGGAAATTTATCAGCCATTTTAGAGGAAATGGGTCAGACCTTAGAAGACCGCAAAATTCTCAAACAGGAAATTAAAACGATGACCGCTGAACAACGGTATATTTCCTATTTAGTTCCTGTAATCCCCGTTTTTCTGGTGTTGATGATGAACAATATCATCGACGGTTTCATTGATCCTTTACTGTCAGGGATTGGTATCCTGCTTGCTCTCTTATTCATAGGCGGTACGGTTGCAACCTTTTTATTAGTACGAAAGGTAACAAACATTAGGATGTGATGCTATGGATGGCCTCATTGTCGTGTTTTTAATTTTATCTCTGTTATTTTTGGGACTAAGTTTACGCAGCTTCTATCAATTTATGGTTTATAAACAGGATTTAAAAGAGGATGTAAAACAACAAACCTACCTATTCCAGTTGCTTGAAAAAGGATCATCCAAAAAGGAACGTTTATTAACAAAGCTGTTTCAATATGCGGATGATTTCTCTCATATAGGTCAGCGAATTAATTTCAGCAGTGAAAATCATGATGTCAGGAAGTGGCTCATGCAGGCAGGCTATCCTTATAAATTAAATGTTGAGAGGCTTCAAGGCTTAAAAATATTTATGGCTATTATTGGTTTAATGCTAGGCGGAATCAGCCTCATGCTGCGCCTTCCTTTTTCAGAGCTCACCGTTATCATTTATCCGTTATTAGGCTATGCGGGTGTGATTTACTGGATAAAATCGAAGGCAAAAAACAGGCAGGAGGAATTGTCCTTTCAGCTTCCGGATTTCCTGGACACAATGAGTGTCACCCTGCAGGCAGGGGTCGGACTTGATCAGGCATTAAGAGATATTGTGCCTTATTTTGATGGCCCTGTTAGAGAGGAATTTGGCCGTTTTATTCAGGAGCTTGACGTCGGGGTGCCAAGAAGGGAAGCCTATCAAATGCTGTTAAGTCGTAATGAAAGTAAAGAGTTTCAAATATTAATTAAGTCACTTCTTCAGGGAGAGCGGCTGGGAATACCGATTTCACAAACGTTCAGGCAGCAGGCCGAGGAAATGAGAAAGCTGAAAAAGGAATCGATCAAAGAAAAAGCAGCTAAAGCATCGCCGAAAGTAACCCTGATTACAACGTTTATTGTGCTGCCATCATCCCTGATATTGATTGGCGGGTTGATGGTGATGAATATGTTTAGTCAAAATCAAAATATTTTTCAGTTGCTTCAAAATTAAAAAAAGGGAGAGATGAGGAATGGGAAAATTGACAAAGCTTTATGTGAAATGGACACAGCCGGTTAGAAACGAACGGGGGGCGCAGTCGCTCGAGTGGCTGGGAGTTGCAGCGCTGTTAATTCTGGTCCTTGGGATTATTTCATCCGCGCTTAATGATAACAGTGACGGAATAACCGATATTATCAAAAATATCATTAACAAAATCAGCAATATGGTAGGTTAATTTTTTATACGTATATCATTGATTTACTGAGGAGTGTATAGGTTGCTAAAGAACAAACTCATAATCATTATCTTAATAATGTTCGTTATGGTGGCAGCAGGATGTACAAAAGATGAAAAGGAACCGACTTCAGAAAATAAAGAACAGTCAACTGAAAATACGGCAGAGGATATCAAAAAGGAAAAGAAAACAGAAGAAGATCAACCAGCTTCTTCTACAGAAGGAAACACGGAGGATATCTCCTTTCCGTCTACCTATCAGGAATTAGAAGCATTGCCAGTAGGAGAGGATGCAGGTCCTGTTTACGATTATGATTCAGATAAAAGTACAGAAGAGCAGGATGAAGAACTGGCGGAACACTTTAGTGATTTGCCGTTTCCACAAGATAAGGAAAATCCGACAGATCAGGAATTAGATAAGCTGTATCGGGAAATTTTAAAACGGGTTCAGCTTGATTATCAAGGGCCGGAAAACCTTATAAAGGAATTGAAGTTTCAGTCCCTTGGGAATCCGGACATTGAAGATTCAAGGTATCAATTTAAAGAGCAATTGAATGTTGTCGTTCTTTTAGATGCATCCGGAAGCATGGCTCAGAGGGTTGATGGAAAAACCAAAATGAATGCGGCAAAGGATGCCATATCAAAATTCCTCAGTGAATTACCAGAAGAGACAAATGTGGCTTTGCGAGTCTATGGTCACGAGGGGACAGGATCAGATGCGGATAAAAAAATGTCCTGTAGCAGTACAGAAAAGATTTATGGATTTGATTCCTATGATGCTGGTTCTTTTAAGAATTCGCTCAGTCAAATAAAACCGGCAGGCTGGACACCGACAGGGTTAGCTTTACAGGAAGCGCAGAAGGATTTGTCTTCCCTTGATGGTAGTAAAAACACCAATATTGTCTACCTGGTCAGTGATGGAATTGAAACCTGTGACACCAAACCTGTCCAGACCGCCAAGGAATTATATCAATCAAATATAACACCGATTATTAATGTGCTGGGATTCGATGTAAACGGAGAGGGACAGAACCATTTAAAGAAAATTGCCGATTCTGTTGATGGAATCTATCAGACTGTATCCGATGAAAATGAGCTCACGAAGGAATTAGAAAAGGTTAATAACATTGCCGATGCATGGCAGGATTGGAAAGAACAGGGACAACAGAGCCTGGATTTACAGCACGTTTCAAATGAGCTGGACATTTTTTCCTATATTACAGATGAAGAATCGAAAGTAGTCGATGAGCGAACGAGCATTAATTTTATTGCAAATGCACTCAATGATTATGGATATATCAGTGATGAATCCAGAGTCTATTTAGAAAAGAAAAATTCAGAATATCATGACTGGATCATTTCAGAGATTGATAAGTTTGAACAAGAGCTGGAAGAGATGAATGACAAAGGCTATAAAGAGGCTATGAAAGCTTTGGAGGAAAAGTATGAGTTGAATGTGAAAGAATAGAAGAGTGGTGATTCTTTGAAAAGGTATCGTGTGCAGAGGTCCATGGCGATTATCATCATTGGATTTATCACCTTTTGGAATCTATTTCCCATCGTAAGCTATGCCACCTTTATAACACCTGGTACCCCAATTACCCCTGGAGAAGCTATTACTCCGGGGGAACCGATTGAAGGTGGAGAGTATATTATTCCAGGTGAAGTCCTGCCTTATGGAGACCCTATTCAAGAAGGAGAATTTGAAAACTCAGGCGAACCTATTATAGAAGGCGAACCAATAAATGAAGGACTATTTATGATTCCCAATGTTCCAGAATTCCCTGCATATCAACCGATAGGAGGAGATGCAGCTTCACCTGGAAGTCCTATTCAATCAGGCTCCTCATCACAGTCCGGCAACGGGATGGAAGGTGGAAAGGCTACTAGTCCCGGATCTCCCATAAATGGGGGAAACTCTGGCGCTGGGGGATCAGCAACGGAAGGTGGTAATCCCAATACTGGTGATACCCTGAATGGCGGATCTGCTATTAATGGAGGAAATCAAAGTGGGGATGGTGAAGCTCCAACAAGTGGAAATCCGGTAAATGGCGGGGATGCTTCTCAGGGCGGTAATGCTGTAGATGGCAATGCAATAAATGGAGGCGATGGACCCTCGTCAGGCAGTGGTGGTCATGGGAATGCAGGAAATTCAGGTGAAGGAGAAATAGAAACAAAGTCTTTCCTGAATATTGCACTTCAGTCAACAGACGGCAGTCAGGGTCTTTATGGACATATTACTGGTTTTTTAAAAGATATGAAAAATTATGGGCTTAAATTTGCTGATGATGTAGCTCAAGGCGCAGCTTCTTTATATGCAGGATTTCAATTCAGACAATTAGAGAGTGGAAACTATTCAGTGAAAGGAAAAAATAAACTGAATAACCGTCTGTCAAATTGGTTTTATGATCGGTATCGACAGTACACATTTAACGGAGAAAGCAAAGCGATGGGTCCGCAAGTGAGATATATTCGACAGGATCGCATGAATGCGTTTCTTAGCAGTAAATCTATTCCGAATGCAGGTACAATGGGTGGTTTATTAAAAAATTCTGCTCAGTCTGCCAAAAGTGCTGTCAGCCAATCGTGGAATGTCTTTTCTAAAGGCTTTTGGAAGCCCAGCAGTTCGGTGAAATTGGGAGGTCCTGCCGGTATTATTCTCAACTCTGCAGGATCGATTTATGATCATTCTAATGGATTCTCTGATTTAGGAGGTTTAGCAACCACTGACTTTGCGGCCTCCTTCACGACAGATGCTGCCATTGGGGTTGCATCCACAGCTGCGGGAAGTGCAGCCTCTGCAATGGCTTCAGGTGCAGTTGCAGGGTCTGTTGTACCTGGTGTTGGAACCATAATAGGAGCGGCAGCCGGTTTAGGAGTGGGAATAGCAACCTCTTACTTCTTCAATGGGACCAATGTAGGAGGAAGAATCAAAAAAGGCATTACAAAAGGCATCAAGAAAGGCTATGACGCAATTGCCGGAGGAGTTAAAAAAGGAGTTGGTGCTGCAAAAGAAGCCGCAACATGGGCGAAAGACAAGGTATCATCAGCCTTTTCAAAATTAGGCGGAATATTTGATTAAAAAGGTGCCCCATCCATCTATGGGGTACCATTCTAAATGGAGGTATAAAGCATGAATCAGGAAGTCGAATTTAAACATAGTCGAATTATTCCCACGACCTTTTTACTCATTCTTACGGGGTTTTTAATGAGCTTCATCCCTGAAGTGAATTGGGGATTACTCGGTTTTAATTTAGGATTAGCTGCGGTTTGTATGATCCTTTTTATTGTCTTGTGGCGAGTGCATCGATATCAGAGCAAGAGGTATTTTTCGTTACTATCATATGTGATGCTAAACGTCCTGACGATTCATTTTACCATTCCTGTATTTCGTATTATTTATGGCACCGCAGCTTTCTGGGCAGGAATTGTCATACTTGCTGCTCTGGTTCTTCTTCCGTACTTGTTTTCCGAAAAAATTGCTCAGGGTATCCAGAATCCGGGACAAACAGGTCTGGGTAAAATCTACAAAATCTATGCACCCTTAATTATTGTTTTTGGAACCGTACTGTTTGCCGGTACCATTGGATCTTCAAATCCGGATGCACTGGCCATATCTATTTTTCTATTTTTATGTGGAATGATCTTTTTATCAGTTGCTCCTGTTATGTTGATCACCCCTCAGCGTATGGAGGAACTAGAAAATCAATAGGAGAGTCGTCATATGTTTCAATTTACAGGACTAATTCGGGCAATGGGGGCTTCCATTTTCCTTACCATCGTTATTTCATTTCTTCTGGGCCTAATGAATGTACTGAATGTGCAGGGGACAATTATTGCAGCATTTCTCATTACGTATGTATCCATAGGGATTTTAGCTCCATTATGGAATCGTGAAACCCCTTATTTTGCCACATTTATGGGGAGCTTAACCTTAACCGTTTTAAATTTTATTTTTTCTATTGTCGTCCTTCATATTCCGGTTTTCACGTCCCCTCTTGAGGTAAATGATCAAATAACGGCGAGTATCGTAACTTCTTTCATAACAGCATTCCTTATGATAACAATTCTTAAGCGAATGGAGAGGTGGAATCATGATTAAAGAAAGTCTGGCCCTATATAACCGGCAACTGATGAAAATATTAATGCTAAGCGTTATATTGGTGATTCCACTTACGCTCTTATGCTACTTTGCGACCTTTTACTTTTATCAGCAATTAACCAATCAACAATACCCTAATTTGTATGCTCTATTTTTAATCGTCGTCAACTTTACACTTATCATTCCTGTATTTAACAGGCTGGCGATATCTGATATTGAAGATGAGGAGGACCTATCGGTTTGGAAGTTATTATATGAGTTTATCAGGCACTTCGGGACCATTCTGTTTTTGACCGTTCCACTGTATATCCTGGGGGTCCTGGGCAGCTTCCTGCTATACATTCCGACGATCCTTTGCTTTTCACTGATCCTGTTAATTCCTTTTTATGTCTCGCACAGCAAGGTGAACGATATGATAAGACATGCCGGCAGAACGATGAGAGATGAACATCTTTTACTATTAATGGATTGGCTGGTGATTTTAAGTGTTCAGGTGCTTGTATGGGGGTTGATTATGCTTACCTTTGAAAACTTTGAAAATAACGTTTATGTATATGGGATTGCAAGGGCGATTATAAACTCATTTGTATTTCCCCTTCTGATTTTTTATTTAACGTTTCGATATTCCCATGCTGAAGAGCGTTTGTGATGAGGAGGATACCCATGGATATAGCTGCGAATCAAATACCTTTTAAATATAGCCGCACGCTCGTTGTTGTTCTCCTTTCCTTTCTCACGTTAGGTATGTATATCGCTTACTGGTTTCTAACGAGAAAAGAGGCCATACAGACGATTGCGGGAAAAAATAGAGCTCTGTTTAGATGGTGGATATTTTTTATGATCTTTTTAAGCCTATCCTTTATTCTTTTCTTTGCAGACGCTTATCTTTTTACTCCCTATGGCAGGGTCGTTATGGAATCGGTGAATGTAATATTGGTTTATTATTTTTTAGGTTTACTTTATTATTCTGTTTTCCGCATAACGGAACAACTGGAAGATTATTATGAGGAACTGCGGATTAGCCGGGTACTTCTCTTTTTTTTCCACTTCTGGTATTTACAGTTTAAAATTAACCAATTACATAAAGAAGCTCCTGAAGAAAAAGTCCCGGGAGAGGGTCTCGCATGAAAAAATGGATGAAAAAACTCAGGGAAGAAGAGGGGGCCATCAGTCTGGAGTTTCTGGGGATTTTACCTTTTTTCTTTATGTTCTTTCTTATTTTGTGGCAGGTGGTTGCATCAGGATACGCCGTTTATACAATCCATACAGCCGCAAATGAAGGTGCTAAAACCTATTCCATCACCCGGAATATTGATAAGGCTGAGGATACAATAAAAGACGTGATTGGGACCAGCTCGGTCTTAAATTATGAAAGGATGAACGTGGAATATATAAATTCAGATGGACGGTTTGAGTTATTGGTAGAGGGAAAGCATTCACTTATTTTTGTTCCGGATCAATGGAAATCAGCTACTGCTATTGATTTAGAAGAAACGACGGTAAGTCAGGTGCTGGTCGAATGAATACATGTATGAGTGATGAAAAAGGGAATGCCTCTTTGTTTTTATTATGGGTACTTGGCATAGTGGTGATCTTATTCGCTATTATAATCAATATTACGAAGGTGTTTCTGGTAGGAAGTGAAGCTTCTTATACCGTTCAGCAGGCAGCTTTAGCCGGTTCCTCGGTTTATATAAAGGAATCCAAGGCTGCCATTGAGGAATTTGATAACCATCTGGCTGCTTCCATTGATTTTAAGCTTAACCATGGAGGAAAAAGTCTGGGAGAGCTTGTGCGTGAACAACAGGATGCGCATGAAGGAACAGGATTATCCTCTGACCAGGCCTATATAAAAGCATTAAATGATGTTCTCCCGTCTGAAATAGATGCACATGATCAGCTGAAAAATACATTTAGGAGTCGCTTAAATAGTTCGTCGTTTAGCACTGCTATTTCTAATGCTGTGCAGTCAGTTATACGTGATAGTGAGGAAGCCAATTCTGAGGATACCACGATTGTGTTGTCCAATTCAGAATGGCGGCTGGAGGTGGAATCTTCGGTTACCTTTGAGAGTATTACAGGGGTGAATATTCCTCTTTTCAAAGATAAAATACCGGCGAGGGGAGAGGGGCCGAAGTTCATTTATCTGGAAAATGTATATGATGAATAAAAAGGACGGTACCGAAAGCAGGTATCGTCCTTTTTATAAACTTAAGCAGCTGTTTTATCCTTTTTAAATATACCCATAAGTCCGGCAATTCCAATCAGGACTGCGGAAATAAGGTAAAATGCTGAGATACTGATTAGTCCGCCGATTGCGGATACGATGAGCAGTATACCGCCAGCCTTAGCTTTGGATCGAACCACTACCGATCCTACAATAGCTAATGCAGAGAATAAAAATGCTGCCCATCCCAAACCGGTAATCTCGCTGGAACCGTCGCTGACTGCGGCATCTACACCACCGATAAATAACGCAATAATAGCACCAAAGAATCCAAAAATACCACCAATAAGTCCTAACACAAATTCAACTGTTCTGTTCATGGTCTTTCCCCCCTTAATTACCAATTTATCTACAGCAACTATTTTACTATAAAAACATGTGTAATTGTACCTGATTTTAAATTTCAGGCAAAAAGGAAGTATACAAGGCAATGATGGAACATGCTGTATACCTCCTTTTGATATACCTGTGTGTCAAAGCATCCTGATTTTATTGTGACAGCTGGTCAGAAGGGATTTCCCAGATTGCCTTTCCAGATTTAAATGGATCTGAAAAATGCAGTTCGTATGATTCTGATTTTGGAACATCAAATGGGATCTCTCCTCTTAATGTCCCACCTGGTTCAATGGAGCCGTCAAACTGAGCTTTAATTCCTTCTGTTAATATGGTTGTACTATAACTGTAGCTTTCTGCATCTTTTAATTCTATATTCATAATAGAGGACATGGTGACTTCTTCATCGGTGGTATTTTCAGCCGATAAATTTACAACAACAAACTGATCATTCTGTGGTGTGTCAAATTCTCCTCCTGGTTCAATTCTTGCTTCGTTTAGCGTGATTTTGACACCATCAAAATTGACTGTATCCCCAATGGCAAACTTTTCTGTTGTATTTTCGTTTGTTTCTTCTTCCTTTTGATTGTCTTCCTGTTCTCCGGCATTGTCACCATTTGTGTCTTCTTGTTGATTATCTTCATTCTCTGCTTCCTCAATGTCTGCTTCTCCGCAGGCTGCAAGCCCAATGGTTAAGAATAAAGCGATGAAAAGAAATAACCACTTTTTCATAAGTATGCTTCCCCCTTTGAATTTTGTTTTCATATTTATTTTCCAGTACAAACTATATTTTATTCAAACCTGAATGAAGATTCAACTGAACGATTTTCAATATTAAAATTGAACTTCAACTTCAACCTTAGTCTTCATCAATCCCTTGCATGACTTCTTTGTAGGCATCGGTACCCTCTACATTTTCCCGCACAGCTTTGACCCGTTCGGTCTGCTTGTTTTTGCTGACAGCAATCCCCTGTTCCTGTGCTATGTAATCTTTTGACAGCATGATCATTTGAACATCCTCCTGGTCAATTAGCTGGGTACTTGTTTTATAAAGGTGTAAGGCAGGACTTTCCAAAAATATAAGCTGTAGTATCCTCTGCTGGTGCAGGATCAACAGTTTCTTCTGCAGCATTGGAGCTGCCAAACAATAAATAGCCGCCTGCAAATGCAAGCACAAAACCAATGATAAAAATCATACTATTGGCTTTCACAATTTTCCCTCCCTCAATAAACCAATATTTTTAATGCACTATTATCGTAATCTAGTTTCCAAATCCTCACATGTGATTAAAATCACGGAAATAGTTGACTTTGCTACCGATTGTTGAATACATTTTGAAGGTTTTGTTAACGCCGTCATAACAGTGTTTTTACGATTTTTACCAAGGGAATAGGAGGAATTGGGGAGACTAAATATTACCAGATAGATTATAAGAATTCTGTTTTGTGTCCATACTGGGAATATAGTATAGTTATAGTGTGGCAAATTTTCACAAAATATTTCGATTATTTATTTGGGAGGAAATAAAAGCAATGACCCAGCAGACATTTGTTTATCAAGAAAAAGCCGACCAGCTCTTGCAAAATATTCAAAGAGTAATTATTGGAAAAGATGAAGTGACAAAATTAAGTATTGTAGCCTTATTATCCGGTGGCCATGTCCTATTAGAGGATGTTCCAGGGGTAGGGAAGACGATGCTTGTTCGTGCTCTGGCGAAATCCCTGAATTGTGAGTTTAAGCGAATTCAGTTCACCCCTGATTTATTGCCCTCAGATGTAACAGGTGTTTCCATCTACAATCCAAAGGAAATGGAGTTTGAATTTCGCCCCGGGCCAATTTTGGGTAATATCGTTTTAGCCGATGAGATTAACCGTACATCACCCAAGACACAATCGGCTCTGTTAGAGGGGATGGAGGAAAATAGTATTACCGTTGATGGGATGAGTGTCCCGTTGAAACGCCCATTTTTTGTCATGGCGACTCAAAACCCGATTGAATATGAAGGAACGTATCCTCTTCCGGAAGCACAGCTTGATCGATTTTTAATGAAACTGAATATGGGATATCCAAGTCCACAGGAGGAAATGGACATGTTAAATCGTACATCCCATTCCCATCCTATCGATCAAATTGAGCCAATTATGACTCAGGAAGAGCTGATTCAGCTGCAGAATGAAATTGATAACGTATTTGTCAGCCAGTCTTTACAGCGATACATTGTCGATATTACAAGCGGTACGAGAAATCATCCACAGGTCTATTTAGGAGCCAGTCCACGCGGGTCAATCGCATTGATGAAAGCAGCCAAGGCTTATGCATTTATTCATAATCGTGATTATATTGTGCCGGATGATGTGAAGTACTTAGCTCCTTTTGTCCTGTCTCATCGAATGATTATTACTTCAGAAAGTAAGTTTGAGGATAAAGATGAAAAAATGATTGTGGAAGAAGTTTTGGCACAGACCAATGTTCCAATAGATAGGGGATAGATATGGGTACGATTATAAAATACGGTCTAAAATTGCTCGGTATCCTTTTGCCGGCAGGAGTTTTGTATGCATATGCAATGTTTCAGGGCGGTTTTGTCAGCTGGTTTCTATTTTTTAGTACTCTCCCAATATTTCTATATATGATGCTATTATTCTTTTATCCAATGGCCCGTATTAAATTGGAGCGAAACATTTCCACGGTCATTACAGAAACGGGGAGTACAATCGAGGTGGACATAACCTTTAAACGTCCCCGATTGCTTCCCTTGTATTACTGTATCATTGAAGATATTTTACCTGATTCAGTCCAGTACAGGGATACGAAGAGAAAAAAGTTTGCACATATGGCCAGTCCGGATGTGCTGAAAGAGAACCGAAAAGCCAAAAAGGTCATTTTTCCCTGGTTTAAAGGGACGTTTTCCTTTAAATATCAAATCGATGAAGTGCCAAGAGGAGAGCATCTTTTTCATCAGGTTCGGGTTGTTACCGGTGATTTTATTGGATTCATTAAAAGAGAGAAAACCTTTGAAGTTCAGGATTCTGTTATGGTTTACCCCATGGAACGAAAGCTGCTGCTTCATAAGCATGCCCAAAGCTTTGAGGAAGGAGAATCCAGCTCATACAATCGTATGGTAAAAAATACGATGGCTGTATCAGGGGTTCGTGAATATGTACCAGGTGACCGGATGTCCTGGATTGATTGGAAGGCAACAGCCAAAAACAACGCAATGATGACTAAGGAGTTTGAACAGGAAAAAAGTCAGGATATGTATATTCTATTTGATGCATCTAAGATTGACTCTTATAATTGGCTGAATTTCGAGGGGGCCGTGGAGGTTGCGGTATCTCTGATAGATACGATTAAAGAAGAATCAGCCCAGTTGTTCTTTGCGTCCTTAGGGGCTGACCGAAAAGTCATTCCTGTTCACAAGAACCCGATGAGCAAGGAACAGGTCAAACGCTACCTGACAACCGTGCAGCCTGAAAATAACCTGCCATTTGGTCAGATGATAAAACAGGAGACAGGTAATCTGCCAAAGGGCTATATGTCAATGGTTATTACCACTGATTTATCACTGGAGCTTTATGAGACTTTACTTCATTTAAACAGGAAGAGTTCCCGTATCGTGCTCTTTTTAGTCAAATCAGGCTCACTAGTTTCAGGTGAAGAACATCAGCGGTTGAAGTACTTGAAAAGTAGTGGCGTTGTCATCAATTTGCTGACAGAAGAAATATTAACGAAGGAAAAAATTGAGGTGAACGCGTAATATGCGTTTAGAGACGAACCAACAGCAACGTCAGTTTTGGTTAAATTCGATCATATATATCGGCAGTTTTTTACTGTTTTGGGAATGGCTGAGACCGTTAGATCAAATAACGGATACAGGGAATGTCAGTATTTTTGTTTTGTATACGATGTTCTGCTTTTTCCTGTCTTATATGCAGCTTCAATGGTGGATCACATCTCCTCTTAAATTATTTGGTCTGCTTTTTATACTGGATGGATTGTTCTTTTCGGAAACCTTTCTGAGCTCTGCCTGGTTCCAGCATTTATTTTCTGACATTCAGTGGAATACAGAAGCCATGCTATCACAGCAATGGTGGGAAATGACGGCTTTGTTCCGTTCGCTTCTATTCCTGGTCTTATTGTGGCTGATGAGCTACCTGCTCTACTACTGGTTTGTGATTGCAAAACGAACGTTATTTTTTGTGATTCTAACCTTCATCTTTCTTACAGTTACAGACACGTTCACTGTATATGACGCCAGGTATGCCATCGTTCGGACATTTTTTATTTCGATGATGATATTAGGTGTGACCAATCTTCAGCGTGTGCTTATGAAAGAAAAGCTGTTTAAGCTGCCAAAGGGGAATTATGTTTCCTGGGTATTGCCGCTTATAACCCTTGTCGTTGTTTCGAGTGTGATTGGATATTTGGCCCCTAAGTCCAGTCCTCAATGGCCGGACCCTGTTCCTTTTATTCAAACCACAGCCTCTGATGTGACGGGAAGCGGTGGCGGTTCAGGTTCAGCCATTAAAAAGGTTGGCTACGGGGAGAACGATGAGCGTCTGGGAGGATCCTTTGTACAGGATCATTCCGTCGTTTTTGAAGCTACGGTAGAAGATGCTCAATACTGGAAGATTGAAACGAAAGATGTTTACACAGGAAAAGGATGGGTTCGGTCGGAGCAGGCTGAACAGGAATCCTTTACCTTCAGCCCGGATGGATCTATATTTATTACCGATATATCAGGTTCAGTCGAAACGAAGGAACAGCGGGGAACCATTTCATTTAATGAAGCAGAAGTGCTGCCAAAATTGGTATATCCATATGGAATAACAGAGGTTCAGCCAGAGGGGAATTCATCCTATACCTTTTCTTATAATCAAAGAACAGGAGAAATTTACCCCCGTCAAGGCAGTGAAGAGGTATCTGTCCCTGATTATGCGGTTACCTATGATCAGCCAACATACTCCTTGAAAAATTTACGGGAGAGCAGCGAGGAGGATCCGCAGGCTATTCAGGATCAATATACACAAGTACCGGAGACATTACCCTCCAGAGTTCAGGAACTGGCACAGGAATTAACGGCTGAGGAAACGAATCGTTATGACAGAGCCAAAGCAATAGAGGACCACTTTGATTCCTCGGACTTTCAATATCGTACGACAAATGTACCTGTTCCTGGTGAAGATCAGGATTATGTGGATCAATTCCTGTTTGAATCCCAGGTAGGATACTGTGATAACTTTTCCACATCCATGGTTATGCTATTACGCTCTATTGATATTCCGGCCAGATGGGTAAAAGGATTTGCACCCGGGGAAGTCGTTGACCGGTCAGCTGAAGCTAACACTTATGAGATTACGAACTCAAATGCCCATTCCTGGGTGGAGGTTTATTTTCCGAACATTGGATGGGTCCCTTTTGAACCGACAAAGGGCTTTTATAATCCGATTGATTTGACCTCGGGACAGGATTTAGAGGAATTGATTAACCAAAATGAGGATGTACCAGTCAGTGAGATGGAAGAACAGACTCCTGAAACCAGCACAGAGGAAGAATCCAGTTCCGGTTTTAGTTGGAATATTTCGATGAACCAGATGATCATCACAGGTCTTATTCTTTTAGGAATTCTGGGTATCCTGTACTGGAAAAGGTACACAATCGCATATTGGTTCAAACGGAGGCAGTGGACGAAAAATACAGATATTGAAACGTATATGAAGTCCTATCGTTTTCTGCTCTCTCTTCTTAACCATAAAGGATACAAAAGAGACTCAGATCAGACCCTGCGTGAATATGCCAATATGGTGGATTACCGGCTTCGTACAAACGAAATGGGACGGCTGACAAACGCTTATGAACGAATTTTATATCGGGATGAGCAGGATATCAGCGACTGGACCCGCAAACAGGAACTCTGGGAAAATCTCATCAGGAAAATCATGTCTTGATTCTTGTGAAAGAGATTGATAGAATGAGAAAAACTTAATGAAAGATTCATTCCTTCATATATCCTCGATAATACGGTTCGAGAGTCTCTACCGGGATACCTTAAATATCCCGACTATGAAGGCAGGATGGACGTATAGCATGTACTGGATTTCTGCCTTCTTTTCGTTTGAGGGTGGAAATCCTTTTTTTACAGAATTTTAATGTTAGCCATCAAATTGTTCAGGGGTGAATGCGAATGGAAGGTAAACAGCAAGGAATGATTGTTGTATTGGATTTTGGAAGTCAATATAATCAGTTAATCACCAGAAGAATCCGGGAAATGGGGGTTTACAGTGAGCTTCATTCCCATCGTCTGACAGCAGAAGAGATAAAACAGATGAAACCAGCGGGCATCATTCTTTCGGGGGGACCAAACAGCGTTTATGAAGAGGACAGTTTTCGCTGTGACCCGGAAATTTTCAATATGGGTGTGCCAGTATTAGGCATTTGCTATGGAATGCAACTGATGGTTCACCATTATGGAGGAAATGTGGAACAGGCTGATGACAGGGAATATGGAAAAGCGGAAATCAGCATCAGGCATGAGGAGGGCTTGTTTGATCGTCTGCCTCATGAGCAGATAGTCTGGATGAGTCATAGTGACAAAGTGATAGAGGCGCCAGATGATTTTACGGTTGATGCGGTAAGTGCATCCTGTCCTGTTGCGGCCATCAGCCATTCGCAGCATCCTCTATATGGCGTTCAGTTTCATCCTGAGGTCAATCACACAACCTATGGCAATGATTTGCTGAAAAACTTTATTTTTCATGTTTGTCAGGCTGAAGCGAATTGGTCTATGGAAAACTTTATTGAGATGCAGTCGGAAAAAATTCGTCAGCAAGTGGGCGACAGAAATGTATTATGTGCGTTAAGCGGAGGTGTTGATTCCTCGGTTGTAGCGGCCTTGATTCACCAGGCAATCGGGGACCAGCTGACTTGTGTTTTTGTGGATCATGGATTGCTCCGAAAGCATGAAGCGGATACCGTAATGGATACGTTCCGGGATCAGTTTCACATGAATGTGATTAAAATTGATGCCAAAGACCGATTCCTTCAAAAGCTTGCCGGCGTGTCAGATCCTGAGAAAAAGCGTAAAATCATTGGTAATGAATTTATTTATGTTTTCGATGAGGAAGCATCTAAGCTCGAACACATGGATTTCCTGGCTCAGGGCACCCTTTACACCGATATTATTGAGAGTGGAACTGAAACGGCACAAACCATTAAGTCTCACCATAATGTAGGTGGACTGCCTGAGCATATGAAGTTTGACTTAATTGAGCCTCTTAACACGTTATTTAAGGATGAGGTTCGTGAGCTTGGACTGCAGCTGGGACTGCCTGAGGATATTGTCTGGAGACAGCCATTTCCTGGACCGGGGCTGGCTATAAGGGTTCTTGGAGAGGTCACAGAAGAAAAACTGGCGATCGTTCGGGAATCAGATGCGATTTTGCGTGATGAAATTGCAAAAGCAGGTCTTGAGAAGGAAATCTGGCAGTACTTTACCGTGTTGCCGAATATTAAGAGTGTCGGCGTTATGGGAGACTCCCGGACATACGATCATACCATAGCCATTCGCGCTGTTACGTCTGTGGATGGGATGACATCCGACTGGGCACGGGTTCCTTTAGAAGTTCTGGAAAAAATCTCGAACAGGATGGTCAACGAAGTCAATCAGATTAACCGTGTTGTTTATGATGTGACCAGTAAGCCACCATCCACCATTGAATGGGAATAAAACGAATAATAGTAATTAAGTTTTAGTAAAATATTCGTAATTCAGTTGACAAAAGGCAAAAGACTCCTTTACAATGAAAGTGAACTTAATAATAAGAAGAAATACCATCGTATAATTTTGGGGATATGGCCCATGAGTTTCTACCGGACCGCCGTAAATGGTCTGACTACGAGGGTGATTGCATACATTTTCCTTGCTGATTTTCTGTATTTTCAGGATGGATGAAAACCTGACACGTATGCAGTTTCCTTCCGTACGCAGACACTTCTGGCTATAGCCGGGGGTGTCTTTTTTCTTTCATTAAAACAAACCAGGGAGGAAGGGAAATGAAAAAGTTTTTTAATTTTGATCAGCTCGGAACCGACTATCGTAGAGAAACCATTGCGGGTATGACCACGTTCTTATCTATGGCTTATATTTTATTCTTAAATCCGAGCATTTTATCACTACAGGATGTACCGGATCTGGCAAACCGAATGGATGCAGGGGCCATATTTACTGCTACTGCACTGGCTGCGGCCATTGGGACATTAATCATGGGTCTGCTTGCCAAATATCCGATTGCATTAGCGCCGGGCATGGGATTGAATGCATTTTTTGCCTATACGGTAGTGTTAACATGGGAAATTCCATGGCAGACAGCTCTTGCGGGGGTGCTTGCTTCAGGACTTATTTTTATCGTGCTGACCCTGACAGGAATTCGGGAAACGATTATTAATGCCATTCCTGCCCAAATGAAAATGGCGGTTGGTGCGGGGATCGGTTTGTTTATTGCTTTTCTCGGTTTACAGAATGCAGGAATTGTTGTTGCCGAGCCAAGTACGTTAGTTGCTTTAGGTGACTTAACAAAACCTACCACTCTATTAGCTGTGTTTGGGATATTCATAACAGTCATTTTACTGGTTCTTGGCTTTAAAGGCGGTATTTTCTATGGAATGATTATCACATCCATTGCCGGGATGATCGTCGGTCTGATTGACACCCCCGATCAAATCGTTGGAAGTGTCCCAAGTCTGGCCCCAACCTTTGGCGAAGCGGTTGCCCACTTTGGAGATATCTTCACAATGGAAATGCTTGTTGTGATTCTTACCTTCCTGTTTGTTGATTTCTTTGATACAGCAGGGACGTTAGTGGCAGTCGCTACGCAGGCGGGTTTAATGAAGGATAATAAGCTGCCCCGTGCAGGAAAAGCGCTATTTTCCGACTCGGCTGCTACAGTTGCCGGAGCGGTATTGGGGACATCGACTACAACATCCTATGTAGAATCAACCTCGGGTGTAGGCGCAGGGGGACGTACCGGTTTTGCATCAGTCGTTACAGCTGGTTTATTCCTGCTCGCACTGTTCTTTTCCCCGCTGCTGGGTGTGGTAACTTCCCAGGTTACAGCTGCAGCACTGGTCATCGTCGGTGTCATGATGGCATCCAACCTGAAAAATATAGAATGGGATCAATTTGAGATTGCCGTACCTGCCTTTTTAACCGTTGTGACGATGCCTTTAACCTACAGCATTGCAACCGGAATTGCCATTGGTTTTGTATTTTATCCGCTAACCCTGATTTTAAAAGGGCGTACAAAAGAAATTCATCCGATTATGTATGGATTATTTGTCGTCTTCGTTCTGTATTTTATTTTCTTAAGTTAATCAATTGTTTATGGGAGCCCCAGTCCGGTTTGTCCGGGCTGGGGCTTTTTGGATGGAGGGCTGGTTTCCGGGGTGGGTGACTTTTCCGACCCGCTGCAGCAGGTGAAGCATCAGAAATATCAATTTGAAAGGTGGCTCGAGGACATTAAAGTTTCAGGAATTCCCGTTGAACACCTGGTTGTTATGGCCAACCCCAAGTCAATTTTAAAAACAACCAACCCTAAGTCAGAATATGTCAATAGGGTTCTGCATAGCACTCATCTGTTGGAGAAAATAAATGAAATGCAGGCAGCCTATCCGAAAGACGTGCTGACGCTAAAGCAAATTCGTTCCTTATCCAAACGGCTAATCAAGAGCAACGTACCTGAAGATCCAGATATCCTCAATCTGTTTGAAGTCGCAAAAACAGACCTCATTACAGGTGTGCAGTGCCCCAATTGTGAAAATGCTCCGATGAAAAGAAAATCGGGAAAGTGGATTTGCCCTCATTGTAAAATCTCTTCTAAGGATGCTCATGCTCAGGCCCTTCAGGATTACGCCTTATTAATGGATAAAACGATAAACAATCAGGAGGCACGGAAATTTTTGCAAGTTGAATCTCCATCTGTTGCTTATAACTTGCTTCAATCCACAGGTGCCACCCAATCAGGAAAAAACAGAACGCGTGTATATCACTTAATATCATGAGATCTTTGCTGGATGTAAATGATCACCATATTCATGGATAACCATGGGTATGGTGTTTTTTTATGGACTTGACTATGTTGCGTATGAATTTTTCCGACCGATAATCTGATCGATAAAAGGGGGTTTTTGATTGATAAATGCGGTGCAGCAACGGATAAACCCGCTGTTTTGGTTGATACTTCCTTAATTTTGACCGATTGCCGGGCGCCTGACGGATAAATAGGTAAAACTGATCGATAAATGACGGAAACAGGTGGATAAATCGGTAAAAAAGACTTGATTATCACCCAAATCAACCGATTAAACCCTGACATAGATTGATAAAATTTTCCCTGTAAAAATGAAGAGCGATAAAAATCAGAATTAGATTGATACAGCTTGAATACCCGTTGATAAAGCAGGAAAACCGATTGATTCAACCAGCACATAGATCGATACGTACGCGCCGCGCTCCCGATACCTGCTTACATCAACATAAACAAACCGATAAATAATAGAATCTGATTGATTAAATCCGAAACCCGATTGATAAATGACGGAAATTGATTGATTCCAAAATATTTAGATTGATAATGCATCGCCAAGATTGACATCTAGTCAACCACGCACCCCGATCCAGGATGAATCATCCCCAAACACATTAAAAAATGCCCAAATCCAGGCAAAGTCTCATCCATTAAACCGCACCATCACCTTCAGACCACATCAAAGCAGGTGGAAAATAAAATGCATAACAAAATCCAGAGTGCCTGACCCTGGATTTACGCTTTGGCCTCATCAAATTGAACATCTGGAAACTTTCCTCACTCCTGAGACTGCAGCCCTCAATCCCCAACCCCCAACCCCATTATCCATCCCCATTATAAAGAGAACCAACCGCCTTTAATCTTCATCCATCACCCGCACGGCGACGCGATTTTTATTGGATTCTTTCGTAATCAGTCGGTGAAGCTGAATGGTTAGCAGGCCATTTTTATAGGTGGCTTCTACTTTGTCGCCCCGAACGGGAAAGGGCAGTTCAATCGATCGGTCAAAAGCCCCTTGTGAAATTTCCTCTTGTACTAAATTCCCATGAGCGGGTAAACTAATAACACCCTGAATTTCAAGACTGGCATAGTCTACAAACAGGTCGATGTTTTTGATTTCGTTTGTACCGGGTATATTACACAGGATTGTGATTTCATGATCTGATTGATACATATTAATTTGGGGAATGGGTGGTTTCAGGATGCCTTCAAATTCACTCCAGAACTGCTCCCCGAAAAAGTTATCCATATTTTTTTTCCAGTCCTGCATATTTTTAAACGGATCCATAATTTTACCTCCAAAGTAAGTATATATGGTCAATGCGTTCATCCGACCTCTGAAGCACAATTGAGGATCGCCCCTGTCATGTGCAAACTCAGGAGGGGGGCGACTGCTGAACAGGTCGACGTTCACTAGATAATTTATGCAAAAACTGGGAAGTGGGTGATTATAATAATAAGAGCTTCAAATGATAAGATAGAGGAGGTTTTACGATGTTGGAAAATGCTCTGATTATGGTATCGATTATTTTAGTGATCAATATTGTATACGTATCACTCTCAACCGTTCGTATGATGCTTACTTTAAAGGGCCAGCGATACTTGGCAGCATTAGTCAGTATGTTTGAAACCGTCGTTTATATTGTCGGATTAGGCCTGGTATTAGATAATTTGAATGAGATCCAAAACGTTATTGCTTATGCTTTAGGTTTTGGGATTGGCGTTCTGATTGGTACGAAAATTGAAGAGAAGCTTGCTTTAGGTTATATTACCGTTAATGTGATTTCCACAAATCCTGATATTGAATTCACTAAAACGCTGAGAGATAAAGGCTATGGGGTTACAAGCTGGCATGCGCACGGAATGGATGGGGATCGTCTGGCTATGCAGATTTTGACTCCAAGGAAGTATGAGGTAAACTTGTATCAGACGATTCAGGAAATCGATCCAAAAGCCTTTATGATTGCCTATGAACCGAAGACCATTCATGGCGGTTTCTGGGTAAAGCAGGTACGAAGACTCAGAATCAGACGAAATAAACGGGTAGCTGGTGGTGACAAAAATGGCAAAGAAGAAGAAAAAATTCAAGGTGGAGGAGAATGAAACGATTCATGACTGTTTAACCCGAATGGACAAAGAAGGCTATCGGCCGGTTAAACGCTTTGAAAAGCCTGTGTTTCAGGAAACTGACGATGGGGTTGAACCAGTCAGGCAGGAAATTATATTTGATGCAGTCCCAAAGGAATAAATACATAATGAAAGTTAGAGAGCAGAGAGGGGAATAGCTATGATCGAACGCTATACACGAGAAGAAATGGGAGCCATCTGGACAGAAAAAAACAAGTGGAATGCCTGGCTTGAGGTAGAGCTTTTGGCCTGTGAAGCCTGGAGTGAGCTTGGTGTCATTCCTGCTGAAGATGTAAAAGCTCTTAGAAAAAATGCTTCCTTTGATGTAGAAAGAGTAAAGGAAATTGAACAGGAAACAAGACATGATGTGGTCGCTTTCACCCGAGCGGTTTCGGAAACTTTAGGGGAAGAACGGAAATGGGTGCATTATGGCCTTACTTCCACCGATGTGGTTGATACAGCACAATCGTATTTATTGCTGCAGGCGAATGAAGTCATCGAAAAAGACCTGAATAATTTTATTGATATCCTGGCAAATAAGGCACAGGAGCATAAATACACCGTTATGATGGGACGCACGCATGGGGTTCATGCGGAGCCGACGACTTTTGGTCTGAAAATGGCTCTTTGGTATGAAGAAATGAAGCGTAACTTGACTCGATTTGAGTCTGCAAGAGAACAGATTGAAATGGGCAAACTGTCCGGAGCTGTGGGTACATACGCGAATATTGATCCTTTTGTCGAACGGTATGTATGTGAAAAATTGGGGCTGACCCCTGCACCTGTTTCCACACAGACCCTGCAAAGAGATCGACACGCTCATTATTTATCTGTTTTAGCCCAGATCGCCACATCCATTGAAAAGTTTGCCATTGAAATACGGGGGCTGCAGAAAACGGAAACCCGTGAAGTTGAGGAATTTTTCGCCAAAGGACAAAAGGGTTCATCTGCTATGCCGCACAAACGTAATCCAATCGGTTCGGAAAATATGTCCGGCCTTTCCAGGGTGGTTCGCGGTCACATGCTGACGGCTTACGAAAATGTTCCGCTGTGGCATGAACGGGATATTTCCCATTCTTCAGCTGAACGGATCATTCTGCCTGACAGTACCATTGCTATTAATTACATGCTGAATCGGTTTGGCAGAATCGTAAAAAATTTAACCATCTTTCCGGAAAATATGAGAAAAAATATGGACAAGACATATGGACTGATCTTTTCTCAGCGTGTTCTGCTATCTCTTATTGATAACGGGATGGTTCGTGAACAAGCTTACGATCTTGTACAGCCTAAAGCTATGGAGGCATGGGAAAAAGGCGTTCCTTTCCGTTCACTTCTGGAAAAGGACAAGGAGATTACAGATGTTTTATCGAAAGAAGACTTAGATGAGTGTTTTGATTATGAGTATCATTTAAAAAATGTGGATGGAATTTTTGAAAGAATTGGGCTTCTCTAAAAGGTGTATAAAAGCTTGAGGTTTGTCCCTCAAGCTTTTTCAACTTTAAATATCATATTGACTGGTCTGATTTTGCTGGGGGATTGGCTGGTTTTGCTGCTGGGTCATTTGTGTGGGCTGCTGCTGCATGCCCTGCATAAGATTCTGTCCCATTTGGGTGTTGTCAATCATATCGGTGACAGGGCAATAACGCACGATGCCTTCTGCTACTTTCATTGCGCCCATAAGAATTAATAAACCATCTGTTCCATTTTGAGCCTTTTTGACTAAACGTGCGGTTCCATAGCTTACCGCTGTAAGTCCACATGTAATTCGAATCAATGCATTAATGGTACCTACGTTTTTCTGAACCAAATTTATCCTTCCCTTCACAGCGTTAATGTATTAAAATTTTACATAATAAAAGTTTTTCAGTGATACACATGGAATAGAAAAGCAATCCACTGTTTTGTCAATAAAAGGGGGACCAATTATGACTTTTAATAGCCGCTGGCGGAATCGGCAGCTTCGTGAACATGTAGCTGTCATTGATGATCGCTTAATCCCGACACTCGTTTTAAAAAATGCTACTTACTTGAATGTTTTTTTAAAAAAATGGATGCAGGCTCATATCTGGATTTATGAAGATCGAATTGTTTACGTGGGGGACCGATTGCCTAAACACGAAAATGTACAGATGATTGATTGTGAAAATCAATTTCTGGTTCCAGGATATATCGAGCCGCATGCTCATCCGTTTCAATTATATAATCCCCATACTTTATCACTATATGCATCCCAGCTAGGTACATCTGTTTTCATTAATGATAATCTCTTGTACCTTTATTTATTGGATAACAAGAAAGCGTTTTCTATCCTAGGAGAGCTGGATGACCTGCCAACCTCTCTTTACTGGTGGGCCCGCTTTGATTCTCAGTCCTTTCTGCAGGATGATGAACAATTTATCCGTAAAGCCAATGTTTTATCCTGGTTAAAGCATGATGCGGTCATTCAGGGCGGTGAATTAACCTCATGGACGAGTGTGTTAAAAGACGATGATCGAATGCTGCACTGGATGCAGGAGACGAAACGGTTGCGGAAGCCTGTGGAAGGGCATTTTCCGGGTGCATCACTGGAAACTCTGACAAAAATGAAGCTTCTTGGTGCTGACAGTGATCATGAGTCGATATCAGGGGAGGAAGTGTATCGCCGTCTTTTATTGGGATATCGGGTCGCCCTCCGCCAATCCTCGATTCGTCCTGATTTGCGGAAAATACTAAGAGAACTTAAGGATTATGACATCACTTCCTACGATCAAATTATGCTGACAACTGATGGATCTCCTCCTTCTTATTATGAGGACGGTATTATTAATTCGTGTATTAAAATTGCGATAGAGGAAGGAATACCAGTGGAAGATGCTTATGCCATGGGATCCTACAATGCGGCAAAGCATTTTGGAATTGATCATTTGGTCGGCAGTATTGGTCCGGGACGAATTGCGCATATCAATTTTCTGGAAGATAAAGAGAACCCTACCCCAGTCTCTGTATTGGCCAAAGGAAAATGGATTAAATATGATGGGAATGTCCAATATGAACAGCCATCTTTTGACTGGAAAAAATACGGCATTGAACCGCTGAAACTTGATTGGGAGCTGCGTGACAGTGATTTCAGATTTTTCGTTCCTGTTGGACTTGAAATGGCCAATGACGTCATTATGAATCCTTTTACCATTAATGATAAACTTCAGGGAGATGAGATAGCAGAAGATAACGAGGAGGCCTTTCTCATTTTAATGGACCGGCAGGGAGAATGGCGGATTGCCACCCTTTTACGAGGATTCACAAAATCTTTAGGAGGTCTGGTGAGCTCTTACTCAAGCGCAGGAGATATTACGCTGATTGGAAAAAGAAAATCGGATATTCATTTAGCCTTCAATCGGTTAAAAGAGATTGGGGGCGGTATTGTGTTAGCGGATAAGGGGGAAATTATTTGTGAGCTTCCGTTAAAAATGGAAGGCAGACTTTCCGATGTCAGAATGGAGGAGCTTATAAAAAGCGAAAAAGAACTTTCCAATACCATTAAGGAACATGGCTATTCCTTTAACGATCCCATTTATACACTGTTATTTTTATCGGCTGCTCATTTACCTTATATTCGAATTACACAAAGAGGAATTATAGATGTTAAAAAGAAGGAGGTACTCTTTCCTTCAATAATGCGTTAAAATATAAAAGGAGTAAAGTTTAGCAGAACTAAAGGTGGGGATAGATTGAAAAAAGGATTACAGAAATGCTCCATTCTCCTTTTCATGATTATCGCGTTATTCCTGACAGCGTGCAGCAATGAAGGAGCGGATAATCAGGAAAGTGAAGAAGAAGCAAAAGAAGAACAGCCAGTTGTCGAACCAGAACCCTCTGAGGAACCACCAGAACCCGAATATCAGAATACATATCCATTAACAGGCGTTGGAACAAATGAGCCTGTTAACAATCGGATAGTAGGCGTGATGGTTAATAATCATACAAAGGCCCGGCCTCAGTCAGGACTGTCGAAAGCAGATATCGTTTATGAACTGTTGGCTGAAGGTCCGATTACACGATTTCTTGCCTTCTTTCACAGTGAGAAACCCGAAGTTGCGGGTCCTGTAAGAAGTGCAAGAGAATATTATGCCGACCTTGCTCAAGGGATGGGTGCGATTTATATTTATCATGGAGCGGCTCACCATATTGAAGATATCATCATGAATAAAGATTTAGATTTAATCCGTGGAGCTATCCATGATGATGACCGGTATTTATTTAAACGGGAAAGCTTTCGTGCAGCACCTCATGATTCATACTTAATTTATCCCAATGTGTATGAAGCAGCAGAGCAAAAAGGAATCGACATCAACCAGGATTATGAGCCTTATCCTTTTCTTTCCAAGGATGAAGTGAGCCAAATTTCCGGAGAAGAAGCATCCCGGGTCCATATTGTATATCATGAAGGGCTAGAGGAAGTCACGTATGAATATGATGAGGTCAATGAACAGTACGTCCGTTACAGTGACGGAGAGAAAACCGTCGAATTGGAAACAGAGGAACCTGTCGTTTTAGATAATATATTTGTTGTTGAAACCGGACATCGGGTGATTGACTCTGCCCACCGCCGTGCCATTGATTTAGAATCAGGGGGCAGGGGTTACCTTGTCCAGAAAGGTAAAGTTCAGGAGGTCGAATGGAAAAACGTAGACGGAAGAATTTTACCATTTAAAAATGGGGAAAAGGTAAAGTTTGTTCCAGGTAAGACATGGGTGAATGTAGTTCCAGAGACACCAGGAATCGACCAGTCCGTTCAGTTTAACTAGAGTACGTAAAAGAGGAGGGTACCTTACACATGCAAATTGATAAACTTCGTGGAAAGGAATTGGATCAGTTATTTAAAGCCATCCTGTCCCTGGAAACGATTGAAGAATGCTATGAATTATTTGATGATTTGGCAACGATGAATGAGGTTCAATCCCTGGCTCAGCGATTGGAAGTAGCCCGTATGCTAAGAGAGGGAGACACCTATCATGCCATAGAGGATCAGACCGGTGCATCAACAGCCACTATTTCCCGAGTGAAAAGATGCCTGAACTATGGCAATGATGCTTATCAATTGGTTCTTGACCGTATATATGAAAAAGAAAAAAGTAAATAAAAAGAAGCGCATGGCCAGAATCCATGCGCTTCTTTTTGTTGTCTAGGAAATTATAAAATTTCAGATTTGTGGATAAAAAATCATGAGAGGCCACGTCCGGCTCCAGCACCCAGCGACTAGCGTGACTTCCTTCACCTCCGTCCGATAAGTCAACATCGACTCACAAGGTTCGTCGTGTTTCCTTTTCCGCGTGTTAACTGGCTGTAAGCCCCTGAAAGAAATAAGTGGGGCAACAGCCAGTAAACACCCGATTTGTTCAACTAACAATCAGTGGGGGATGAATCCCCCACTGAATGAAGTTTCACTTTATCTCCTCCGGCTCAGTCCAGTCCGTACGTCGCTAATGGAAAATCGGAGGCGACCGTTTAGGCCCGACGGCATAAGCAGAATATCCGGAGTGGCCGTATTTTGGCCATGTAGGGTATTCTGCTTATGACCGCTTGGGCTTTGGGAGCCGCAGTTGGACAAGCGGGCGCTTCCGCCTTTGTTAATAACCCATCTTACTGCTTAGGAAATCTCTTAATTCACTGATTGGCATACGGCTCTGTTCCATGGTGTCGCGGTCTCGTACCGTTACCTGCTGATCATCACGGGAATCAAAATCAAATGTGATGCAGTAAGGCGTTCCGATTTCGTCATGACGGCGGTAACGTTTCCCGATTGAACCGGATTCATCATAATCAACCATGAAATCTTTCGCCAGTTCCTGATAGACTTCCTGTGTTTCATCTGAAAGCTTTTTGGATAGCGGGAACACAGCTGCTTTAAATGGTGCTACGGCCGGGTGGAAGTGCATAACTGTCCGCTTGGATCCATCTTCCAGCTCCTCCTCATCATAGGCATCAGAAAGGAAGGATAGAACAAGGCGGTCCAGTCCCAATGCCGGTTCGATGACATAAGGAATATAACGTTCATTATTATTCTCCTGATCAATATATTGGAAATCCTCTCCCGAATGTTCCGCATGCTGGTTCAAATCATAATCTGTACGGGAAGCAACGCCCCACAGTTCACCCCATCCAAATGGGAATTTATATTCCAAGTCGGTTGTTGCATTACTGTAATGGGAAAGCTCATCCTCTGTGTGGTCACGACGGCGGACGTTTTCCTCATTCAATCCTAATGACAGCAGCCAGTTATGACAGAAATCGAGCCAATACTGGTACCATTCTTTCTCCGTACCTGGCTTACAGAAGAATTCCATTTCCATTTGTTCGAATTCACGGGTTCTGAAAATAAAGTTCCCCGGTGTAATTTCATTTCTAAAGCTTTTTCCGATCTGTCCAATACCAAATGGGAGCTTTTTGCGCATGGAACGCTGAACATTTTTGAAGTTCACAAAAATTCCCTGTGCTGTTTCAGGGCGTAAGTAAATTTCATCGGTTGAGCCTTCTGTAACCCCCTGATAAGTCTTGAACATTAAATTAAATTGACGGATATCCGTAAAGTTCTTTGCTCCGCATTCCGTACAAACAATATCATTTTCTTCAATCATTTTCTGCATTTCTTCAAATGGAAGTCCATCAACCACAACTTCCTCGCCTTTGCTTTCAAAATAGTTTTCAATGAGCTTATCTGCACGATGGCGGGCTTTGCACTCTTTACAATCCATCATAGGGTCATTAAAGTTCCCGAGGTGTCCGGATGCTTCCCAGGTTTTAGGGTTCATAAGAATGGATGCATCCAGGCCGACATTATAAGGAGACTCCTGAACAAATTTCTTCCACCAGGCATCCTTCAAATTTTTCTTCAGTTCAACGCCTAAAGGACCATAATCCCATGTGTTAGCAAGTCCTCCGTAGATCTCTGAGCCCTGAAATACAAATCCCCGGTGTTTTACGTGATTCACGACTTCTTCCATATTTTTCGCCATACTAATATCCTCCTTGTAGAAAATGTTGTTGACTTATGCGAACGTTTGTTCTATAATGTTTGTATACATTAAAAAACTCTCGTCTCCGGGCTAAATGCCCAGGGACGAGAGTAGTTCTCCCGCGGTTCCACCCTGATTGATGCAGAGGCTCTGCATCCACTTCCATCAAGACGTACTCCGAATTGCCGTTTCTCTAAATCATTCTCCAGGCTCGCACCATCCCTGAATCGCTTGTAGGAAGAGGATTTAGATACTATAAATTCATCATAGTACTTTAATCTATTCACTTGCACTGTCTTCTGATTATCTAATCATAGCATATCCTTCTTTTTGTCACAAGTTCCCTATTTTCCGGACGTTTTAATATTTTTATCACGCAATAACTTGCCGTAATACCCTCTTGAAGTCTTGAGGGAAGGGAGGATAAACGGCCAGTAAATTCCTGATAAGTTCAACTAACCATCAGTGGGGGATGGAGAATCTCCCCTTGATGGAAGTTTCACTTTATTAGATATAAACCTGAATTAATTTTTGCTATAATTATGGGGATGTAATTTATATAATAGAGGACGGTCTGAAATGTATGATATTCAAAAGTGGAATCATGTGTTTAAACTGGATCCAAACAAAGAAATATCTGATGCTGATTTAGAAAAAGTCTGTGAGTCCGGGACAGATGCGATTATCATTGGTGGAACGGATGGAGTAACGCTGGATAATGTTTTACAGCTCCTTTCACGTGTCAGACGTTATACTGTACCGTGCGTATTGGAGATTTCCAATACAGAATCGGTTACCCCTGGATTTGATTATTACTTTATCCCATCTGTATTAAATAGCCGGAATAAAAATTGGTTTATGGATTTACATCATCAGGCAGTGAAAGAATATGGAGAGATCATGAACTGGGATGAAATTTTTATGGAAGGCTATTGTATGTTAAATCCGGACTCAAAAGCTTTTCAATATACAGATTCCATACCTTTAGAGGATGAGGACGTCATGGCTTATGCCCAAATGACGGAGAAAATGTTCCGGTTTCCCTTCTTTTATTTAGAATACAGTGGTACATATGGAAACCCGGAGCTGGTGAAACGTGTGAAACAAAAGCTGGATCAGACTTTGTTAATTTATGGCGGAGGGATTCATCACGCAGAGCAGGCAGAGGAAATAGCTCCATTTGCTGATATCGTAGTCGTGGGGAATGCCCTTTATGATGACTTGAACAATGCACTTAAAACTGTAAAAGCTGTAAAAAATATAAAAACAATTAGATAGGTGGGGATACCGTGAGTATAGCAGATCAAATCGTACAAGGAATGAACAGTGAGCAGGCCAAGGCCGTTCAGCATACGGAAGGTCCCCTATTAATTATGGCGGGTGCAGGAAGTGGGAAAACCCGTGTATTAACCCATCGAATTGCCTACCTCCTTCATGAAAAAGGTGTGCCTCCGTACAACATTATTGCTATTACGTTTACGAATAAAGCGGCTCGTGAGATGAAAGAAAGGGTTCGCCGGCTTACAGGTGCAGATTCAGATGCCATATGGGTATCCACGTTCCACTCCTTATGTGTACGAATTTTACGCCGGGATATCGACCGGATTGGCTATAACCGGAATTTTTCGATTCTCGATGCAGCCGATCAATTGTCCGTAATCAAACAGGTTATTAAAGATCTGGATCTTGATCCGAAGAAGTGGGATCCCCGTTCCATGCTGAATGGAATTAGTTCGGCGAAAAACCAATTGATGAAACCTGAGCGATTTAAAAAAGAAGCGAATAATTTTTATGAAGAGACCAATGCCCGCATTTATGAGGAATATCAGAAAACATTAGGGAAAAACGATGCGCTGGATTTTGATGATCTTATCATGAAGACCATTCAATTATTTGAACAGGTTCCGGAAACCTTGCAATATTATCAGCGCCGTTTTCAATACATTCATGTGGACGAGTATCAGGATACCAACCATGCTCAATATCAGCTGGTCAAAATGCTGGCTGAACGCCATCAGAACTTATGTGTAGTAGGGGATTCGGATCAGTCGATTTATCGCTGGCGTGGAGCTGACATTGAGAATATTCTATCCTTTGAAAACGACTATCCAAATGCCAGAACAATTATGCTGGAGCAAAACTATCGTTCAACGAAAAAAATCCTGGCGGCAGCGAACCATGTCATTGAGAATAATGTTTCACGGAAGCCAAAAGAGTTATGGACGGAAAACACAGAGGGGGAGTCCATTCAGTTTCATCAGGCTTCAAGTGAGCGGGATGAAGCTCTTTATGTTGTAGAACAAATGGAAGCCTTAATGAATGAGGAAAACCTGGAATACCAGGATATGGCTGTTTTATATCGGACCAATGCCCAATCCCGTGCGATTGAGGATGCTTTTATGAAGTCGAATATTCCTTATCAGATTGTGGGAGGGACAAAATTCTACGATCGTAAGGAAATTAAAGATTTGCTCGCCTATTTACGTCTGATTGCCAACCCTAATGATGATATTAGTTTTCAGCGGGTCGTCAATGTACCGAAGCGGGGAATCGGAAATACATCTGTAGATAAAATGCTGGCCTATGCTCAGTCACAGGACCTTTCCCTTTATCAGGCTGCAGAAGAAGCAGACTTTATCGGCTTAAGCAAAAGGGCAACAAACGCTCTGATTAATTTCCAGCAGCAGATTAAAAACTGGGTTCAGATGCAGGAGTTTCTGTCCGTAACGGAAATTGTAGAAGAGGTACTTGAAAAAACAGGCTATGAAGAAATGCTGAAAAATGATAAAACCCTGGAAGCACAAAGCAGACTGGAAAACATTAATGAATTTAAAACGGTTACCAATCAGTTTGAAGCTGTCAATGAGGACAAGTCATTAATCGCGTTTTTAACCGATTTGGCCCTGGTATCTGATATTGATAAAGTGGATGATGAGGACGATGATAATAAAGTTGTGCTTATGACGCTGCATTCAGCTAAAGGATTAGAGTTTCCGGTGGTATTTTTAATCGGAATGGAAGAAAGTGTGTTTCCGCACAGTCGTTCACTTATGGATGAAGAAGAAATGGAAGAGGAAAGAAGATTAGCGTATGTAGGGATTACGAGGGCAGAAAAGAAATTGTTTTTAACCCAGGCAAAAATGCGAACCCTGTATGGGCGGACCAATATGAATCCAATCAGCCGTTTTATTAATGAAATACCAGAGGAATATATAGATAAAGGTGTAGAGGACAGCCAATTTTCATCAGGCTTTCAGATGCAGCGTACATCCATTCAGGACTCTTTTCAGCAGCGGTCACCGGAAAGACCTAAGCGTAAACCTCAGAAAATCAGAAAGCCATCTACCGGCGGGGAATCCGTCGATTGGTCTTCAGGTGATAAGGTGGAACATAAGAAATGGGGAACAGGAACCGTTGTGAAGGTACAGGGCAGTGGTGATGATATGGAATTGGATGTTGCCTTTCCTGCCCCCGTTGGAATTAAACGTTTATTAGCTAGATTTGCCCCAATTTCAAAAGGGTAAATGGAGGTGCGTGACCTTGGAAAAAGAAACCGCAAAGCAAAGAGTGGAAGCTTTAAAAAAAGAACTGAACCAATACAATTATGAGTATCATGTATTAGACAGCCCTTCTGTGCCTGACTATGAATATGATGTTAAAATGAAAGAACTAAAAGACCTGGAAGAAGAATATCCGGAATTCGTCACACCGGATTCTCCTTCCCAGCGAGTGGGCGGTGAACCTTTAGATGCCTTTCAAAAAGTTCAGCATAATATTCCCATGCTCAGCTTAGGTAATGCCTTTAATGAGCAGGATTTGCGGGACTTTGATCGCAGGGTAAGAGAAGGGGCAGATGCGAAGGAAATCAGCTATGTCTGTGAATTAAAAATTGACGGATTGGCTATCTCCCTGCGTTATATAGATGGTATTTTTGAAAGAGGTGCTACACGTGGGGATGGCCGCACAGGCGAGGATATTACCCGGAATCTGAAAACCGTCCGCAGTATTCCATTAAAAATCAGTGAAGAACAAACGATTGAGGTTCGTGGAGAAGCCTTTATGCCTGTTAAGTCCTTCAGAGCCCTTAATGAAGCAAAAGAAGCGGAAGGCAAGGACGTGTTTGCCAATCCTCGAAATGCCGCTGCAGGTTCTTTAAGACAATTAGATCCTAAAATTGCAGCCCAGCGGAACCTGGATATCTTTGTTTATAGTGTGGGGGAATGGGAAGCAGGCGCAATTGCCTCCCATAGTGAGCGGTTAGCCTATTTGAAGCAATTAGGGTTTAAAGTGAATCCGGAAACAAAAACCTGTGAAAACATTGATGAAGTCATTGAATATATTCAATACTGGACGGAGCACCGTCCTGAATTAAGCTATGAAATCGATGGAATTGTGATTAAGGTAGACCAGATTGCTGTTCAGGAGAAGCTTGGTTTTACGGCAAAAAGTCCCCGCTGGGCGATTGCCTATAAGTTTCCAGCTGAAGAAGCAACCACAACTTTAAGAGAGATTGAATTAAGTGTAGGAAGAACGGGAGCTGTCACACCTACAGCCATTCTTGATCCGGTTCAATTAGCCGGAACCACGGTACAACGGGCCTCTTTACATAATGAGGATTTAATCCGTGAAAAGGATATCCGCATTGGTGATACGGTTGTCATTAAAAAAGCAGGCGACATTATTCCGGAGGTTGTCCGTGTGGATGTGGAGCGACGTTCAGGTAGTGAAGAGCCCTTTCATATGACAACCCATTGTCCGGAATGCGGCAGTGAGCTTGTCAGACTGGAAGAGGAGGTTGCCTTACGGTGTATTAACCCTAATTGTCCAGCCCACTTAAGAGAAGGCCTGATCCATTTTGTTTCACGAAATGCAATGAACATTGACGGCCTTGGTGAAAAAGTCATTAAGCAACTCTTTGAACATGACCTCGTTCAAACCATTGCTGATTTGTATAAGCTTGAAAAAGAAGAATTGTTAAAATTAGAACGAATGGGTGAAAAGTCCGTAAGCAATTTACTGGATGCCATTGAAACGTCCAGGGAAAATTCACTGGAACGATTACTTTTTGGTTTAGGCATTCGGTATGTGGGAAGCAAGGCAGCTCAAACGTTAGCTGAACAGTTTAAACATATGGATCACTTGCTGGAGGCTGATCTGGAAGACTTAATAGCCATTCAGGACATTGGAGAGAAAGTAGCAGATTCCATTGTACGCTATTTCGAAAAACCTCAGGTGAAAAGTCTTATTCAGGAGCTGAAGGATTTAGGATTAAACATGGAGTATAAGGGCTTAACTGCGGAAGATATTGATACGGAATCACCTTTCTCAGGCAAAACTGTTGTTTTAACAGGTAAACTGGAGCAATACTCCCGTTCAGATGCTAAAAAACAGATTACAGCCTTAGGCGGAAAAGTAACGACCAGTGTAAGTAAAAACACGGATATTCTCGTGGCTGGTGAGGATGCTGGTTCGAAGTATGATAAAGCGCAGGAACTTGGTGTTACGATTTGGAATGAGCAGCAAATGATAGACGCCTTGAGCGAATAGGAGTGGAGAGGTAATGATGAAAAAATATTTTGTAATTCCTGTCTTGTTCGTTCTCCTGATTGCCGGTTGTACGCCGAACTATGATCAAGAGGAAGAGATTGTTCAGGATACAAAGGAAGAGGAATCAGAAACGGCGATTGTACCCAGCTATAACATTTCTGATGAAGAGTACAAAATGCCTGTAGAATATAAACCAGCTGCTGCAAGAGGTGTGATCGTCAATCAGGTATTCAACCGGTTTGATATCACAGAGCTTGAAGAGGGATTACGAAGACATTCAAAGGACGTGTTTAACCCGGATGATTATCTGTTTCAGGAAGGTCAGTATCTAACAGAAGATACGGTATACAGCTGGCTGGAACGGAACAGTGAAGAACATGAGAAAGGCCTTAACCCAAGTATCAATATTAAGGATGAAGATAACCCCGATCCCCAGGCGTTTCGTAATGCCCCACGTTATCTGTCTCACATTTTAGAGCAAAATTACCTTCAAAAGACGAAGGGAAATCAAGTGGGGGTAAAAGGAGTCTCGATTGGTCTGGCCTTAAAATCCGTCTATCAATTTGAAACAGAACCCGGCAGGACCTATTACGAGGATATTCCTAAAGATGAAATGCTGTCCAAGGGAAAAGATTATGCACAAACCATTTTACAGCGTGTACGGAAAATAGAGGAATTAAAAGATGTTCCAATCATGATTGCCTTATTTAGAGAAGAAGAGCAATCTTCGCTGGTGCCGGGGAATTTTGTAGCAAAAACCTTCGTTGAGGAAGGCAGCTCTTCAATCGGAGAATGGGAGAGCGTTAATGAGGACTATATCCTGTTCCCTTCTGATGAAGCTGACAGCGATTATCAGGCAGAGGCGACGGTCATGAAGGACTTTACGAATGAAGTACGCGAGTTTTTCCCTAATTTTGTAGGCGTTATTGGTAAAGGGTTTTACGTGAACGATGAATTGCAGGAATTAAAAATTAATATCCCGATTGAATTTCATGGAAAGTCAGAAGTGACAGCTTTTAGCCAGTTTGCCTATGGTTTGGTTATGGAAAACTTCAGAAATAATTACGATATTGAAATCAATGTTAAATCTCCGGATAAACAGGAAGCTCTCATCTGGAGAGAAGCTGGTGAAGAAAAGCCGGAAGTGTATATTTATCAGTAGCTAAGTTTGAGGCTGACCATCTTAAAGGTTAGCCTCATATTTTTGTTCTGCTTTATCACGCATTAACTAGCCGTAATACCCCCATTTATGGAAGTTTCACTTTATAAGCCTCCTTAACAAATTTCAGAAAAATGGTAATAGTGGGATTTGAACGCCTTGTCTGAATAGGTTAAAATAGGGATAGGCACCTTACAGAGATAAAAAGGGTGATCCACATAACGAAAGGGAGGAATGAACATGGTAGTACCGTACACTCACACACCTTTTATGGATTTTTCAGATGAGGTGAATCGTAAGCAGCAGGAAGAGGCTATTAAACAAGTAGAAGCAGAATTGGGTAAGGAATATCCGTTAATTATTGGTGGAGAACGCTATTATACAGATGATAAACTGGTTTCCCGAAATCCGGCGAATAAGGAAGAAGTAGTAGGTAAGGTTTCCAAGGCTAATCAGGAGCTGGCTGAAAAAGCGATGCAAACTGCAGATGAAACCTTTAAAACCTGGAGAAAAACGAAGCCGGAGATGCGTGCAGACATTTTGTTCCGGGCGGCAGCCATCATCCGTCGTCGCAGATTGGAATTTAATGCTTGGGTGATTAAGGAAGGAGCAAAGCCCTGGAAAGAGGCGGATGCAGGTATTGCAGAAGGGATTGACTTCTTAGAATACTATGGACGCCAAATGCTTGAATTAAAGGATGGCAAACCAGTGAACAGTCGTCCGATAGAAAATAATCGTTTTCACTATATTCCGCTTGGTGTTGGCGTAGTCATTTCCCCATGGAATTTCCTGTTTGCTATTATGACAGGTACTACAGTTTCTTCAATGGTTACAGGGAATACGGTTCTGTTAAAGCCTGCTAGTTCAACCCCTGTTATTGCCTACAAGTTTATGGAGGTTATGGAAGAGGCAGGTATGCCGGCCGGAGTTATTAACTACATTCCTGGAAGCGGTTCCGAAGTTGGGGATTACCTGGTTGATCATCCTCGTACACGTTTTGTAAGCTTTACTGGCTCCAGAGAGGTTGGAACACGTATTTATGAACGCGCTTCCAAAGTTCAGGAAGGGCAAATTTGGCTGAAGCGTGTGGTCGCAGAAATGGGCGGTAAGGACACGATCGTGGTAGATAACGAGTCAGATCTTGAACTGGCTGCAGAATCTATTGTGAACAGTGCATTCGGTTTCTCCGGTCAGAAATGTTCCGCTTGTTCACGGGTAGTCGCCCATGAACAAGTCTATGATGACCTCGTGACACGTGTGAAAGAATTAACTGAACAAAACTGCACACTGGATGATCCTGTCAAGAACACTACCTACATGGGACCGGTCATTGATCAGGCAGCATATGATAAGATTATGGGCTATATTGATATTGGAAAAGAAGAAGGTGAATTAGTAACTGGCGGAGAGGGGGATGACTCCAAAGGGTACTTTATTAAGCCGACAGTCTTTAAAGATTTATCTCCAACCGCCCGCATTATGCAGGAGGAAATTTTCGGTCCTGTTGTTGCTTTCACAAAAGCTAAAGATTTTGATGAGGCCATTGATATTGCTAACAATACGGAATATGGCTTAACAGGTGCAGTTATTTCCAACAATCGTGATCATATTGAAAAGGCGAGAGAGGATTTCCATGTCGGGAACCTTTACTTTAACCGCGGTTGTACAGCAGCCATTGTTGGTTACCATCCATTTGGCGGATTTAACATGTCCGGTACAGACTCCAAAGCTGGCGGACCTGGGTATCTAACTAACTTTATGCAAGGTAAGTCCACATCCGAAATGCTATAAAAAATAGACGGAGACGTCCTGGACGAAACAGTTCAGGACGTCTTTCTTTTTGCCCAGGATATCATTACTCTTATGTGAACAGAAAGTTGTCCTCTACCCACATCTATACCTTCGTTAGAATAAAAAGAGAATCTGGTGTCATTTCGTAGTATCTTTTTCCTAATTATTAAAAACGCACGAACAATATTTTTACTCACCTCAATATTTAATAGCCTCAACCGATATATAAAATGAAAAGGTTTTTAATTACTGGGAGGGAAAAAGTTGGATATTCAGGCACTAAACAAACAATACATTGCTGGAACATGGCGTGATGGAAAGAGCGCTCGTAAATTGACGGATATAAATCCATATAATGGTGAAGTAATTACAGAGTTTCAAATGGCAACACCTGATGATATAGATGAGGCTTATCAGGCGGCACGTAAAGCGATGGACGAATGGAATCAGATTAATCCTTATAAACAAAGGGACATTCTGGAAAGGGCAGTATCCTACATAGAAGAAAATGAAGAGGATATCACAAGTATCATTATTGATGAACTTGGAGGTACACACTTAAAGGCAGCATTTGAAATTGGCTTGGTAAAAAATATGATCAAGGAAGCAGCAACCTTCCCACTTAAAAAAGAAGGCAAAATTCTTCCATCTGTTGAAGATGGAAAGGAAAACCGTTTGTACCGTATGCCGGCGGGGGTTGTTGGAGTGATCAGTCCATTCAATTTCCCTTTCTTTTTATCTGTTAAATCAATCGCACCTGCTATTGGTGCTGGTAATGGGGTCGTTCTTAAAGCACATGAAGAAACGCCTATAGTCGGAGGAACTTTAATTGCGAAAATTTTTGAAGAGGCGGGTGTTCCTAAGGGACTATTCAACGTTGTAGCTACCGATATTCGTGAAATTGGTGATTCTTTTGTTGAGCATCCTGTTCCAAGAATCATCTCCTTTACAGGATCAACAACGGTAGGTAGACATATTGCAGAAGTAGCAGTAAGGAACTTTAAAAAGCCATTGCTCGAATTAGGCGGGAATAGTGCATTCATCGTTCTGGATGATGCTGATATCGATTATGCCGTTAACGCAGCTGCTTTTAGCCGATTTACTCATCAAGGTCAAATTTGCATGTCGGCGAACCGAATTCTCGTTCATCAGTCCGTCTATGACGAGTTTATAGAGAAATACAAGAATAAAATTGCTTCACTGAAGACCGGTGATCCACGTGATCCTGAAACGGTTATCGGTCCTGTTGTAAACGAAGGGGCTGCTAACAACCTTAACGATTTAATTGAAAAAGGAATTAAGGAGGGAGCCACACCATTACTCAGAGGGAACATCACTGGCAACATGGTCGAACCAACCATTTTGACAGATGTTACTCCGGATATGGCTGTTGCACGGGAAGAAATGTTTGGACCAGTCGTAAGTGTGATGAAATTTGAGTCAGATGAAGAAGCCATTCAATTAGCTAACGATACGAATTTTGGTCTCAGTGGCGCTGTTCATACGTCTGACGGAGAACGTGGGGTTCAACTGGCTAAACGAGTGCATACTGGTATGATTCACGTTAACGATATTTCCATTAACGATGAACCGATTGTTGCGTTTGGTGGAGAGAAGCAGTCCGGTCTGGGTCGCCTGAATGGAGAATGGAGCCTTGAAGAGTTCACAACTTTAAAATGGATATCCATTAACTATGGGCAGCGACAACTTCCATACTAATAGGAGTGAAAACAAAAATGACAGATGTTACTGAACAAATTGAAACAAATTCTGACATTCTAAATGCTTTTATTAAAGTGGCACCATATCTGAATAAATTGATACAGGATGATGTCACAGTTGGAATCTATGATACAGAAAAACTAATTATAAACATTCCTGGAGAAACCTTTGCTCTTAATGTTACTCCGGGTGATCCTCTTGCTGAGGGTGACATCATTACGAATGCCATTAAGGAAAACCAGTCAAAAGCTGAAATTGTGCCCAAGGAATTATTTGGTTTCCCTCTTATTGCACGTGCGATTCCGTTGCATGATGAGAGAGGAGCGGTTATTGGTGGCGTAGGTATGGGAACCAGTCTGGAGAAGGCTAACAAATTGTACGAAGTCGCTGAAAGCTTATCTGCAGTAGTTGAACAATCTGCTGCATCCATCCAGGAAGTAACCAGCTCCATTAATGAACTGGCCCAGCATGTAACAGATGTTTCCTCACAAGTGGAAAAAGTAAGTGAGAGTACAGAAGAAATTGGTGAGGTTTCAACCGTTGTCAGAGGAATTTCTGACCAAAGTAACCTGCTAGGGCTAAATGCATCGATTGAAGCAGCACGCGCAGGTGAGAGTGGAAGAGGATTCGGTGTTGTTGCCGAGGAAATCCGTAAACTGGCCAATAATTCAAAGGACAATGTTAAAAAAATTGACGAAGCAACACAAAAGATACAAAATTTAATTGCAGAATTCGACGAAGCATTTGCAGGAATCCACAAAATGACGGATGCTCAGGCTGCTGCCATACAGGAAATATCATCTACAGTTCAGGAAATTAGTACGAACGCCCAGGATTTAGCTAAAATGGCAGAAAACCAATTGCAGGCAGATGAATAGAAGGATTCTCAATAAAAAATAACCCGGTAAACTCCATAACAAGGAGTTAATCGGGTTATTTTTCTTTACCGTAATTTTAAAAAACTTGCATTTGATATATTCTATCTTAAACAGCAAATTGATTGCATGTCAGAGCAAAATGTCGAATAATGTCGTAATAAGCTATGCAAACCATTTATATGGTTCTTGGATATATTCATGGAAATTAAGGGAACTTATTCAGACTGAGACCGTTTTGTCAAACTTCTGTCAAAATGTGATAATAAACTCATTGTGTTTTTAGAGGAGGGGAATCATGCAGGATTATGTTTTATCCGGAGCAACATTATTTTGGCTGTTTGTTCCTATGCCAATATTGATTATTTTATCAGCAATTACACTATTCAACAGGAGTGACAAAGATTCATGAGTACGTTAATTACCTTTATTGTTTATCTGGCCGGGATGCTTTTACTCGGTATTGTCGGTTATCGGCTGACAAGTAATCTGTCAGACTATTTCTTAGGCGGAAGAAGTTTAAGTCCGGGTGTTGCCGCCCTTAGTGCCGGTGCATCGGACATGAGCGGATGGCTGCTGTTGGGGCTGCCTGGGGCTATTTATCTATCAGGTTTAGGAGAAGCATGGCTGGCTATTGGTCTGTCCGTGGGTGCTTATCTTAATTGGCAATTTGTTGCGAAGCGTCTACGCATTTATACAGAGGTTTCCAACAATTCCATTACCATTCCGGATTTTTTTGAAAACCGCTTTAAAGACCACTCTCATATCCTTCGTTTTGTATCTGCACTGGTTATTCTATTTTTCTTTACGATCTATACAGCATCAGGAATGACGGCAGGAGCGAAATTGTTCAGTTCGTCTTTTGATTTAACGTATACGCAGGGTCTCTGGATTGGTGCCATTGTCATTATTGCTTACACATTTTTAGGTGGTTTTTTAGCTGTAAGCTGGACCGACTTTATTCAGGGAATCTTAATGTTTGCTGCATTAATTATTCTGCCTATCGTGGCCATTAATGAACTTGGTGGATGGCAGGAGACTCTTAATAAGGTAGGAGAGCTTAGTACACAGATGGGCACCAATCATTTAGAGATGGTGTCAGGTGTAGCAATGATTGGAATTATTTCATCACTGGCATGGGGACTGGGCTATTTTGGACAGCCTCATATCCTTGTACGGTTTATGGGATTAAAATCTCATCGGGACGTACCTAAAGCGAGGTTTATCGGAATTTCATGGATGGTTCTTGGCCTCTTTGGTGCAATCTTTGCGGGACTGGCTGGCTTTGCTTATATAGGCTCCATGGATGCGAGTGTCCTGGCAGAGGAAAATGTAAAACTGGCATCTGTATTAGAAGACGGAACTGCCGTTGATTTTTCCCTGTTAGATGATGAGGAATCCATCTTCATTTTACTTTCACAAATGCTAACCAACCCCATCATTGCAGGAATCCTGCTGGCGGCTATTTTGTCTGCTATTATGAGTACAATCGATTCTCAGTTACTAGTGTCGTCATCTGCATTGGCAGAGGATTTCTACAAGGGAATTTTCCGTAAAAACGCAACAGACAAAGAGCTGGTTACCATAGCCCGTCTGTCCATTATCATCATTGCCATTATTGCTATAATGATTGCAAGTAATCCTGAAAGTTCAGTACTGGGACTTGTAAGCTATGCATGGGCCGGATTTGGTGCTGCGTTTGGACCTATCATTCTGTTATCACTGTTCTGGAAACGGGTTACAGCTCCCGGGACAATCGTCGGGATGATAACAGGTGCTGTTACAGTCGTTGTATGGGCTAATTTAACAGGTGGTATATTCGAATTATACGAAATTGTCCCAGGTTTCTTGTTGAATATGATTTTAACAATTGGAATCAGTCTCTTTACAAAGACCAAACCGGAGATGGACAAAGAATTTGATGAAGCACGTTCGATAGCCAGGAACTAAATCAGAAGAAAAGGATGCTCCACTATGATGTGGGGCATCCTTTTTTATTTAGGATATTGGAAATCGGTCGGGTTCGGATAAATGATGGGGTAGCTGATTAGAAATGGGGAGTTGTGGATGAATTAGAGTTTAATCGGCTTTAATAGTATTTTGTTGCGTAACCATCCCTCCAAAATCAATAAGATGAGTTATCTCCATGTTGATAACAACCTGTCGAAATCTTTTGTTAATTTTTTCTGAAAAAGGGGTTACATTTTCGAAATTACTGTTATATAATACAAAACATAATTAATAAACTGTAATATAACAAAAAGGATGGTGAGGATTTGACAGCTAAGGTTGCAGGTATTCCGAGGCCAAGGGAAGAGAGGCGCGACGAGACGGAGATCCTGACAGCTGGGGCACTTGTCTTTTTGCAGCAGCTGGAAAGGAAATTCGGTAAGCGCAGAAAAGAACTGTTACAGTACAGAGAAGAACGACAGAAGGAATTAGATGCTGGAAAGAAACCTGACTTTTTACCTGAAACAAAACATATTCGGGAGGGTGACTGGACCATTGCCCCAATCCCCGAGGAAATCCAGGATAGGAGAGTGGAAATTACAGGGCCGGTGGATCGGAAAATGGTCATCAACGCTCTCAGTTCAGATGCAAACGTCTATATGGCCTGTTTTGAAGATGCCACTTCTCCTACATGGGAAAATGTGTTTCAGGGTCAGATTAATCTGAAGGATGCTGTACGAAGATCGCTTGACATGATCACAGATAACGGGCAGACGTATGAGCTGAATGATCAAACAGCTGTCTTATTTGTCAGACCCAGGGGATGGCATTTAGACGAGAAACATTTAGTGGTTGATGGAAAACCGATGAGTGCGAGCTTGTTTGATTTTGGGCTGTATTTCTACCACAATGCTGAAAAGTTAGTAGAAGCGGGCACGAGGCCATACTTCTATCTGCCGAAAATGGAGAGTCACTTGGAAGCCCGCCTGTGGAATGATGTATTTACATTCGCCCAAAACTATTTCGGCCTATCACAGGGTACAATCAAAGCAACGGTATTAATTGAAACGATATTGGCCGCTTTTGAAATGGATGAAATTTTATACGAATTAAGAGAACACTCTGCAGGACTAAACTGTGGAAGGTGGGATTACATCTTCAGCTATTTAAAAAAGCTTAGAGGCCATGAAGAGGTTATACTGCCGGACCGTTCGCTGGTAACGATGACCGCTCCGTTTATGAGAGCCTATTCCCGGCTGACCATTCAAACGTGTCATAAACGGGGAGCGCAGGCGATTGGAGGAATGGCCGCACAAATTCCGGTCAAGGATGATGAAGCCGCAAATGAAGATGCTTTTGCCAAAGTGAAAGCCGATAAAGAACGAGAAGCCAAAGATGGTCATGATGGAACATGGGTTGCTCATCCTGGATTGGTTCCTGTAGCAAAGGAAGTGTTTGATAAGGAGATGCCAGGTGCCAGCCAGGTTGATATAAAGAAATTGGAGGACTTGGAGGTGACTGATGGGGATTTACTTGAAATTCCAACCGGTGATATTACAGAGCTTGGACTAAGACAAAATATTCGCGTTGGTCTTCTCTACATCGCGAACTGGTTACAAGGCAGAGGGGCTGTCCCTATCAATCAGTTAATGGAGGATGCGGCAACTGCTGAAATCTCACGAGCACAAATCTGGCAGTGGATCCGTCATCCTAAAGGTGTCCTTTCAGATGGAAGGAAGATAACCGTCAATCTCTATCAACAGTTCAAGCAGGAAGAGGTTGACAAAATTATGTCAGAGATAGGAGAAGAGGTGTTTGAACAGGGAAGATTTCATGAGGCTGTTGAGCTGTTTGACGAGTTAATTGAGAAAGATGAATTGGAAGAATTTTTAACATTACCAGGCTATGAAATTTTATAATATGAATTTTTCAGGGGAGGAATTTATAATGGATAATCGAGTAAAAGAATTGGAAAAAAGCTGGGAGCAGGACAATCGTTGGAAGGGTGTAGAACGTCCGTATTCAGCTGAAGAAGTGATTAACCTTAGAGGCTCTATTGATATTGAGCACACATTGGCGAAAAAGGGTGCCGAGAAGCTTTGGAATTATTTAAATACTGAGGATTATATTAATGCTCTTGGTGCTTTGACAGGAAACCAGGCTGTTCAGCAGGTAAAAGCAGGATTGAAGGCCATTTATTTGAGTGGATGGCAGGTTGCAGCAGACGCCAATCTATCCGGTCATATGTATCCCGACCAAAGCCTTTATCCGGCAAATAGTGTTCCGCACGTTGTAAAAAGGATTAACCAGGCACTACAGCGGGCTGACCAGGTTCACTATATTGAAAATGACCATTCCATCGATTGGTTTCAGCCAATTGTAGCAGATGCTGAAGCAGGATTCGGGGGTCAACTGAATGTGTTCGAATTAATGAAAGGCATGATTGAATCCGGAGCATCAGGGGTTCACTTTGAAGATCAGCTATCCTCTGAGAAAAAATGTGGTCACCTGGGTGGAAAGGTGCTGCTTCCTACACAAACGGCGGTAAGAAACCTGATTTCTGCTCGACTTGCAGCAGATGTAATGGGCACACCAACGATTGTTATTGCCCGTACCGATGCAAATGCAGCGGATATGGTAACAAGTGATGTAGACCCGTATGATCATGAATTTATTACTGGTGAACGTACTTCAGAAGGCTTTTACCGTACGAAAGCTGGTATTGATCAGGCGATTGCAAGAGGGCTGGCTTATGCTCCATATGCAGATCTGATCTGGTGTGAAACGTCTGAGCCAAACTTGGAAGAAGCACAAAAGTTTGCGGACGCTATTCATGAAAAATATCCAAATAAACTGCTTGCTTATAACTGCTCTCCATCCTTTAATTGGAAGAAAAAGCTTGATGAGGAAACCATAGCAAGCTTCCAGAAAGAGCTGGCAAAGATGGGCTATAAGTTCCAGTTCGTAACATTGGCTGGTTTCCATGCCTTGAACCACAGCATGTTTGAGCTGGCTAAAGGCTATAAAGAGCGTGGAATGGAAGCTTACTCTGAGCTGCAACAGGCCGAATTTGCCAGTGAAAAAGATGGCTACACAGCAACAAGGCACCAGAGGGAAGTTGGAACTGGTTACTTTGATCAGGTATCTACCATTGTTTCTGGAGGCGAATCTTCCACAACCGCCCTTAAAGGTTCCACAGAAGAAGAGCAGTTTACCGTTAAATCCTAAACGAATACCCATGAATGCCTGTTCTGTTGCCGCAGAGCAGGCATTCTTTTGTTTGCCCCCAGCTTTTATTGGTCGAAAACTCCCTCTGGCTTATTCAAAACATATCAATAGAATGGAAAAGAAGCAATAGGTTTCCGGGAAATCAGCTTGTTTGAATTGGGGAGCAGGGGTGTTAAACAAACGTTTGATTGAATTGGTGGAGTGCGCTCATATCAGGGGGGGTGGGAGGAATCGGTCGGAGTGAGTGGTTTATCGGTTAGTTTTGTGGAAGTATCGGTCAATTTGGAGGGAGAATCCATTAAATTGAGGGGTTTATCGATTAAAATACATCAGGTATCGATCCGGGCTGTGTGAATCGGTCTCCCCCGCGGGTTTATCAGTCAGTTACGCGGAAGTATCAGTCAATTTGGGGGAAGTATCCACCAAATTGAGCAGTTTATCAATCAATATGCCCCAGGAATCAGTCCCGGCTGTGCGTATCCGTTTCCCTCGAGGTTTTATCCACTATCCCCGCAGAAGTATCAATCAATTCAGAGGAAGAATCCACCAACATGAGCAGTTTATCAACCAAAACACAAAAGTCATCAATCCCGCCCGCGCATATCCATCTCCTACGAGTCTCCCCCATGGGTTATCCCCTAACCACATTACTCATCCTAAATTGTTCCTCTCCCCCCTCTAAAATGTTAGAATATAGATTGGTACAAGTTGCTACTTCATAGGTAATTTTGCTATTATAAATAAATATTGTAAGTGTTCGAGAAAATTTGGAGGTGAATGAGATGGATGATATTTCTAAAGATCAGGTAAAACACGTTGCAAACCTTGCTCGTCTTGCGATTACGGAAGAAGAAGCGGAAAAATTAACGGATGAGCTTGGTTCGATTATTAAATTTGCTGAGCAATTGAATGAGCTGGATACGGAAAATGTAGAGCCAACCACACACGTATTGGATTTAAAAAATGTGATGCGTAAAGATGAACCGAAGCAGTGGCTCACTCAGGAAGAAGCACTGAAGAACGCGCCAGACAAGAAAGATGGGCAATTCCGCGTTCCATCTATTTTAGAGTAAGGAGGCAGGAGACATGTCACTATTTGATTTTTCTATTAAAGAACTGCAGGAAAAAATACATAATAACGAAATCAAGGTTCAGGATTTAGTGGATGAGACTTATCAACGAATTTCCGATGTGGATGACGAGGTGAAAGCCTTTTTAACCCTGAATGAGGAAGAGGCACGTCAACAGGCAAAAGAGCTAGATGAAAGTGATGCGACAGCCGAAAAAAAGCTGTTCGGACTTCCGGCCGGGATCAAGGATAATATTGTAACGAAAGGGCTGCGCACTACATGCGGAAGTCAGTTTTTAGATAACTTTAATGATCCTTTATATAATGCCACCGTGGTGGACAAGCTGAATCAGGCAAAGTCGGTTACGATTGGAAAGCTGAATATGGACGAATTTGCGATGGGATCGTCCAATGAGAACTCCAGCTATTTTACGACACGTAATCCATGGAATACCGATTATGTCCCAGGTGGATCCAGCGGGGGTTCTGCAGCTGCTGTGGCATCCGGCGAGGTCCTTTATGCATTGGGATCTGACACTGGCGGATCGATTCGCCAACCGGCAGCTTTCTGCGGTGTTGTTGGGTTAAAACCTACATATGGAAGAGTTTCCCGTTTTGGTCTGGTTGCTTTTGCATCCTCCCTTGATCAAATTGGTCCTGTAACAAGAACGGTGGAGGACAATGCAAAAGTGCTTGAAGTGATTTCCGGACACGACAAAATGGATTCCACAAGTGCGAATGTTGAAGTCCCAAACTACAGCGAAGCCTTAACAGGTGATGTGAAGGGCTTAAAGATTGCCGTGCCTAAAGAATATTTAGGAGAAGGGGTTAATAAAGAGGTTCGCGATTCCATTCTTGAAGCACTGAAAAAATATGAAGAATTAGGTGCAGAATGGGAGGAGGTTTCCCTGCCTCATTCAAAGTATGCTGTGGCTACCTATTACCTGCTCGCATCCTCTGAAGCATCAGCGAACCTGGCACGATTTGACGGGGTTCGTTATGGAGTTCGTGCCGAAAATGCGAAGTCGATGATGGATATGTTCAAAGAGTCTCGCAGCCAGGGCTTTGGTGAAGAGGTTAAACGCCGGATTATGCTGGGAACCTTTGCCTTAAGCTCAGGCTACTATGATGCTTATTACAAAAAAGCACAGCAGGTTCGTACATTAATTAAACAGGATTTTGATAAAGTTCTTGAAGAGTATGATGTCATCATGGGACCAACAACGCCTACACCTGCTTTCAAAATCGGGGAACAAATTGAAGACCCATTGACGATGTATGCGAATGATATTTTGACCATTCCTGTTAACCTTGCTGGCGTACCGGGGATTTCCATTCCTTGTGGCTTCTCACCAGAGGGACTGCCAATCGGTCTGCAAATTATCGGTAAGCACTTTGATGAAAGTACAGTTTATCGTGCAGCCCATGCATTTGAGCAGGCGACCGATTATCATAAGCAAAAGCCAGCATTGGGAGGTGTTCAGTCATGAATTTCGAAACCATTATAGGGTTAGAGGTTCACGTGGAGCTTAAAACAGAGTCGAAAATTTTCAGTCCAAGTCCAAACGCATTTGGGGATGATACCAATACGAACGTAAACCCAATCGACTTAGGGTATCCAGGTGTATTGCCTGTTTTAAATGAAGAAGCCGTAAACTTCGGCATGCGGGCAGCACTGGCCTTGAACTGCGATATTGCTACAAATACAAAATTTGATCGTAAAAACTACTTTTATCCGGACAACCCTAAGGCATATCAGATCTCGCAATTTGATCAGCCAATCGGGGAAAATGGCTGGATTGAAATTGAAGTAGATGGTGAAACGAAAAGAATCGGGATTACCCGTCTTCACTTGGAGGAAGACGCCGGAAAGCTGACACACAGTGATGATGGCTATTCTCTGGTTGACTTTAATCGTCAGGGTACACCGCTGATTGAGATTGTTTCAGAGCCTGACATTCGCACACCAAAGGAGGCTTATGCTTACCTGGAAAAACTGAAGTCGATTATTCAGTATACCGGAGTTTCCGACTGTAAAATGGAGGAGGGCTCGCTTCGATGTGACGCCAACATCTCCCTTCGTCCTATTGGTCAGGAGGAATTCGGTGTTAAAACGGAGCTGAAAAACTTAAACTCCTTTAACTATGTGCAAAAAGGGCTGGAGTTTGAAGAAAAGCGTCAGGAAAAAGTGCTTCTGTCCGGTGGTGAGATTCTTCAGGAGACCCGTCGTTATGATGAGCAAACGAAGGAAACGATTCTCATGCGTGTAAAGGAAGGGTCCGATGATTATCGCTACTTCCCAGAGCCTGACTTAGTTCCACTTTATATTGATGAAGAATGGAAAGAGCGGGTTCGGGCAGAAATTCCTGAACTTCCTGATGCCAGAAAAGCCCGTTACATGAATGAACTGGGGCTTCCTGCCTATGATGCCATGGTTCTAACTCTTACAAAGGAAATGTCCGATTTCTTTGAAGAGACGATTAAAGCAGGTGCCGATCCAAAACTAGCCTCCAACTGGTTAATGGTGGAAGTTTCAGGTTATCTGAATAAAAATGATAAGGAACTGGAAGATATTGCTTTAACTCCTGAATCCCTTGCGAAAATGGTGAAGCTTATTGCAGATGAGACCATTTCTTCCAAGATTGCGAAAAAAGTCTTTAGCGAGCTGGTTGAAAAAGGTGGAGATCCTGAAAAAATCGTTAAAGATAAAGGGCTTGTTCAAATTTCGGATGAAGGTCAGCTTACCGAAATTATTACAGGTATTCTTGATAAAAACCAACAGTCCATTGATGACTATAAGAACGGAAAAGATCGTGCGCTCGGCTTCTTAGTCGGTCAAGTGATGAAGGCAACTAAAGGACAGGCAAATCCGAAAATGGTCAACAAAATTCTTTTAGGCGAAATGGAAAAGAGATAAAGAAAACAGGAAAAAATAAAGGTTGTCCGCATAAATATAGTGAAGAGAGCAGATACAGCTGAATCTGCTCTTTTCATTTCAAATAAAAAGGGATATGATGAGATTGGTATAGATATCCAAAATGAAGGTGAAGAAAATGAAGCGTGCCAGAATTATTTATAATCCGACATCGGGACGTGAAGCATTTCAGAAAGAGCTGCCCAGAGCTTTACGAAAGCTGGAAGAAGCAGGGTATGAAGCCTCTACACATGCCACAACCGGTGAGGGAGATGCAACAGAAGCAGCAAGAACAGCTGTCACAAGGGAATATGATGTTGTTATCGCAGCTGGTGGCGATGGAACGATTAATGAAGTCGTCAATGGATTGGCAGAGCAACCCTTTCGACCCAAGCTTGGTGTGATTCCTGTGGGGACAACCAATGATTTTGCACGATCTCTGAGAATTCCGAGAAACATTCAAAAGGCTATTGATGTCGTTATCGCCGGGAATACGAAAAAAATCGATATTGGCAAAATTGATGAGGATAGGTATTTTATTTATATAGCTGGTGGTGGAAAAATAACCGAGCTCACCTATGAGGTTCCGAGCAAATTAAAGACGATGCTAGGCCAGCTTGCTTATTATATTAAAGGAATCGAAATGCTTCCGTTTATGAAGCCAATCAATGTCCGAATTGAATATGATGATCATATTCTGGAAGAGCCCATCATGATGTTTCTGATTTCGAATTCCAATTCAATCGGCGGGTTTGAAAGAGCAAACCCTTTAGGTGAAATGGACGATGGTTATTTTGATTTATTGATCGTTCGTAAAACACATTTTGGCGATATCCCTAAAATAGCGACAAGCCTTCTTAAGGGGAACCATATTCACCACGACAAGATCATTTATACAAAGACAAAATCACTGACGGTTGATGTAGAAGAAAACGTATCGTTAAATATTGACGGGGAATATGGCGGATTATTGCCCGGGAAATTTGTCAATTTGTATCAGCATATTGAATTCTTCGTACCTGAGAATACGGATTAGACATGAGGTTGTCTGATTTCGTATTCTTTGTTTGTAAAGGTGATGCAAATGGACAAACTTTGAATCAGATGATTGTTTTAACGTTTTAATGGAAAAATAGAACTAAAGTTAAACATAAAGGAAGATTCATAATGGCAAAAGTGAAACCACCTGTGGCAAAAAATGAAACCATCGAGCTTGAATTTGTCGATTTGACCCACGAAGGCTCAGGTGTAGGAAAGATAAATGGATACCCTCTGTTCGTTCCCTATGGATTACCAGGGGAAAAAGCCAAGGTTAAAGTTGTTAAGGTCAAGAAAAATTTCGGATTCGGAAAATTACTGAAGGTCCTCGATCAAAGCCCGGAGCGTATTGAACCTCCGTGTGATGTGTTTTACCAATGTGGTGGATGTCAGATTCAGCACATGAGCTATAAGATGCAATTGGACGTGAAGCAAAAGCAGGTACAGGATGCCATGCGAAAAATTGGCCATTTAGAAGAGGTTCCTGTACATCCGACGATTGGTATGGAGGACCCATGGCGTTATCGAAATAAGGTTCAAATTCCTGTTAAGGGAGTAGAAGGCCGCCTTGAAACAGGTTTTTATAAAAAGCGGAGCCACGACATTATTAATATGGATACTTGCCCGATTACTGATGAACAGAATGATCGAATGGTTGAAGCCGTGCGCCGAATTGCCGAGGATGCAGGGATTACTCCGTATGATGAGGATAAACATCGCGGGATTCTAAGGCATATCATGGTCCGTAATGGCAAGGAAACCAACGAGATTATGGTTGTGCTTGTAACCAGGACGGACAAGCTTCCGCAACAGGAGAAGATTGTCGAGGAAATTCGTAAGGCCTATCCGAATGTAAAATCCATTATGCAGAACGTAAATCCTGAACGGACAAATGTTATTCTAGGGAAAAAGACAAAACTCCTATGGGGAGAAGAGTACATCCATGATTCCATTGGGGATACACAATTTGCGATTTCAGCCAAGTCCTTTTATCAGGTAAATCCTGAGCAGACGAAAACCCTGTATGACAAAGCATTGGAATACGCTGATTTAAGCGGTAATGAAACCGTAGTTGATGCGTACTGCGGGATTGGAACCATTTCTCTTTTCCTGGCTCAGAAAGCCAAAAAGGTGTATGGAGTAGAAATCGTTCCTGAGGCTGTTGATGATGCAAAGAAAAACGCAAAACTGAATCATATTGATAATGCAGAATTCTATGTCGGAGCCGCTGAAAAGGTGATGGACTGGTGGAAAGCGCAAGGATTAAGACCGGATGTTATCGTTGTGGATCCTCCCAGAAAAGGCTGTGATGAAACACTGCTAAAGGCCATGCTGGACATGCAGCCGAAGCGAATTGTCTATGTTTCCTGTAATCCATCCACTTTAGCAAGAGATTTGAATATCTTAGCTGAGGGTGGGTATGAAACTAAACAGGTGCAGCCAGTGGATATGTTTCCGCAGACGAGCCATGTGGAATGCGTGGCGCAAATAGAGTTGAATTTGTAATGCAAAAATAACCTTTTACTTTTTGGCATAGAGTTCTGCCAAAACCCCAATTTTATAAAGAAAAAGGCTTAAAGCGTTTGAGGGAAACGGAGAAAGTGAGAAATCTCTTTCTTTGTCTTTCAAACGCTTTTTTGCTTTCATCAAGGCTGCATACTATTTTGTTAATCCATTTAATTTTTCCCATTCACTTAAATACAGTTTTTCAGTCAAATGGTTAGGATTATTAATCTTGCAAATGAACTCTAAACTATTTCCATCCGGGTCATTAAAATGTATCTTTGCATGGCCAAACCGTTCATTTGGATTAGGCATCACAAATGGTTCAACAGGCTCAAAGCCAAAAGTTTTTCTCGGTTTATCCTCTATTTGTTAGCCAGTTAACCGAGTTTTTCAAACCATCCAAAGATACCTCAAAAGCTATATGTCTAATGGAAGGATGATACTCTGCCTCAACTTTATCGGTTTTCCATAAACCAAGCCAGCTTTGGTCTTTTATAATCCATAAAAAAGCTAATCGATCTTCCACTTTATGATCAAACTTCAGCCAAGCCCTTCAAAAATTTCAATCGACTTATTTAAATCACTTACTGGTAAATGTGCTTCGTATAGACCTTTGATCAATGAATATACCTCCAATAATTTAAGTGTGTTTTTTCAAAATGTTATAGATTGTAGTGAATAAAAATAACTACGGTTTCATTTCCACTCTGTTACTTCGTTTATTGAATTTATCAAAAATAATATCAAGGATCACTGCAGTAGTTATAAAGCTTATAAATTCCAACCAGCCATCAAATAAATAAAAGCATAGACCAGTAGCTGAAAAAAATATAACTAATTCCAATAATTTAAGTTTTAATGACATGATTCAACACTACTCCCCCTTACAGCTCTTTCATTAAAACATTCGGTTTTCATTACTCTACAAACTCTATTATCATTTTAACATAAAATTACAAATTTCATTCGATTGTAGTAGTAACTGCTAATTCTGAGTTGTATTATGTACGTCACAACGGAAGTACTTATTTATTATATGGGATTTTTTGTATTAACTGAATGGAATATTATGTTAAAATTGTGTGAGAGAAATTTTGTCTAAAACAAGCCAGAAATAAATCATTTAATTTAATCCTTAAGAAATTAGACGAAGGAGTTGAAGTGATTGTTGCATAGAAGGACATCACTTATCGTGTCGGTCATTGCCTTATTCATATTTATCGTATGTGTAAGTTTTGTAACTGAAGAGGAAGTGAAACCTGAAGAAAGTTCAGAGGATCTAACTCTTGAGGAAATCAATGCTAAGTATGAGAAAAAGGAGGAACGCTTTAGGAAGCTTTATGACCAAAAGGTAATTAAGACTTTAAATAAAGAAGTGCTAAAAGAATTTAAGAGCAACTTTGGAATGAATTTGGAAGGTTATGTTTTTAAAGAAATCGATACTTTTTCCAAAGATTTTTTAACGAAGTACTTCTCTGAAAGAGTATATCACCCAAGATATACATTTGCATATATAAGTAAACAAAAGAACGATGGTTATATTCTTGACAAAAGACCAGAAACGGGGATAAATACTCTATTTCATATTAGTCGAAGTAGTAATCAGTGGGAAGTGACAAAAATGGAGGAAAAGAATGGAAGGATTTATACATATGATTTTATTCGAACAATTGAGCAAAAGATTGAAAGTAAAATTAAGAATGAAAAATAAACTTTGTTCTGTGTAATATATGAATGTCATTTGCCCGATACAAAGTTTATTAAAGTTTATAATTAAGTCCCTTTTTTCCTCTTGGAACAGGAATTTCATCACCTTTTATGACGCATTAACTGGCCGTAATACCCCCCACTTTAAGTTTTGAGGGTAATCCAACAAGACTAAGTGGGGAGAGAAAATCCTCACTTATGGAAGTTTCGCTTTATACGAACAATTCCATCGTAAATCATTTCTCCATTAGGCCGCTTGCTAAATGTTCCATCAAACTGAATGCTTACATGTTCTTCGATATCAGGGTATCATTTACTAATTTTACTCAAACGACCTATAACTTGTCCGCTACGTCGAATATAAAAAAAATATTATTAGTCTTCTCGACTTTGTTCAAGAACCATACTTTACTGATGAAGCGATAGAAAAGGAAAAAGGGATCATCGAAAAGAAATCAGAATGTATGACGATAACCCGAACTGGCAAGCTCGATTTGGAATCTTAGAAAATATGTATAAGCATCATCCTGTAAAAAATGATATCGCGGGAACCCTATCTTCAATAAATAAAATTACTAAAGAGGACTTATACACTTGTTATAATACATTTTATCACCCTAAGAACATGTTACTATTTGTATTTGGTCCTGTGGATCCTTACGAAGTCATTGAGTTCATTAAACAAAATCAAGAGCAAAAAACGTTTCAAAAATTTGGAGAGATAGAACGCATTTTCCCTGAAGAAGATGTAAAGGTGAACCGAAAGTCAAGCGTTATGAAGTTTCCAGTACAAATACCAAAAGTTATTATAGGGTATTAAGAATCAAACCCAATGAGAAAGGGGAAAGAGCTGCTTAAATATGAGTTATCTCTTAATGTTTTGTTGAAGTTAATGTTCGGTAGTAGTTCTGAAGCGAATGAAAAAATGTTTAATAATGGTTATATCGATGAGTCACTTACTTATGACTATACAAATGAAAAAATTTGGTTTTTGTAATTGGGGGAAATAGTAATGAGCCCGAAGAAGTTATAAATATTGTCAACAAGACAGTTTCTAAATTTAAGAAAATGTCAATAAAGAAAGATGATGTACTTACGTGCTATTAAGAAAGAGATTGGCAGTTTTTTAAGGTCGATTAATTCGCCTCAATTCATTGCAAATCAATTTTCACGGTATCAGTTTAACGAGATGAACTTATTTGAAGTGTTACATACACTTGAAACAATAACCGAACACGACCTGGAAGGAGTATTACACGCACACTTTTCCGAGGAGTCACGTACAACACTAATCATAAAACAATAAATAGAATCCTATAATTTTGATTAACAAATCTAGTTTGAAATCAAGAAGGAATGGATAATTGACACGTTTGCTATGAGGACAAAATGCATATGGGGCAAATTACTTTAAGAAAATATTCATATGAAGAATGTCATAAATGTTAGATAAAAGGCAGGAAGAAATGATTCGAAAGACACTTTTTATATCGAGTAATCTAACTTATGATTTATTATGGCAAAAAAATACATTTATTTAAAGTTTTTACCATTCATCTAATGTAAGTATGACCATGAAGAAAATTATTAGATTGTATGAATATGGAGTGAAAAAATGGTAGATTTATTAGAAATTCGTAATATAAGAAAATCATTTGGCAATAATGTTGTCTTAAAAGATATGACATTCAATGTACCACCTGGTGCAATAGTAGGGTTTATTGGTGATAATGGAGCAGGTAAATCTACAACAATTAAAACAGTTCTAGGATTAGTTTCCCATGATACCGGCACAGTTAAAATTTTTGATGAGGAAAATATAAATATCCACCCTGAGAAGAAGGAGATGATTGGTGTCGTATTCGATGCAATGAACTTACCAGCTCATCTGACAATCAAACAATTAAATAATGTGTTAAAAAAATTATATAACACATGGGACCAAAATCATTTTTATCAACTAATTCATTCATTCCATTTGCCTATGGATAAGAAGGTAAATGAATTCTCCCGTGGAATGTCCATGAAGCTTTCGATAGCTGTTGCGTTATCTCATCATGCAAAATTATTACTACTAGATGAAGCGACTGGAGGACTTGATCCTTCTTCTAGAGAAGAAGTGTTAGAGGAGATAATAAATTTTGTGAAGTATGGAGATAAAGGTGTATTACTTTCCTCTCATATTATGAGTGACATTGAGAAAGTAGCTAGCCATCTAGTATTTATAAAAGAGGGTGAGGTTTTACTAAGTGAAGAGAAAGATAAGGTTATTGAAAATTATGCGATTGTAGATGTTCATGAGAATCAACTGCCTGTACTCAACAAAAATATTGTTGTGGCGAAAAGGAACCATGGTTCTCATTTTAGTGTACTTGTATCGGACAGAAAAGAGTTGCCGGAGGGAATTGACTCCAAAAACTTCTCGATGGATGAACTTAGTGTATTTCTAACTAGGAGTGAAAAATAAATGAGAGGCCTATTATTGACAAACTTTTACCTAGTCTATCGAAGTATTCTCGCATACACAGGGCTAGCAATATTAATAGCTGGAATCCTTTTGTATTTTGGTGGTTCCTCTATGCAGGGGATTGCCACTTTATTAATTATCTTATTAATGGCCATGCCTTCACTGGAAGTCATAAAAACCGAAAGTAAGTCTGATTATGACAAATTCGTCCTTACTTTGCCGATTACTAGAAGTAATGTTGTGCAAAGTCATTATACGTTTTATTTTTGTATAGTTATTATCGGAGCCGTACTGTCGTATTGTATCTTCTATGTCTATAACAACATGACTGAAACACCAACCGATAGCCTATTTAATATTGTAGCGATGGGGCTTTTCGTTGTTCTTGTTGCTGGTTCGATCGTTTATCCCCTCCTTTATATCTTTGGTGCAAATAAGTCGGATGCTATTGTACTTGGAGGAGGAATTGCTGGCTTTTTTGCTAGATTTGGATTTGGCTATATAGTGGCCGATTTACCACTCTCATCACTAAAGTTAGATTTATCGATAACCATACCGATATTATTTATTACGGTAGGTATCATCCTTTATATTTTTTCTTATTTCATTGCTTTAGTTATTTATCAAAAGAAAGAATTTTAAATCACATACAATTTCTTACTTCAGAAAAATCATTGATGGAGCTATGTAAAGATGAATTCAAAAAATGCTAATCGTTCTTCATCGGGTAAGTTTATTACTATCTATCTTATTAATGATCAAAACTTTCTCGAACTGCTAGATTTACTTGTTTCAGAAACTAAGGAATTTGAAAAAGGACCATATATTCTTAATGATAAGAGGTGGAAAAACAGCAATATATTCTATCGATATGGAGCATTTGAAAGAATTCTAAACGAACATGGTGAACATTGTATTAGAGACGAGAAGGGGAAATTAATTGAAGATCAAAGGACCCCTTTTTATCAGGTACCTGACTTTGTTAAGAATTTCGATGATTATCTAGATAGTATGAATACTTCTGAAACTGCAGAGAAGAAAGAGAAAAGTAAGTTACAGAAATATAAGATTGAAACAGCTCTGAATTATAGTAATTCTGGTGGGTTATACCTCGCTAGCAAGAAGAAGGATAATCAGAAAGTTATCGTCAAGGAAGCCAGACCAAATGCTGGATTAGATGGGAGAGGGAATGATGCATTAAGAAGGCACCAGATAGAACGTAATGCTTTACAAAAGCTTAGTGATGTAGACGGAGTTGTTAATCTAGTGGAAGTATTTAAAGAGTGGGAACACCGCTTTTTAGTAGAGGAATTCATTGAAGGACAAGACTTAAGGCATATATAAGTGAAGAAAAGAACGATGGTTTTATTCTTGATAAAAGACCAGAAACGGGGGTAAATACTTTATTTCATATCAGTCGAAGTAGTAATCAGTGGGAAGTGACAAAAACGGAGGAAAAGAATGGGGAGATTTATACATATGATTTTATTCGATCAATTGAGCAAAAGATTGAAAATAAAGTTAAGAATGAGAGGACTGAGACAAAGGTTCATTATTCCAATAAAGAAGACCGGACGCTAAATTTATTTCTCCCTCTGCTGTAAATGATAATCAACGAATGGATCTGCAATTTTTAATGCTTCTTTTCTTGTCGTTGCAGGTGCCGATATTATATCGCCGTCATTTTTTGTCCAACTTCCATGAGAACCGTTATTTCTATATCTTAATATAGTCAATTTAGTAAGGTCCTCGTTAAGAGTAATGGTTCCATATACATAATGCTTTGGCTCACCATTTTCTGTGTAATACATATATGTCATTAGCCCCATACCATTTTTATCAAAGTTTATAATTAAATCTCTTTTTCCCTTTGGAACGGGGAATTTATCACCCTTTATACGAACAATTCCATCATAAGTCATTTCTCCATTTAGGCGTTTTCGAATTGTTCCATCAAAATAAATGCTCACATTTTCTTCCACATCAGGGTCATCCAGATTAAAGAGTATCCCATTAAAAGTTGAATTAAAGTTCTTAGGGAATGCATACCAAACTAGATATAAGATTGTAATTATTATTATAACTATAGAAAATAAAGTGATATATTTTTTCATTTTCAAAAAGCCAGCCTTTTCTTAGGAACGCGGCTGGCATAATGTTTTAAGTGAAAAATGTTAGTTAAAATAATAAATCACTGTTGTTCACAACTTCAGAAATGACCTGGTTAAACTCTTCAACTGTAAGATCAGGATTCTCTTGCCCGGTTTCCGGAATACAACCTTTTCCGTATGGTCTCAAGTTCATTCTTAAAATTTCTTAGGAATGTTGCTTCACTGGCATCAAGTTGCTTATCTTCCCCAATTCCAGTTATTCCTCGATTAATAAAGAATATGGGTTCGTACGTGATGGTATCACTTACAAAAAAGTCACCAGCCTTTAACATAAGCCCCGTACGTTCTAAATGTTTTTCAATGGAATAGAGGGAACGGATAAAGTTCTCCTGATTCTCTTGTTTATCAAGGTCCAGGCTTAAAGTGTAGTCCATTGCTGAAATCGTTCGGTCTAATTCATGATAAAAATGATTTAACAATAATTCCAAATCTCTCTTATCTTCCGCTTTTTCCTGGTATAATATGGGTTCACCTATCAATACCAGGAGCGCTAATACAATCAGTGTACAAGTTTTGATTTTATCAATCGGTAATTGTTTCAACATACCCCACCTCTGCGATAGAAAACTCACTACAACCATAATAAATCACAAAGGGTAAAATATGGAAGTGTTTGAATGATTTTTCACCTTGCTTCCCACTTTTAACATCATAAAAATGAGTATATAATGATTTAGGGTATTTTATCGATAGCAGATATAATAAACGAATGATGAAAGAGCGAAATATAAAAAGCTGCGGACGTAAGTGGGACAATGAACCTGTCCCCGTGTCCCGATACTATAAACGAGGAGATATGAAGGATGAATAGAAAAGATAATTTTTGGCATCAATTACCTAAACCGTTTTTTGTTCTGGCGCCAATGGAAGATGTGACGGATGTTGTGTTTCGTCATGTGGTAAGTGAAGCGGGCAGGCCTGATGTGTTTTTTACAGAGTTTACAAACACGGAAAGTTACTGTCATCCAGAGGGAATCTACAGTGTACGTGGGCGATTAACGTTTACAGAGGATGAACAGCCGATTGTCGCTCATATTTGGGGAGATAAGCCTGAATACTTTCGTCAAATGAGCATCGGGATGGCCGAAAAAGGATTTAAGGGAATTGATATTAATATGGGCTGTCCCGCACCTAATGTCGCACCAAAAGGAAAGGGGTGCGGTCTGATCCGTCGTCCGGATGTTGCGGCTGATTTAATACAGGCAGCAAAAGCTGGAGGATTGCCCGTAAGTGTAAAGACAAGGCTTGGTTACACACATGTAGAGGAATGGCGCGACTGGCTCACCCATTTATTGAAACAGGATATTGTGAATCTATCCATTCACCTGCGTACTAAAAAGGAAATGAGTAAAGTCGATGCTCATTGGGAACTGATCCCGGAGATTAAGAAACTTCGTGATGAAGTGGCTCCTGATACACTCCTGACAATAAATGGGGATATTCCTGACCGTCAGACGGGCCTTGAGCTCGTTGAGAAATATGGCGTGGATGGGGTGATGATTGGGCGTGGCGTTTTCAAAAATCCATTTGCCTTTGAAAAGGAGCCAAAGGAGCATAGCAGTAAGGAATTGCTTGATCTCTTAAGATTTCACCTTGATCTCCATGATAAATATTCAAAGGAATTTGAGCCACGTCCATTTAAACCTCTTCTTCGCTTTTTTAAGATCTATGTCCGTGAGTTTCGAGGGGCGAGTGAATTAAGAAATCAGTTAATGGATACAGAGTCAACTGATGAAGTACGTGAATTGCTTGATCAATTTGAAAAGGCCGCATTATAGGTATACAAAAGGACTGACATATAAGTCAGTCCTTTTGCTTATCTTTATCATGATGTTTCAATGCCAGCTTGGTGGCGTAATAAACGACAATGCCAATAACGAGCAGGTTGATGATCCATCCAAGAAACCCATAACCCATCATTCCAAAACCGTGGCCGCCATATCCACCCATCATATAAAAATCACCTCTGTAGCTTAAAAATTGTTCATCATGCCGCGGTATTCTGTTTGATTTCTCATGTAGCCATCTTCTCCATGGCAATCATTGAACATTTGTTCCTGCTGTTCCCTTGAAAAATCAGGGTGCATCTCTTCCATAAATGGCTGCATTTCTTCAAAACTGAAGGGGCCATAACCATTTGTTTCGGCTGCAACAAAGGAAGCACCTCCTAATAAAAGTCCGCCTGCTAATAGTCCTGTTAATAATTTTTTCATTTATAACCTCTCCTTTCTTACTTAAATCATAACTCTCACAGATGGATATTTTGTGATGAACTTGTGTGGAAGTTGTGAAGATGATGATTTTCGTTTTCATAAGGTGGTAAGATAGGCAAAAGAGGTGATGGAATATGACAAAAATCCTTATTGTCGATGATGAAACGGCCATTCTTGAAGTGCTGGAGGCCTATTTTGAAAAAGAGGGATGGGACATTACATTAGCCTCAAATGGAATTGAAGCCTTAAAAAAAGTAAAAGATACTCAACCGGACATTATAATTTTAGATCTGATGCTGCCGGATATATCGGGGGAAGAGGTATGCAGATTAACGCGAAAAGAAAGTGATGTTCCGATTATTATGCTGACCGCAAAATCAGCAGAAGACGATTTAATTAACGGCATCATCATCGGTGCGGATGATTATGTAACGAAACCATTCAGTCCTAGAGAAGTCGTGATCCGAGCAAAGGCCATTTTGCGGAGGGTAAAGAAAGCAGATAAAGGACAACAGCTCTCCTTTAATGATAAAAATTTGATGATAGATCTTGTTAAAAAAGAGGTGGAATCCAATGGTGAGATTCTATCCCTTACCCCCATTGAATATAAGCTATTGGTCGCCATGGCAAGCTACCCGGGGCGGGTTTACAGTCGACTGGATTTACTGGAGAAGATTCAGGAGGATGGAAGTTATTTTGAAGGGTATGAACGAAGTATTGATACACATGTGAAAAACCTGCGTAAAAAGATTGAAGCGGATTCTCGTCACCCTGAATATATCATAACTGTATTTGGAATGGGCTATAAGTTTGGAGGAACTCTTGATGCGTCTGACGCTGCGTTCTAAGATTTTCATTTACTTGTTAATTGTGTCACTATCCGGTATTTTACTGACCAGTTTTTCAGTATTGTGGGGATTTGAAAATCAATTTAATCAGTACTTACAAACGAACCGAACGGAAAGCAGTTCATTAATCAAGCAGGAAATCGTTCAATCCTATGAAGAATCAGGGAAGCTGATGAATAATCGGCTTAACAATTTGCTCCATCAGCAGGCTATGACAGAGGACTTATTTTATAAAATTTATAATGAAGACGGAAAATTAATTGCTGATACAACAATGATGCTTGGCATGATGGGAAACATGGGGATGAATTCTGATGTAAACAAGGCTACCGAATATGAAAAAGCATCTTATAACCTGGCAACGGATACGACCGATATTGGCCGAATGGAGGTTTATTTTCCTAAGGAATTGATCGGTGAAGAGGTTGCCTTTTTAGAAACGATAAAATCGAATATTTATCTCGCTGTAATTGTGACGGTCCTATTAGCTCTGCTGTTCAGTCTTTTATTTTCGAAACATCTGACAAGCGGATTACAAAAACTTTCAAAAGCGATTCAGAAACTGCAAGCGCATAAATGGCGGACGCGTGTGGATGTGAATGAACTAACCACGGAAATGCAGCCACTTGGCGAATCGTTTAACGAACTTGCTGAATCATTATCTAAGGAAGAGAAGCTCCGGAAACAGTTTACCGCAGACTTTGCCCATGAGATACGGACGCCGATTGCTACATTGAGAAGTCAGATGGAGGCGTACCTCGATGGTATATTTGAACCAACTGAGAAAAGGCTGCAGCAAAGCCACGATGAGTTGATGCGTCTTGTCCGTCTTGTAAATGAATTGGAAGATTTACTTGCTGCTGAAAACCCGCAAATGAAACTGAATAAAACAGACATAGAAGTACATAAGCTTCTGCATTCACTGGAAGAGCAATTTACACCGGCATTTCAGGATAAAGGCGTTCAATTAACCATTCAAAAGCCTGATCGAGAATATTGGTTTAAAGCAGACCGTGACCGTGTCGTACAAATTTTAACCAATATCGTAAATAATGCTCTTCAATATACCCCTGCCGGAAAAAGGGTCCTTGTGAAGACAGAGGCTACGAATGATGATGTGGGATTTCTGGTGAAAGACGAGGGGATTGGAATTGCCAGTGAAGACATTCCTTATCTTTTTGAACGATTTTATCGCGGGGATAAATCCAGAGACCGAAAGACAGGGGGAATAGGGATTGGCCTTTCGATTGTAAAAGCTTTAGTAGAAGCACACCAGGGAAAAATTGAGATTGACAGTGAATCGAATGCAGGGACAGAGGTAAAGGTCTTTTTCCCTAAAAGTTAGGAACGTAAAACAATAGAACAATCAGGAAGGGATTGTTCTATTGTTTACCAAATCATTTTACCCTAAAGATACTTTGTACAAAATAAATATCATAACTATTGCCTGGTTTAAAAGGAGTGATTCAATTGGATAAAAAAGGTCACGAGAGCCATGAACACAATTATAATCATGATCATCACCACCATGAACATCATTCTCATGATTATAATGGCAAGCATACTCATGAAAGTCATCATGAACATCATGGACACAAAGACCATCATCAACATGAAAATCATGACCATCATAATCATGGCAGTCACAGCGGAGGACATGATCATCATGACCACGGGGATATGGTAGATGATTTTAAAAAGCGCTTTTACATTTCACTTATTATTACCCTTCCTATTCTCGCCCTATCACCGATGATCCAAAGTTTTATTGGGGTGGATTGGCGCTTTACAGGGGATCTGTATATTTTATTTACGCTGTCATCCATTGTATTTTTCTACGGTGGCTGGTCGTTTATTTCCGGGGGTATAAGTGAGCTGAAAGAAAAGAATCCAGGTATGATGACACTTATTGCCTTGGCGATCACCATTGCCTATGGGTATAGCACCATGGTTGTCTTTGGGTGGGAAGGCAGTCAGTTCTTCTGGGAATTAGCTACATTGGTCGATATTATGTTATTAGGTCATTGGATTGAAATGAAATCTGTGATGGGAGCATCGAACGCTCTTGACCAGCTGGTAAAACTTATGCCTAATGAAGCCCATCGCTTGGATGAGAATAATGAAGTGGAGGATGTTCCTTTATCAGCGCTACAGAATCATGACCGGGTCTTGGTAAAGCCGGGTGAAAAGATTCCGGTTGATGGTACCATCATTGAGGGAAAATCAGCTATCGATGAGTCAATGCTTACAGGTGAATCCGTGCCAGTCGAAAAAACAGACGGTGACGAGGTAATCGGTGGCTCAGTGAATAAGGAAGGATCGCTTAAACTACAAGTAGAAAAAACAGGGGAAGAATCGTATTTATCCCAAGTGATTACGTTGGTTAAAGAGGCGCAAGAGTCAAAATCGAGAACACAGGATTTAACCAACCGTGCAGCAAAGTGGTTGTTTTACCTGGCTTTAACAGCAGGTTTCGCTACCCTGTTTATATGGTTATTCCTTGGATATTCCTTTGATGTAGCTGTTGAACGCATGGTAACAGTAATGGTCATCACCTGTCCTCATGCGTTAGGGTTAGCTGCGCCTCTAGTGGTAGCTGTCTCCACATCGATTTCAGCTAAAAATGGACTGTTAATCCGCAACCGTGCAAATTTTGAAGGTGCACGCAATTTAAATGCGATTGTGTTTGATAAGACAGGAACGCTAACAAGAGGAGAATTTGGCGTAACAGATATTATACCTGCTCAGGGGTATAAGGAAGAAGAAATCTTAAAGTTGGCAGCCAGTATCGAGCAAAATTCGGAGCATCCGATAGCAGCTGGAATCGTAACAGAGACGAACGAAAAAGATATTGAGCTGGGCAACGTTACAGACTTCGAATCCATAACAGGTAAAGGCATTCAAGGGTACGTAGATAGAAAAAAAGTGAATGTCGTGAGTCCCGGTTATGTGAATAACAATAACCTGTCTTATGATCAGCAGGTCTTTGATAAAATGTCAGAGGAAGGAAAAACCGTTGTCTTTGCTCTGCTTGAAGATAAACTGATTGGTATGATTGCACTTGCAGACATTGTTCGTGATACAGCAAAAGAAGCCATTGGAACGCTAAAAGATAAAGGCGTTCATTCGATTATGCTGACAGGTGACAATCAGAATGTAGCCAATTGGGTAGCGGGTCAGTTAGGAATAGATGAAGTTTATGCAGAAGTTTTACCAGACGATAAAGCAAATCAAGTGAAACGGATTAAAGAAAAAGGATGGAAGGTTGCTATGACAGGTGATGGTGTGAATGATGCTCCTGCGCTGGCCACGGCCGACCTAGGGATTGCGATCGGTGCAGGGACGGATGTAGCCATGGAAACAGCTGATGTTGTGCTTGTGAAAAGCAATCCAAATGATGTGGTCGCCTTAATGAATTTATCCCGAAAAACCTACCGGAAAATGGTACAGAATCTTTGGTGGGCAACTGGATATAACATTTTTGCCATTCCACTTGCAGCAGGTGTGCTTGCTCCGATTGGGATTGTACTTAGTCCTGCGGTAGGTGCTGTACTGATGAGTTTAAGTACGATTATCGTAGCGATTAATGCAAGATTATTGAAGGCATAGTTATAAGCGGCTTTATATGAATGGAAGCTTTAAATCGTAATGTAAAAATAGAAACGAGCGTTGGGACTTGTAAACCTAACGCTCGTTTCTATATGTGTGTTAAGAGGCCATTTGTCTACATGTATTTGCGCATGAACGGCAAATCTCAGCACATTCTTTACAATGTTCATCCTGAAATTTGTCACATTCCGTTGCACAGCCCTCACACATTGTTGCACAAAAGTTGCAGAAATCCTTGGCACTTTGACTGTTTCTTGCCATCAGTCCAGCTGCCTGGAAACAGATTTCAGCACAGTCATTTAAATGCTGCATACATTGAATGCGTGCCTGGACGTCCGGCTCCTGCAGACATGCTGTATGGCACTCTTCGCAGGCACGGGCACATCTTAAACATTCTTCAATACATTGATCCATGGTGGTTGGTGAACTGGATAATACGCCCATTATCCTCACTCCTTTCATCGTTTTAACAATTGTAGTTTTATCCAGGACGAAGGGTAGTATGCTTTTATTGGAAGGAAAATAGTATCATAAATAGGTTAAGTTCGGTTTTGGAGTACTGTACCATTGAACTGCTTTTTTAATGTTACTGCTTAAGTCGTATAATATAAGAACGAAAAATCCATCCTCAAGTTTAAGTGAGAATGGATAATCGTTTTATGGTATGACCTTTTATTGCTGACACAACTTCATTAAATGAGTGTTTATCATTCACTGCAAAGCAAATCGGATAAAATCTATAGCCATTTTGATTTGAATTTGCGGAATGCAAAACTGAATGACTTGGAATTTTCTATGTTAATTTCATGGTCGTTATGCAGGTGCCATCATTTTCAAAAGTGGAAACCTCTGATTCTACTTGTTTTCCTTCATAATTAATTTTTACACGATAAGTCTTCTCTCTTGGCAGCCATAAATCTACAAATCCATTTGAGCCTGAGTTCTTCGTTTCATCAAAAATGACGTTCCCATCCATATCCTCAATGTAAATCTCGAAATCTTTATTGACCAGTTCTCCCTGGCAGCCCGTTAAGCTATGATTCGTACAGGGATGGGTTTCATTGATGAATGGGGCAATCGAAACAAAAAACTCATCCTCAGGTAATGAATAGGTCGATTCATCACCGTTGTTGTCTGTAACGATCAGCTGTTCTGATGTGATGGAAGCAGACTGGGCTGTGATTTCGTCTGTACTATAATCCTGAACGATTTTTTTAATATCTACTTCTTGATTATTTTTTGTTTCCTCATTGCTATTGCTACTGCAGGCAGCTAGTACAATTGCAACGAGTAAAGTAACGATAATGGTTTTTAATCTCATTTCCACTCACTCCACTTTATCATGATTAAATTTTGTCACGCATGAACTGGCTGTAATAACCCTGCTTTAAGTCTTGAGAGTAACCCAACAAGACTAAGTAGGGGGTAAACGGCCAGTAAATTCCTGATAAGTTCAACTAGCCATCAGTGGGGGATGGAGAAAACCACCTCTGATGGAAGTTTCACTTTATTATACTATGTCCACCATCTGTTTCCGTAATGATTTCTTCTATTTCTTTAACTATTTTGTGACATATGGTGGAAAGCCTCTCCAAACCCGAGATACGTTTATAACTAAACTAAAATTCATGATTCACCTTCCATATATGCAACATTTACAGTCATCTTGTAGTATGATATATATAAGAAATCATTTTAAATGAACAAATTATAGTCAGGTAGGTAAAAGGATGATGAAATTGGGTAATGACCATCATGTTTATGAACAGTTATGTACCATTACAGCTGAAGAGAATGTGATGATGGGCGAATATTTGAAAAAACATATGTACACACGTTTGGGAGGAAAAGCAGACTTTTTTGTCACTCCTGCAAGCATAGATGAAGTGCAGCAAATCGTCAGGCTCGCCAATAAAGAAGAGGTTCCTTTTACTTTATTGGGGAACGGATCCAATTTAATTATTCATGACGGCGGGATTCGTGGCATTGTGATGAGTCTCAAACGGTTTGATTCAATAAGCAGGGAAGGCAACAGTATTATTGCCGAAAGTGGAGCAAGGATTATTGATGCATCAAGGAAAGCGTTGGATGAGGAACTGACAGGTCTTGAATTTGCCTGTGGAATACCGGGAACGGTAGGCGGTGCCTTATTTATGAACGCCGGTGCATATGGAGGAGAAGTAAAAGATTGCTTACGCCACGCTGTTGTGGTAAATCGCGAAGGTGAACTGCTCACCTTATCTGCTGATGAACTGGACTTAGGTTATCGAACCAGTAACATCCCTGACAAAGGTTATATCGTCCTGGAAGCAACATTTGATTTAAAACCGGGAGATTTTGATGAAATAAAAGCGGTGATGGATGATCTTACCTATAAAAGGGAATCCAAACAGCCCCTGGAATACCCTTCATGCGGCAGTGTATTTAAACGGCCACCGGGATATTTCGCCGGAAAATTAATTCAGGATAGCGGCCTGCAGGGAAAAGGTTTTGGCGGTGCGGAGGTATCCACCAAGCACGCCGGTTTTATTGTGAACAAGGATAATGCTACTACATCGGATTACATCAAAGTGATCAAAATGGTTCAGGATACCGTTAAAGAAAAATTTGGTGTAGAGCTTGAGAGAGAAGTTAAGATCCTTGGGGATGAGCCGGAAGAGGAATAATTGTGAAAGTGGCTCGAGGGATGTGAAAATAGGTTGAACTTATTAACGCGTTCTTTTGTGACGTGCAAAACTTTACGGAATTCGCACTAAATTCACAATAAAATTCATATCAAAAAGGACTTGGAATTTTTCTTAAGTAGTTCAGTTTTGGGGTACAAAAATGTAATTTGTACCCCTGATTGAACTACTTTTTTCATATTGAATTGTAGGCTAAATTGTAAGGCTCATTACAATTCAAATTGTATAATTAATTGATTGAATTTCAGGGTAATTAACTCATATATGGTAAAATAAGTTAAATGATGTTATTCAACTCCCTCAGATAGATTTAATTTACTCGTAAATGCTAACGAAGCAGGTTTGTTTAATAAGAAATAGATAATTAGGAGTTGAGAAAATGGAACACAATATGGGACTTTATGAAACACCTTTTGATTCAATTAAGTCAGGAAAAAAGAAAGTAGAAGTAAGATTGAATGATGAGAAAAGGAGAAAAATAAGTGTAGGAGATACTATAAATTTCACAAAAATTCCATATAGAAATGAAACATTAACAGTTGAGGTTATTGAATTAAGGGAGTTTTCAACATTCAAAGAAATGTATGAAAGCATTCCTGCAAGTGATTTTGATGCTGTAGGTCGTTCAATTGAAGATATGGTAGAACGGACTTATAGAATATATACTCCAGAGAAAGAAAAGGAATGGGGTACATTAGCGATTACAATTCAATTATTAGATTAAGGCTTATTAAAGTAACGGGTACGATAGTTTAAGAAGCGTTATCTAAAGGAGGTGGAGATACATTGACAAAGAGAAAGCTTTATTGGATACTAATGCCTTTATTTTTAATATTAGCAATTTTGCTATTTAACTTTTTGCCAAGTGAATATAGGTACTATTCATTTCTAGTTGTCATTGCTTTTTGGGTTATCTATTATAGCTGTACTTTTTGGTTAGGAAGAAGAAAAAATTACTAAAATACATTTTGTGACTTTAAGCTAACGGGGGGCGTTAGTGGAAAAAGGTTGTCTCCACCATTCCTTATGGACTAACGCAATAGAATAAAAAGCAGGGAGGAGTTTTCATTGTCAAAAGGGTTGCTTCATCATATTGAATTATATGTCTCAGATATAAAAAGGACATTAGATTTTTGGGGCTGGTTTCTTGAAGAATTAGGATACACTTCTTTTCAAAAATGGGAAAGTGGACAAAGTTGGAAAATAGATGATACATATATTGTTTTTGTGCAAACAGAGGATAGGTTTTTAGACATTCGATACCACAGATGCCGAGTAGGTCTTAATCATCTGGCGTTTCACGCAAGTTCACGTCAAAATGTAGATGAAATAACAGACAAATTAAAAGACAAAGGAATAAACATTCTTTATCCAAAAAGACATCCCTTTGCTGGGGGGGATAATCATTATGCTGTGTATTTTGAAGACCCAGATAGAATAAAAGTAGAACTTGTGGCTTCTGAATAATTGTTGAAGTAACAGGGGCGTTTGTATAATAAGAGCAATAGCTTATTGTGGCAAAGGGCAGTTTTTTTAGTAAGAAGTTTTATAAAAAGGTGGGAAAGATCGATTTCACATATGCCCTTTGGTTTGGGCTATTTATTTTAGGAATTATTTCTGGTATCTATCTAATAGTCAAAGATAAAAGGCATGGAAAAGCAACAAAAGCCAAAAGAGAATTACAATCATCAGTTTACTTCACCATAGTAATTTTTTGGTCTTCAGTGGTTACTTTCTTAGAAATTGGTATTTCATTTATTTAATAGGGGTGTTGATGGTCATTTCTAATATCAAAAGAAAACATAAGTTACAAGTTTGTCTTCTTCCATTGCTAAGATTGAATAACGATTAGAATCTTCGTCAGATAATTTTATATAATCTTTGGGATGTCACTATAGCGAAGTTGTTCCTCAGTCAATTCATAATTTTCGATTGCATTTTTAAGTCTGTCATCGTATAAATAAAGTTGCATTTCAGTCCCCCCCCTAAAAGAACGTTCGTTCCTGTATTTTAACAGTTATATCAACTTAACTGCCCTTTAACACAATAGGAGCTGCCGCATCGGCACCCCCTTATTCAATATTCGCACCCTTTAGTGTAATAAGCATTGTATCATTTTTCTTCTTTTGATTTTTGTTGTAAGTAATACCTTAAAAAGCCAATGAGTACACCACCTATTGCAAATCCTAATAAATTGGGCAAGTAGGATATCACCTCAATGGATAAACCTCTGAAGTAATCAATCACTATTGAAAGAGTTGTAGTTAATATTGGAAATATTATAATCCATACCAACATTGTTTTTACGAATTCAGACATTAACTCTTCCTCCCCTATTTTACCAATCTGTTTTAATAGTTTAAGAACCGACAGCCCTGTTCAATTATCGCCCCCTTTAGTTCCACAATGGACTATTCATTATCACTTTCTTATACACTAAAATTAAAACCGTTTCTTTCCATATTTCTTGCAGAAGTATTATTCAGTCTTGTGGTAACAGTCAAATGAGGACCCTCATGCTATTTAATATGTTATACCTACAAAATTATAAACAAACCTTATTAAGGACGAAGCTCCCAAGGTTCAATAGCCCCAACAACATGATTTGATTTGTCATTCTTGATAGCTTCAATAACTCCTTCAGAAATCTCATTGTTAGTTAGCCATCTTGAGTGGTTATTCTCAAGAATGAAACCAAGTTGAACAGTGTGATAAATACAATTTCCGTGAATCGTTACTGACTTTTTTAGGTTTTCAAGATCAGCGCTACTCCCTAACACATGAAATAAATCCCATTGATTGACCGTTTTGGTTACTTCTTCAGCAATTATTTCAAGTGCATTTTCGGCATTGGAGTGAATCCAAGCTACAACAAAATCAATTTCGCCGTTTGTTTGGATAACCTCCTTCAGTTTGTATCTTAGTTCTTTATCTTTTCTGTAATCAACCAATACTGGTGTGATATTGCGCTTACCAGCTCTTTTAATTAAATTTTCCATTTTCCTGTTATCCCTTGCAATCACAGATACATGATAACCATTCTTTAGCAACCAAACCGATAAATTTGATAACATTCCAGTACCACCAACTACCAACGCATGTTTCAATTGTATCACTCCTTATTAATTGAAAGACTAGATGAATAGGCAAAGATGTTACCCATAATTTAGGATAAGCTTTTACGAAAGAATATTCTTGCGGGAAATTGTCCTCTTTTGTAACAATAATCAAGCAGATTCTAACTAGCTTTATCCTTATAGTTGTCTCTGAGGTGATTTAATTGTTTACGAGGATATGGAAAGATAAAAATATACGGTACTACTTACTTGGAGGAGGAGCTTCTAAGCTCGGGGATGTTCTATCGGGAATGGCTTTTCTATTTTTGGCTTACGACTTAACAGGATCCAAAGTTCTTACAACTGGAATGGCTATTGCAGAGACCCTACCCTATTTACTATTTGGGTTGATTGGTGGAGTTATAGCAGACTGGCTACCTAAGAAAAAATTATTAATTGTCTTAGATATGATTCGGATCCCATTAATATTATCCATTGTATGCCTATTTTACTTAGAATTACTCTCCTACTTTTACTTGTTAGTCGTTAGTTTTCTTATTCAGAGTATTGGTTGTTTCTTTAATCCGACGCACAGAACTGTCCTGCCTATCATAACAGTGGAAGAAGAAAGAACTGAAGTAAACAGTTTAAATGATACCCTAACTAGAGGAGTGACTGTTTTAAGTCCATTTCTATCTGTTTGGCTATTGAACAGTTATGGAGTCATCCATTTCTTTACTTTTGATGCCTTAACATACGCAGTTAGTGCATACTGTATTTCAAAAGTAAATATACAGGAAAGAAAACAGGTAGTTAACAAATCAGTTAAGAAGGTTTTTAGTTCTATCGCAGAATTTGCTTCTTGGGCTAAAGCACACACTAGTGTAAGACAACTCTTTCTTTTCACTTTTATAACAGTTTTCTTTAACACATGGGTCTGGGAGGTGGGGCTTTTACTTGCTCTAAGTGAAATGAGTTCCGAAAGTGAAGAATTGTACAGTATTATCCAAGGAGTTTTTGGAGGCGTAGTTATTTTAACCAATATCATCCTACCACTTTTCTTAAAGAAAATGACTCTTCAGATTCATCTTGTTGGGGCAATGATTTGGGGAATTGGGATAGCTTACTATGGTCTCTTCTATGGGATAAACCATTTTTTTATTGGCAGCGCAATAGTAGCTATTGGATTACCAATAGCTGGACTATCACGCATTTACCTTATTCAGTCACTTGTTCCTGAAGAAAAAATGGGGAGAGCCTTTAGCTCAAATGCAGTTTTATTATATTTTTCAAATACTGTTTCATTAGGAATCTACGGTTTTTTGGTATCATTCATTTCGATACAAAAGTTAATGCTATTTAGTGGCATTCTTATAATTACAACAAGTATTATAGGTTTATTAATTACCATGAATAAAACGAAATTGCGTTGGCGTTTTACTATAAATTTTTTTAAATAAATGGTTATAAGATGACACGCTACTGAAACCATGTTCAAGGGCAATGGTTAAAATTGTTTGATCTGTTGAAATAAGTGGTTGTTGACTTTTAAATAGACGATATAACTGAAGCCATGAATATGGAGAAATCCCAATTTTTTCCTTGAAAAAGTGAGCGAACTGGTATTTGCTCATTCTTGCGACTACAGACATCTGATCCAACGTCCAATCTTCCTGATAGCTATCCTTTAGTGCATCTAATACATTATTAATATTCTTCTCGCTAATTATCTTTGGAAACTGATTTTGGTGTGAACCAGAACCATATTGAAGCATTAAAATAGAAATTTGCGCTAAACTATTTTCGAGAAAAAGTTGATTGGACATTGGATTTGAATCCTCGTTAACTTTTAAAAAGTCTCTTATAAATGATGTCCATTGATGAATCTGGGCATGTCGATAGGAAAGCAAAGAAAATTCAGGTTCTATCATTTTGAATCCTAATTGCTGTGCGGTCTCTTGTAGTAATGATGGTTGTATTTCAACTAGGAACTTTTCCTCTGTTGCTTTTAATTGTTTATGATCAATATTAGGGTTGAAAATAAAAAATTCATTTTGACCGATAGAAATATCGCCTTGATTTAACTGATATTCAGCTTGCCCATATGGAGAAAAAATAAGTTTGTAGCAATCATCGTTTCTCCAGTCTCGTTCATGTAAGTGATCATGGCGCATGAGAAGAAGACCATTATTGTTATTTAATATCATTTGTTTGTCTCCCCATTCCAAAATTATTTATGGTTTATTCTATCACAATCCCCAATCTTAGTGATGTGAGATGGTTACATGTTATAAAACATACAAAAAAGGATTGGTTATAATTGTTATTAAAATTAAAAAAATCTCAGTTCAGTGAACTGAGATTTTTCTTCTATTTATTTTTAATTGCTTCTTGAACTATTGCTCCCGTTACTTTAAGTGCATCTTTTCACAAAGTGGCTAATATTGTTTTATTACTATTTTTAAATCTATTTAACGTATTGAAACAACAATTTATAAAACTTTACTCATATATTCCCCAGGTAAGCCATCTATGTCACATATCTTTTCCGATATAAATCCTTTTTTAATTAATATTTTCCTTGAAGGTAAATTATTAGGGTCAATAATAGCAGTTACACGATTTAAACTTAATTTATTAGCATTCTCTAATAAAATCTCAGCAATCTCACTACCATACCCTTTCCCCCAATACTCTGGTAATACCATATAACCTAACTCAGCTTCTTTATTTTCATTGCTTTTAATTAGCTTTCCAAGTCCTATAAACTCATCGTTTTTACTGTTAAAAACTTTGTATGTACCAAATCCCTCAAAATCATTATTTGTATCTAATAACTTCTGAAAATTCTCTTGTGCTTCTTTCATTGGAATTGAACGTTCAGTAATCATTGCCATAACCGATTCGTTAGAAACAAGACTAAAATAAAAATCAAAATCATTTTTTTTAAACTTCTCTAAACTAATGCGATACACTATAATAATACCCCTTTCTAAAGCAACCAATTTTTACTTTGAAATTCTCATAATACTTTAACTTTGTAGAATTAAACTACCTCTTTGACACAATAAGAACTGCCACATTCGACAGCCTCTTGTTCGACTATTGCACCCGTTAATGCAATAGCACTAATTATTCAAGTGGTAACTCGAGTTCGACGTTGTACATTATATCTTCACTAAAATCTATATATCGACCTTCTACATCTAAATTCATAACTTTTTTATAATATCCCATTGTAAATAATGTTTCTCCATCATTATTATTAAAATGTAAGTCATAATCTGGTAATGCAAGGTCCATAGATGCTGTTGAAGCTGTTTTTGCACTATCTAACTCTTTTACAAGTTCCTCAATAAATTCTTTTTCATCAATAGTAGTGACCATTTCTTCACTGCCCCATTCATACACCTCTATACTTGTAACATCGTCACTCAGGTTTAGGTTACTTTTTTGGCACCCTATTAAGACCAAAGAAAATAATAAGAGTATGGAAATCAATTTAATTTTTCTCATTACAGTATCCCTCTTTTGCTTAATCCGACGTTATGGTTTGTTGTAAAGTTTCATATTCTTATTAAACAATCCTGCCCTATAACGAAAGAAGCGAATACCTTGTTAAGCATTCGCACCCGTTAATCAAATAACTCTTCATCTTTATATGCTTTAGACCAATGATATTAATTTTCTATTTAATCTGAATTTAAAGTACCTCTCAATGGATAATCACATCATTCTCGCTTTCATTACACTATATATCAGACACCCTGTTGTTAAGAATATGAGTTCTTGAGTGTGTAAAATCAATGCGAATTCACGTGAAAAATGGTATATGTTTCTGGCTGTATAAAATTATCAGGTTGATAGTGTGTAAATATTCAGAGTATTATTGACTATATAGCGTTAACTTATGGGGGAGATCATGATGCCGCTAAAAGTGGGAGATATCATTACGTTTGAACGTACCTTTACAGTCAGGGATGTGGAATTATTTACGGAAGTGTCCCGTGATGAAGGAAGTCATCATTTAACGCCCGATGAACAAGGAAGGCTTGTCGTTCAGGGGTTATTGACTGCAACTTTGCCGACAAAAGTGGGTGGGGATTATAACGTACTCGCCCGCAATATGAACTTCGAATTTTTACGTCCTGTATTTACTGAGGATCGAATCATTTGCGAGGTTAAAATTGAAAAATATGAATGGCAGGAGGATAAGAACAGAACAGCGATTGTTGCTTCTTTTATATGCAGAAACCAGCAGGAAAAGAAGGTGCTAAAAGGAGATTTCTCCGGTGTGATTCTGGACTCCTGATCGTTTCTGCGACTGAGAGGCACCTTCCTAAATAGGGAAGTGAAACAAGAGATTGGAAAAGAAGTGAGAACAGGGGGGAAGAATAAGTGCAATTTGAGAAAATAGATTTGCAAGAGCATAGTGAAAAAATGTTTAACTTCCGAAAAGACACATTCAAAGTCAGCTTTGGAGATGCTTCCAATTTTGACAAAGAAGCATACCTGCGTTGGGTAGAAGAAAAACAAAAGGATTTTCCAGAAGGTTTTGTTTTAGTGAAGGAAGATGGAAGATATATAGGACAGATAGAATTATCCATTCGCGAATATGATGGGCGAACCATTGGATACGTGCACTTATTTTACCTGGTACCTGACTTGAGAGGAAAAGGGAAAGGAGAACACTTACATAACTATGCAAAACAGTTTTTCCGCAATCATAAGGTCCACGAATATCATCTGAGAGTCTCTCCCTCCAATACCTCTGCGATAAAGTTTTATTATAAAAACGGGATGGTGGAAATCGGTCCTGAAGTTGACGGTAAAGTAATCAGGATGAAAGGGTATTTGTAAGTTTATGTGTAATCAATGGATGTGGGCTTGTTTTTAAAGGGAACAAGGGGAGGGATCATTTGAGAAAAAAAGTTTACCTTGCTATTGCGGTAATTGTGATTATAGGCTTTGCTTTTTATTTCTATTTTTCTATCTATCCTGAGCAGCTGGAAGATGATATTTATCAGCAAAACGGGTATGCCGTAAATGAGGTTGAAGAGGATACGCTGAAATTTCGGTTAGATAAGAAGTGAATGGACGTTCCTGAGGGGGACACGAAGTCCTTTAATGAAGAAGTCGATAAAAGGTTTCAATCAACAGTTTATCTTGAGAAGGTTTGGAATGAATCGGGGAGCTATCACTTTCAATTTAATATTCAGCATAATCTTAAAGCAGGAAGTGGCAAATTTCTCAGCCAATATCATATAACAAACCGAGGCGGGCAAGTCAGCCTTGTTTCCAAGGGAGATATCATTCAACTCTATGATCGCCATAATCAGATTATTAAGCCGACGACGGGCAGCCGTGGCTCAGGACCAGGAGAAATATTCAGCAGCAGCTTTGACAGGAAGGTATTACAATCAGTGAAAGAAATCGGACTGCGGTTACGTGTGTATGAATATGAACAACAATGAACAATGGATAAAAAAGCCTTGGCCAAATAAATGGGGGCTATTAAAAATGGAAAGTAATATGGTTTTATTTAAAATTTAAGTTATATAAAAACTACTCATTCGCACATCTTTTAGCGAGTGGGTAGTTTTTTGCTGAGGACAAGCGGGTTATGATAAAAAAAACAAAACTTTTTACTCATCCCACAGTCTAATAGGGTAGAGATACCGTACATAAGGGGGATACACCTTGCCAAATGACATTCAAACAGTCCAGGAAGCCATCCGGGGCAGTGATGAAGCGTTCCTGGAACTAATGAAGCGATACAAAACAGAATTATATAAAACGGCGCTCGCTTATTTTAAAAATGAAAATGATGCCATTGAAGCGGTGCAGGAGGTCACATTCCGGGCGTACAGAAAAATAAAAACATTAAAAGAGCCGGCATATTTCAAAACCTGGATCATCAGAATCATGATTAATTATTGTAATGATCAGCTCCGGAAGAAAAAACGATTTACCTCTAAACCGGTAGAAATGGAGACGATTCAAACCAATGACAGCCATATAAAAATGGAGCTTGAGGATGCCATGCAGCTACTGGATGACCGTTCCCGGGAATTATTAATGCTGAAGTATTTTCATGAGTTAAAGATTAAGGAAATCGCACAAGTTCTGAAAAGGCCAGAGGGTACCATTAAGACCTGGCTGAACAAAGCCTTGCAGTCATTAAAACAAGTGCTGGATGAGAAGGAGGGAAATGCAGATGTTTGAAAAGGAAGAAGCAAAACTGAACACATTCAAAGAAAAATATAGCCAGGAAGACATTCCTTCTGAGGCTCTCGATGACGCTATTTTTACGGGCTTTCAAAAAGCAAAGGCATCAGGTCGGCCGTCTAAAAATATGAAGAGATGGGTAATCAGTGCGGCTGCAGTGGCTGTATTGTTGATTTCCTTCATTGGTTCTATTCGGATTTCACCGGCATTTGCCCAATACATGACATCGATTCCGGGAATGGAGAAAATTGTGGAATTAATCAGGGATGATAAAGGCATGATGTCAGCGATTAAAAATGATCACTATAACGAAATTGGCACGTCCATTCATCATAATGGAGTGAAGATTACACTGGATGGAATCATTGCGGATCAAAAGGGATTTGTCCTATTCTATACTCTTGAGGATCAGGATGGAGGACGTCCGGCAGCCCTTCAAAATGTTCGGCTTAAAACCCCGGATGGAAAACAAGTAGATTATCGCTCCTTATCCATGAGCAGTGACAACCTGACCGATCAGGATGAATATGGTTCGAGTGGTACCATTGAAGTTTTCTTCGATGAAACTTATGAAGTCAAAGAATTTGTACTTCAGACCCGATTAAGAAGCTCTGCTGAAGAAATGGAAATTCCTTTTACAATACCGGAAGAATTACCGAGCGAGAAGACATATGAGATTAACAAAGAAATCGTTTTGGATGGTCAAAGGATTAACGTTTTAGATGTAACGGTCAATCCGATTCGAACGGCTATCCGGATAAAAGCAGATTCAGACAATACAAAGGAAATCTTAAATTATGAAGGTTTACAGCTGGTTGATGAGCAAGGAGAAATGTGGGGAAAAATTAATAATGGCGTGACAGCAACAGGCCTATCAGATGATGAACAGATGATCTATATGCAGAGTAATTATTTTCATGAACCTAAGGAACTGTACCTGATTGTTAACAGGTTGCAGGCTGTTGATCGGGACGAAAGTGAAGTTGTCATTGATATGGACAAAGAGAAAATCCTGAAACAGCCGGATGGAAATAAATTGAGAAACCTGCAAATCGATAAGGGCTCTCTGAAGATGGAATTGCATACAAAAGAGGAATTTTATTATTCGATTTTCAGTACGATAACCGGAGCAAATGGGAGGAAAATTACAGCGAATTCAAGCATGCAGTATGGATATGAGGAGAGAGGTTTTTCACAAATCGAAGTGATTTCAAATGAATTAAGTGAGCTGAAGTCACCTGTGTCGCTTGAACTGGCCTTCTTTCCGGAATGGATTGAAGGGAAGGAGAAAATACAGATAAAATAGCTGAACATGAAGACTCTCTATAATCTTTGCAGGTTATAGAGGGTTTTCATTTGATAAGAAAGTACTTAAAGTTGTTAAAAAATTGTCGTGAAATAGACGATAAAAGAACTGATTGTTCCAAGTAGAGCACCAATAATACAATCAGTGGGATAATGTAAACCCAGATACATTCGTGAAAATCCTACTAACATCGCTATCGGTAAGAGGATAATCGCTAAGATAATGGAGTGTAATGCAATGATAACAGCTATGGAGAAAATTGCCGTGGTATGACCAGAAGGGAAGGAATAATCTTTAAGTGGCTGTACTCCTAATTGAATATCAGGTAGTTTTACGTAGGGACGCTCACGGGAATATATTTTCTTTATGATATGAACAAAAAAGTGACTTAATGCCAGCGAAATAAGCGCTTTTATTGCTACTGCCCGGAATATTGACTCAGAAATAAGAATGATGAATAGCAAAGATGAAATCGTACATGTTGCTCCACCTAAATGTGTTAATTTTGGCAAGATCAAATCCAGCCATTTACTTTTTAGTTTATGATTAATGATTTGAAATGCATACCTATCATTTGTTGATATCCACGTGACAATACGGTTCAACACTACCTACCCCCATATAATTGATTAATAATTTTGACACAAGTAGATAAGTTAATTCTATTTTAATGCTCAAATGTTAAGACAATATAAAAGAAGTGTTGAGTTTTTTTGTAAAATAAATAGCTGGCTGTATCTAAAAGACTGTTGTTTATTTATAGAAAAATATTTACCACGTATTAACGAATTTATCTGGACTCTTTTGATCGTTTATTTTTCCTGCCAATTTTAACGGTAAAGCAAATAACAACAGGGTATTTAAAAAGGTTACTGGGCAAGGCTTGGTTTGTCCAAAAAAAGAGCAAAAAATTCTCATTGCTAAAACTATTGGATGTTCTCGATTTGTCTTCAATCACTTTTTAGCAAAATGGAAGGACATATATAAAGAGACTGGCAAAGGCTTGACTTATAAGGCCTCCTTTAAACAATTAACTCAACTTAAGAAAGAATTAGTCTGGTTAAAGGAAGTCGACAGCATTGCCCTTCAATCCTCACTTAAGAACCTTTCAGATGCATACACTCGATTTTTTAAAAAACAGAACAAATCCCCTCGTTTCAAGTCTAAAAAGAACAAGGTTCAATCGTACGTAACTAAACATACAAACGGCAACATTGCTATTGTTCATAATAAAATCAAGTTACCTAAGATTGGTTTCGTTAAGTTTGCAAAAAGCCGAGAAGTTGAAGGTCGTATTTTAAACGCTACGATTAGACGTAACCCAAGTGGGAAATACTTTGTATCTATTCTTGTTGAAACAGAAGTCCATGAGCAACCTAAAACAAATTCGTCTGTTGGCATTGATGTTGGACTAAAGGATTTTGCGATTCTATCTAACGGAACGGTATATAAGAATTCTAAATACTTCCGTAAACTTGAGAAAAGGTTAGCAAAAGCCCAAAAGGTTCTTTCCAGACGAAAAAAAGGTTCTTCTAACTGGCATAAGCAACGTATCAAGGTTGCACGATTGCATGAAAAAATAGCTAATGCACGAAAGGACTATTTGCATAAAATCTCTACCAGTATTGTCAAAAACCACGACATCATTGGTATGGAAGATTTGCAGGTAAGTAATATGTTGAAAAATCACAACTTAGCTAAAGCGATAAGTGAAGTAAGTTGGTCGCCATTCCGTACCATGATTGAATACAAAGCAAAATGGTATGGAAAACAAATAGTCACAGTAGCGAAAAGCTTCCCTTCCAGCCAACTTTGTTCTTGTTGCGGCTATCAAAACAAAGACGTTAAGAATCTTGCATTGCGTGAGTGGGAATGCCCAGAATGCAACACTCATCATGATAGAGATATTAACGCAAGTATCAATCTTCGTAAGGAAGCAATACGATTAACCGCAGGAACTGCGGGGATAGCCTAATAATTAACTGACCGATAGGTTGGTGTTCCTAGGAATCCCCACTTCAATCAGCCCGAAGGGTGATAAGTGGCGGGTAGTTCAAATGTTTTCTTTTTCCTTATTCAGTTGTGTACTATATACGGAAAAAACGGTGGGAGGATAAGGATATTTAAGAGAAATAAGGTTTTAACAACATTAGGTCTTTACGTTTTGTAACAGAAAAAGAAGCAGATAAAAATGTTCTGCTTCTTTTCAGGAAGTTACCCAAACACCTGCCCGCCATTTACATGTAATGTTTGCCCTGTTACAAAACGGGAGTCATCAGAAGCAAGATAGACAAAGGTAGGAGCGACTTCAAATGGCTGGCCTTGTCGATCCATGGGATTATTGGCTAGTGGCACTTGATCTGCAGAGAAACTTGATGGAATTAAAGGAGTCCATATACGTCCTGGAGCAATGGCATTGACACGGATTCCTTTTTTTACCAGACTGTTGGCTAAAGCACGGGTGAATCCTACGTTGGCTCCCTTTGTTGCAGTGTAGTCAATTAATTGTTCGTTGCCATCAAACGCGACTACAGAAGATGTATTAATGATGGAGCTCCCTTCTTTTAGGTGTTTCAGTGCTTCACGGGTTGTATAAAAATGTGAGTATATGTTGACCTTAAAGGTGTCATCGAACTGTTCATCGGTGATATCCAGTAAGCTTAATTGCTGAAATTGAATTCCGACATGATTACATAGAATATCGAGTTTTCCGAACCTATTTACCGTAAGATTTACAATGTCAATGCATTGTTGTTTGTGTCTGAGATCACCAGGCAGCAATAAACACCTTTGACCAATCTCTTCAATTCTATTCTTTGTTCGCTTAGCATCTTCATGCTCATCTAAGTAAGCGATGGCAATATTTGCGCCCTCCTTTGCGAAGGCAATAGCTGCCGCTGCCCCCATTCCGCTGTCTCCTCCAGTAATGAGGGCAACCTTTCCTGTTAATTTGCCACTTCCTTTGTAGTTGGGATTTTCAACTATGGGCTTTGGTACCATTGCTCCTTCTACACCAGGCTGCCGATATTGACGCTGCTCAGGGACGGTTAAGGGAACCTCCTCATATTGTGTAATTTTCCCGTAGTTCGGGTACAAGGGATAATTTTGGTTCTTTGAGTGATTCGTAGACATTTTATGCACAATCCTCCTCATTAACAATTTAAATTAACCTATGTTTCTTAGGCGAATGACGTGCAAATAAGTACAGGCTCGTTTTTTTGAAAGGAGAATAGCATATAGGGAATATGCAATGAGGAGGAATTGGAATGCAATATTATTACAATCCTGAAGTGAAGTTACTGTTGATCAACCAGTCTAATGAAAAGGATGCAGTCATCTATGATGAGAATTCTCATCCTTTTAAGGCACCGAAGATTGGTCCAAGACCGCCATATTACTGTTATCCAAGATATGAACCTTATTATCCGGTTATTTAGTCCTGTTATCATAGAAAACAGATTTTGTCTCAGGCTTCCTGGTTTTACTGATATTTACCAGAGAAGCCTTTATTGTAGTCTATGATTCTATGTTTAATGCCAGATGAGCAGCTTCTTTAGCGTGTAGAAAAGTAGTATCAAATAAAGGAATATCTGTATCCTGTTGATTTATTAATAAGCCATGTTCCGTACAGCCTAAAATAATCCCTTTAGCTCCGTGACTGAATAACTGTTTTATAATGTCCAAAACAAAATTTTTGGAGAGAGGCTGGTTTTCCCGACGCACAATTCTTCAAAATAATGGCATTTAGTCTCTGTCTATCTTCTCTGTTTGGAATAGATACCGTTATACCATTTGCCTCCAGACGTGATGTATAAAAATCCTGTTCCATTGTATATTGCGTTCCAAGCAGTCCGACTCTTTGAATACCTTCGTTTTGGAGTTTCCTGGCTGTTGGATCGGCGGTATGAATAATAGGGATAGTTAGCGTTTTATCCATATAAGGAATGACTTTATGTATGGTATTGGTACAAATCACGATCATATCTGAACCAGCATATTCTAAAGATTGTCCAACTTCTGCTAATAATTGACCAGCTTTATCCCATCCTCAGTTTCTCTGATATTGTTCGACTTCATCAAAATCAATACTATATAAAATGCATTTTGCGGAATGCATTTCGCCCAATTTTTTGTTCACTTCTTCATTAATGATTGGGTAATATTCCAATGATGATTTCCAGTTCATACCACGGATAAGTCCAATCGTTTTCATGTGCAACACTCCCTTACCTTGTTTTAGGGACAGTCCCCAAAAAATTAGCTTGTCTAACTTCGCTATTCTCTGCATACATTGTTGGAGAGAGGTGAGGAAATTTGAAGCAGACAGCTGCAGAAAAACTACCAATCTTTTTGATTATGTTTTTGATTAGTTTAATTGCGAGTATCGAATCACCTGTCTTCACACCCTTTGCATCTGGGTTCGGGGCTACAAGTGTTTTGATCGGAATGATGCTCAGTTTTGGATCACTGGCCGACCTGGTTGGAAATTTATTGGCGGGGCCCCTGGTTGATCGTTTTGGGAAGAAACTTTTTATTATTTTTCCCTTGTTTGTTTCTGGAGGGCTATTTATAGCGCATGGCCTGGTTTCAAACTCGAGTGAACTATTTCTTTTGCATGGTTTAAATGAGTTTGCTATGGCCTTTTTAATTCCGGCAGCTTTCACACTTCTATCAGGATATGCGAAAAACCGAAGACAACAGGGGAAGAATATGGCGATTAACGGGATTCTTACAACCATTGCAAGCATTATGGCTCCTGTCATTGGTGGGCAGATGGTAGTGTGGATAGGTTATGTGAATACGTATTACTTTATTGGATCTGCGATGTTACTTACTAGTATATATGGGATGACCTTTTTAAAGGAAAGAGATTTTATCGTGAAAGAGCCGAGAGGTACACAAGTTAGTCTTATGAAAATCTTTACTTCACAGGAACTGAAACTCATTTATTTGATCGGATTTGCCGTGATGTATATCCACGGCGTCATTGCTTATGAAATACCTTATTTAACGGTTGAAAGAGGGGTTTCCACGTTAAATACAGGTCAGTTGTTCAGCTTTATGGGGCTTGGTACGTTTCTTGCCTTATCCCTTTTCTTTATTAATCGCTTCGATCCCTTTAAAAGGTTTATGACAGGCCTTGCAGGGATGAATGCCTCTTTGTTCTTATTGTTCGGGTTATCTTTTGCTTTACCTGTGTCATTGTTTTTCGTTGGTTTTTTCTTTGGTCTGGTCATGCCGGCCATTGCTACAGCCATTACGGAAAGTGTTTCTGCAAAGTATCATGGCAGAGCCTTTGGTGTCATGTCAGCTGTTTATTCTTTGGGAATTATTATAAGTTCCTTTGTTACCGGGTTTATACGGGATATAATTTCTCCATACTTTATTGCTTTTGTGGTAGGAATGATCATTCTCATGTTTGTTGGGTATTCAAAGCTGTCCATGGCCCCGGCCATTCGAAAAAAGACCTCATAGGATAATGCTTAGGAACTTATAAGGAGAAGTGCTGAAGGGTGATCTCATTTTGGGACCACCCATTCTTTTATAATTTTTTCTTTATTCCTCATAAAGTTTGGATAAATCAGTAAGTACATATAGGTATAAGGATTTTATCACGCATTAACTGGCCGTAATATCCCCACTTCAAGGGTCCTGAGGTTACGCCAACAAAACTACAAGTGGGGGATAAACGACCAGTAAATTCCTGATAAGTTCAACTAACCATCAGTGGGGGGAGTAAACCCCCACTGATGGAAGTTTCACTTTATGATGTTTTTTGACAAAATACTTGATTCATTAAGGAATATCCCTTTTAATTATATGTATAACAATTTTTTAAAAATTCTATATTTATATTCAATTCTGTCACTTCAAGGAAGCGGGAAATGGACAGGAAGGAACCCTGAGACATGAGAAAACCGATTCCTGTTTTCAGGATCGTTTTCTATACATTCCATAAGAGGAGGGAAGAAAATGATTACAGGCTGGACATTATTCTGGTTTGCGGTGCCCATGCCGTTACTCGTTATCTGGGCAATATACACTTACTTTAAAGAAGGGAAGGATGAAGGTTAATGGATCCGATTTTAATTACTTTTGTAGCCTACTTGGCACTTATGTTAACCATTGGAATTATAACGTATCGTAAAACAAATACTTTATCAGATTATGTGCTGGGTGGTCGTAAGCTTGGAAGCTGGGTGACGGCATTTTCGGCTGCAGCCAGTGACTTTAGCGGATGGCTTTTAATTGGATTGCCCGGGGCAGCTTATGCAGCCGGTTTTGGCCAGTGGAGCTTATGGATTGCTGTAGGTCTTGCAGTTGGAGCTGCGATTAACTGGACTTATGTTGCAAAGCGCCTTCGTGTTTATACGGAATACTCCAATGATTCCATCACCCTGCCGGAGTTTTTTGAAAATCGATTCCGTGATCGATCAAATCTGCTTCGTCTTATTTCAGCGGTATTTATTTTAGCCTTTTTCTTATTCTATACAGCCTCGGGTTTGGTGAGTGGTGCCAAACTGTTCCAGGGGACATTTGACGTCGATTATCATTTCGCATTAATTATCGGTGCTCTTATCATTGTTGGATATACGTTTCTTGGCGGATTTATTGCGGTTAGTTATACAGACTTTATACAAGGTGTATTAATGTCGACGGCTCTGTTATTTACATCCATTTATGGACTTATTCAGGTTGGCGGTTTTGGTGGTCTGTTCGAGCAGCTGAGTGCAGTTAATGGAAGCCTGGTAGATGGTTTTGCTGCAACCTCCTATAATCAGCCGGAAGGAATTATTTGGGAAGCGGCAGGTCCGATAGGCTTCGTAGGAATTATTTCTGCCTTGGCCTGGGGGCTTGGTTATTTTGGACAGCCTCACATTTTAGCAAGGTTTATGGCTATCCGATCCCATCAGGAAGTGCGAAAAGCAAGGTTAATCAGCATATCCCTTGGTCTTGTCATTCCGTTATATGGTGCCCTTATCGTTGGGATGCTTGGGATTGTGACATTTGATCAGCCGCTTGCAGACTCTGAGCAGGTGTTTATTCAGCTTGTGCAGGTCGTATATGACCCTTGGATAGCTGGTGCGCTGTTAGCTGCTGTATTAGCTGCCATTATGAGTACGGTAGACTCCCAACTGCTCGTATCCTCCAGTGCACTTTCTGAAGACTTCTACCGTAAATACTTTCGTAAAAATGCTTCAGATAAGGAGCTGGTCTGGGTTGGACGTCTCTCTGTGTTAGTGATTGCCATTATTGCGCTATTGATTGCCTGGAATGAAACGAGCTCTGTGCTGGATCTTGTATCTTATGCCTGGGCTGGATTCGGGGCAACGTTTGGCCCTGCAGTGTTATTCTCCTTATTCTGGAGAAATACATCCAGAAACGGGGTACTTGCCGGTATTATTGTCGGTGGTGTCACAGTATTTACCTGGCAGTATACAGGATCTGCCCTGTATGAAATGGTACCAGGCTTTGTCTTCTCCAGTATTGCTATTATCATCTTCAGTTTTGTAGGTCAAAAATCATCTGATGAAGTGAAGGAAGAGTATGATAAGGTTGCCGGCGCATAATAGGATAAGGTGTTTCAAAAAATACCTGTTGCTTTAAGGGAAGCCCACCTTCCGCTACAATATAGTTATAAACGGAATTTTTGCAGTAATCAAACAACTATTAACATTCAAGGCAAAGGGAGTGGAACAGCATGAGTAATGAAAAATTATATGGCAATACCCCTTGTTTTTTAGGGGGTAAAAAAGCTTCGATTAAGGATCAGAATGTAAATGATTATGATGTACTCATTTATGGTGTACCGTGGGAAGGTGCGGTTACCTGGGGAGATTACACAGGTGTTGAGCTTGGTCCGAAAGTGATTCGTCTCAATTCTGCCCGTTATTCGGGATATTTACCAGAGTTGAACCATATCGATGTTTTGAGTCATTATCAGCTTGCTGATTTAGGTGATGTGGATGTTGTTCCGGCGGATACGTTCGAAACGATGGACAGAATCACGAACTTTGCAGCCAAAGTATGGGATACCAATGCCTTTCCCGTTGCGTTTGGCGGGGATCATGGGATTACCTATCCGATTGTAAAGGCCCTGAGTGAAAAGGTCGATGGAAAAGTGGGGATCATTCACCTGGATGCTCACTACGATAACCATCCTGATTATGAGGGAGATAAATACGCAAGAAGCACCCCTTTTGCACGTATTTATGAAAGTGAAAGTGTACGAAACGAAAGCATTGTCCATATGGGAATTCATGGCCCAAGAAATAAACCTGAGACTGGTAAATATGCAGATGAAGCCGGCGCAACGACGATAACTTCAAGAGAAATCAGGAAAAGCAATGATGTAGAGGCAATGGCAAAGCATGCTTATGATATTGCAAGCGAGGGTACCGATGCGGTTTACTTAAGCATTTGCAGTGATGTGCTGGATTTTGCTTTTAATCCGGGTGGACCGGTGGATGGCAATGGTCTTACTTCCTATGAGCTAGTCGAACTGGTTCATGCCTTTGCAAAATTAGGTGTAAATGGGATGGACTACGTTGAGGTTTACCCTCAGCAGGATGCCAATGATAATTCCTCCCATTTTGTAACCACTGTTATTCTTTATGCACTCGCGGGGGATATCCTCAGAAAACAAAATCAGTAAAGTATAAAAACCTGCCCTGAAGCTAATCACTTCAAGGCAGGTTATTTTTGCCTTCAGAATGAATAGAAGCCTCAAAGTATGTTTTCCACATATCCTTCACTTACACCTGTAACCTTTGAATAACAATTTTTTTCGGGAAATATAAACGTCCAGGGCACACTTGTATAAGGTTCAATGATAAGGTCACGTAACTGAAACGTATGCTCAGCGATAACTTGATTTTTGTTTACATAACGTAACGTACGATTATTAAATGTCAGTGGTTGCTCACTTCGATTATGGATAAGTACAGTTACCAGAAAATCTGACCGATAGTTAACAGCTGTCCATAGAAGTGTGAAGAACTGCTGGGAAGCACAGGTTTTTTGAAAGATTTGTTGAATGATAAGCCGGTCCCTTTCAGATAGATTCTTGTTCCAAGATCGTTCAAACTCAAGACGTTGCTTCTTTGTCATTATGATCACTCCAAATAGTAGAGATGCGATAAATAGTCGTGTTACGATAGGTAAGGAACTCCGAAAAAAGGAGAGATACGTTTGAAACAGAATTTTATGGATCAGTTTTATACGATAGATCAAGAGACAGGTGAATATATCATAGAAATTTCACTTCAAAACTATGATGATGTTTTTAATACCTGGGATTCATCCGTTTATAATATTCGTGATCTGGACTCCAGTCTGAAATCCTTTTTGGAGGAATGCTCCTATGACATTGATTCCAAAAGGAGCATTAAGCTTCGATTTAATATGAGTAATCAAAATAAAGACGAAAAGATGGAAGCTTTGATCGCTGAAGGAATACGAAATTATTTCCAATATTCTCACTACATAACGAAGAAGCGCTTCTCAGAAAAGCGTAAGCGATCGATTATATACATTATCCTGTCCCTGCTATTTACCATTGTATCGTACTTTTTTAAAGCGACAAATGAGAGCGAATTAGTAGGAGAAATCATTTCTTTAAGCTTAACAGTTGGCGGATGGGTATTTCTTTGGGAGACCTTTTCTCTATTGTTTATCCAGAGCAGTGATTTAAGGAAGCAAAAGAAACAGTACAGACGGATATTTACTGCACCGATTCTATTCCGCTACGTGGATCAATCAAAAAATTAAGAATAGAGCTTTTTCGTAATGGAGAGGAATGGAAGTAGTGTCCTGGTGTGCCATTTAAAAAGGAGGATCACGTTTTGGAGATAAATATTAAGAATCGACTCGAACAGCCGAAAGAGAGTACGGATACAGAATTTATAAACGATATCGTCTATTATTTTGAACAGGAAGATTATGAGAACCTTATTCATTCGGTGGAGGAAGCCAAACAGGAGCTGGAGTCTGATGGGGAGGACATGTATACGCTGAACGTGTTGGAAATATTGGGATATATTGAACTCAATCAAATGACTGAAGCTGAAAAGACCTGGGGAGTTACTGGAAAATGCCCTCGCAGATGTCATCAAATTCTTTGAGAAAACCAAAAACAATAAAAAAATCAAAAAGTATGAGCAAAAGGTCGTTCATTTGCTAAATAACAGAAGTAAGGCAGTAAGGTAAGTTTAATCAGATTAAAAATCATAGTTAATTCTTTGCAGACGCTCAGGGATCATCATCTCTGAGCGTCTTTCTTGTAAAAAAGAAAATGCTACTGTTAAAGGGTTTCAATAAGAGTTCATTGCTATTGTGCTCTGTTTATCTTTTTATTCTTAATTTAAAAATTACTTTAATACAAGGAGAATATAGAACTCCAGGTTTAATGGAATTCCCTTTTCATTCCTGTCATCGTAAGCTTTAGCAAATGATTATAGGTAACTCTACTATTATATTCTACTATGGATAGGAACCCTTTTTACAATAGAATAGGAGACAGCCCTGACTAACATAGAGTTCCCCCATATACTACTAGTGAAAGATAGTTGAAAGGAGTGATGGATAAACAATGAATGAACTCAACCAGGAGCTGCAGAATTTATCCAAGAGCTTAGCCGGTGTTTCGGTTTCTAAAGTGTTGCAAAAGCATGGCATAGGTCAAGATTCAGGTGTCAACGATTTATCAGATTCTCAAAAACAGGAACTACGAAATATAGCCCAAAATCTTGAAACGATGGTTAACGAATATGTTGCCCAGCAAAATGATTCTAACTCATCATCTCAGTCAGAAGATGGAGAGAAGGATTCAGAACCTAAGGAAAGTCCGCTTCGAGAGTTTTTAAAGGAAAAGAAAGAAAAGGAGGTTGATGGATAATGGTAAGAAGGAGAAGAAGGCGAAACGATTTTGTAGATTTTGCAGGAAATACGTGGGAGAATGATTGTGGCTGCGGTAGACGCAGAAATGCCAGAGTTAGTGATTTCGACTGTGGATGTGAATCACACAGAAACGTCAGATCTTCCCATTGTGACTGCGGCTGTGATTCACAAAGAGGTGCTCGTGCTGGCGCTATGATGGGGAATAGAGGCTTTAGTGATGACGATGCGCTTGTTGATAATGCTGCCTATCAGGTTGACGAAATGCATCAGGGATCCCATGAAGTGATTGAGATTATCGATTCCTGTGATGTAGATGTCACATCCAATGACACACAAATTGCTCTATCCATTCAGGTGGCTATCCAGATTGCTATCGCAGTCGTTGTTAATATCACGATTGCAGATTCAAACCGCGCCGAGCAGGTAACCAATGACTTGTTACAACGCACGGAAATGAAGCAGATTAATAAACAGAAAGTACGTATCGAAGGATCCAAAGATGTAAACGTAACGACCAGCGATACGGATATCGCCCTGTCCCTGCAAGTACTTGTTCAAGTTCTTCTAGCATTCCTCATCCAGCTGGATATCCTTTAATTTGAATAAACCCAACCCGTGGAGCACTCCCATTGATAAAAGGCTGACTCAAAATGATGAGTTAGCCTTCTTCGTTTATATAGAAATTTTAGAGGGTGGGTCGTCTGTTTTTTTACGTCCCACCCTCTCATAGTTCAATAGATTATGCACTGATTGGCAAATCTGAAGTTTCTTTTTCCTTTCTGGCGATCTTTACGAATAGATAAGTAATTGGCGTATCCAGAAGCGCTACAATCAGTTTAAATACATATTGGGTGGCCATCATGCTTAGTAATGCCGTTGCCGGAACAGTTCCCATAAAAGCAATCGTAATGAATATACTTGTATCGACAAACTGACTTGATATAGTAGAAACATTATTTCGCAGCCACAGTTTCTTTGCACCGTGTTTACGTTTTAGACGATGAAAAATATACACATCAAAATGCTGACTGGCAAGATAGGACAATGTACTGGCTAAAATTACACGGAGACTGCCACCTAATATGGTTTCAAATTCCTGCTGATTTCCAAACAGCGGAGCAGCAGGCAACTCTATAGCGATAAACAGGAATATTAGCGCAATAATTTGAGTGAAAAAACCAGCCTGGACGGTTTTCTTTGCTGCCTCTTTTCCGTATACTTCACCGATCACATCTGTAATTAAATAGGTAATGACATATACAATAACGGCAGCTGGTAAAACAAAATCACCGATACTGAACAATTTGACACCCAGGATATTTGATAAAACTAATAACCCCACAAATAAAGCATTTAAGTAAACAAACATTCTGTATCCTCTCCTTTTATGGGAGGATTCCAAGTTTCCCCTCTATTATCGATTATCTATTTTTTCCGGATACATGTCATGATTCATCAGGCGATGCATGGCCATTTCTTCATATTTGGTTTCTGGTCTTCCATAATTGCAATATGGATCAATGGAGATTCCGCCTCGAGGGGTGAATTTGCCCCATACCTCTATGTAGCGAGGGTCCATAAGTTCAATTAAATCATTCATTATAATGTTCATACTATCTTCATGAAAGTCTCCATGATTACGGAAACTGAATAAGTATAGTTTTAAAGATTTACTCTCTACCATTTTTTGATCGGGGATATAGCTGATATAAACCGTACCAAAATCCGGCTGGTGGGTTTTAGGACATAAGGTTGTAAATTCCGGGCAATTAAACTTTACAAAGTAATCGCGATTCGGATGCTTATTATCAAATGTTTCCAGCACTTCAGGTGTATAATTAAAAGCATAAGTTGTCTGCTGATTTCCCAGTAGTGACAGATCTGTCAGCTCTTCATCATTTCTGTCGGACATCTTCAAACCTCCCTTTATTCGGCCATTAAAAAAGCCATATCCTAAGGGGATATGGCTGATTCTATCACGTCATATGTCCTTAGTTTTTTATAGAGGGTTTAAGCTAAGAACCTCTCCCGTACTTTTATGGATCATTCTATTTCATGGAATAAGTATATAGATAAGTGGTATTCATGTCAATTAGCTTATAGGAGTGTATTTTGTTATACCCATTTTCGAAGTAAGGTGCGGGCTTTTGCTGGTGAACATTTTCCGGTTTTTGAATCCAGTTTTTTAAATCCTGATTCGTATTTGGCAGGGGGGACTTTCATATCTGTTGATAAAGTTAAAACAGAGATATTTGTCGGATTCTTTTTCGTCTCCTTTTCCTTTACTTTCACTTTTATACCACCTTTTCTAGTATATATTTAATCATTTTGTGTGTAAGGTCGTTAATTTTGCCTAACAGCATCAAATAGGAGGACGCTGCCTGAAAGTGTTGAAGCTTTTCTTCTGTAATCATATGCTGATGTTTAAATAATAGAGCATAACCAAGGCGAAATTCCCCGTAATTCCGGACAAACACAAATTCCCGGTTTTCTCCATTAAAATTACGTTTCACCCGATCATCCCAAAACTGCGGATTAGGCTGCTGAAGCGCCCATCTTATAATACGTTTATCTTCTTCGGTTGGCTTCAAATGCTCATTTAAGTTTACAATCATTAAAAAGCTTTTATGATCGTTTTGATAAAATTCCTCATTTTCTTTTTCAATGGATTTCTGGTATTCATCCTTATCCATTTGCAGCACCCATAAACTCTTTAAATCATTGTTATCCATTTCAAAAATTTCTGCAACCATTTCGTCAAATTTTTTCATAAAAGTTATAATTTTTTCATTAATTTTGGCATCATCTTCGGAGTCTACAGCATCTAACATAGAGGCAATTTCGCTTTGACAGACCATTTCAGGGTAGGAGGATTGCGGTTGGACCGGCTTTTGAAATAATCTGATTATTCCTTTAATCATAATTATATAAAAAATCATAGCCAGGGAAATCACCAGCCAATGGATAAATCGTGAGGATTGTAAACCAGGCTGAAGCTTATCCGTAAAGGGAAATAAAATAAAGCCTGTCACTTCATTCAAATTTTCTTTTGATAAAGTGGCGGTTAGGATGATAAAGCTGAAAATTCCCAATATGCTTGAAATGTAAGTAACATTCAAGAATTTACGAAACTTCATTCCATCACCACACCTTGTTTTATATTACATAAATTTTAACAAAGTGTAATGGAAAAACCTATAAGATATGGTGAAAAAGGGAAAAATTACCCTCTTTCACCCATTGGTTTTCTAGGAGTATGGACGTAGGAGGGAATTTCCTCATCCAATTCCATGATCGAATAGAAAACCATCTGCTGTCCAATCTGTACCGTTCCTTCCTTTTGCGTCACGGGAGGAATGCTTTCGGTCAGCGGTGTCTTATTTTTCAGGATCCTTAAAATGAGAAAGCACCTCCTTGATGATTGCACCTATTTACAAGTATATTATGCTTCACGTTTTCTATCCGCAAAAATTTTCTAAAGATTAGGCTGTTCATTTTCGAAGGTTTTCAGATTACAGTAGTCATGGTGTTACAGGTAATCTATAATCAATTTAGAGGTGTTTTTAGTTGAGAAAAAAGGCTGTCGCTATTTTAATACTATATACAGGTTTACTTATTTATTGGATGTTTTTTGGTTTCTCCAGGGTACAAACCGAAGATTACATGTATAATCTGATTCCGTTATCAACATTAAAGCTTTATATCGAGAATTTTTCTCACTTTCCTTTAGAAACCTGGCTGATCAATTTAGCCGGTAACATAGGAGTTTTCATTCCCTTTGGAGTGCTATTACCTCTGTGCTTTCAAAAGCTTTGGGTAATCAGGGATTTTCTTAAAGTATTTTTGGTCGGTATTTTTATTCTGGAGCTGTGTCAGCTGAGTTTCAGAGTAGGAAGCTTTGACGTGGATGATATTCTTCTTAATACAGTAGGAGCTTTAACAGGCTTTTTATTGCTGCGGATTTTTTACATCATAAAAATGCACATATCAAAATAAAGGAGTGCTAATAAGCACTCCTTTATTCAAGAACTCGATTATTTTCATCTACCGAAAAAGGAGTGTCAGGCTCAGGATTGTCTCCCGGCTGAAAAACCCCATCACCCCCACAGACAGTACACGTATACTGCCATTCCTCATCATCAGCTAAAAGTCCAGTACCATCGCATGCTTTACATACATGATTACGGTCAACCATGGTAAATCTCTCCTTGTTTCAATGGTTGCCCATAGTTTTACACGGTACCGCAAATTCATGCGTGGTATTAAGCTTTTGAATTCTGTCTGTCCTTCACCCAATTAATTAAGCCGCCTTTAAGCATCATGTCAACTTGTCTGGAAGATAGAGCATGTGTAAGTTCCATTTCAATATTCTTGTCTTTTACCGTCGCTTTTATGTCATTACCCTGCTGTACCTTGTCACGCAGGTCTTTAAATTGGAGTACATCTCCCTGCTGTAATTTGTCAAAGTCCTCATCGTGTTTAAAGGTAAGAGGGAGGACACCAAAATTAACCAGGTTCTGCCAGTGAATACGGGCAAAGTCTTTGACTACAGCGACACGTAATCCGAGGTATCGTGGAGCGAGTGCGGCATGTTCACGGCTGGACCCTTGACCATAGTTATAGCCGCCTACAATAGCATGGCCGCCATGATCCCGAATATCCATAGCACGGTCATAATAGCTCTCATCTATGATTTCAAAAGTGAATTTACTGATTTCAGGTAAATTACTGCGGTATGGGAGAACCCTGGCGCCACCAGCTAAAATTTCATCTGTGGAAATGTTATCGTTCATTTTAAGAAGTATCGGTACCTCCAGCTCATCTGGCAGCCTATCCATTTCCGGTATGGAGGCAATATTAGGCCCCTTGTAGAGCTCTACTTTTTTAGCTTCTTCCTCCGGTAAGGGTTTATCCAGTAGCTGATCATCTACATTCGGCTTTTTCGGCCCTTTAATGTTTGGATAATTCATCTCCAATGTACGAGGATCCGTAATTTCACCCTTTAATGCGGAGGCGGCTGCCGTTTCTGGTCCGCATAGAAAGACACTGTCTTCTTTGGTGCCGGAACGACCAGGAAAGTTTCTTGGTGTTGTACGCAGGCTGTTTCGGCCGGTTGCAGGCGCCTGCCCCATTCCAATACAGCCATTACATCCAGCCTGATGAAGACGTCCTCCCGATTGAAGGAAGCTTGCGATATGTCCTTCCTGTACAAGTTCTGTCAGCATCTGTCGTGATGTTGGATTAACATCTAAGGAAACGCCTTCAGCAATCTTTTTATCCTTTACAATTTCAGCTGCCATGGCAAAATCACGAAAACCAGGCTGAGCAGAAGAGCCGATATAGGATTGATATATGGATTCGCCAGCAATGTCCTTAACTGGGACTACATTACCTGGACTTGATGGCTTTGCAATAAGAGGTTCAAGCTCGGATAAATTGATTTCCTCCTCAATATCGTAGGAAGCTCCTTTATCCGCCTTTAATTCAATCCATTCGTCCCTACGTTCCTGTTCTTTTAAGAAGCGCTTCACTTCCTCATCGGAAGGAAAGACCGTTCCTGTGGCTCCAAGTTCAGCGCCCATATTGGCAATCACATGCCGATCCATGGCATCTAAATTCTTTAATCCTGGACCATAATATTCAATCACACGTCCGACTCCGCCTTTTACATCGTGACGACGGAGCAATTCCAAAATAACATCCTTGGCTCCAACCCAGTCAGGCAGTTCACCGGTCAATTTAATTCCCCAGACTTCAGGCATTTTGACATAAAAGGGTTCGCCGGCAATAGCCATTGCAACATCAATACCGCCAGCCCCCATGGCGAGCATTCCCATACTGCCGTTTGCACATGTATGACTGTCTGAACCTAATAATGTTTTCCCGGGCTTCGCTAATCTTTGCATATGGACAGGGTGACTAACGCCGTTTCCAGGGCGACTATAATACAGTCCAAAACGTCTGGCTGCACTCTGTAAAAACAAGTGATCATCAGGGTTTTTATTATCTACTTGAATCAGGTTATGATCGACATACTGGGCTGATGCCTCTGTTTTGGCATAATCCAGTCCCATCGCTTCAAGCTCAAGCATAACCATTGTTCCGGTTGCATCCTGTGTTAAAGTCTGATCAATCTTTAACCCAATCTCCTCACCAGGAGTCATCTCCCCGGATACCAAATGGTCTTTTATCAGCTTTTGGGTAACATTAAGCTTCAACATCATTCCTCCTTATATAGTTCTATAACCGCACAAACACTTTATAAAACATCCCATCAAAAATAGTTTATTCGTTTATAAATTCACAAATACCATGTAAAATATACATAGGAAAGCGGAAGGGCCTTGCTAAGCTTTGAACCTATATAAGAAAAAGTGGCATTTCTTATATTACCAGGACCAGGCCCTGCAGCTGGACAATAGTAAAGAGAAGGGCCGTGATGATCGCGACAACATAAGAGGATTACCCAGGATTTATAACTAGAGACTAGGAGGTTTTTATATGGTACGATTCGGAATTATAGGGACAAATTGGATAACAGAACGGTTCTTAGATGCAGCTCAACAGGTAGAGGATTTTCAATTAACGGCTGTGTTTTCACGTACAGAAAAAAGAGCAGCAGAATTTGCATCGAAGTATAATGCTCCATATACATTTACGAGCATTCAGGAGATGGCGGATAGTGATCAGCTTGATGCCGTATACATTGCGTCTCCAAATTCTCTTCATAAAGAGTATGCTATTGCTTTAATGAATGGAAAAAAACATGTGTTATGTGAAAAACCTATGGGGTCAAATGTGCGTGAAGTGGAAGAAATGATCCAGGCAGCGCGGGACAATCAGGTTTTGCTTATGGAAGCGCTAAAAAGCAGCTTTCTGCCTAATTTTAAGGCTGTTCAGGAAAATTTACATAAAGTGGGGAAGATACGTCGATATATAGGCAACTACTGCCAATATTCTTCCAGATATGATACTTACAAAGAAGGTACTGTGCTAAACGCCTTTAAACCTGAATTTTCGAATGGATCTCTGATGGACATTGGAGTATATGGTATATATCCAATGGTGGTGCTGTTTGGCGAACCTAAAGAGGTAAAAGCAAATGGTGTAATGTTAGAATCCGGAGTAGATGGGGAAGGTACGGTTTTAGTGAAATATGATGAAATGGAAGGCATCGTTATGCATTCCAAGATTACCAATACAGAATTGCCTTCTGAAATTCAAGGTGAGAAAGGGAGCCTTATCATTGACCCTATACATAGGGCTGAACGAGTAGTATTCCGGGACCATCATGGAAATGAAGAAGATTTAAGTGTTCCACAAAAAGAGAATTCCATGTATGATGAAGCAAAGGAATTCATTTCGCTAATAAAAGAGAATAAATTGGAATCAGATATCAATACCTTTAAGAATTCCGTCACAACAGCCCGAATTATGGAGGAAGCGCGGAAGCAGGTAGGCGTTGTGTTTCCGGCTGACCAAAAATAGGAGATGTACGAAAAAGAGCATTTTCAAGGTGATTTGGAAATGCTCTTTTTTATTTCGGGACATTAAGCCTTGTCTATGTAATACGTTTATCACGCATTAACTGGCCGTAATACCCTCGCTTCAGGTTTTGAGGGTACCCAACAAGACTAAGTGGAGGATAAACGGCCATTAAATTCCTGATAAGTTCAACTAACCATCAGTGGGGGATGGAGAAAACCTCCACTCATGGAAGGTTCGCTTTATTTATTTTGCTCTAACTTCCATTTATTATATTCTAAAAAGCTTTTAAACTCCTCTTTGGAAACACCAGATTGCATGGCTTCCTGAACTAAGGTTATCCATTCCTGATCTAAATGTTCCTTTGACAGATTCTCTGTGCTGTCATGAAGAAAGGTATTTACCGATACACCTAAAACAGCAGAAATTTTTTCAAGAAACTGAATGGAAGGGTTGGATTGCAAATTCCGTTCAATGGAGCTTAAATATGATTTTGCCACACCTGCTTGTTCAGCTAGTTCGGAGAGTGACATATTTTTTTGTTCACGCTGCTTTTTTATACGTTCCCCTATCATCTTCTTCACCTTCCTTAGGCCTCATTATAACATAAAAACGTCCAGCTGTTTGATATGGAGAACGTAATTTTTTAAAAATTAAGTCTATACGACTAAAAGGGAACAGGATTGGTAAGAAATTTTTTTATCTCCTCCTCAGTAATACCTATTTCCAGCGCTTCCAGTATGAGTTCTACCCACTCAGGGTCAAGGCTTGTAAGCTGACTCATTCCATTGATTCCCCCTCTGCTCTAAGAATAAATACTTTCTCTTTTTTAAGTAAGACTTTCCCGAAACATGTTCTCTAGTCTATAGATACCATAAAGTAGTATATAAGACTTAAGATTAAAAGAATGGAATAAAATGTCGATGACAATATTACAAATATTTACATAATAACCGAGATTTATATTATATTATTAAAACCAGGGAAAAAATTTGAAAAGAGAGGGAACCTATCAAAGAAATATCCAAAAAAAGACTAAAACCATCCCTGAATTTGTCGAACGATTTTTTTAAAATGACCCCCATAAACAAAGGCGGACGCGGCCATTCTGATTTCTTAGTCACAAATCCGATATTTTAAAATGACCGTCCAACATAAAAAATACAGTGAATGTTTGCACTCACTGTATTTCATAAAATATACGGGATGTTATTTTGTAGCCTTCTGAAGCTTTGTGATCATTTTAAGGGATTTACCTGTTCCAATGGCTACACACTCCAGTGGTTCTGGTGCAATATGAACAGGTACATCGATTTCATTGGACAGCCATTCCTGCATGCCTTTAAGCAGTGCACCACCACCAGTCAGAGTAATTCCCTGATCAACAATGTCACCACTTAATTCAGGAGGGCAGCTTTCAAGGGTGGTCTGAATAGCCTCAAGAATTTGTTCAAGAGACTCCTGTAACGCTTTTTGAATCTCTGTTGAAGTTAACGCAATGGTCTTAGGTAATCCGGATACCATATCACGTCCGCGAACCTCCATGGTTTCTTCCGGATGGTCAATTAATGCGTAGCCAATTTGGATTTTGACTTGTTCAGCGGTCCGTTCCCCAATTAAGACATTGTATTTTTTCCGTACATGCTGAATGATGGCCTGATCGATTTTGTCCCCGCCAACCCGGGTTGACTGTGAGGAGACAATTCCGCCAAAGGAGATAATGGCAACTTCACTCGTACCTCCACCAATATCAACGACCATGTTGGAAACAGGCTCGTCCACTGGCAGACCTGCACCAATTGCAGCGGCAATAGGCTCTTCAATTAAATGAACATACTTAGCTCCGTATTCCTTTATTGCATTATGAATGGCGCGGCGTTCTACTGAGGTTGCACCTGTTGGAACACAAACGACAACAGAAGGCTTGCGTAACGAATGACCTAACTTTTTGCTTACCTTTTTCAGCATTTCTTTAAGCATCTGAGAAGTCACTTCATAATCAGCAATGACGCCATCCTTCATCGGACGAACAGGTACAATGTTTTGAGGTGTTTTTCCAATCATTTGCTTTGCTTCTTCACCTACAGCAAGTACGTTTTGGGTAGTTGTATCAATCGCAACCACAGCGGGTTCATTATATACAATGCCTTTATTTTTGGTATAAATAAGTAAATTAGCTGTACCGAGATCAATGCCAATTTCTGCTGATGAGAACATATCCTTTTCCTCCATTAGTTCTAGATTCCATGTATACTTAGTTAGTTTACCACTTTTTAATTATATATAAAAATTAAATATCTATAACAAAAAAATAACAGGGAGCATAGTCCCTGTAATAAAACTGGTTATTGTTGCTTGCTTTCCAATAAATTGGCAAGTACGTGTTTCTTATAGCTTTCGATTTTACGTTCTTCATAACGATTAACACCGATTTTCTTTAGTTCGTTAACGTACCAGCCTTTACTTCCGATATGCATGTGACTCATCCTTTCATCCATAATCACACTGAAGTATTTTCAGAGTCTAGGTTATTCTAACATTCATCCATGAATCTATGAAAGAGAAAACACCAGAAAATACCCGTATGAATTCTGGTAAATATCGTCTATAATTTTTAATAGAATGAATGAAGGGATTTATTATGAATGAAGACATATTTATCAGTGGAAGAAATTACGGAGCGAATGAAACACCTGCAAAATTCCTATGAAATCGATGAAGAGAAGTTTTACAAGGTAGTGGAAGCTTGGGCGAATAAAGACATGGATGTAGAACAGAAATTGCTGGCAAGCTTTCAGGAACTCCTTCAGGTTGTTAGTGGTGAAATGGAACAGATGGATGAAACGATGGGGATGAAACCTACCTGTCAAATGGGATGTGCCTTCTGCTGCTATTTTCCGATTATTATTTCAAAGATGGAAGCTAAGCTCATGACAAAGGCGATTGAGTGCTTCCCCCATGATCGTAAGGAAGCCATTACATCCCATTTAACAGCCTATTTTGAAAAGTACGGAGAAACACTGAAGACCGTTACTTCCCTTGACTACGAAGAGGATTCTGATTTCAAACGGAAATATATTCGCAGTCACGTGCCCTGCCCTCTTTTAAATACGGAAACAAACATGTGCATGGCATATGAAATCAGACCGATTCCGTGTCGGACATATGTGAACTATACAGACCCGAAAATTTGTGCAGAGAACGAAATGCCAGAAGAAACGATTAGTTTTGAATTTTTGTATAATGAATATATGGGAGCACTGAATGAATTTGTTCAGTTTTTATACGAAGAAGAGCATACGGCCTTTATTGACTATCCGGATGATCTGTTTTCCTATGATTATTTGCCGAATTGGCTAAAAGCCTGGAGTGAGGAGAAGTCTATATAGTGTGGAGGTGTATGAATGGATATTGGGTATATTCTTGCTGAAGAAAAAATCAAGACTTCCATTGATAAGGGAGAGCTGGATGACCTGCCGGGGAAGGGGAAGCCGTTGCCTGAGGATGATCTGGCCGGCGTATCTGAGGATTTACGTACAAGCTACCGGATGATGAAAAATGCCGGTGTCCTGCCAGAGGAAATGAAAATTAAAAAGGAAATGGTAACTCTTGAAGAATTAATGAATCAGACCCAGGATGAGAAGCTGCAGGAGGAATATAAAGAAAAGCTTACGGAAAAGCACCTTCATTATCAGTCTTTAATGGATAAACGAAGACTCTCCTCCTCACCGGCCTATCCCAAGTACAGAGGAAAAATTCAGAAGAGGTTTGGAATTCGATACTAGGGCGATTCGCTCTGGTTTATTTTTTTGTAAAAAAGGATGAAGGTCCATTTGCATGGCTAATCTATGAAAAAAGTCCTTCAGCACAGGCTGAAGGACTTTTAACAGGAATTTCACGATTTATTGGTTTTTCATTCGTCCCAATAAGGATAACATGGAATGGCCTTATTCCGTCGCAAGCGTCCGTATTTTTGCAAATTTGTCGTTTTTAAGCGGGACCTCGTTTGAAGTCGTTAACCATATTCCATACATACCGAGCTGAAGGGCCGGGGCGACTTCATTCATAAAGTTATCCCCGATGGAAAGCACCTGTTCAGGCTTCACATCGTATCGAGTTAAAACTTCCTTAAAATGCTTGTTTGTATTCATTGGCTTTAAAGCACTTGGGACAATATCGGAAAAAATATGGTCCAGGCCTAAAAATTTAAGTAAACGATGTACATCATCAATTTCACTGTTGGTTATCAACACAAGCTTTTTCGCTTTTGACAGTTCCTCTAAATATTGCTGCAGCCCTGGGGTGGGTTCAAGCATACCATCAAGATTTGCCATTTGTTCCTTTGTGCGTCGATAAGCCCATTGGGTATCTTCAACCGTCAGTCCGAAATGACGTGCAATGGAGTATGGCGGCCACCAGCCATCACCAATGGGAACAAAGCGCTGATAATCAAATTCGGATACAGACAGCTTTGTCGGTGCATCGTAAATATGTACCTGTTCATTGTCCCAATTTTGGGCATTCGTTAACTCTGTTGTGAACGGGTCCCAGGTCCAGATCACATCCTCCTGAACGTCATAGACTTTACCAATCGTCAAAGCGTGATCGCCTGCTAATGACTTCTGATAAAGCTCATCAAAGGCCTTATGGTGCTTTTCAGGGAGACGCTGTTTCAGGTTTTCGACCATTAAGGCAAAATGCTGGTCCCCCTCATATAAAGTCCCGTCCAGGTCAAAAATAATGACATCTGTTTTCTCAATAAACGAATTTAACATAACCTAGTTCCTTTCTTCATTCTTTTCGTAAAACCATGTACAATACATGATAACAGAATTATCTTAATTTTACATTGAAATAAAGGGTGATTAAAATGTGTGGACGTTTTACGTTGCTTGCGGAGGAACTGGAAATTCTGGAGGCTTTTGGTGTAGCTCATGAAATTGAAAACTACGAGCCGCGTTATAACATAGCTCCGGGACAATCTGTGCTCGCGATTGTCCATGACGGAGGGAAAAAACGGGCGGGATATTTGAAGTGGGGGCTTGTACCATCCTGGGCCAAGGATCCGTCCATTGGTTATAAAATGATAAATGCACGCACTGAAACGGCAGCCGGGAAGCCCAGCTTTAAACGCTTGATGGAGCGGAGACGCTGTTTAATTGTAGCTGACAGCTTTTATGAATGGAAAAAACTTGATCAAAAGACTAAGCAGCCGTTGAGAATTTCGCTGCAGGACCGTAAGCTATTTGCCTTTGCCGGACTGTGGGATCGTTGGAAGCAGGGAGATAAGGAAATGGTTACATGCACCATTATGACGAAAAGTCCCAACGAATTTATGTCAGAGATTCATAACCGCATGCCTGTCATCCTGCCGAAAGAAAAGGAAGAGGACTGGATAAAAAAAGAGTCACGTGATCCAATGGAAATGCAGAACTTTTTATTGGACCTGCCCAATGAAGATCTGACTGCCTATGAGGTTAGTACGTATGTAAACAGTGCGAAAAATGAGGGAGAAACGTGCATCGCTCCACTGGCCGATTAATAGGACTTATGGCCTTATGCCAATACTACTGACTAAGTTTATTAGTCAGTATATTTTTTGCTCAATTTTTGTAGGGTACCATTGTTAAAGAATCGTCTAAAAGATGTGAGTAAGTAGAGAAGGGAGGGGAGCAGGATTCACGATGAACCATTAATTGAAAGAGTGAAAGCGGGTCACCAGCAGGCTCTGCGTATGTTGATTGAAAAGTATAAGCACCATGTGTTCAAGGTGACCTACAGTGTAGCCAAAAATCAACAGGAAGCTGAAGACTTAACACAGGAAACCTTCATCAAGATGGTTGATGCGCTCCCCTCCTATCAGGCGCAGGGCTTTAAAACCTGGTTAAGTCGAATTGCTTATCATACGGCGATTGACTCCTATCGTAAGAAAAAGCGAAGGCAGGAGGATTTAACCTCCTTTGATGAGCCGATTTTCCAAGTGGAACAGGGAAGTAGTGCTGAGGCTGAGATGCTTAAGAATTCACAGAAGGAAAAGATTCGTGAGGCGATTGAGTCAATGCCGGTAAATTTTCGGGATGTGGTGTTTCGCTACTACATTCAGGAGAAGTCTTATGCTGAAATTGCCTTTGACTTAAATATAGCGGAGAAAACGGTGGAAATGCGGCTGTATCGGGCAAGAAAATGGATGCGCCAAAATTGGAAGGAGGATGATTTTTCATGAGTAATCACGTTGAATGGGAAGTCCTGCAGCAGTATGTGAAAGAGCAGCTGCCAGAAGAGCAACAGCTAAAAATTGAAGATCACCTCAGTGATTGTGACGTTTGCTTTCATCAGTATATGGACGTGATTGATGAATGGTCCGTTCCCTTTTCCGTTTCTGATTCATTTACGGATGAGACGATGGAAAAGCTGGCGATCGTTCAGCCTAATCAAATGAAAAACAAAGCGAATGCTTCTTCCAGAGATGTACATCGAAAAACGCTTGCTCATTATTTCCTGGCAGCCGGCTTAACGGTCTTACTTATGTTTTCAGGGGTTTTTGACATGCTGTTTAGCCTGGATGACCAAATCGAAGCTGATGATCCACCAATATCCGAAAAAATCTTGGAAGCCAATTATTTGAACACAGGAAATGGAAAGGAGGAGCAAGGAAATGAATAAATCCAGGTTATTTGCATTTTTGTTAGCTTTCATCCCCGGCTTTGGTCATATTTATTTACAGCGAAAAATCAGAGGAGTGCTCTACGGACTTGGATTTGCAGGTACACTGGGTCTGGCCTTTATTATTGCGGTGATGTCTCCTTATGGGTATGACTTTCTGGTGGCCTTATTATTCGCCTTTGGAATTTGGATCATCAATATGTTAGATATGGTGATTACATTATTAAGCGGGGCAGCTATTCCGGCGGACAGCCATACTGTTTCCGGTACAGATGGAAATAGCGTTCAACCACAAAAAATGGATGGGGATAAACAGGAACGTTTTCTGACCATCATTCTTTCCTTTATTCCAGGGGTTGGTCATTTTCACTTAGGTCTGAATTATCGTGGTTTAACATTTTTAGCTGGCTTTTTTGGCCTTGGTACGATGATTTTATTTGTGACGATTCTAACCGGACAGCCAGGCTTTCTGATTTTTGCGCTTGGTCTGCCAATCATCTGGATTTACAGCCTTTTTGATACGATCCAGCTGTTGAATAAACAGCAGAATGGAGAGGAACTTGTAGATCGCTCAATTATGGAGGATTTTGAACAGCAACGAGCAAGCGGCAGGAAGAGCAAAGCAACCACAACCGTTCTCTCGATATTTCCAGGTGCAGGTCATATGTATTTAGGATTGCAAAAACGGGGATTGCAGCTCATGATAGGATTTTTATTATCCATTTATATTCTTGATGTACTAAGGATTTCGCTGTTTCTCTTTTTAGTACCTGTCATCTGGTTCTTCAGCTTTTTTGACGCTTTACAACAGCAATCCCGACATGAGGTAGGGGAGGCGAAAGATATCCCGATTATTGGTTATTTTGCCAACCATCAGCGCTGGCTGGGGATCGGCTTAATTCTATTAGGCTTGTTCTTCATTGTGGATTCAATACTCATGCCGGCTTTTGGCCGATACATGATGGAAGCCTTTCAATTGGATATACGGTATTATTATCAGAGATATTTACAGCTCGTCATCGTTTGTCTGCTTCTCATCGGCGGCGGTATACGTCTTCTTATGGGTTCGAAGGCAAAGGATAAAGGGGGAGAGGATCAATGAGACAATGGAGGATCGGAACGTTTTCCATGGGTCTGCTCTTAATTCTATTAGGAGTGACTCTGCTTGTTGCCAATTTTGGGAATCCTGACATTGTTCAGGTAGCTATAGCCTGGTGGCCGATTATACTTGTCATCATAGGATTGGAGATTTTACTCTATCTATTTTCATCAAAGGAGAAAACTCCCTTCTTAAAATTTGATTTTCTATCGATTGTATTTATAGGATTTATTGGTTTTGCCGGAGCAGGTTTTTATTTGGCCGCATCATTGGGCATTACAGAGGAGATGGAAGCAGCTGTTCATCAGGAGGTAGACGCTGGTGCCCTTCCGATGATTGAGGAAGAGGTGCCGGATCACATTGAAAAAATCGTTATTTTCACAGATGCCGCACAGCCGGAGATTTTGACGCATAATAATCAGAATCTGGTTATTTTTGGGACCTATGAAACAACGATGTCTAACGTTACGATGGAGCCAAATGATATTGCGCAGGTAGTGGAAGTTGGAAATACATTATATGTTCAGTTTTTCCAGGGAGATTATCAGACGGGTCTGATTGACAAAAGAAATCGGATTCAGCCTAAGCTATCTGTTCCTGAAACGGTGGATATAGAATGGGCACATAATAGAAAAGGCACTCCTCTGGAAAAGGAAGTCCAAGCTGGTGCGGCCTGAGAAAAGAGGAAAAGACCAGATCATATTAATATGACCTGGTCTTTCTGATTATTGCTGAATTTTCCTCACTGCCCCCGTACCGGAACGGCTTCGTTCATGGAGTATTGCCCCTTCACAATTCTATACGGAAACACTCCCCGACTTCTTTTCCTCTTTCTCCTTTTGGGCAACCTTCCTGAACCGATTCGTTTCAGCAACGACAACCCCGGATAGGGCAAGAAGGCCGACTAGGTTAGGAAAGGCCATTAATCCGTTCATGACATCGGAAAATTTAAATACGACATCTACGGTTGTAATCGATCCAATGAAAATGAAGACGACGAAAACATATCGGTAAATTCGAACGCCACCTTCACCAGTCAGATATCCAATCGCTCTTTCCCCATAATAGGACCAGCCAAGGATTGTCGAGAACGTGAAGAATAGAACACCGAGTGTAACAATGTACATTCCGGCGTCTCCCAGGAACTGAGCGAAGGATGCACTGGTTAACACGGAACTGTCCATTCCACCATCATACTGACCAGCCATAACAATGGTAAGCCCTGTGATGGTACAGACCACAATGGTATCGATAAATACCTGAGTCATGGAAACTAAAGCCTGGCGCGCCGGATAATCCGTTTTGGCTGCGGCCGCTGCAATTGGTGCAGAACCGAGACCTGCTTCGTTCGAGAACAGACCACGGGCAACCCCGTAACGAATAGCAGCCCCAAGCAGACCACCAAAACCGGCCTCAAGACTAAAGGCTTCTGAAAAAATTAACCCAAAGGCCTGACCGACCAGATCAAAATTCATGACGATTAAGATAAGCCCGCCGGTAATGTAAAAGGCCGCCATGATCGGAACAAAGAATGCGGTAACTTTACCGATGACTTTAATTCCCCCGACGATAACAAGACCAGCTAAAACAGTAAATATGATTCCAGTAACAAATGGAGGCACATTAAAAGTATCTTCCAAGGATAAAGCGGCTGTGTTGGACTGGGTCATATTCCCGATTCCAAATGCAGCTAAGGAAGCGAAAACAGCAAAAGCCACACCTAATGCTCTTCCTGTTTTGTTATTCAGGCCCTTTTCCAAGTAATACATGGGCCCACCAGCCATAAGACCCTGCTCATTTTTGGTACGGTATTTTACCGCTAATAGAGCCTCTGCATACTTTGTGGCCATACCGACAAGTGCGGTAATCCACATCCAGAATACAGCTCCGGGCCCACCCGCTACAACTGCTGTGGCAACCCCGGCAATGTTACCTGTACCAATCGTAGCGGCCAGTGCGGTTGTTAAAGCCTGGTAATGGGTGATATCTCCTTCAGACTTTTTATCCTGCTTGCTAAAAACTAATTTTAAAGCATAAGGCAGGGTTCGAAATTGTAAAAATAACAGTCTGAAGGTTAAAAATAACCCTGTGCCAACGAGTAGAATGAGTAAGGGTGGCCCCCAGATCACACTACTGATATTGCCTAAAATTTCAGCGCCCTTCTCGTTGAATGTTTGTAAGCCAGCAATAAGACTATCCAATGGTTTCCCCCCTCAATTTAAATATAAGTGTCGTCCATATAGTAAATATTCTAAAAATTCGCATAAAATGTCAAGGTTATTTAGGAAAAAAGATATACTTTTTCTATTTTTATTAAAAATTTGATATATTAAAGGTGAAAAAATTGCTGGTAAAGAAGGTGACACAATGAAGATCAATGTTTTATTTGTTTGTCTTGGAAATATATGCAGATCACCAATGGCCGAGGCCATTTTTCGGCAAATGGTTGAAAAGGAAGGGCTTTCTGGCAAGGTGGAGACGGACTCTGCCGGAATCGGACATTGGCACATAGGTCAACCCCCGCACAAGGGTACACAGGAACTTTTATCCGAAAAGTCAGTACCTGTTGAAGGAATGAAAGCCAGACAAATTGATACGTCTGATTGGGACAAGTTTGAATATATTGTAGGTATGGATGCGCAAAATATAAGAGATTTACAGGCGCTCAGGAATACATCGGATCAGGTGGAAGTGAAACGTTTAATGGACTATGTACCTCATCCGAAAGAAAGAGACGTCCCTGACCCGTATTTTACTGGTAACTTTGATTACGTTTTTGAATTAGTTGAGGAAGGATGCAGGTATTTATTAAAGGATATTAAGAAGAAGTGGAATTTATAATAAGGAGGAAGAAAACGTGAAGCAAAATCGATGGAAACGTGGTATACTTATCGGCGCTGCAGTTGGGGCGCTTAGTTCTTTGTTTCATCGGGAAACAAGAGAAGGTGCCATAGCATTTGGCAGGGATGTAATGGATCAATTCAAAAATTATCGGGAGGATCCTTCTAAAGCCTTTGAGGATTTAAGAACAACCGTTGAAGGTATTGAGTATTATGCAGACTCCATTATTAAACAGCTGGATGATGCTGATCAGATGCTTGAAAAGAGACCTAAACAAAATTAATAACATGCGATAAAATTACTTTTCAGGGTGAATCTTATGATCCCAAAAATCCGCCGTTTTTTTAAAAGAATGTTTGATCGATATGTGGATGACGATGTTGGAGGGCGAGCCGCACAGCTTGCCTATTTTTTTCTGCTTTCCTTGTTTCCGTTTATTATCTTTCTGTTAACCTTAATGGCTTATATTCCTGTTACCGTTGAACAGATGATGTCCCTGGTGGGCAGCTATGTTCCGGGGGATACGATGAACTTTATTGAACAAAATATAGGTCAGTTGATGGATAACAAGAATGGACAATTATTATCCATTGGTCTTATCAGTACCTTATTTATCGCGTCAAACGGAATCAATGCATTAATTCGCGTCATCAATTTAACCTATGAAATACACCCTAAGCGTTCGTTTATTTCAGCGAGACTGATCTCAATGGTGCTGACCGTAGCGATGTATCTGGTCATCATTACGGCCTTGTTATTGCCGGTATTTGGTGAAGTGCTCGGTATTTATGTTTTTTCCTTTTTTGGCGCAGGGGATGAATTTCTTCGGGTATGGGAAGCCATGCGCTGGGTCATTTCGGCCATTGTTATGCTCTTTATTTTTATCTTCCTGTATAAAATTTCTCCTGAAAAACGTGTGACGTTAACCGAGGCTTTACCCGGAGCCATTTTTGCCACTTTCGGATGGCAGCTTGTATCCTTTATTTTTGCCTTTTATGTTGAAAACTTTGGCCATTATGATGCAAGGTATGGCAGTCTGGGGGCCATGATTGTATTGATGATCTGGCTGTATTTATCGGCGCTGATTATTATCCTGGGCGGAGAAATGAATGCTACCTTATATAAAATGAAAAAGCACAGGCGGGGATAAACGTCTGTTGCTAATGGGGATCATATGTGTATTATTGCTTTATTATAATGGGAATGCAAAAAAAGTCGGGAGCTACCTGAAAAGGATAATCCCGACTTTTATTCTTTCTATAACAAATTCGGTTTCGTAATGGCCTTTACGCTTCCTTCAGCATCCGCAATCCATTCAGAATCACCAGAATTGTACTTCCTTCATGACCGACAACCCCTAATGGAAGGTTCAGGCTCTGCAAAAAGTTGGATAGCAGTAAAATCGCAATGACAGAAATGGAAAAGATGACATTTTGTTTAACGATACGATTCATCTTTTTGGATAAGGATACGGAATAAGCGATTTTCGGTAAATCATTTTTCATCAGCACCATATCTGCAGTCTCCAGTGCAACATCGGTTCCTTCTCCCATGGCGATTCCGAGGTTTGAGGTTGCCAAGGCTGGTGCATCATTAATGCCATCTCCGGTCATGGCTACCGATTGATATTCGGTTTGTAATGCCTTCAGTTTTTCTACCTTTTCTTCCGGAAGACAATTTGCATAATACTCGGTAATCCCGCATTCTTCAGCAATCGCCTTGGCTGTTGTTTCATTATCCCCCGTAATCATAACGGTTTGAATGCCTTCATGATTTAGTGTGCGGATTGCTTTTATTGCATCTTCCCGAACGGTATCCTTCAGAGCAAATAAGGCTTTCACCTGATCATCAAGGGAAACAAATACAATCGTTTTTCCCTGTCCAGCCAGCTTTTCATGGATACCGTTGTAAAAGGCAGTTGCCTGCTCAGTGCCGATAAATTCTGCTTTTCCGATTTTCCAATTGGACCCTGAAATGCTGGCCGATATTCCGTTACCAGCCGTGTTAATCATGTCATCCACCTCAGCGGTTAAAGCAATATTCTGCTTTAGAGCATACTGAATAACAGCCTTGGCGAGTGGATGGGTAGATTCCTTTTCCATGGAACCAGCTATATTCAGTATGACATCTTTATTTTCATTGTCAGCTGCATAGAAGTCAGTTACTTCAGGCTCCCCATTCGTTAACGTGCCGGTTTTATCCAGGGCAATTGCTTTAATATGGGAAAGATTCTCTAAATGTACGCCACCTTTAAACAGAATCCCATGACGGGCGCCGTTTGATATGCCTGAAAGGGTGGCCGGCATAATGGAGGCAACAAGAGCACATGGAGAGGCAACAACCAGGAAAATCATCGCGCGGTAGAAGGTATCCTGCCAGGACCAGCCAAGCAAATAATGGGGCAGGAACATCATTAAGGCTGCACCAATAAGTACGATCTTCACATAGGTTCCTTCAAAGCGTTCAATAAAGAGCTGGGAAGGTGAGCGTTCGCTTTTCGCTGACTGAACGAGATGGATAATTTTCTGGAATACACTCTCATTAGGAGATTTGGTCAGTTCAATCTCAAGACTTCCATTTAAATTCACTGTTCCGGCAAAAACCTCATCCTCCAATTGCTTTTCCACCGGCATGGATTCACCAGTGATGGCGGATTCATCGATGGCTGTTCGACCGCGGGTAATTTTTCCGTCTGCAGGAATTCTTTCTCCGGCTTTTACGAAAATATTGTCCCCAAGCTGTAAAGCAGAAACAGGCACAACCTCCTCTTTATCACCATGAATACGAACGGCTTCCTCTGGCTGAAGCTTCATAAGGGAGGAGAGTTCTTTCTCACTTTTATTCATTGTATACGTTTCGAGTGCCCCGCTAAGAGCAAAGATGAAAATCAGAATAGCTCCTTCCATCCAGTAACCGATAACAGCAGAACCGATCGCGGCAATAATCATGAGCAGCTCGACATTCAAATCCTTATTATCTATGGTTTCTTCAATACCTTCCTTTGCCTTGGCAAATCCGCCGATCACAAAGGCAGATAAATATAAAGTGACCGTAATGGAATGGGGAAAATAGGATTCAGTCGCCCATGCAAATAATATAAGTACGCCGCTGAACAGGGCTGCAATAAGCTCAAGGTGCTCCTTTATCTTTGTTATCCAATTAAAAAATGGATGGCGCTTGGGTTGAGCTGTCTTTTCATTTACAGAATAAGATAATTCCATCCCGTATTCTCAACTCCCTTCATCTAATTGATAATGATTTTCGTTTACTAGATCCTTTTAACTTCAGATTTAACTGGTGAATGATAATAATTATCATTCGATTTATAGATTATAATAATTATTATTTAACTATTATTATCATAACACATATCAAGTGAAATTCAATGTAAAAGTTGAGGAATTCATGACGTTTTTCTAAACAAAAAAAGACTGATAAAAGGGAATGTCAGATCCCTTTTATCAGTCATGATCCTGCGATTATCACGCATGAACTGGCCGTAATACCCCCACTTCAAGTCTTGTGGGTAACCCAGCAAGACTAAGTAGGGATAAACGGCCAGTAAATTCCTGATAAGTTCAACTAACCATCAGTGGGGGATGGAGAAACCCCACACTGATGGAAGTTTCACTTTATACTGTCTGATTGGATGATGATGATACGTGGAGTTTTTCCTTCCTGGTGAAAATCGCAAGCCAGATGAGAAATAATGAAAGGGTAATCATATGGAAAAAGGACAGGCCAGGGAAATAGTCAATAAACAGACCGCCTAAGAAAGGTCCGATAATGCTGCCGAAGCTGAAGAAGATTCCGCATAGGATATTCCCTGCAGGAAGCAGATTCTTGGGTAATAAATCAGTCATGTAGGACACACCTAGAGAAAAGACCGAGCCCACGCACATCCCTGCCAGAATAAAGCTGATAAACAGTCCGATAATGGATTGTTCAACCACAGACGCCATGATAAAGATGATCATGCCGCCAGCTATAACGGATAGCAGCACTTTTCGTCTCCCGATTTTATCACTGAGAGCACCCAGAGGAAGCTGAGTGATGATACTGCCGCCTGCGAAACAGGGAAGAATATAAGACAGCATATCCACATCGTGACCGATTCTCATTCCGTAGACAGGGAAATTTCCGTGCAGCGACGCTTCAAGCAAACCATATGCAAATGGCGGTAAAAAGGCTACCCAGGCAATTTTTGCTGCCTGATAAAATCGTTTGAAGGAGCTTCGGTTGGAACGGAAATCGACTTCTTCATCTTCTGCAGACGGAAATTCATTACGTACCCAGAACATCAATGACCACACAAGGATACAAAGTATGGAACTAAGGATAAACGGTAAGGATTGATGAAGGTAAATAAGCTGAGTCATCAGGGGTCCAAGCGTAAACCCTGTTCCAAATGACAGCCCATATAATGCTATATCCCGGCCTCGTTTCTCAGGTGCACTCGTTGATGTAATCCAGGTCTGTGTACTGAAATTCAGCATTTGATCACCAATGCCGATGACTAAGCGCAAAATAAACCAGAACCAGAGTGCCTCCCATAACGTGAAGAAGAATAAGGAGGTGAATACCAGAGCTCCACCGATGAGAATCATAGGTTTAAAACCGATTTTGCGCAGTGGCTTTTCCATAAATGGGGAAGCAATTAATACCCCTATATAAAGTCCGGTTGCATGAAGGCCATTAATAGAAGATGAAACGCCATTCTGTTCTAAAATAATGGCAATCAAAGGAAGGAGCATTCCTTGTGAAAAACCGGATATCCCTACAAGTGAAACCAGTATATAGAAGCGGGTTCGTTTCGATACCATCCTTATTCCTCCTTTTTCTCTAATTTCAGCCTCTTGTATCGTAACGTAAATAACGGCTATGTCAATCAAAATCCATCACAAAGCATCGGGTGATGGTTAAGACTTATACTCATCTGCATAGATTTAATGGCACAAGATAAAAATAAGAGAAAAATTTAGGAAAGGCTGTGATGAAACGTATGAAAAAGAGCTTTTTCATGTTCCTGACGATTGTCTTCATAGCAACAATCATGTTTCCTGGTGTCTTGCTGGCTAAAGATGAGAAGACAGAGGATAAAGAGGATTCAACCAATAATTCCATCCCGAATCATGTATTGAATATATCTAAGGAAAATACTTATCCAAATACAAAGAAAGATCAAACCTATTTAGAGCCGAATGATCTGGCTAAAGAGTTGATAGACAGTTCCGAAGTCAAAGTGGAGAATCCTGAGTTTATCAAAATGTTAAATGAATCGTCTTTAAACCCTTCCAAGCTTGCTTTTGGTTATCGCGGGGAAATTTATCTTGGTCATTGGCCTCTGAATTATAAATCCGATGAATCAAGTATGAACTGGGAGTACCAGGAAATTAATGTGAATGTCCTGAATAATCTCGGTGGCGATGAAAAGAAATCCTTAAACTATGTGCAGGAGAAAGAAAAGAGAATTAAAGGCGGCTTAACCTCTAAAACAGAGCGTGCAAACGATGTGAAAAAAATGATTCAAATGAAGGCGCAATCCAGCACAGATCTGCCATTGTCCTTTGAGACAGTAGTGGGAACAGGTACAAAGAAGGATCAGACATATGGAGTGCCATCCAAAAAAGTAGGTTATTTACATGCCTTTGCACCTGCGTTAAATGAGAAGGGTGTCGTTACGTATGGTGAGGTTTATTTAATTTTAAAGGGCTCAAAAAAACGACTGGAAATCAGAAATGTAACAAAGCAGGGAATTGGAGCCTGGATTCCAATACAGGACCATGTATCGTTTTCCTTCCAGCTAAAGTCGAATTAACTCGCGATTTCAAACAATGATCAAAAAAAGTCCGCCATCCCTATTCATGGGAAGCGGACTTTACATCAACATGCTGCATCGCCATTTCAATATTATGATTATATAAAGTTTCCGCAATAATCATTCTCGCCTGTTTAGCGGCGGTGAAGTAAAAGATATCACTGGTTACTCCAATAATGGTAAACTTGTATCCCCGAAAGCTTTCGTTGAGAGAGGACATACCGTAAACCTGAAACTTTTCTATAGGCTGGTTATGCTGATCTTTTTTCAGATAATGGCTTAGTTCCTCATTTAAACGTTCACAGGCTTCCTCCAAAACCTGATAAACCCGGGTTGGATTTTCCTGAAAACTTGTGGTGATATTCTCAATGACACGCATATGGTCAATATTATAATTTTGTATGGAGTTCACCTGCCCGTTACTCATCGTGATGAGTTTCCCGCTCCATTCACGAATACGGAGAAAACGAAGGCCAATATCCTCAACTGTTCCTGTAAACTGATCGTTGACTGTGATAAAATCGCCTTTGTGCAATTGCTTCTCATATAAAAGGAAAACACCGGACAGGAAGTCACTAATGACGCTTTGGGCGCCCAGACCGATGACGATACCGGCAACCCCGGCACCAGCCAGCAGGTTTGTCACAGGAACATCGAAAACCGAGAGCGCAAATAGCACATAACCGAACGTAGCAGTGTAGCGGACAATGGAACGAATCATGGCTTCCAGCGTTTTTTCTTCCCGTTCCTCGATAAAGTTTGTTTTTTTAAAAAAGGTCCGTACGACTCGTGTAATAAATTTTACGATGACAACGGTGATAATCGCGCCAATGATAAGCTTTGTAATTCGTAAATCGGCAAAATCACTCCAATAGCCTTGAACTGTATTCCAAGCATCCATGGCTTATTCCTCCTTGCTGTATCATCAACGAATATTATACAGAAAAAAAGAAGGAAGCGCGAATGGAATCATAGAAAGAGGGTGAAGATCATGAATGAACAACAGGAAAAAATTACAGAACTCAGACAGCGCCTGGAGCAGGTGATGGAACGAATTGAAGGAGTCTCCCCCGACCAGATGACGGTCGACGATATTGATCAATTCATCGATATGCTCGATCAGCTTGAGGAAAAATGCAGATAAGTGGGGACTGTCCCCACTTTCTCTAAAGCACTAAAGGATTTTACTCAAAGGGTTGATTTTTTTGCGTTAATCCTTTATCATATTAAAACATTAGAGAGTTAGAGTGATAAAATATTAAATTCATAGATTGGAGAAGAAATGATGGCATCAGCAGTTATTTTCTCAGTACTTATTATGGTTATTTTAAGTTTATTACGTGTGAATGTTATGGTTTCCATTCTCATATCAGCCCTTGTGGCAGGAGTGATGACAGGAAATAGCCTGACAGAAACTGTTACTCTTCTTGTAAATGGAATGTCAGACGGTGGAAACACAGCATTGAGCTATATTCTATTAGGGGCCTTTGCAGCGGCTGTAAGTTATACAGGAATCACGAGTATTCTTGTGAAATCCCTCATCAGGGTTATTAGAGGGAAAAGAAGTATCATGCTTCTTACTTTAGCCATTGTGGCATCTTTTTCCCAAAACTTAATTCCAGTGCATATTGCTTTTATTCCGATTCTTATTCCACCTTTACTAATATTGTTTGACAAGATGAAAATCGACCGACGTGGAGTGGCGGCTGCGCTAACTTTTGGACTAAAAGCTCCATACATGGTGATTCCTTTTGGATTTGGGCTTATTTTCCAGAAGACGATTAAAGAAAGCATGGGTGAAAGTGGATTATCGGTATCAAAAACTGATATTACCCTGTCCATGATTATTCCTGTTGCAGGGATGGTTGTTGGTTTACTCATCGCTATATTCTTTACTTACCGTAAAGACAGAAACTATGAAACTAGTGGTGATACGCAGGATGTAGATCTAGAGAGTTTAAGTAATGTGAAATTTGAAACCAAACACTTTCTTACCTTAATGGTTATTGTTGCAACGATTACTATTCAGGCAATAACAAAAGATTTAGTGATTGGTGCATTGGCTGGTTTGATTCTTATGTTCCTATTTGTCGTTGTTCCGTTCAGAGAAGGGGAAAACATCATGACAGAAGGAATCAAAATGATGGGGATGATTGCTTTCATCATGCTTGTTTCGAATGGATTCGCAAACATATTGCAGGAAACAGGCTCCGTAACAGCTTTAGTTGAACAAACGTCCGGAATTCTTGGTGATAACAAGCTCATTATTGCCTTCATTCTGCTTCTGGTAGGTTTAGTCGTTACCATCGGAATTGGAACTTCATTTGGTACGATTCCGATTCTCGCGGCATTATATGTGCCTATTGCAAGTGAAGCAGGCTTTTCAGCTATGGCTATTGCAGCTCTTATTGGAACAGCAGGTGCATTAGGTGACGCCGGTTCTCCAGCATCCGACAGTACATTAGGCCCAACATCTGGTCTAAATGCCGATGGAAAGCACAATCACATTTGGGATACCTGTGTGCCAACCTTTACACACTATAACATCCCACTTGTCATATTCGGACTGATTGCGGCTGTCGTCCTATAATTTCGGGACTGTCCCCACATGCTTTAAAGCGCTAAAGGAAAGGTGGTTTTTCTGGTGAAGATCATTAGGGATTCTCAGGTGAATTTGGAACGGACGATATTAGATGAGCATGACGAGCAGTATGATGCAGTCAAAGGGATATTAAAACAGGTGAAAGACAACGGTGATCGAGCACTCTATGCATTAACGGAGCGGCTGGATGGTGTAAAACTCCCTGACTTATTAGTATCCAAATCAGAAATTATTGAAGCATATGGGACTGTGGAAAACAGCTTTGTCAATGCCATTAAGCAAGCTACCGCAAATATACGCTCCTTTCATGAAAAGCAGAAACGGCAAAGCTGGATGGATACGTCACCCAATGGCACCATTTTAGGCCAGCTGGTTCGCCCGATATCCAAAGCGGGTATTTATGTGCCGGGAGGAAGGGCTGCGTATCCTTCTTCAGTATTGATGAACGGGATCCCCGCACTGGTCGCAGGTGTTGAGCAAATCGTTATGGTCACCCCTCCGGATAAACACGGAATGGTTAACCCTGGCGTATTGATTGCAGCTAATGAACTTGGTATCAAACAGATCTATAAAATCGGGGGAGCACAGGCAGTAGGTGCGCTGGCCTATGGTACAGAGACCATACCAAAAGTGGATAAAATCACGGGTCCTGGGAATATTTATGTAGCCCTGGCCAAAAAAGAAGTGTACGGATTGGTGGATATTGATTCTGTAGCAGGACCAAGCGAAATCCTTGTGATTGCAGATGAAACGGCGAATCCACAGCTGGCAGCAGCGGATTTGATTTCACAAGCAGAGCATGACCCCCTTTCTACGGCAACTATGATTACAACTTCTGATCAAATAGCTAAACAGGTTCGTACAGAGGTCACCCGACAGCTTCAGAACCTTCCAAGGCGAGAGATTGCAGAAGCATCCATCGAAAACAATGGAGCCATTTATGTGGTTCCGGACTTGGATACAGCGGTTCAAATGACAAATGATTATGCACCGGAGCATCTGGAGTTACTTGTAAAAGAACCGTTTGAACTGATAGGCAAAATAAAAAATGCTGGAGCCATTTTCGTCGGTGAAAATAGCACAGAAGCGATAGGGGATTATTTCGCCGGTCCTAATCACATACTGCCAACGGGTGGAACAGCCAAATTTTCCTCGCCTTTAGGTGTGGATGACTTTATAAAAAAATCCAGCCTGATTTCCTACAGCAAAGCAGATCTGGATAAAAATGCTGAATCCATCGCAACATTGGCTCAGTTTGAACAATTACAAGGCCATGCAAATGCCGTCATTTTCCGAAAACAACGATCCTGATGCATGAAAATGCGCTACCTGCAAATGCTATAGGCAAAGAGAGAAAAGCAGGTGATGAGGATTGCGTGCATGGAAAATTCCGGTGATTATCCTGACAATGCTTTGTGTCATGATTAGTCCATGGTCAGAAGCGTTTGCTTATGATCAGACGGCTTTTGGCTGGGGGTATAAAAAGAATACGGAGCATAACCCGCCTGATGCAGGGAAATATGGAAAAATGCTTGATGAATATAACAGTTATTATGTTGATAAGTCCGGTGAAAAAGTTGTATATCTTACCTTTGATCTTGGCTATGAAGCAGGTTATACGGATATGATATTAGATATCCTGAAAAAGGAAAATGTACCTGCTGCTTTTTTTCTGGCCGGACATTACATTACCAGTGCCACTGATCTAGTCAAAAGAATGCATGAAGAAGGGCATGTGATTGGCAATCATTCGTACAATCACCGTGACTTCACCACCCTTAGTGAAGAAAAAATAAAAGAAGAATTAGACAAGATTAATAAAGAGCTTAACGATGCTATTGGGATTCGTCATACACAATTTGTCAGGCCGCCACGGGGGGATTTCAGTGAGCGAACCCTTGCGATAACTGAAGAATTAGGTTATACCAGCATTTTCTGGTCTTCCGCACTGGTGGACTGGGGCTCACAAAAAGGATGGAACACGGCCTATAAAAATATTATTGATCATATACATCCAGGCGCCATTGTTCTGTTACATGCCACATCGAAGGAAAATGCGCTTGCTCTTGAACATTTAATCCCTGAATTACGCAAGAGAGGGTATAAATTTAAGAGCTTGGAATACCTGCTCTGGAAAGAAGAGGTTGACCTTCCATACCAATTTCGTTAACGATGTTTGAAAGCTGTCTCCAATGGGGGCAGCTTTTTATTTGTATTTGGGAGAGTTATTTACTTCTAATTACTTCTGGCTTAAATTAAGGGATTCAGGCTGAATGAAGGCGTGATTCAATGAAAGCTGACAACTCCAGCTTGATTATTCTCAAAAAAGATGAATAAAAGAATGTATATATTTCATTCGCATATAGTTGGACGGATTATAAGAATTTAAGCTCAATCTTTATGAAAGCAGGTTTAATTATTTTAAAAAATGGATTAAAAAATTTGAAAATAGGTTTAAACCGCTATATTTTGGAGTGAAAAAGAAAATTCATGCTTAATTATTACAATTTGTGATGAATACGGCAACTCCAGGATGAATTCTGCACTCCAGAGGTAGAATTTTACTCCCTGAGAATGACTCCTGCACTGCACCCTGACCTCGAACCTTGGCCCCTAAGAATCCTGGTACCCCAACCCCTGGACACCTGGACATATGATGAAAAAGCAAGACAACTCCCTTCATAAAATAACGCATTTTTATGGTAAAATACGTCTAACACCGATTATAGAGGAGAATTCTTATGTGGACGAAAGAAATAAAGGTAAATGGAATGTTCGACTTTGACTATACCTTGCTTCGTTTTTCCTTTGACCCATTAGTTGACCTGAATCGTGAAGAGCGTTGGGTTCGAATTCCCCTGCGCCTTGGCACAGAAAAGCACATCGTAAAGGTACGGGCCATCGGTACTCCATATGAACCGTTTTTTGAGATACAGGGAAATGACGAGGCCAAGAAGGACAAGCTGATGGCTTTCATTAACGATATTTTCCTTTGGGATCGTGACCTAAGGCCCATTCAGCAGTTTTTTCAAAAAACAAAACTGGCACCGCTCTTTGAACAATACCCGGGTACTCCAATTGTCAAAGACTTTCATCCATTTGATTGCTTAATGAAAACCATTATTCATCAGCAGTTAAACATGACATTTGCTTACACATTGACTACTAGATACATACAAAACTTTGGGGAAGAAATCAATGGGGTATGGTTTCAGCCCACGCCGGAAAAAGTGGCCAGTCTGGATTATGATGCCTTGAGAGAGCTTCAGTTCAGTCAGCGCAAAGCAGAATATGTAATTGATACAGCACGAAAAATTGCAGATGGAAAGCTTGATTTGCAGAAGTTATCACGATTACCCGATGAGGATGTACTTAACATTTTGACCAAGGTACGAGGGGTTGGCCCATGGACCGTGGAAAATTGGCTCATGTTTGGCTTAGGCAGGGAAAATTTGCTGCCCGCGGCTGATATCGGTATACAGAATGCACTTAAAAAATTCCTTGGGAAAGATAAGAAACCGCACAAAGACGACATTTATCAAATGGGTGAAGAGTGGAGCCCTTATCGAAGTTATGCCTCTCTTACGTTGTGGAGAAGCATTGAAGGATAATGGATCATTTTCAGGATAACTTCCGGGCGCTGCAATAGATAGAGACTTTACGAAAAAGGGGAAGAGGAAAAATGGCGAAATGGACGTTTAACCATATTGAAACTATTGGACATATTACAGAGGATAATGATTTTTACAGACAGTATCACTATCCGGAAATGCTGATCCGTTATGATAGTAATTTTATAGAATTTAAGCAGATGCCAACGTTGGTGCAGTTAAAAGAGCTGGAGCAGAATATGCGTGAATTTCATCGGCAGTATAACCAGAGGCATCTTAAATTTGAGTTTCCCGATAATCAGAAGCCTGTTTTTGATGTAATGAACTATTTAAAAGAGAACAAGTATGATGTAGGCTTCCTGGAATTGTACTCAATTGAGCCTGATCAATTCCCCCGTGTAGAAAATCATCCAGATATTGAAGTGAAAGAAGTAACGGATGAGCTTTTCAATGACTTTATCAAACTTCAGTATAAACAGGATATTGAAAATGGTGAGGAATTTGCCAAGGGAAAAATACAATTAAATGAGCGTCAGCATAAGAATGACCAGTATATGAAGGTTGTCGCTTACTATAAAGGTAAGCCAGCAGGTACAATGAATGTAATTTTGTCGGAGCAGACAGTAGAAATTGATGATCTGGCTGTGCTTGAAGAACATCAACGTAAGGGAATCGGCTCCAGACTTCAGCGTTTTGTGATGGATCGCTTCCCGGAAAGCACAATCATTCTGGTTGCTGATGGAGAGGATACACCGAGAGAAATGTACCAGAAACAGGGTTATCAGTATCAGGGATTTAAGTATGAGGCGTTAAAAATTGAGAAATAAGAATGACATTGTACAACGATTTACCTTATTTATGTAACAAAAGGGGCTGTCATCTGACAGTCCTTTTTGTTACATATCGATTCAATCCTTCACTCCTTCATAACAGATAAATTGTATCCTTCACAAACACCCATACATACAGCATAAATAAATATGAGGGGATCAAATGTGAAGGAGGACAATCATGTATTCTTATCTTAATGGTACACAGTATAATGCATATAATCTTGTGCAAACGGATACTCATCTGTTAGCAGATATTCAGAAAGCCATTCATGGAGAGTATAGTGCCATTGCCTGTTATGCGAGCTTAGCTGAGATGGCACCTGCAAAGGATGTGAAGGAAAAAATAGTTGAGATACGACAGGATGAAAAACGGCATTTTGAGGAGTTCAGTCATATTTATACAAACCTGTCAGGACAAAGCCCGGATTATACCATTACTGAGGAATGTCCGGAAAACTATAGAGCAGGGATTGAATTTGCATTTAAAGATGAACAGGAAACCGTTGACTTTTATTTGGATATAGCCGATCGGGCTGATGACCCATATATTAAAGACAGGTTCCGTCGTGCGGCTGCCGATGAACAGAATCATGCCGTCTGGTTTATGTTTTTTATCTCAAAGTTAAGAAATCGTGATATCGAGCATCGTCAAATCGAGAATTTTGGTGCAAAAGGGGCGTTGGGTGCAGCTGCACTGACTCTCCCTCAAATGTTAACGTATGCCCTTCAGGATGAATATCTGGCCCAAGCGAGATATGAAAATGTTTTGGCAACCTTTGGGGATATCAGAACGTTCACTCAAATAAAAGAAGCAGAAAGGCGACATATCCAGGCGCTTTTGCCACTTTTTGAACGGTATCAGGTGCCGCTTCCTCAAAATATCGCCCAGAGTTTTGTCAGCACACCGGATAGTATTAAAGCCGCATATCAGGCTGGCGTTCAGGGTGAGATAGAAAATATTTCAATGTATGATCGGTTCCTGGCCTATAATCTTCCTTTTGATGTGAGGACTGTTTTTCAGCAGGTCCGGAATGCTTCTGTCAATCATTTGGCAGCGTTTGAAAGAGGGCTTGCCAGAGCATAGGGTATATACACTCACTTATATTTTGCGAATAAAAGATTGTTGACCAATCTCCCTGTAAGTTGAAAGAAAAAGGTGGTCCTCCTAAAGGAACCACCTGATCTTTTTCGTATATTAAAATTTTTCAGGTGCAGGTTCATTTCCCTGCTTCATTTCCTCAAGCATTTCTTCAATCGCATAAGCGACTCCATCTTCTTCATTCGTTTTCGTTTTATAGTTGCAGAGGGATAAAATCTCCTCGGCTGCATTTTCCATGGCCACGCCACGTCCTGCTCGTTCCAGCATGCTTTTATCATTTAAATTATCACCCATAGCCATAACATCCTCCATGGAAATGTTCATTTGTTTAGCTAGTCGCTCGAGGGCCATTCCTTTTTGTGCATTCGGGTGATTAAATTCAAGGTTAATGTGACCGGATGACGTAATGGCGATATCCGATTCATTTTTCAGCTGCTCATAAACCATTTCCAGGTTGTCTGGATTCAAAGATGAACAAAGCATTTTAAAGATCTGAATATCGTTATGATTGATTAATTTACGATAATCATCGATAAACTGTATTTTTTCATTCTGAAAGCGCTGATTCACCTGTGTCTCAACTTCTTCTCTTGTCACATCCGGATTGGCCGATTTCATAATGTCCTCAAGAACTTCCGCAAACTGCTCCCGGCTTGAAGAATAAATCCCATCACTCGTGAAAAATTCAATATATAAATGGGCATCCTGACTGACAGCAAGGATTTTTTTGCACGTTTCCCGGTCCATTGGGATACTGTCAATCAAATGGTGGTTCTCATCATAAATAGTCGCCCCGTTTAAGGCAATAATCGGACAGTTTATACCTGCATGCTTAAGAGGCTTAATGGCTGCATCATAGGATCTTCCGGTTGCAGCCGCAAACTGTATCCCCTTCGATTGTGCTTTATTTATCGCTTTGATATTTCTTTCACTAATCATCCCTTTTTCATTTAAAAGGGTTCCGTCAAAATCTGATGCAATGAACTTCATCTATAACGCCTGCCTTATTGTAATGTTTTCGTCCTGTTTTTTTGCTATATAGATGGATGAGTCAGAGTCTTTGTTGATTTACATCAACACCGGACATTGTTATCCAATCAATATAGAGAAGGGGTTTACTTGAAAAACTTTTGTCTATCCTCTAATTTAAACATAGAAGTGTCAAGATTGAAATGCAAAAATGGAAGGTGAATAAAAGATGGATTTACAGCTGCAAGGAAAACATGTGCTCGTAACGGGTGGTTCAAAAGGTATTGGAAAGGCGATTGCCAAAGAGTTTCTAGAGGAAGGTGCCCGTGTATCGATTGCGGCCCGAAACCTGAATGATCTTGAGAAAACAAAAGAAGAATTAGGGCAAGGCATCTCCATTTATCAAACCGATATAACGAATGCAGATGAGCGTGAGAAACTCATGCAATCCTTTGTGAACGAGCACGGTTCAATTGATGTTCTGATTAATAATGCCGGGGGAAGCAAAGGGGCAAATATCACAGACACAGAAATGGATTTATTTTATGATACATTGGAACTGAATTATTTTTCGGCTGTTCATTTAAGTAAGCTGGCTACAGAGCATATGAGAAAGAACAACAGCAACAGCGGCTCGATTATTAATATTACCTCTATTTATGGACGGGAGAGTGGAGGCAAGCCCACCTATAACAATGCTAAATCGGCTTTAATCAGTTTTACAAAAGCTCTGGCGGATGAAGTGGTAGCTGATGGAGTTCGAGTGAACAGCATTGCACCGGGAAGTATTCTGCATGAAACCGGAAACTGGCAAAAACGGATTGAAGCAGACCCGGAAGGCATGAAGCAGTTTGTGAAAAGGGAGATCCCGGGTGGCCGATTTGGTACGCCTGAAGAAATTGCAAATGTGGCTGTGTTTCTTGCTTCAGAAAAGGCATCCTGGGTTGTAGGGACAAGCATAAACGTCGATGGAGGCCAGTCGAAAATGAATTTTTAGGAGGTGAACGAACTTGGCAAAAGAAGTAACCTTCTCCGTCAATCAGGTGGAAGATGAGCAGGTAAAGCCATCCTTGCTTGCCGATTTAAGAGAGCTTTTTAAAGCAGGCGTTTTAATGGCGAACGTACTCCCTGTTTTTACGGGCTTTTGGTTAGCGATCAGGTTAACAGGGCTGTCGTTTTCCGATCATCTTTCTTTGTTGCTGCTGACGATTATCGGCAGTACATGTGTGATGGCAGGAGCTCTTATTATAAATAACTGGTATGATGTGGATATAGATACCGTTATGAGACGGACGCAAAAGCGGCCAACAGTTACCGGGCACATGTCCTTAAAAACGGTATTATGGCTCGGAATTCTTTTAAGTGTTACAGGAATGATTTTATTATGGTTTACCAGTGCTGAAGCGGCGTTTTGGGCTTTTGTCGGCTGGTTTACATATGTATGGTTATATACGATGTGGTCCAAACGCAGATATACTTTAAATACGCTGATTGGGAGTGTTTCCGGAGCGGTCACTCCCCTGATTGGCTGGGCAGCTGTTTCCTCGACCTTTCATTTCATACCCATTGTGCTTTTTTTAGTGATGTTTATTTGGCAGGTGCCTCATACATTTGCTGTAGCTATACGAAAACATGATGAGTATAAAGCAGCTGGAGTGGCCATGCTCCCGGTTGTTCATGGAATCGACATTACGAAGCGGCAGACCACGGTATATATTGCCTGTTTATTTCCACTCCCCTTTTTATTAGCAGAGTTGGGTGTTGCTTTTGTTTTACTCGCCACACTGCTTAATATTGGCTGGTTCATCTTTGCTGTCCGTGGCTTTTTCATGGAAGACCATCTGAAATGGGCACGGATGATTTTCCTGTACTCCCTGAACTATCTGGTCATTTTTTATGTTGCCATGATTATCGTAACTGCCGTTTTCTGAGGCTGGCAAAAATGCACAATAGTAAAGAAGCGCCCGATTAGAAAAACTAATTTGTAAGGAGGCTGGGCTGCCCGGCTTCCTTGCTGTTATTTTCAAAGAGGGAAGGTGTATGATGTGGATAAAAAACGTAAAAAAGACCAGGTGAAGCCCGAAATTGAGAAGGTTGATACGGAAGAAATTAAGCATCATACGTCCCATCCTGATCAAAGTGAAGTGAATATGCAGGATGTAAACTTTGCTCCTGGTGAAAATGGCTATATTTCAGGTGGGAGTGAAGGGAATATTTATGGCTAAACAGCAGAGCCAAAAAGAGGACACAAGGCAAAAGGATCATCACCATGAATTTGCTGAAGAGCTTGCTGATGGGCGTATTAGAGACGAGGTCATCAAACGCCAAATGAAAAGGCAGAGGAAAAAGGGCTGCGGCGGTCTCTAGAAAGAATCAAGGGAGGCAGAATAAACTGCCTCCCTTTAATTGGTTTGCACCCTTGATTTGTGACGAATCATTCAAAGAAGGCCACTCCGGCTTTACAACTGCCTCCTTAACAGCCACTCTGGCTATTGAGGATAACTATTATATAAAAACCACAGCAAAGCAAGCATAACGATATCAAGGCGGGCCTCAAATAAAAAGGACATAAATCCTGTTTCCAAAATAGGGATTTTGGTCAGGAATATGGCACCAAACATAATGAAAATCAAAGGGATAGAAGCGAGCTTAACCCACTTTTGCGCGATAAAGCAGAGAGCTCCTATCACTTCAATGACCGCAATAACCTTGACCATAATCAGGGGATAAGGAAGTCCCATATGAACAAAGTGCTGGCCAAAATCCTCATTTATTAATTTCATGATTCCGGATGTGAGAAAAACAAAGGCCGTAACATAGCTCATCACTTTTAACGGTGACAGTCTGTACATGAAATCCCTCCCTCATTCACTTTATGCAGGGATGAGGACAAACAGTCATATTTTTTATCACGCATAACTGGCCGTAATACACCCACAGATGGAAGTTTCACTTTTGTTGCAGGAAATTATAAAATATCGGGTTTGTGGCTAAGAAATCAGGGGAGGACATGTCCGGCTCCGGCGAAGTTGACTTTCCTGAAAAAGGGATGAATCTACCACTGTTTGAGGTTTGGCATTATAATGGAAATAGAAATTTGTATAGAAAAGGTGTTTTAACATGAAAAAAGTCATTGTAGCAGGTGCGGGTATTTTAGGTGCTTCAACAGCCTATCACTTAGCGAAGGACGGAGCAGAAGTAACCATTGTGGATCGATTCGATGAGGGGCAGGCGACAGACTCAGCAGCAGGCATGATCTGCCCGTGGCTGTCCCAGCGCCGAAATAAGGCGTGGTACCAGTTAGCCAAAGGCGGTGCCCGCTATTTTCCTGATCTAGTTCAGCAATTGGCAGAGGATGGAGAGGAGAATACCGGATATTATCGTTCAGGGACTCTTTTCGTTCATTCAGATAAAGAAAAATTGGAAAAGAAGATAAAGATGGCGGAAAAAAGACGGGAGGATGCACCCGAAATTGGTGAAATTACCACTCTCAGTCCTGAAGAAACCCAAAAATACTTCCCGCCATTAAAGGAAGGTTATCATGGGGTTCTGGTCAGTGGCGGTGCACGTGTAGACGGACGTGCCATGCGTAAGGCGCTTATTCGCGGAGCTTCGAAGCATGGGGCTGTTTTTGTGGAAGGAGATGCCACTCTTACCTTTGACGGGAACCGTGTGACAGGCGTTCAAGTGAATGACGAAACCTTTGAGGCGGATGAAGTCATCGTAACGGCCGGAGCATGGTCAAAAGACATGATAAAGCCACTGGGAATGGACCTGGACATTACGTATCAGAAGGGGCAGGTCGTTCATCTGGAAATCCCGGGGGTGGATACTCATCAATGGCCTGTCATTATGCCCCCTAATGATCAGCACATTCTGGCCTTTGAAAGTGGCAGAATAGTGATTGGCGCCACCCATGAAAATGATACTGGACTGGACGTGCGAGTGACAGCTGGAGGCGTCAGTGAGGTTCTCGGGAAAGCTCTGGATGTGGCCCCTGGCTTGTCAGAGAGCACAATCATTGATACAAGAACAGGATTCCGCCCTTACACACCTGGGTTTCTGCCGGTCATTGGTCCTCTGCCGGGCTTTGAAGGCATCTATCTTGCCAATGGACTCGGTGCATCCGGACTTACCAGTGGACCATACCTAGGAAGAGAACTTGCTAAGCTGGTGTTTAATAAGCAAACCGAAATTGATATAAGCTTATATGATGTAAAAGGAGCCATCCAATCTTAAGGCATAATTGTTTTGCATTTAAAATAGAAGATGAATCAGGGGAGAGGGGAAAACGATGCAAAAGGTCATGAAATCCATGTATGAAACAATCATGATCATTCTGGTTATGATGACAATCATAACGCTATGGACAGAGAACACCTACAATTCCACGATTAATTGGGTAGTATGGGCGATATTCTTTATTGACTTTGTGATTCGTCTCATCTTTACCCTGGATCGCTGGACATTTATTAAGCAAAATCCCTTTCTCCTCATTGCCATTATTCCGCTGGATCAGTTTTTTCAGGTGGCACGCATCGTTCGTGTTTTTTACCTGTTCAGAATAAAGACGATCACTAAATACTATATTACCCCGCATATTGATAAACTAACCTATCGGGCAAAGGTCGTCATTATAATGGTGATAGTAGGATTGCTGTTCATGGAAGCCCTGTGGATCTGGAATCTTGAAACCACGGTAACCAGCTTTTTTAATGGTCTGTATGTAGTCTTTAGTCATTTGCTGTTTTTTGGTCATCGAATCTTTCAAATTGAAAATGTTTATGCTATATGGACGCTTACGGCTACTTCCGTTGTAGGGATTGTTATTCAGGGGTTGGCTCTGCAATGGTTTTTTTCCAAAGCGGAAGGATTTTACAAGCGAAACAAAAAGCAATGATATAGCGAAACATGAATTGTACATAGAAGAACGTGACTCTGTAGATGAGGTGAGGAGGAATGAAGAATCTGTTAAGATCTGTGACGGATTTTGTTACGACGAAGAAGGGGATGTGGGTGACCCTTTCTACATGGCTGCTGCTGACTCTCCTGTTAGCGGTTTTTGCTCCAAGTGCACGGGATTATGTCGTCTCAAGTGTTGATTCCCTCCCGGAGGATGCTCAATCCGTCATCGCACAAAATAAGGTAGATGAATATTTTGAAGGCGGCGATACTATTCCAGCCATGCTCGTCTTTCAATCTGAAGACGAGCTTGCACCAGAAACACTGATTGATTTATTTGGGGACATCACACCGGAAAATGTGGGTCAGTAACCAGGTTCCGTTGTATTCCTTTGTATTCTTAGTGGCGCTGGGAATTGATTATAATATCATATTAATTTCCCGGTTTTTAGAGGAGCGACGCAGGCACCCGGTTAAGAAGGCCGTGACGATCGCTGTGGAAAATACAGGCGGAGTGATTTCATCAGCCGGGATTATCCTTGCTGCTACCTTTGCCGTCTTAATGACCCAGCCGATTCAGATATTATTTGTTTTTGGCTTTATCGTCGCCATGGGCATATTATTGGACACCTTTATTATCCGGGGAGTACTCATGCCGGCTTTAATTGTATTAATTGAAAAAGATAAAAAGGGACAGACAGAATCCCGGGCAGAATAAATCAAGGGGCTTAACCGTCACGTATCTAACTGGTGAATGGTTAAGCCTTCCTTTTTTTCGGGGAAAATATAGATATAGTCCGGTGATTTGTTCAAAAAAGGTTCACATATATTCAAAAATTGTTAAGCAACTTTCATCAAACTTTCACACGAATCAAATAGAATAACTGTAGATGTCTTGTACACTGATAGGAGGAAAGGAAATGGCAGCAACAGCCGTTATGGAATCGATAGCGATGATGATTATGAGCTTTCTCGCAGGCTTTATCTTCTTTTATTTCATCAGCAGTCAGGAAAAGACTGAAAAGAAGAACCAGATTTCAGTGCTGACCTCACTGCTTATTGATTTTGTCATTTACATCTGGGTGGGAAAAATCATCGTACATATGGATATTTTCTTCAAAGATCCTATTGCCATCCTGGCCATTCCAGGTAATTCACAGGCCTTTTATTTAGCTGTTGTGTTTATACTGATTCACATTTTCGTTCAGACAAAAAGAGGGCAATTGGATCCATTTAAGGTTATGGAGGTCTTTTTCTATACCTTTTTCAGCGCATCATTCGTGTATGAATTCTTGCAATTGACCTGGAATGAAGATACCTATTCCTGGCCCTACTTACCGCTGCTATTTGTTTTATTATCAGGAATGGTCGCTCTGCATGATCGAATGCCGTCGATGCGGCTTATGCCAATAATCGTTTTTATATGGAGCATGGGGCAGCTTTTATTTGCGATAAATCGGCCATTTACCACGGTTTTCGGTTATTCCATTGACTGGTGGTTCTTTCTGCTGATAGCTATTGCCATGCTTTTTGTTGCAGTCATTAATAGAAGGGAGAGGGTGAAATCATGACAGGAGATGTTACACTGTGGCTTGCCCTTGGAGCAGGGGCACTTTCCTTCCTTTCTCCTTGTACACTTCCGATTTTCCCGATGTATTTATCCTACATTACCGGAATAAGTATAAAGGAGTTAGAGGGACAAAAAACAGCCAAAATCCGTTCAAAATTACTGATTCATTCTGTATTTTTCTTATTTGGTGTGTCGCTTGTTTTTATCGGACTGGGGATTGGCGTTTCCTTCCTTGGACAATGGATCCAGGGAATGCTGACAGGTGAAACAGGGCTGTTTATTCAGCGTATCGCAGGGATATTTATTATTATCATGGGATTGTTTGTCGGCGGCTGGCTGACCATTAAAAATCTCATGAAGGAAAAGCGGATGCAGTTTTCGAAAAAGCGGGTCGGATATTTAGGGACGGTTTTTGTAGGAGTGGGCTTTGCGGCAGGCTGGACCCCCTGTATCGGACCGATTTTCGCTTCGATTTTAGTCGTAGCTGCCAGCAATCCTGCGCAGGGAGCTTTTTACACCCTCTTTTATGTAATTGGCTTTGCGATTCCGTTTTTAGTATTAACCTTTTTCATCGGTTCAGCAAGATGGCTGGTACGGTACAGTGAACGGATTATGAAGGCAGGGGGAGCCATTATGGTTGCCATGGGATTGCTCCTTTTCACCGGTCAAATGTCCCGTATTTCTGCTTATTTACTCAAACTGGTTGAAGGAACGTGGTTTTCAAACTTAGGTTAGGAATGGAGGGGTTTAGCAATGAGAAAAGCCATCATTTTGGTTGTGGTTGCCGGACTGTTTTTCTGGGCGGTGTACGATTTTGTCATCCAGTCCAATCAGGAGGCTGAAGCGGACGTCGGAACAAACGTGGATGACCAGGCTCCGGATTTTGAACTAACGACTTTAACAGGAAAGACAGAAAAACTTTCAGACTATCGGGGAGAGCCTGTCATGGTAAACTTCTGGGCATCCTGGTGCGGACCCTGCCGAAGTGAGATGCCGGCCATGCAGAACATGTATGAAAAGAATGATGTCAATATATTAGCCGTTAACTTAACGACCCAGGAAACAAAGAGACAGGATATTCCGGACTTTGTGGATGAGTTTCAATTAACATTCCCGGTTCTATTAGATGTGGAAGGAGAAACCGGCTCAGCCTATCAGATTGGATCGATCCCAACTTCTTTCTTCATTGATTCGGAAGGGATTATCTCCTATAAGCATACCGGACCATTAAATGAGGAACAGATTATGCAGCAGTTTGAGAAAATGAAATAATGGACAAGAGTTGATAACAGGAACTGATGCTGGACGTCATGGAGTCATGATGTTCAGCATATTTTTTTATTAGGTGGTTTTTAAAATATATGGATATAGTGATAGAATAAGGGTTAAGAAATTATTGGAAATTACATGGGAGGATTTTTTGTGAATGATGTAAATATTTTGAAGAATACTTTTGCAATGATTAAAGATAACTTCCCGAAACTGTTTGGAATTTATCTTATTTTAGTAGCACCTATGTACGTTATCGATGCTATCATTATGGGTTCCATAGGGGTGTCGTTTACAGGCGGGGAATCGCTAAATACAACCTGGTATGAATCCCTTCTTTCGACAAGTACACCAGCGCCACTTGAGGAAGGTAATGCCTGGCTTACCGTTACAGGTCTGGTAAGTACAATGGTTCTGTTACCGATTGCTTATGGTGCTGTTATTTTTGCTGTGAATCACATTCGAAATGGCGAGTCCTTTACGGTTTCTGCTGTCATCAAACAGGCACTCAATCGCTTTTGGCCGATTTTTGGCAGCCATTTATTATTTATTCTGATGTTCACAGGATTAGTGATTGTCTTCTTGCTTCCTATCATGATGTTTGGCGTTCTTGGCGTCATAATTGCAATTCTGGCCTTTATAGGTTTTGCCATCTTACTGGGGTACTGGCTTACCAGATGGAGTTTTTATCTGATTAAGGTGGTATTTGGAGACACCGCACCTGGTTTTTCCAAGAGCTGGGACTTTACAGAGGGACGTGTGTGGCCGCTTATGGGCTTGTACATTGTAGTTTTTCTAATCACACTGCTCATCAATCTGTTTGTTGAGTTTATTGCCGGTTTTCTATTTGGAAATGGAATACTGCCAATTTTCATGCTGGATATTACAAGTCTATTGGTATCACTAATCTTTTTTGTGGCTTATAGTCTGGTTTATTTTGAGTTGAAGGCTGAGCGGGGAGAATAAGGCAGGCATAATATCATAACAAGAGGTGACAAACATGACAAAATGGTATGAAGAAGTACATAAAAGAAAAGCTCAGTTACTGGAGGATCTGAAAGGCTTATTAAGAATTGAAAGTGTCAAAGACCTGGAAACTAAAACAGACGATCAGCCTATGGGTACAAATGTGGGCGAGGCACTGCATTACGTTTTGGATTTATCTGATGAGGCTGGTCTTATTACCAAAAATCTTGACGGCTATGCAGGTCATGGACAGCTGGGAGATGTGGATGCTGACACGATTGGGATTCTGTGCCACGTCGATGTAGTGCCGGCAACAGGGGATTGGACAAGTCCTCCGTTTGAACCGGAAATCAGGGATGGCAGGCTTTATGCACGAGGAGCCATTGACGATAAGGGACCTACAATGGCTGCTTTTTATGGTTTGAAAATTGTGAAGGAACTTGGTCTTCCCCTACGTAAAAACGTACGTATCATTTTTGGTACGGATGAAGAAAGCGGTATGAGCTGTATGAAATATTATAAAGAACATGAAGATATGCCAAAAATCGGTTTTGCTCCAGATGCAGATTTTCCAATTATCCATGCTGAAAAGGGTCAGATGAATGTGCGAGTGTCCGTCGCAGATAATCGTGACTCAGGAAGTGATCAGTCCGATATTCAGCTTGTCTCCTTTAAGGCCGGGGATCGTGCTAATATGGTTCCTGGAAAGGCTACAGCGGTACTCAAAGGGTCATATGGGCAGATAAAAAAAGACTTTTTCACATTCTCCCGGAAACAGGGACTTGCGTATGAATACAGCGAAGAAGGCGATCAGTTGAAACTGATCCTATATGGCATATCTGCTCATGGTATGGCACCGCAGACTGGGGTGAATGCAGGAACGACATTGGCTGCGTTCTTAACATCGATGAATATGCAGGCCGATGCACGAACCTTCTTGAATTTTGTTGCGGATTTGCATAAGGATTTTGAAGGAGAAGGGCTGAGGATTGCTTTTAAAGATAAAATTACAGGTCCGCTTACTGTTAATCCTGGCCTGATTTCTTTTGATTCAAACCAGAATTTTGTCCATTTAAACATCCGCTGTCCGGTGACTGCAGAATATGAGTCCATCCAGCAGGACTTAAATATGGCACTTTATCAAAAAGGAATGGTGATGCAGGATTACAGAGAATCCAGCCCTCATCATGTACCTGAGGATAACCCAATGATTAAAGCTCTGCAAAAGGCTTATCAGGAGGAAACAGGGGGAAATCCAGTACTTCTTACAACGGGGGGTGGCACCTATGCCCGTTTCATGGAAGAAGGGGTAGCTTATGGAGCTTCTTTCCCTGGAAAGGAAATGACAGCCCATCAGACAGATGAATATATTGAGATAGAAGATTTACTAAAGGCTACAGCTATATACGCACGGGCCATCTATGAGCTGGCAAAATAACAGACCAGGCTCTGCTCTTAACTCTGGTGCGGAGTCTGGTCTTATGTTTACCAAAGCATCTGAAACACTCGTTCATCAATTAAGTTCGTATCAATGGGACATGCAGAAGCGTCCCGTCCATATTGCCAGGCCCATACGTTGGCATCACAGGGCGGCTTTGCGGGATTAAAGGCGGGAGCTTCTGTCCGCCCCGTAGCGCCTGCTTCTGGTTCAGCACTCCATAATACAGACTGATTGGATACCTCGGAATTGCTGGTTTTAGCTGAGCAAAAAGCATTGCTGAAATTGCCTGTCTCAGGGTCATGATAAAAGCCGGGGCGATATCCCGTCGGACGCATGGCATCTACGTATCCTCTGATCCATGCTTCATCAACCTCAAAAAATCGCTCCACATTGGCAAAGAGCACAGTACCTTTAGGGACGCCCAATCGTCTGGCATGAAAGGCGGCATTTTGAGCAATGACACGTCCCTGCCGATTCCCTCTTGCTTCACGGAACTTATTATAAATCGGCATGACCTTTGTACCGCTGTTAAGGAGCAGCTCAATTTCTTCCTGTGTTAAACCTTCCGAAGCATTAGGTACGGTGGTCAGGTAACGGCCCCAATAGTCTGGTTTACCGTAATTATTTAAAACACAACGATATAAATCTTCGGTCACATTCGTGGAGGAATCCACTCCCCACAGATAGCTCATGGTTTCACTCCTCACTTGATAAATTTTTCCTTATAAAAGGGCAGGGGTTAGCACATTTGGTTTCATTCCTATGTATATGGTTTTATCCTGGATTTGGAGACAAATCGATGGAAAGGAAGACACAAAAAGTCCCCTCAGGATACAGGCATTACCTGTGAACCTGAGGGGCTTTCTTTTCGGCAATACTATAAGGTAGGTTTATCATGTTCATTGACCACTACATTTTTAAATTGAAAGGCGGCCTGCTGTTTGCGATTCGTCAGGACCATGATATCAACTTCAGCTGTATTGGGTGAAAGCATTAGGTTACGCTGGGCCTTTTTCCAGTTGTCCGTCAATTTGATCGGGTCACTGATGGTTTCCTTAATGAATTTTCCCGCGACATCCGTTTCCGAAATACGTATCAGCATTTCTCCTTTACCTTTAAGCTCAAGCTGAAAGGTAATCTGCTTTCCTCCATTAATTTCTTTCGGGGTAAACACAAATCCTTCATCCTGTTTGGCCCCTTGTGTATTTACATGATAAGTATGCTCAGCTATTTCACTGATTTCGGCATCTCCCACACCAAAATATTTATAAGATTTTTCTTCTGCCAGTATAGTTGCAGAACCAGCGAATATCATTAAGAAACTCATCCACACTGCAATTATTTTTTTCAACATACGGCCTCCTAAGTATAAAACGATTATTTCTTAGTTTGGGCAGTACAACAGAAATTATGTCCATTTCAGGAATTTTGATGAACTTCATGCAGGGGAAAGGTCAGCAGCGGAATGTCCTCTGCAACAACTGATACGACTGCATCTTCAATCATCGGAAATTTCTCTTCAATATACTGACGAGCCTCATCTTCCAGGGATCCGATTTGATGATGAGTGACCAGACCAGGCTCAGCGGCAAACTCCTCCATCTGTGGATTGAGCTCGAGGATAATCACCAGCTTTCCATTCCGCTCTTTGATCTCATAGCTTTGAAACAAATCCTCATTCATGCAGATGAGCCCCCTTCAAAATTATAAAAGATGAATTTTTATAAAGAGCAGCTTTTGCAGCCGTCTTTATATGTATATGAAAGAGTTGCTTATGTGGTTTCTGAAGGGGAAATAATGGTTGTGTGATGCATATTGTTGGCTGGGACCTGGAATGGGGGTGCTGGATACCGGTGCCGTGGACACTTCGATACTGATTCTTTGGCTGATTTAACTGATATATTGGTTAATTAGACGGATAAAATAATCGAATCAGTTGATATATGGCCGGAATCGGCTTGATTCCGGCATCAATAGACTGGATGCAGTGCAGTTGACGGATATTAGCTGGGTTTTGATTGACTTCTCACGTGAATTGGTGGATAAACGTCTCAAACGGACTGATTAAACCGGAGAACAGACGTGAATCCAGGAATTTTTGGCGGATACCCGGGTGTGTGACGGATACCGGCAAAGAATTGACGGATTGAATCAGTCAATCGACGGGAATCTGCCTCAAATAGACCGATTCCTCAATCAAATCGGCGGATACCCATCCCGATCCGATTGATACCCGGCATCAGCAGCCCAGCCCTCAATAACCATTACGGAAACCCGTCCCCATTAGACTGATACTCACCGCCTGGAGACGGATATTCCATCCAAACTGATGGTTAAATGACTAAACTTAATTGATTCCACGGGGTAAAAGAATCAATTTTTATGATGAATGGCTGCCATAATACCGAAAATCCGTCCAAACACCGCGATTATCCGGAACTAGGGCTTCAGCACAACCTTAATACAGTCGTCATCCTTCCCGTTAAAAATATTATAACCATGGGCGGCGTCATCCAGCGGCAGTTTATGGGTAATAATTTCTGTTGGGTCAAACTCTTCATTGACGATTTGTTTATAGAGCTCCGGCATATAGGTCCGGGCATGGGCCTGTCCGGTTTTAATGGTCACATTTCGTGTGAAAAACGGTCCAAGCGGAAACATGTTATATAATCCGCCGTAAACACCGGTGAGCTGGACGGTTCCGGTTTTCTTGACTGCTTTGGTGGCTATTTGGATTGGTCCAAGAGTTCCGCCCTGAAGCTTGAGCTTTTGTTCAATGAACTCAATCGGGGATTTTTTTCCATCCATGCCGACACAGTCAATTACGACATCAGCGCCACCCTTGGTCATTTCTTTCAGCGTTTCCCCGGTATCTTTATCCTCGGCAAAGTTAAAGGTTTCCACATTGTTGATTTTTTTCGCGTGATCTAATCGGTAGGGGAGATAATCCACGGCTATGACCCGTTCTGCCCCTTTCTGCCAGGCAAATTTCTGTGCCATTAAACCGATGGGACCGCATCCCAGGACAATAGCAGTATCTCCTGGCTTCATTCCTGAATTTTCTACACTCCAGTAAGCGGTGGGGAGGACATCGGATAAAAAGAGCAGGGATTCATCCTCCATTTCATTTTCTTCCGGAATGACAAAAGGGGTGAAGTTTCCAAAAGGGACGCGTAAGTATTCAGCCTGACCTCCCGGGTAATTCCCGAACTTTTCGGAGTATCCGAAATAACCGCCACTGTCATAGTGGGGATTGGAGTGATCACATTGGGCAACAAGGCCATCATTGCAGTATTGGCAGTGTCCGCATGCGACAGTAAAAGGGATGACAACACGATCCCCTTTTTTTACCTCAGTAACATCCGGGCCAATTTCCTCTATAATTCCCATAGGCTCGTGTCCGATAATATATCCTTCTGGCATGGGCATGTTTTCCTGATATAAGTGCAGATCCGAACCGCAAATGGCGGTGGAGGTAATGCGGACGATAATATCATCATTCTTCTGGATTTCCGGATCAGGTTCTTTTGTAACGTCTACTTTGTATCTTCCCTGATAGGTTACGGCTTTCATTGCTTATCCCTCCAATCGTTTTAATCCTAGTATTTGTTGAAAAAGAAGGGATATGCAGTTGAATAAAGGCATAAAAAAGACCAAATCATAAAAGGATTTGGTCCAATGCTCCTATCTTTAAATAAGAGAACAAGCTAATTCTAATTTACTTCGCGTATCGGCTCTCGTTTAAATAGTTGTTTTATGTCCGGTTCTTCATTGGGTGAACCTGTTTCAACTGGAAGGGGGACATCTTTATCAAGGCCATATTGAATATGGATGTTTCCTGATAATTTATTTTTACTCTTACCGATGGATTTTGCAACAATGGACCCTTTGATATTGGGCTCAGTGCCGCCACCACCTCTTAAATCAAAATGGGCATTTGGCATATAAATGATTTTAGAGTCAGTCGAAGCGTTTCCGTTCAGATTAAAAGAATCTCCACCGCTGAAGATGTGTCCCAGAATCCCGTTTCTGTTATTTTTCCGGGCTCCGGGTTCCAAATTAATATCGGCATCCTCTGCAAATAGAGAACCATTAATCACCTGGTCTCCTTTAAGGGTTATTTTCTTATCAGAACCTTTAAGGTAGATGTTTAACGATTCAGTAGTTCCATTTGTATTGATGGAACCCCGATCGGATCCATGGTGTCTGCCACGAACGAGATTCAAATCGTCAGTGATAAAAATGTCCAGTTTCCCTGTACCTGAAATTTCGATATCATGACCGTTTAAATCCAGCTGTTCCACGACCAATTGTTTATCTGAGTTCAGGGTATTGATATCAAGGTCACTTTTTAGATTGATTTTAGAGAATGAGTAATTCTGATCAAGGGCAAGCTCTGATTGGTTACGATCAAATTCCCGTTCTTTATAGTCCTGGACAGAAGGAAAGGGCGGCATTTCAAGACTTACATCTTCGTCAAGCTGAATATCTTCAAAGACTTCCCCTTTATGGTTGCTTTCTTTTTTTATATCGACTGTGGCAAGTGTGCCAATATCTCCTTCTATAAACGCATCTCCCGTTAAAGTAAAGGGTTCCACTGTGAATAAGGCCATTTCCTCTGGTATGTAAAACGTACTTTCATTTTTCTCCTGCCAGTTTAACGTGAACACCGTTGCTACTGTTCTTGATTGGTTGCCAATTGTACCTGTAGAAGAAATTTTATATTTACGTTCAGAATGGTTTTCTTCCCTGGCCAAATCTTCAATTTTTACCGTTGCAACAGGCTGCTCCCCAAAAGAAGGCTCAAATGTCTTCAATTCACCGGATATTTTATCATCCAGGATTTTTTCAACCTTATTAAAAAATATTGGTGAGGAGGTGGAATCTTCATAGGCGTCCTGAATATTCAGCTTTAATTGTTTTAGTTTATAATTCATGCCCGCCTCAGCAATGTAATACGTGGCTTGGCTGCTGCGTTCACCTGATGTTCGCTGAAGATTGCCTGCTACCGTTCCTAAGAGGCTGACCCCTAATATTAAGAACACAACAAATACCATTAACACACTGACGAGAGCAGCACCTGTTTCGTTGTGGATGGTTTGTTTTTTGTCATAAACGTTCATTGGCTTCACCTACTCCCTGAGATAAATCACAGTAGAAATGGATACGGAATTTCCATGTGGATTGGGAACGCTGATCAAACGCAGTTCAATTTCACTTCCATTTTGTTTAACCGTAAACTCCCGGATATTCGTTGCCAGCTTACGGTTGTTCTTTTTTAGGATCTGGCCATCAAGTCTGTACGTGGTTTCGTGACCGATATGAATTTGATTATTGGCGATGACCACCTGATCGGGATTTGTGCTTCGAATCTCCTTTGTTATATCCTTGGCCGCATATCTTATATCTGACTGTGTCCTGACTTCTTCGGACTGAGTCTGATATTGATTCACCCCAAATAAATGGACAGCGCCAATAAGTAATAAAATGATGGAAATAATGGCGAGGACGGCAAGTAATTCAACCAGGGTCATGCCCTGTTCATTATGTTTTGTGGAGTTCACCTATTCATTCCTCCATGCGAGAATGGTTTCCATTTGTGCCTCAAGTCGTTTTTTATCCTGGTCATAGACTTTAACCAATACATTATATAAATCATCCATATCTTTTTCGGTCTGATTGATCTCAACTGTAATCCAAAAATGGCTGGTTTGCTTCTCCAAATGAAAGGAGTTTTGTCCATCACTTGCTATCGTGTTTGCGAAATTGTGATCTTTCAATTGGGTAATCCCTTGCGCAATAGAATGATCCTTACTTAATTGATAGAGCTTTTCCATTTGTGTCTGGGCCATATAGGTTGCATCGAGAATTTCCTCTGACGTTTGATTGGTCCTGGCTGACTGGGAGAAAAAAGATAATAGGGAAACCAGTATAATTGACAAAATGACAAAGGATACAAGCACTTCTACGAGGGTAACGCCCTGCTCGTTTATCATCTTGTTCTTAAAGCGTGTATTCATATTCGGTCACAGTCCTTTGTGATATAGATACGAACCGTAAAATCTAACAAAAAAGAGAGTTATCCCTAGGAATAACTCTCTATATCATAAAACATATTTCGACAAAATCAAACAAATTTTATTCGAATCTTTCGTCAATTTTCTTCAGGCTAATGTTGTTGACCATTGGGATGCCTTTTGGAGGACTCAGCATCAATTGTTCGTTGTAGTCGATCTGGAGGCGGGATTTTGTGTAGTCGATGCTGTCCTGGTTCTTTTCGACGTAAACCACATCTTTAAAAAGATCTAAAAAGTCGACTGTATCTAAAAATCCTTCGTCAAATAAACCATCATAGGCATAACGATCATAATCACTCTGGTTATAAGTCCCTCCGCCTTCATCTTTTTTAACGCCTTTAACCTTTCCTTTGACAGCATTTAAGGTAATATTTTGTCCGTATAAACCACCGTTGATTTTCATGTTGGACCATACACCGTAAATTTCCAAGTCAGAATTTGTATAAAAGAAAGCATTCATTTCTCTTGGGTTGTCCTGAAACGAGTTATTGTTTTGAACTTTGAGCTCTCCTTCAGTCATTAAGACGAGCGTTCCACCACTGCTGTTGTCTAAATCTTCAACTGTTGCTTTATCATTTGTAATTACAGTTGATCCATTTCCTGCCATGGTAATACTCTCGGAAATGGTGGCTTCCCCATTTGAGTAAACCACACCATCGAGATTCAAATTCTTCATTTCAAATGCACCGTTTATAAATATAGTGGAGTTAACGGTTAAATCACCACTTAGTTCTGTGCGACTGATAAGTCCCTCATCATCAGAATCATCAGCATCTCCGCATACCTGGCCGATAAGAGGAAGAACAATGCATGGATCTGCATAGTTGTTTACATAAATATCGCCGTGGACAGTCAATTCAGATCCACTTTTCATGATTAAATCGTTATTTACGAATAAATCTCCTTTTACCGTTACTGAACTGCCTGAGTTGATTTGTAAAGTATCATAAAGCGTGTCTCCCTCTTTTACGATATGCTGATTTATAATGGCACCACCAATTTCCAGAACCTCTGTGTCATAATCCCCATCTAAGAACTCATTGTCAAAACGGGATTTAGCCTCCGTTACCAGTTGTTCAACATCAAACGGCTCATCATCCAGTTCCCTTTCTACTAACTGGGGTACCTCCTTGTAAAAATAAGGTGCAATTCCTTCCTGTGTAATAGGATTAGTGAGGGTGTGCTGAGTATTCTCTTTCGTGTACTTAAAAGCATTAGGTATGGTCAGGGTTCCGTCTATAGTCGGATAGCTTGTTTCCGCAGCGTAATCGTCACTGGATCTTATGAAATTACTTTTATTAGAAGAGTGAAACTCATCGCCTACATATAAATCCCCTTTGATATAAGATGCACCATTAAGGGATAGATTGCCTGGTGTAACGGATGCATACTTAAATACCTCTGCCAAAGTTGATATTGTATATTCAGTTGTGTATTTTGTGTCTCCTTCAGATGCAGTAATGGTCACATTCATAACTGCATTGCCTGAACCACTCAGATCATTGCTTATCATATTATCGTTTACTTCCACTGGATATTTGGTTTTCAGTTCATTTAATGTGTCTTCAATTTCCTGTACTACGCTTGACCTGTGAACAGAGGAATCATTTAATCCCTGTATCTCTTTCTCTAACCATGCTGTTGCTTCCTTGATAATATTTTCAGCGGCAACCTTTTCTTCTATATTGTTTTCCGCAACGGCAACAAATTTATTTGATTGTAAGACTTTAGCCATTAAAACAGTGGAAAGTAAGGTTAAAAATAAAAAAATCATCAGGACAGACACCAGAACATATCCGCTTTCACGATTCCCCTTATTCAACATCAATTTTCCCCTCCTGTGGAGTAAATCAGGTTAACGTCCTTTGTAACGTGCGTTTTTTCTTGATGCTGAACGGTAAAACGAAGATGAGAATTTTTATTTTGATTGATAAGCTCTGGCTCAGTGATTTGGTAGGATTCAGAATTGATACGTTTGCCATCGATATAAATATTTTCGTTTTGATATTTAAATTCTGCCTCAGCGTTTGTTTGCTTTACCTTACCTGATTCATCAATTGTGGACTTTTGTTTTAAGACTTTAAATTGCAGTGGCTTATCGCTTGAAATATTCACACTATCCGTATTTACAAAGAACTGATTTAACTGTTCGGTAATCAGGATGACTTCGTTACGGATATCGGTAGCTGTACTGGTTCTTTCATCGGCTTTAAGCATAGAAGAGGTAAAACTGTAAACCCCTATAAGAACGATACTGGAAAGAGCTAACACAGCCAGGACTTCCACCAGCGTAACTCCTCGTTCATTCCTCATATCGAGCATGCACCACCTTCACTGGGGGAGACGGCTCCTTCACTTTTAACATATCTTTTCATCTCATAGTGATCATTAATATCACTGTTTCGATTTTCTATTTCAACAGATAAAATAACGACGCGATTTTTTAAGGAATGTTCAGAGATGGTCAGTGATGCTTCTAACCCATTTAGGGCTGGTTGTTCTTCCGACGGGATATTCAGGATGGCTTTGATATCGACAAGGTGGTCCTCTCCAAGACAGTTATGAAGTTCCTTAAAGCTTAATTGTTTATACTCGTTGAGAATGTTATTAGCTATGTAGGCGTTCGATAGTTTCTGCTCGGAAGCGTTGGAGTACTTTGTCCCATTAATGAAAAAACTTCCGACAGATAGAAGGATGATAGAAAGGATGACAATGCCGGCTAAAACTTCTACTAATGTTAAGCCCTTTTCTTCTTTCAGTGGCATAGGTATTCAGCTCCATTCGTATGTGCATTTATTCAACACAGGTTTTCTCTATTCAGTCTGTGTTTTCTTAGATGAACATGATGGAACAAAAAATCTTGTCTGAAAACGAGATTAGGAGTAAATCAGGAGTTCGTTTGTTTCGGAAATGGATAACAGAAATAGACTATTTAAGGATAAATATTACAATTCTTGATATGATGTTACCATATATTCAAAAATTTTTGAATATTCTGCAATAAAAATTAAAAAATAGTGGGGAAAGGTTGTTTTTTAAGCTGAACAATAGTACTATAATAGTTAAAAAATATAAATTATGTAAAAACTTCCTAAAAAACTACTAATCCAACCTCATTCTGCAAGAGTAAATCACTAGTTTATATCTACCACAAACTAGAAAAATTAAACATTCTTCAAAGAATTTCCCTAATTTGTACAAGAACTTTACTGTATAATGTATTATGAAGTCGGTAATTATCATTAAGTATTTGAACATGTATAGGACTTTAGATGGTGTTTGGAGGTATGCATGTGGCCATTAAAAGAAATATGCGTTTAGGTGATCTGTTAGTTGAAAGTGAAATTATTACACAGGAACAGCTTGATCAGGCACTGGAGGAAAAAACACAAAATCAGAAGCTGGGAGATATCCTGGTACAAAAGGGCTATGTAACGGAACTTCAGCTGATTGAAGTTCTGGAGTTTCAATTAGGGATACCAAGAGTAACCCTTTACAATTACCCCTTTGACACATCCCTGTTCAGAATGGTTTCCAAGGAATTTGCCAAACGTCATCTAGTTATGCCTTTGAAAAAAGAAGGAAATAAGCTGTATGTTGCCATGGCTGATCCAATGGACTACTTTGTCATTAATGATTTACGCCTTTCAACAGGATTCAGTATTGAGCCATTAATAGCGACAAAGGATGAGATTATCCGTAACATCAGTAAGTATTATGATGTGGATGATCTAACCGGAATTCCGGCACAGTTGGAGACAGAGCCTGAGGACCAGGAGGATATAGAGGACGAAGATTCACCTATCGTCCATTTTGTGAATCAGATTCTGCAACAGGCAGCCGTGCAGCGGGCCAGTGATATACATATTGACTGTATGGAAACCAAAGTACTGGTACGTTTTCGGGTGGATGGTGCACTCCGCACCGAAAGAAGTCTTCCTAAACATGTTCAAGGCTCCTTAATTACAAGAATTAAAATTATGGCAAACCTTGATATTACGGAGCACCGCGTTCCTCAGGATGGAAGAACCAAGCTCAGTCTTGATCACCGTGAAATGGACTTGCGGATTAGTACCCTTCCGACGGTATATGGGGAGAAAGTTGTTATTCGTCTGCTGGATTTAAGCATGGCACAGAATGATATCAGCCAAATCGGGTTTGAAGAGGAAAATCTTGATAAGTTTAAAAAGCTGATCCAGCAGCCTCACGGGATTGTTCTGTTAACAGGTCCGACCGGTTCGGGTAAATCATCGACTATGTATTCGGCACTTAGCCAATTAAATGATGAAGAAATCAACATCATTACCATTGAAGACCCTGTAGAGTATCAGGTAGAAGGGATTAACCAGATTCAAGTCAATCCGAATGTAGGCCTGACCTTTGCCAGAGGACTGCGAGCCATTTTACGCCAGGACCCTAATATTATCATGATTGGGGAAATTCGGGACCGGGAAACCGCAGATATGGCTGTTCGTGCTTCGATTACCGGTCACCTGGTATTCAGTACACTGCATACCAATGATTCCCTCGGTACGATCAACCGCCTGAAGGACATGGGGGTTGAAGTATTTTTACTTGCCTCCTCCTTAAATGGAGTTGTCTCTCAAAGGCTTGTCCGCAAGATCTGCCGGGACTGTTCCATGGAAAGAGAGGCAACCGTCCGGGAACAGCAGATTTTTTCAAAGTATGGCTATTCCATGGACAAGGTGTATTATGGCAAAGGCTGTTCGACCTGTAATATGACAGGCTATAAAGGACGTACAGCCATTCATGAAGTGCTTGAAATTGATGATGAGATCAAGCAGGCGCTTTTAAATGATGAATCATCTATGAAAATCAGAGAAATAGCCGTCAAAAATGGCTTAAAGTTTTTAGTGGAAGATGGTTTGGAAAAAGTGAAAAATGGAGTTACTACTACAGAAGAAATTCTCCGGGTAGCTCTGGATTAGGAGGTCTACCGTGAGTTACAGCCTAGATGATTTACTGCAAAAGGCAAATCAGGAATTTGCATCAGATGTGCATCTGACTGTTGGCCTTCCACCTGTATTTCGTGTACATGGGAAGTTGAAAATCACAGAAGAACGGCCTTATACAGCACAGGATTTAGCGGTCGTTACCCAATCCATGTTTACCGACTCCCTTAAGAGGCAGTTTCAGCAGGATGGGGAGGTTGATTTTTCCTATGAAGTAGAGGGAGTACTGAGGTGCAGAGTGAATGCGTACAAGCAGCGGGAAGGGATTTCCATTGCCATTCGTCTGATACCCGGCAAAATTCCCACTATTGAGGAATTACGTTTACCATCCATTTTAGAAAAAATTGTGTCCAAGCCTCAGGGACTCATCCTAGTGACCGGTCCAACAGGCAGTGGGAAAACAACAACACTGGCATCTATGATTGATTCCATTAATCAGCACGCACAGAAGCATATCATTACGCTGGAGGATCCCATCGAGTATATTCATTATCATAAAAAATCGATTGTGGATCAGCGGCAAATTGGGCAGGATACTCAAAACTTTGCAACAGGATTGCGTGCTTCGCTGCGGCAGGATCCGGATGTCATCTTCGTTGGAGAAATGCGGGATTTAGAAACCATTTCGACTGCAATTACAGCGGCGGAAACCGGACATTTAGTCCTGGGTACATTGCATACAAATAGTGCGCCCAGTACAATTGAACGGATCGTCGATGTTTTTCCCGCAGCTCAGCAGGGCCAGATTCGCTATCAGCTTTCATCTGTGCTGAAGGCTATCATTTCCCAGCGTTTGTTCCCATTAAAATCCGGGAATGGTCGAATTGCTGCAACAGAAATTATGGTTCAGAATTCAGCGGTCAGCAGTCTGATTCGCAATCAAAAGATTCATCAGTTGCCCAATATTATGCAGACATCACGAGATGCAGGCATGCACACCTTAGAGATGAACATTCAATCCTTGTTAAAAAGACAGCTTGTCGCTTATGAAAGCGTACAAGGTTATCTAGGGGAGAATCGCTATGGCTCAACAATTTAGTTATGTGGCTCGTGATCGGCAGGGGAACAAAAAATCAGGTGTTATACAGGCAGAAACGAAGCAATCCGTTCGCTCCATTTTGCGGGAGCGTGGATTACGGGCTTTAGAGGTTCAGGAGAAAAAACAGACCATATGGAATACCGATATTTACATTGGCAATCCTGTTAAGCTCTCTGATTTTGTCATCTTCTTACGGCAATTTGCCACCTTAATCAAAGCAGGGGTCACCATTGTGGATTCGGTCAGAATTTTAATTGAACAGACCGAAAGCAAGGTGTTAAGGAAAACACTGGCCCAGGTTGAAAATGATTTAAGGGAAGGGAACTCCTTATCTGCATCATTTCAGAAGCACACGAAAGTTTTTTCCGCTTTGTTTACCAATATGATTCACGCGGGAGAGGTAAGTGGCTCCCTGGAAGAAACGCTGGAAGAAATGGCAGATTACTTTGAGAAACAGCATAAGACGAAGGAAAAAGTGAAATCGGCATTATCCTATCCGATCGTTGTCGGTTTGCTGGCTACAGGTGTTGTCATTTTTCTATTAATAAGCATTGTTCCAACATTCGTTAATATGTTCGATCAATTCGGGGGAGAGGTACCGGCCATTACTCAGTTTGTTATCGCGACAAGTGACTGGATGGTTCAATACTGGTACATTCTTGTTTTGCTATTATTAGCTTTTATCGTATCCATATTATTGATTAGACAAAATAAGGAAACGAAAATTTACCTGGATTCTATTCTGTTAAAGCTGCCGATATTTGGGAAGTTGATGAGAAAATCTATCCTGGCGCGCATGTCGAGAACGTTAAGCTCACTGCTGAAAAACTCAGTTCCTATTCTCGAAGCCATGCGCTTAACGGAAAAAGTCATCGAGAACCAGGTCATAGCTAAAGTACTGCGGGAATCCAGGACAACCCTGGAGCGGGGCAGGTCGTTATCGGACCCGATGGCAGACCACTGGGCATTCCCGCCGCTTGTAACCCAAATGATTACCGTCGGCGAACAAACCGGATCGTTAGACCAGATGCTTGGCCGCATCGCCGACTTTTACGAATCAGAAGTTGAAACCGCAACCGACCAGATGAAGTCATTAATTGAACCACTGATGATTATATTGCTCGCAGGAGTGGTCGGTTTTATTGTATTGTCCATTATGGTACCGATGTTCGAGATGTTTCAAAACGTTAACTAATTCGGTTACGATTGTGAGTCCACACGCTCACAGATTAAATAAAAATAAGGGGGAAATACCTGTATGTTAAAAAAGACGTTGAAGAAGGAAAAAGGTTTTACGCTGATTGAGCTATTGGCGGTTATTGTGATTATTGCGATTATTGCAGCAATTGCGATACCGGCGATTGGGAATATTATTCAGAATTCAAGGGAAGATGGTGTGAAGTCTGATGCGTTACAAATATTAGAGGCAGCACAGTTGTATAAGATGGAAGTTAATCCTGCCTCAGCAGATGATGGAACTGATACAACGGTTAAGGCTTCAGAGTTAGAAACACAAGGCTACCTTGAACTAAGTAATGATGATTTTAATGATGCAGAAGTTAATTTATCAGCTCAACCTATCACAATAACAGTTGATGTTCAGGCTGGAAATACTACACTAAGTTTTGACGGTGCTACAAAACAGGAGATTAATGACGATGAAAGTGGGGACGATGCTACAACAATTCCGAATAATACTAATGGATAAATTATTTTATAGTGTGGCTTATTTTTATAAGCTGCACTTCCCCAAATCTAAACCAGAGGACTGAAAACATTGTGGCTAATCTACCTGTACCTATTTATTCTCGGACTCATTTTAGGCTCATTCTTTAATGTAGTCGGTTTACGTGTACCCGAAAAGCAATCGATAGTAAGACCGAGATCAGCCTGTCCCCATTGCCATCACACATTAACCTGGAAGGAATTAATCCCTGTCCTGTCCTATGTGTGGCAGAAGGGGAAATGCTCAAGCTGTTCACAAAAAATCTCACCCATTTACCCGGCCATAGAACTTCTTAGTGGGGGATTATTGGCTTTTTCTTTTTATATCTTTGGATTTGATCCGGAAATTATCGTAGCTTTTACACTCATTTCACTTTTATTAATCATCACCGTCAGCGATTTGGCATACATGCTTATTCCCAATAAAGTACTTATCATTTTTATTATTCTTCTAGGAATTGAACGAGCATTCATTCATTTACATACATGGTACGATCCCTTGCTCGGTTTTCTTACAGGGTTTGTGCTTCTGCTGTTGATCGCTCTGGTAAGTAAAGGCGGAATGGGTGGAGGAGATATTAAATTATTTGCCGTTTTAGGTGTCGCCCTTGGATTCTCAAATCTGCTTGTGGCTATCTTTCTTTCTTCATTAATAGGGGCTGTAGTCGGGCTGATTGGAATAGCGGCAGGAAAGGTGCAACGGAAAAAGCCCGTTCCTTTTGGGCCCTTCATTATGGCAGGAAGCCTGATTGCCTATTTTTATGGCAGTCGTCTTATCGATTGGTACTTCTGTTTCTTTCTACAATATTAATAGAATTAGGTGAAGGATATGGTGTTAGGCAAAAACAAAAAAATCGCGAATATTGAGATTCAGGATTACGTCATTCGCTATGCTGAGATCAAAAGCAGCAACCCCCTTGTGCTCACCCAGTGTAAAGAGCATTATATTCCAAGTGGTGTCATTGAGAATGGTCAGATTATTAATGATGAAGCATTTGCGAAGGTTCTGAAGCAATGTATGGAAAAATGGCAGTTGAAGAACAAACAAATCCGGTTTATAGTGCCTGATTCCTCGGTTATTATCCGCACCGTAGATGTATCCCCTGAGATTGCCGATGATGAACTTACGGGTCACATATATTTTGAACTGGGACACAGCATTCATTTGCCCTTTGATAATCCGATTGTTGAAGCCGTATCGCTCGGCGTTCAGGAGGGAGTCAAAAAGGTTCTGATTGTTGCTTCATCGGAGGAGACAGTGGATATGTACTATGATTATTTCAAGGATGAAAACACAGATCCGGTTGTTGCTGATGTTTCCTCCCTTTGTCAATATAGGCTTTTCCATCATTTTAAGAAAACGAATGAAGAGGATATTTTCATGCTGGCTCAGTTTAATGTAAAGTCTGTCACGAACAGTATTTTTGAACAGCATAAGCCGGTGTTTATGCAGGAAGTGGATGTTTCCTACCCTGAGGATACATGGAAGGTTACACCTGTGAATCAGGACGAGCCGTTAACCCGGGAGCATTTTGATTCCGAAAAGGTTCACGCCGCATTTGAGGAAATCTATACCGAAATGGAACGCTTGCGGCGATTTTATCAATATTCCCTGCATAACGGGGATCAGGAGGTTACCCGTATCTTACTGACAGGTGATCATCCGTACTTGGAAGATTTGTTCCATGAGGTGAAGGACAGGCTAAATATTCCGATTGATATTTTATCGCCGGAGGATGTTCAGGGATCCAAAGATATGAAGATGGGCAGTTCGTTTTATAATGTTATAGGTCTGGCTTTGAAAGAGGGTATGTGATGTTAGTCGAAATCAATTTACTCCAAAAACGTGAACAAAAAAGCAAAGGATTTCAGTGGTTTGTCATCAGTATGATAGGCCTTATTGTTCTTTTAATTGCTGTTGTTTTTCTTTTAACGACTCTTATAAAAAACGATATTGAACGTACCGAATCTGCTCTAAGTGAAATGAAAACCATTCGGGCAGATCTGCAGGGGGAAATGAGTAACTCTGGTTATCAGGATTTACAATCACTTGAGTCTTCGGTTACGAGTTTGAGCAGTTATCCCATTGATAGTGATTTAATCATTACACAACTCAGTGAGCTGTTGCCTGAAAACGGATATTTTGATTCCTATGAGTATACGGGTGACCGTGTGGTATTACAGGTACTGGTTCAGGAGGATGTGGATGCATCCCATTACCTCTATCATTTAAATCAACAGGATTGGATCACCTCCGCAAGTCTTTCAATCGTAAGCAGTGATGAGGCCCAGCTGGACGGAGGCGGCGGAACTGCAGCTAACGGCCTTGACCAGCCACCCTCTTATTTAGCTCAATATGACATTGTCCTCAAACGGGATTCTTTAAGGGAGGGGAGCGAATGAGTTCATTATCAAGAACGAAAAGACTTGTCGCCATTCTATTAATCGGGATTTTCCTTATTGGAGTGGTGTGGGCATACCTTTTCCAAATTCGTCCATTACAGGGAGAGCAGAGAGAGACGCAGGACTCCCTTGAACATGAGACGAGGCTGATGGAAACACTGGAGAGCCGGCTTGAAGAGGTAGAGAATATGGATCTTACCGCTGACTCTGTTGAATTACAGCGTCAGCTACCCTTAAAACCCTTTTATGAGCAGGTATTTTCGATTATTTATGATGCCCAGTCAGAAACAGGCAGCGTGGTGTCAAGCTATGATATCAGCTCCAATGGTACGGCAGAACTCCCGGTTGAAGGTGCGGGTGAAAACCTGCAGGGCATTACCTTTCATCTTGAAGTTCAGTCCCCATCCTATGATGATATGATTGGGTTTATCGACTTTCTGGAAAACAGTGAACGGATTTTATCTGTTGACCAATTTACATTTTCCAGTCCCGGGGAGCAGGATGAGGCAATCCAGTATCAACTGGTCATAAATACGTTCTATCGTGAAGGACTCGATGGACTCCGTGGAACTCAGCCATCAATCGATATTCCGGAAAGTGCTGCTAAACAAAATCCTTTACAGTAAGGATGAGACTGATTTTTAATGCCAGACGAAGCATTGAAAATCAGTCTTTTCGTGGAATGTGTGCTTTAGTGCTTTAAAGCATGTGGGGACAGTCCCAACCTTTGGGAACAATTTGCTTTTTCTCAGCCTTCTGAAGGGAACATTGAATTTCAATTGAAGATACATGCATATTATCATGAAGGATTAGATGGTCTAAGAAATCAACAGCCGGAAGTATCGATTCCAGCTCCGGCTAATTAAGAAGATGAATGGTAATGGCTGATGAGATTTCATCATTGCTGTTATTGAAATCCATAATTGGAAGTGGGGATTGTCGTTGCGCCGGTTTTGGTATTCGTTTTTACCTCTGCTCATATTTGCTGCCTTAGCACTTTTTTATGAATATCAGGGAAATCGTCTATCAGCCCTCATGTTAGGTATATATAGTCTATTTTTCCTGGTTTATTTTTTTATTCCTCTCGTTAAACAACCACTAATCATGTATATGGTCATGTCATTTCTTATCGTTGGTTTAGGATGGCAAAATGGTGCTGTTTTAAATCCATATTTTATGCTCAATGGATTTTTTTTAGTCATCAATAGTATCATAGATTTGTCTTTGAAGTCATTTCGAATCTATTTTTTCTTTCAATTGGGATTGGCGATGCTGTCATTTTATTTACATAATCAGTTTCATATAGCATGGATTCTATTAGCCATAGCCATAAGCTATCCTGTCTTAAAGTGGAATGAAATACAGATAGAGAAGGCAGAACAGCAGGAGATGTACGAAAAGCTGGTCAGTGAGTACCGTAAATTAAAAAGGCAGACTCATGAATCTGAGCGGGCGGCAAGGCTGGAGGAGCGAACGAAAATTGCTCGGAATATCCACGATTCAGTTGGTCATAAGTTAACGGCGTTGCTCATGAGACTGCAGGTGCTTATGATGCAGGAAAGAAGACCGGAATACGAGGAACTAAAGCAGTTGGCTTCTGATAGTTTGGAAGAAACCAGACATGCGGTGAAGACCCTCCAGGCCGAGGAGACAGAGGGCATCTCTTCTGTGTTGCAGCTGATTCGTAAATTGGAAGCAGAAAGTCATATTCACTTAGATTTCACATTAAAACAGGGAGTTCTGTCTGCACATTTAACAAATGACCAGAATATTGCATTGTATCGGGTTTTACAGGAGTCATTAACCAATGCTATGCGACATGCGTATTCACGTGAAATACGGGTTGTGCTGGCATTAAATGCGGCAGAGGATTTGGCCTTCACAGTTAAAAATAGAGTGCATGAAGATAAACCTTGGGAATGGGGATTTGGTTTAAAGAATATGAAAAAGCGAGTGGAAGAACTGGACGGTCAATTACATGTTTACCAGAATGATAACGAATTTGTTGTGGCTGGGACTTTGCCGTTGAGGGAGGAGAACATGGATGCGTTATAACGTATTGCTGGTGGAAGATCAGAGTATTGTCCGTAGTGGGTTGAAAATGATGATTGAACAGGACGAGTCACTGGTAGTAACTGCCGAGGCTGAAAATGGGGAAGCAGCACTTCGGAAAATGGATGAGCATATGATTGATTTAGTGATTATGGATATTCGTCTGCCAGTGATGAACGGAATTGAGGCAACTCATCATATTAAAAAACGCTATCCAAATGTTTATGTATTAATGTTGACGACCTTCAATGATGAGGAATATGCAGAGCAGTCTCTAAGGGAGGGAGCTGACGGGTTTTTGCTAAAAACGGCTGAACCAGAAAAATTACTACAGGCAATACATAGCTGTTTAAATGGCGGGATGACTATCCATGATGAAGTGGCAGCCAAAATGATGCCACGTCTGCTGAAAAAATCTACAATTGAACCCCGCGAACTTCCCCTATCTCCGAGGGAACTTGCCATTACCCGCCTTGTAGGGGAGGGCAAAACAAATAAAGAAATTGCCAATGAACTCTATTTATCGGTCGGAACGGTTAAAAATCATATCACCCAATCCCTTCATAAGCTCGAACTGAGAGACCGGACGCAGCTCGCCATTTTCGCCGTAAAGAACGATTTGGCTTAGGATTGCTTTACCGCTTTAAAGCATGTGGGGACAGTCCCTGTGTTATAATAGAAGTGTACGCATTAGTACTAAAGTAAGGTGACGATCATGAGTAGTCTAAAGAAACTGCTTCTCATTATTGGCGGGACTCTTTCTCTTGCTTTAGGGGTTATAGGGATTGTGCTACCATTAATACCAACCACACCTCTGCTATTACTGGCAGCAGCCTGTTATGTCCGAAGTTCGGAAAGGCTTTACTTATGGCTGATAAATAATAAATGGTTTGGTCCATATATTCGGGATTATCGTGCCGGAAAAGGAATTCCATTAAAGGCGAAAATCATGGGTGTTTCATTAATATGGATCTCAATTGGTTATACAGTCATTTTTGTGGTGCCCTTAATCGCTGTAAAAATATTACTTGTCCTCATTGCCGGTTATTTCACCTGGTTTATATTACATATTAAAACACGAGTTAAAGAGTTTTAGGAGGAAAAGAGCTTGCACAAATATACGAGAACAGGAAATATCATCTTTTGGATTGGAATTGTTATTTTCATAATTGGGGCAGCTATGCACGAAAATATCACAGGTGCCCCGGAGCCTTATACATCCTACGCGAGACCTGTGATGATACTAAGTGTTATTGTCATACTGCTGACCAATTTTTTCAGGAATGATAAGAAAAAATAATGGCTGAAGAGAAATAGGCCTGGATGCATGATATCCAGGCCTTCCTTATGTCCACTTTACTAAATTTGAGAACAGATGAAGTTCGCCCCGTTACAGATAAATAACCTCTATTCATCTCAAGCCACTAAAATCAGACAAATGTCGTCCTTCTCCTATTCAATTTTTCATAATATATCCAACTAACTGTCAGAACCATCACCTTGATTATCTTCTCACGTTGGGATTCCCACATAACTTGCCTACATGACCTCCGTCACATCTCAGGGTCACAATTAGTGACTGCAGGATGATGCGGAGGGTTTTTAAGTTCTATATGATAAGAATAAATAGGGCTGGTTAAACGTTTTAAAATCAGGAGGGAAGTTTTATGCTGGAAGCTTTAGATTTAAAAAAGCAGTTTATGAAGACCAAGGCTGTAGATGGTGTGAATTTATTTATTGAACAGGGCGAAATTGTCGGGCTGCTTGGTCCAAATGGGGCAGGCAAGTCGACCACCATTTCGATCATCTCTTCGCTGCTTTCTCCAACAAGTGGGGATGTTCGCTTTTTTAATGAAAGTATTATTAAACAGCCGCAGTATTTACGGAAACATCTTGGGGTTGTTCCTCAGGAAATTGCATTATATGAAAATCTGACTGCAATGGAAAACCTGCAATTTTTCGGAAAAATTTATCGTCTTTCTTCTGATGTGATGAGTACAAAAATTAAGGAAGTGCTGGAGATTATCGGACTTCAGGAGAAACAACATGATCTTGTGAAGACTTTTTCTGGTGGGATGAAAAGGCGATTAAATATTGGTGTGGCCTTGCTGCATGAACCGAAGCTGATTTTTATGGATGAGCCAACGGTGGGGATTGATCCACAATCAAGAAAATATATTTTAGATACCGTTAAACGGTTAAATCGGGAGCAGAACCTAACCATTCTTTATACGAGTCACTATATGGAGGAAGCGGAGTACTTATGCGATCGGATTTATATTATGGATCAAGGTCATATTATTGCCTCTGGAAATAAAAACGAAATTAAAGGGATTCTGTCAGCTGAGCAAACGGTTGTGATTGAGGTCGAAACAATGGAGGAGACCTTTTTAAACACGTTGAAGGACCATCCTTCTGTGAGGCAAATCGATAATCAGGATAAATCAGTCAGTGTGATTGTTCCTCGTGAGATTGATTTTTTTCAAACCATTATAAATATAGCCAATGAAAACGGGACAATCTTAAAATCTGTTCAAATTCAACCCCCGTCATTGGAAGATGTATTTCTTCATCTAACAGGAAAGGGCTTACGGGATTAGGAGGGGTTTATATGTTGTTTGCGTTTATGAAAAAACAGCTGCTTTTAATGATCAGGGACAGGACCAATTTCACACTTTTACTCGTAATGCCTATTATTCTTGTTTTTATCATTAATTTTGCGATTGGCGATTTAATGACGGAAGATACACCTGAGATTGATGCAAAAGTAGCCATCGTAGAGCATACAAGTGAGGAATCTCAATTAAATCAAATCAAAGAAGAAATAAATGAGATGTCCATTCCTGAAGATGCCAGAAATGATATGGTCCAAGGAATCACTGAGTTTCAACCGATTCAGATATTAAAACAAGACGTCCTGGGTGGTCCTAAGCATCAGGAAATGGTGGATGTTAAGGAAATCGGTGTGGAAGAAATGAATACTGCAAAAGTAAACAAACAATACGCAGCTATTATTGAAGTTCCGGAGAATTTTTCTTATAGACTTGTGAAATCTATTTTTTTAGGTGAAGGAGAACCACCAGAATTGTCATTATATGTGAATCAGGAGGAAGAATTAGCAGGTCAGGTTATAGAAGATTTACTGGTAGCCTATCAGGAACAATTACAGACTTCGACGATTTTAGAGCAAAATGGACTTGGTGAATTAAGGATTACCTCTCAGGATGTGAAAGGGGAAACAGTGGCTATATCAGGGATGAATCCTATTACGAATACGACCTATTATGTAGTGGGTATGAGTGTGATGTTTGTTTTATATATTGCCTCTACAATGGGTGCATATGCTTACGAGGAAAAAAGAGATCATTTATTTAATAGGATTCTCATAGCAAATGTTTCTAGATGGGTTTACTTTTTAAGTATATTCATCTCCAGTTCATTTACAGGGTTTATTCAATTAATGATATTGTTTAGTGTCTCCGTTACGATTTTTGATGTTACTTTACCGAACTTTCCCTCATTTTTGGCAACATCAATTTTATTAAGCTTTTCGGTTGGAGGTATTGCGTCACTTTTAACTTCTATCAATTATCGCCTTAACTCAGATCAGGCATCTGCCATTTTTGGAAGCGCAATTGTTACGTTATTTGCCTTTTTTGGTGGGAGCTTTTTCCCTATAGGAGGAGATGTGATAAATACTCTCGGAAAGTTAACACCAAATGGATCTGGGCTGACAGCTTTTTTGTCTGCATTTCAAGGGTATGGAATGGAGGATATTAGCGGCTATTTGTTTTATCTGGGCGGACTTACACTTGTGACTCTCGTAATGGCTGTTGTTATTTTTCCGAAAAGGGGGAAGGCGGTATGAAGGGGATTCTGTATGCACAATTCAAACTACTATTACGGAGACCGTCCACATTTCTTTTAATGACAGGGGTAAGTATATTATTTGCGTTATTTTTTGGTCTCAGCTCATTTGGTCAAGCCAATCTGCCTGTGTATAGTGATATGTCTAAGGAAAATACAGAGCTGGTGATGAATCATCTTGAAGAAGCGGATACTCAGAGTTTTGAAATGGTAGAAAAAGAGGAGTTGTATAAAAGCATTCGTGAGGGAAATGCAGAAGCAGGATTACATCTATACGAAGATCACTATGAAGTTGTCATTGCATCAGAAACGCCTGCAAAGGTCATCCTCGAACAGAATATCCAGAAGGCTTTTGCATATTACTTGCAGGATAAAAAGATTGCTTCGGCTGATGGTAACCAGACAAAGGTGATGGAGCAGCTTGAGGCACCTATGTTCTCTATTGAAACGAGCACTTTGGCGGATGAAGATAGCTTTGCATATGATGCCGAGCTCCAGGCGATATTCGGAATGACCGTCTTTTTTGTTATATATACAGTAGCTTATAATGTCATTCAAATTTTAGTGGCAAAACAACAAAAGATTTGGGACCGATTTATTTTGTCGCCCGTTAAGAAATGGGAGATGTATGCAGGGATTTTAAGCTATGCCTTTATTCTTGGCTATATTCAGGTTGTAATGGTATTTAGCATCATGAAATTCGGGTTTGATGTAAATTTTTACGGTAGTTTTCCGGAGACTCTGATTCTGCTGATTCCCTATGTGTTAGCCATTGTCTCTTTATCGTTATTGATTGCTGCCATCTCGAAAAACTATCAAACGTTTAACGCTATTACCTCACTGACAGCGGTTAGCATGGCAATGGTTGGAGGATCCTACTGGCCAATTGAAATTGTAAGCAACAAAGGTATGCTGGCACTGTCTCATATCGATCCTGTCACATATATAATGGATGCCCTGAAATCCGTTACCATCTACGGACAGACTCTGAGCGAGACAATGTTCCCGGTAAGCATCCTCCTACTGATGACCGTCATCATAATGGGAATCGGCCTAAATCTGATGGAAAGAAAATAATTAAGCTAGGGACAGTCCCCACATTCACTAACGCGTTAACGCTTTAAAGGATGTGGGGACAGTCCCGCCCTCTTATTGAAAAATTCTAAAAAATTGGTAAAATGGAGAAAAACGGAAAGGGGATGAGTGTTTGTATCAGGATGAGTTAATTGCTCCGCAGAAATATAATATTGTGTCGGAATTTGAGTGTTTTGCTGATGATCCAGCCCGATTGGCGATCAAGTGGGAGGATGATCAGGGACAGACAGCTGAGATTACATATAAGAAACTGATTCAAAATGCCAATAAAATTGGAAACGCTTTCTTGAATCTGGGGCTTCAGAAGGGGGACAAAATTCTTGTTATGGTCCCTAAGAGAATTGAAGCTTACCAGATTTATATTGCTGCTTTAAAAATTGGGGTTGTGGTGATCCCCAGTTCGGAAATGCTCCGGGCGAAAGACATTGAGTATCGGCTGAGTCACGGGGAAGCAAAGGCTGTCATCAGCTATTATCCATTTACCGATGAATTTGATCAAGTAAGCAGCATTAACAATGTGAAGAAGCTCGTTGTTGGACAGGAGAAGGAAGGCTGGGTATTGCTGGATTCATTAATGGATGCTGAGAGTGATCAGCTGGAAATCGCGAACACTTCACGGGATGACATGTCCTTTCTCTCTTATACATCAGGCACAACCGGCAATCCAAAAGGCGTTGTACATACCCATGGGTGGGGCTATGCCCATTTGAAAACAGCGGCGAGCAACTGGCTTAGCATTGAAGAGAACGACACAGTTTGGGCGACAGCAGGACCTGGATGGGCCAAGTGGCTCTGGAGTCCATTCCTGTCAGTATTAGGATCAGGGGCGACTGGTTTTGTTTATGCCGGGAAATTTGACCCGCAAAAATATTTACAGCTACTCGATCAGTATGAAGTCAATGTGTTATGCTGCACACCAACAGAATACCGGCTTATGGCCAAAGTTGATAATCTCTCAGACTATCATTTAACTCACCTTCACAGCGCAGTCTCTGCAGGTGAGCCCTTAAATCGTGAAGTCATTGATACCTTCCGAAGCCATTTTGATGTGACTGTCAGGGACGGCTATGGCCAGACGGAAAATACTCTCTTGGTCGGTGTTACGAAGCGTATGGAGGTTAAACCAGGTTCGATGGGCAAGCCTACACCTGGCAATCTGGTTGAAATCATTGATGAAAATGGCGAACCGGTCAAACCGGGGCAGGTAGGGGATATTGCCGTCCATCTGGATACACCTGCTTTATTTAAGCACTACTATAAAGAGCCTGAAAAAACAAAGGCATCAAGGCGTGGAGACTACTATTTGACAGGTGATCAGGCATCCAAAGATGAGGACGGTTACTTCTGGTTTGAAGGTCGCAGCGATGATATTATCATAAGTTCGGGCTATACAATTGGGCCTTTCGAGGTTGAGGATGCCCTGGTGAAGCATCCATCAGTACAGGAGTGTGCAGTTGTAGCAAGCCCTGATCCTGATCGTGGGGCTGTTGTCAAAGCGTTTGTGGTTTTAAAAGGAGAGGTTCCTGCTGATGAAGAAGCACTCATAAAACAACTGCAGGATCATGTGAAAAAGCAGACGGCGCCTTATAAATATCCACGCAAAATTGAGTTTATTGAGGAACTGCCTAAAACCACTTCAGGGAAAATTCGCCGCATAGAGCTGCGCAAACGGGAACAAACTGTCTAAACATAAGTAAACCTCCAGGATACCTGGGGGTTTCTTTTGGTTTATGAGTTCTTAAAGTAGTTAATGGTATGTAAATCCTTAACATGACTTGATTTTAAATCATAGCCGATATGTGTGTTAGCCGGATCCATAGCCATCCCTGATTTTTTTGTCAGCCACATCCATAACGTTTTTGACTCTTCATCATCAAAATAAAAGGTGACCTCATAATCGTGCGTTCGGATATCCATTACACCATTTAATTTTTCCGCTTCCTGAAACGCCTGCTTCAGCATTTGAATTTCTTCCTCATCAGTCGTTGTATAAGTCTTTTGATCGTCCGTCTTCTTCACCACTACTTTTTCAATGGGATGATGAGGCAATAAGTTTGAAGAGCTGCAGCCGGATATTAGAAGAAAAAAGATGCCAATTCCACCCAGAACCTTTCTCATGACGTTTCCCTCCCTGTATAAATAGACGATTTTAAGGTGGAAAATGTTTCAAATTTTTGTATAAAAATTTAATGGAAGGATTACAGACCTCTCGTATGTAATATATAAATAGACACAAAATTTTTCCTGTTAGGGGGATTCGAACATGGCAATCGTTCGTTTTGGGATTTTAAGTACAGCAGGAATTGCACAAAAACAACTCATTCCTGCCATCAGTCGAGCAGAGAATGCGGAAGTCCGGGCCATAGCAAGCGGCAGTGATTCGGGAAAGGCCATGGATGTGGCTTCTCAGCTTCACATTCCTAAAGTCCATGAAAGCTATGAGGCTTTATTAGATGATCCGGAAATTGATGCGGTATATATTCCTGTACCTAACCATTTACATAAGGAGTGGGTAATCAAGGCGGCGGAAAAAGGAAAGCATGTCCTATCTGAAAAGCCAGCTGCCATTAATGCTGTTGAAACAAAAGAATTAGTGGAGGCCTGCGAAAAAAACGGGGTCAAATATATGGAAGGCTTCATGTATCAGTTTCATAGTCAACATGATCGGGTGAAGGAAATCATCGCTTCAGGGGAAATTGGAGAGGTGCAGCTGATGAAGGCGAGCTTTTCTTTTTTGCTGGATAAGCCAGAAGGAAATATTCGTATGGATCCAACCAAAGGGGGCGGCAGTATTTATGATATCGGCTGCTACTGTATTCATTCCATTCGCCACATCTTAGAAGATGAGCCTGAAAGTGTCCACGTGGAGGCGGATGTTGACCCTGAGTTTGGGGTGGATACGTCGGCATACGGAATTTTTCATATGAAAAGCGGGATAAAGGCGGTATTTGATTGCAGCTTTAAAATGCCTTTTCGTTCCAAATATGAGGTAGTAGGTACAGAGGGAATCATTACGGTACCTCGTGCTTATCGACCAGATAATTATAATCATAAGGGAATTGTCAGAGTTGAAAAAGAAGGAGAAGTTCGGGAAGAGACACTTATTAAGGATCAGTATAAGGCAGAAGTAGAGCATTTTTCACAGGCGGTTCTGGAGGACGGGGAGCCGTTCTATACAGGGAGGGATACCATTCGTAATATGGAGGCTATTGACAGGTGTTATTCCTTTGTAAATTAAGGTTTCGCGAAGACTAAGGAGGCGAAAAAATGAACTATCGTCAATTGGGAAATACAGATTTAAAGGTTAGTGAATTAAGCTTCGGAACCTGGGCGATAGGTGGAGCATGGGGAAAAACGTCAGATAAGGAAGCCCTGCAGGCACTGGATGTTGCAATGGATGCTGGAGTCAACTTTTTTGATACAGCGGATGTTTATGGCGATGGCCACAGTGAAGAATTACTGGCTAAGGCAACAAAAGGGAAGGAAGACCGTATCCACATTGCTTCCAAATTTTGCAGAGCAGGCGATATTCATGACCCGGACAACTATTCGGAAGAGCAGGTGCGTACCTATTTGGAAAATACGTTGAAGCGACTGAACCGTGAACGCCTGGATCTTTATCAGATTCATTGCCCGCCAATGGAGATATTAAAGGATGGTAAAGTATTTGAGGTGCTTGATAAGCTGCAGGAGAAAGGGAAAATCAGGTACTACGGTGTCAGTGTGGAAACCGTAGAAGAAGGACTGCTCTGTCTGGAAAATCCAAATGTGCGTACGCTTCAGGTAATTTTTAATATTTTCCGGCAAAAGCCTTTAGAAGAACTGCTGCCTAAAGCCAAGAAGCAGGGTGTCGGGATTCTGGCACGAGTTCCCCTGGCCAGTGGTCTGCTGACGGGTAAATTTACCAAAAATCATCAATTTGAATCGGATGATCACCGCCGATTTAATCAGAACGGAGAAGAGTTTAATGTCGGGGAAACCTTTGCCGGTCTGGAATTTGCAAAAGGTGTGGAACTGAGTGAGAAGCTCAGCTGGATTGCGAATAACCGGGAAAATATGACCAGAGCAGCTTTACGGTGGATATTGGATCAGAATGAAATTTCCTGCGTCATCCCGGGGTTCAAAAACATAAAACAGGTGGAGGATAACCTCGGAGCTTTATCTGTTCCATCTTTTAGTACGGATGAGGCGAATCAGTTGAAGGAATTTTATCGGAATGAGGTTCATCCCCATATACGCGGGGCTTATTGATGGAAGGGGAGCTTAACGCTTTCCTTCTTATTTTTCTATAAAAAGGAGTGACCACGTTGTTTCTTGTATATTTGCTTCTTTTCTTTGCCTTGATTGTTTCTATTGGTTTTCTTTTTGACCGGAAGCATAAGGTGAAGGATCCACAGAAAATGAAGGAACAGGATCAGAGTCGTGATCGTGCACTGGCTGAGACAGAACGACAGACGATGAATAAGACGTTTCAGGATCACAGTCATTGGTAGGGACGTTTTTTTAGACCAGAAAGGAGCATTCCCATTCAGGGGATGCTCCTTTTTTTGCCTGGAGCCACAGCTGAACAAACGGAGCTTCCGCCTTTGTTCCGCGTATCATTTGTCGATAGCTTGTTAGTATTTAGAATGTTTTGACAATTTTTGTCAATAAGCTTGATTTTTTAATTTTAGCTTATTATTGTAGTTAATAAGATTGACTTATAATTACAAAATTTAACAATACACCCACGAATTTTACTACATTTTCAATAATCATATTCTGCAGGGAACCACTGAAATATTCCTCTATGAAAATACTTCAGACACAAATTCAATTGATAGTAAAAGTTATGAAGAATCATGGAACACATTGTTTTTTAAAACGATTAGAAAATAGTGTAACCATTAAAAAGGGAGGAACCTTGATGAAAAATTATAATTACAAACGGAAGCTTAAGAGGTTAAATGACGTAAAAATGCAGAGAACCAAAAAGATGATTGCTTCATCAGCCGTTGCTACATATTTGGTTGTGGGGACCCCGGGAGCCCCATTAGGGAATCTGTTAATTGATCCCAGCTACACGGTTGAAGCAGCAAGCCTGTCCGATGTGAAATTATTAAACGATGTTTCTGTTGATGCTAAGTTAACGGAGCAATCGTCATCCTACACTCTTTCTTTAGGAATGACGGGAACAGGAGCGGCGGATGCTGAAATTTTAACTCCAAATCGAACGGTTGTATTTTATGCACCTGAATTGGCAGGGAAACTGACAGCAGATGGTACTGCCGATGTATCTGTAGAGATTTTACCAATTGCGATGGAAGACTTACCAGCTTTAGATTCTGCTATCAGTGATCTAACCGCGAATTTAAATAAGTTAACTAAGGGTCTGGAATCCGGGATTGATGGAGCGGTTAATGACACGCCTATAGCTAATCTGGTTAAAGTTAATGGTTTAAAAGAGCTGAATAAAGCTATTGATAATTTTAATCATTTAGATGAATCTTTAAATGGTTTGTCAAAATACCAGGATTCAGTGTCTGCTACTGTAAACCCTGATGGAACAGTTGTTGTTGAATTCTCTGATGGATTAGGAAACCATCTGGCGCCATTAATACAGGATGTCGTAAAATCAGCTGTTCAGGATGTTCTGAAAGCAGTGGATAATATAGACGTTGAATTGCTAAGCGGAGACCCAACAGGAATGTTGAGTGGTTCATTAAATGGATTTGTTATCGATCCAATTGTTGAACCTTTAATTGGAGCTGTAACGAAAAGCGCAAACGACGTTGTTGATCAATTATTAAGTAATACCACAGTTATTACAAACGAATTGGCAGGAGCACAAGTGATTGGAAACACCACTGTAAATGTTGATGTAAGTGTGGAAAAACCAGCAGGAGTTGATGGAAGTACAAAAGTATTTGCAGCAGGCTTAACCGACTCGACTATTGATGTCCCATTACTTAGTAGTTTGTCTGATAGTACAGAAGTTACATTTAATGAAGATGATGATACGGACGCCGACGCCGATGCGGACGCTGACGCGGATGCCGATGCTGACGCGGATGCGGACGCTGACGCGGATGCCGATGCTGACGCGGATGCGGATGCGGATGCGGACGCCGATGCAGATGCGGACGCCGATGCAGATGCGGACGCCGATGCAGATGCGGACGCCGATGCAGATGCCGATGCGGATGCTGACGCGGATGCGGATGCCGATGCGGATGCTGACGCGGATGCGGATGCGGACGCCGATGCAGACACCGGCACGGATATTAGCCAAGATGTTACAGGAGATACAGAGCTTCCGGATACAGCAACAGGCATGTGGACGACAGGTTTAATAGGTGCGGGTGCTGTTCTTGCTGGTATTCTTGCCCGACTTTTTGCCAGACGTAAGAGTTCATGATGAGAAGCAAATGCCTTCCGGGTATTTGCTTCTTACCTTTAAATCGTACCGGGGGTTATGGATATGGAATCTGTAAAGCCTAGTGAAAAGAAACAATCCTTTCGTGATCAGGCTGACCGTTTATATATGTATATTCGAACATCCGATTTTTATCATGAGCTTGTTCATTATCCGTCCGTGCATGTATTTCTCACCGTGGGCTTTCAACACCGTCGTGCTACAGTTTTACATGTCAATAAAACAGGATTTGAAGAAACATGGAAAGCACTCGTTAAACAAGCGGAAGGCTCTATTCATCAAACGCCTGATTACTTGAAGGCCGATATTGTTACGCATAAGAAACCTATCGACATCCTTTCATTCATTGATTTAATAACGAAAACCAAAAAGAATTATTTCCGTTTTGGCGTTAGTTTGGACAGGAGTTTCCGACAGGCCTTCCTTGAACAGGAAGTAAACGGAAATGCCATGATTCAGTTTGATTCCAGGAAGAAGCGTGGATATTTAAAAGAGGTAAACATACAGAACTACATCAAAAAACACCGGCCTGACATGAAGCCTGTTGATTTCAGGAAGGTGACGAACCTTTATTTATTTTCAACAAAAGGTTTTTTTATGGATGACAAACGCTGTTATGAGTTAAAGGATACCTGGCTTGACAATGGGCGCAGAGATACTGGACTGGATGGTGACGAAATTCATGAGCTGGTTACGTCCGGACAAACGTATTTAACGTCTTTAAATCAGGATAATGGCAAATTTATTTACGGTTATTTTGCATGCTTTGATAAAGAAATTCATTTTTATAATATGTTACGTCATGCCAGTACGGTATATTCCATGATTGAAGCTTATGAATTTAACTCAACAGCGGAGGCTGAAAACGCCATAAAACGTGCGCTGCAATTTCTGAAAACAGAGGGGATATATTTTGCTGACAAACAAAGGGCCTATGTCGTGGATGGCCCGAATTCAAAAAACAAAGAAATTAAATTAGGTGCAAACGCTGCTGCCATTTTAGCCCTTACAAAGTATACAGAGGTGTTTGGTGACGATCGATATATGGAACTGGCCCAATCCCTTGCCAAAGGAATGCGGTCCCTGCAAAACGAGGATGGAAGCTTTGTACATGTACTGCAATACCCGTCTCTGACCATAAAAGAGAAATTCCGTATTGTCTATTATGATGGGGAAGCTGCTCTTGCTTTCATGCGGCTGTACAAACTTGATAAGGACCCTCAGTGGCTGGCGGCTGTAGAAAAAGCCTTTGATTATTTTATACATAATCAATATTGGAAGCACCATGACCATTGGCTAAGCTACTGCACAAATGATTTAACCATCTATCGCCCTGAGGAAAGGTACTTTGAGTTTGGGCTGAAAAATACAAAAGACAAATTGAGTTTTATCGAAAAGCGGGAAACCACATATCCCACGTTTTTAGAACTGACCATAGCTGCATACCAAATGATTAAACGTATGAAAGAACAGGGGTATGATCATTTACTGGACTCTTTTGATGAGGAATATCTGGAGTCTGTGATCCATAAACGTGCCGAATACCAGCGCAATGGGTTTTTTTATCCTGAACTGGCCATCTATTATAAAAATCCAGCCAGAATTACGGGAAGCTTTTTTATCAGACATCATTCTTTTCGTACCCGCATAGATGATATTGAACATTATTTATCAGGTTATATTGCTTACTATCAAACCTTTATGGGTTGAATAAGGGGGGATTCCTATTGAAGTTCCTTAGTAATGTGCTGATTATTACAGGAATCTTATTCATCGGCTATTTCGGCTATCAATTTCTGTCATTCGAAATCGGACAAAATCAGACGCTGGCAGAGGCGCAGGTGCTCATCGACCGTTATCAGCAAATGAATGGCAAATCCGGTGGAGAGGCAAACTTTCAAGCAGACCACATGGATGCGTTTGGTACACTAGAAATTCCGCGTCTGAAAAAAACGATCGGTATTGTAGAAGGGGCAGATGAAGAGGCGCTGGCAAAAGGTGTGGGGCATATGTCACAAACTTCTTTTCCCGGACAGAATGAACAAATTGTATTATCCGGACACAGGGACACCGTTTTTCGCGATTTTGGGGAACTGAATATCGGTGATCAGTTTGTTGTCCATATGCCTTATGGTGACTACACTTATGAAATTCGTAAAACAGAAATTGTCCCGGAAGATGATACATCGGTTGTAGGAAAAGCAGGTAAGGAGGAGCTCGTTGTTTCTACGTGCTATCCGTTTCATTATGTCGGAAATGCCCCGGAACGTTTCGTTGCCTATGCCTATCCGGTTGAAAATAGTAAAAAGTGATAACATGCGGTTTGGAATCGTCTGATGGGGGCAGGGCGAATTTAAGGCCTGCTGCAGTGTTTCGTACACAGAAAACCTTAGATCGAAATCAGCCCTTAAAAATTTATCACGCATTAACTGGCTGTAATACCCCCACTGATGGAAGTTTCCCTTTATAATTCTTTACGTTTTAATATTTCAACTGCAGCAAACAGCATTCCGATGATCAGAACGATGGTTGTGCCAATAGCCCCCCACATTTCTCCGGTTAAAGTGCCTGTAAAAAGATAGGTACTGATGTAGGAAGAAATATGACCGGGGCTCCAGGTTAGGATGTGACCGAATGCACTCGTTAAAAGATTGACAAGAACAATCAGTAAAATGGACAAGAATAGAACCATACCCGGGCTCTTAAACCAGGTATTTACAAGGACCGCAATCGTTATAAAAAATATCAGATAAATCCCATAGATGAGAAATGCAGTCAGAAATTTATCAAAGCCCAAATCCCCGAATAAAATATTTGTATAATACCACCCGGCCAGCAGTCCTGTGAACAGAGATACCAGGACTAATGTTGAAAGGGCCGCCCATTTTGCCGTGACATAGTTGGCAAACTTAACGGGTTTGGACAAAACCAACTCATATACGCCGTTTTTAAGCTCGCCTGCAATCAGTCCCATTGAGATTAAGCCGATAATCAGGATTCCAAGAGAATTCATTTCGTTTATACTTAAAAAGAAGGCTTCAGCTGGAGGAGGAGTAGGGATATTGATTTCGGCTCCTTCTGGCATACCACCTGTCGCATCAATAATCTTTGGTAAATAATACATCGTGATCTGATCCATAATCCCAAAGATGAAAAAGACAATCGGAACCCAGATCCATTTTATATTACGGGCGTATTCCATCATTTCACGTTTATAAATAACCGACCATTTCATCAGGAATTCACCACCTTCATAAACACATCTTCCAATGTTGTTTTCGCCTGCTCAAATTTGGTAAGCGGCCACTCATTTACAGTAACGAGCTGTAATATCTCTTTCCTCGCTTCATCCATGTCACGTACGACAACTTCTACTCCTTGTCCAACCGGGCGTACATGCTGAATGGACGATAGGTTTTCCAGTTCTGATTCCAGATTCTCCGGATAGACAGCAAAATTTAATTGTATTTTTCCGGTTTGATCCAGATGATTCAGTTTTTCCAGTGATCCGTGTTCCACAAGCTCTCCGTTGTGAAGCATCAGCAGTTCATCACTGACTTCCTCTGCGTCATTTAAAATGTGAGTCGAGAACAAAATGGTCGATTCCTTTTTCAGTTCCCGCATAAGGTCCAAAACTTCACGCCTTCCGATCGGATCAAGGGCTGAAACAGGTTCATCAAGGATAATCAGCTTAGGATCATTTATGAGAGCCTGAGCGATTCCCAGACGCTGCTTCATTCCCCCTGAATATTTTTTGATTCTCTGCTTTTTCGCATCCTCCAAACCAACTCTCTTAAGTAATTCATTGGCACGCTCCGTGGCTTCTGCTTTGGTTAAGTAGGAAAGCTGTCCAACGTAAACGAGAAATTCTAATCCACTCATCCAATTATGAAAGGAAGGAAACTGCGGCAGGTAGCCTGTGTATTGACGAATGTCTTCAGATAGGGACTGCTGATCAAAACTGATTTGCCCATCAGTCGGACGGCTAAATCCAGCGAGCATACGAAGCGTCGTCGTCTTCCCGGCGCCATTAGGACCGAGGAGTGCTACACATGTTCCAGGCTGTAATTCAAAGGACACATCGCTGACCACTGTTTTTCCATCAAATGCTTTCGTTAATCCCTGAACATCCATTAACGACATGTCTATTGCCTCCTTCCAAAAACAAAGTAAAGTACAGGTCCCAAGATACTTATAAAAATACAAACAACTGCCCATACCCATTTCGGGCCATTGGTCTCATCAATTCGTATTAAATCAATAAGTGCGACAATCATCAAAATCAATTCCACAATGAGCAGGGGAGCGATTAATGCCCAGTTTATGTCCGGCATGTCACTCATCTCCTTTCTTTACATTTACGTTTTCCCATTTGGATAGGTTTCATAAAGTTATGCAGTTAGCAGTTCAACCCAAAAAAGCTCCCAGTCTAATCCAATTTATGATTGGATTAAACCGGCAGCGATTTGGACTTGTTCCTGATGGCGGGGGTTTATTTGTCCATCCTTGTGGCGAGTGCTGTTTTTAAAATGAATGTCGGTATGCCCGTTGAAATGATTATCTTTTATATATTGAACATCATGGGGCATGGATGTCATGGACCCGGCGATTTTATGACCGTTCACTTCTACCAGCACAGCACGCTCCTTCCAACTGAAAGATCCTCCCCATACTTCTTTAATAATGGCTGTATCTTTAGCAGTTGCGGGCTCAACGTCGGCGTGGTTGGCCCCTATCGTGCGGGTGACATAAAAGGATTTTCCTGTAGCAAAGTCGGTAACCTTTGCTGTTGAATCAATCGTAAAGACGTATTGTGCTTCTGTCCACCAATCTAAAAATTCACCATGTTTTTCGCTGACCGTTGGCTGTACGGCGATTTCATGCACAGGTATACGGAGCTCCTGTCCAATGGATAAAGCTGACTGGGTGGTCAGGTTGTTGGCTCTTAACAGCTCTGCTTGGGGAATGCCGTATTCTTTACTTAAAGCCCAAATGTTATCTCCTGCTTCTACAGTGTGTGTTTTATAGACAATTCGATTTTGCGTAGTTGCTGCCGTTTCATTAAGTCTTAACGTCTGGCCAATGTACAGGGTGTCACTTGTTAAATGGTTAATGGACTTAAGCTCACTCACACTTAAACCAAAACGATTTCCTATAGAGGATAAAGAATCCCCGGACTGTACTGTATAAATGACCGGTCGGTTGGCAGCCTGCTCAGCTTCTGTTTGCGTATTCTGCATATCACTTTCTGTTACAGGGGCGTTATCTGGTATAGTTAAAATCTGTCCTGCCCGAATCGTATCAGAAGTTAGCCCGTTTGCTTCCTTAATAGCGTCTACTGTTGTGTTGTGAAAGGAAGCAATCCCGATGAGTGTGTCTCCGGATTTTACCGTGTAGGTATCCAGTTCGTCATCGGTTAAGACTGGCTGCTTAATTTGTGTTTCAGCACCAGGGATGGTGAGCTCCTGTCCAACACGAATGAGGTCAGATGATAATCCGTTTGTTTGTTTAATTTGATCGACTGTCGTTCCAAACTTTTTCGCAATGAGTGAAAGGGAATCTCCAGCCTGCACAGTATAGTTGACAGTTTGAGCGGACTGAGTAGGACTTTCCGTATCCTGAGCTTTTGGAATCGCCAGTGTTTGTCCAATCACTATTGTATATGAACTCAGACCATTTGCATGTTGGAGCTGATCCACTGAAACTCCGTATTGATTCGCGATCCCGTAGAGCGTTTCTCCGGCCTCAACGGTGTGGGAGGTATCAACCAAAACTGGTCGGGGAGCTGCTTCCTCTTCCGCCTGGATCGAAGTCGGAATCAGCAGGGTCTGACCTGCAAAAATGGTTGGCTCATGTAAATGATTGGCCTTCATAATCACATCAACGTTCGTTTGATGGTCCCTGGCAATACGATAAAGGGTATCACCGGCTTTAACGGTGTAGGATGCTGCCGGAATCGTTAAGGACTGGCCGGCTTTAATCGTATCGCCCGGAAGATTGTTTGCAGCTTTTATATCATCAACATCAATATCGTATTTTTGAGCGATGGAAAAAAGGGTATCCCCGCTTTCGATGGTATAAGTTAAGTTTTGATTTTCCACCTTGGTAATGCTGCTTGCTTCAACAGGGTTTGCAAACATCCCTTGTGTCAGAGGAATGGAGGCAATAATCATGGAACCGAGCATTACCTTAACAACATTTACTCTCAGATTAGGAACCTTTGTCCGTAGATAGTGAATAGCCCCTTTTTTTAAATCTGTTTCCAAATTCGAATCATCCTTGGTTCCTAATTCTTTTGCAAATTCTGTCTGATTTGGTTCAAGATATAAAATGACGTTATAACCATCTTTTGTCTGTTCTAATCTATGGTGTTGAAACATGATGTTCATTCTCCCCTTCTTAAGTGGATGGTACTTTTATTGTTACCACTAATGAAGGGGTTGAAAGGGCTAAAATATTGGAAATGCAGTGGCTGAAAATGGGAAAAATGCAAGAAATTATTCTGGATGTTCAGGCTATTATTAAAAGAGGAATCATAAATAAAGCAGAGGCGGATTGTTTAAATAATTTTGTTTTGATTACGGATGGTGTTTGCACGATCTTAAATAAAAAAGAAACCCTGAAATCAGGGTTTCTTTCAAGTTTATAGATGGAGCATAGCGGGCTCGAACCGCTGACCTCTACACTGCCAGTGTAGCGCTCTCCCAACTGAGCTAATGCCCCGTGTTTTTCAGCGATTATTATTTTAACTTGATTTTTGGAGTTTGTAAAGGATTTAATCATAAAAAATAGCGGCTGATATTGATCAGCCGCAAAATCGAGTCAATGATTGTCAATGGGGACTATATGGTTAAAGGGGAGGAATCTCTTGCCGATCTAAATCGACAAACATAGATCATTGACAATCACTTATTAACATTATTGTCCACATATTCACTGCTTTATACATACAATTTTTAAAAGTTATACACATTATCCACAGATAAATCGTGAGTTATGCACATATTTTTGTTCACAGGAAGGATATTGTTATAAACGCATTCACAACGTTTATACACATTGTGCACAATGCTGTGGAAAACTTTTGTTCACAGGGTATCAGGATTTAGTCCTGTTTTGTTTAAATACTTTGTCTGCCTGTTTAAATTCCCTCTGATATAATACCTGTTGCGTTTTCGAAAGGTTGAAACGCTTTTCTTCGTTTGTTCTTTGCTGTTTACCCATGAATACCACCAGCCTTATAGAAGAATTTGCCTTCCATTAGTAATCTTTCCAAGGGTTAAATAAAATATGTACAGCTTTCCGGTTTAATGCTTTAAAGCATGTGGGGACAGTCCCCAAGATGTGTTATAATGGCCGGAGAGGGGGAAGATGCTTTGGCTAAAATCTCCAAAATTACCACTCAAAAGAAAAGGAAAAATCGCTTTAACATTTTTATAGAGGAAGGTAAGGGTGAATCCTATGCCTTCAGTGTGGATGAGGATATCCTTGTGAAATATGCCTTGCGAAAAGGTATGGAAGTTGATCAGGCAACAATGGAGTCCTTGAAAGCACAGGATGAAATACATAAGTTTTACGGGATGGCTGTAAACCTGCTCAGCTACCGGATACGCTCTGAAAAGGAGCTGACCGATTATTTGCGCAAGAAGGAGGCTGAGGAGGAACAGATACAACAAGTCCTTAACAAACTGAAGCAGGAAGGCTATGTTGACGATCGTGAATTTGCCTATACGTTTGTAAGGTCGAGGATGAATACGTCGAGTAAGGGACCTTTACTTTTAAAAAAGGAATTGCTTGAAAAAGGAATTACCGCCGCTATAGCCGAAGAAGCCATTGCCGTCTATTCACCGGAAACGCAAAGAGAAAAAGTGCTAAAGCTGATTGAAAAAAAGCTTAGTTCGCGTTCGAAAAAATCCTTCCAGCAGCAAATTCAGTCTGTACAGGCCACACTTGTTCAAAAAGGGTTCTCGACTGACGTGATCCGTGATAGCTTACAGGAAGCCAGTGCTACGTATCGCGATCAGGATGCTGAGAAGGAGGCTGTGATGCATCAGGGGCTGAAGCTTTTAGGGAAATATCAGCACAAGGCAGAGGGCTATGAGCTTAAACAGAAAATAAAGGCAGGCCTGTATCGAAAGGGCTTTGAAATGGACAAGATTGAAGCTTTTATCGATGAGCATGTGGAGTCAAAGGCATAACAAAGGGGAGAGATGACAGAATGGAAATGAGATACAGTGATATGACCGTGGAGCAGCTGCGCGAGGAAATTGCAAGACTTACGGAAAAAGCGCAAAAGGCCGAGCAATTAGGCATGGTTAATGAGTATGCAGTCTATGAGCGTAAAATGATGATGGCAAAAGCATATATGATGGATCCTGCAGCCTATGAAGCCGGCGATATTTATGAAATTGAAAATACACCTAATCATTACTTCAAAATTGATTACAGGAATGGAGTTTTTGTCTGGGGAAAGCGAACCGACCGTGAAGGGAACCCCATTGCCATAGATACCGAACAGGAAGCATTACCTATCTCGATGCTGGGGAATTATATGCCACCGGAAAAATAGGGCTGGTGCCTGTCACCACCCGGATAAGCTCGAAAATTGTCGAAAAAACAACCTCTGGCATCTGCTTGAGAGCCAGAGGTCATTCGACAAATTTCGGGTGGTGACAGGCACCACTACCTCTACGTCCGTTTGCTCACCTGAATGGCGTTGATGATTTCGGTTTGTGTTCGTCTGGTTTCGCCGCCTACCTGGTTGCTGGCATGCTTGACTTTGGCATGCGGTGCCTGGAAGGGTGTGTTTTTCAGATATTTTTGCTTTTTAAAACCCATGCTTATTCCACCTCATTTTCATTTTGTTGAGATGATTTCGCCATTCTCTCCTGTGGATGGGTATTGATGGTCCCATCAGCCCGCTTGGAAGAGAATTTTGCTTTTGCATGTGGTTTTTCCTCGTAACGCTGGATAGGAAAATTCTTAGCTTTATTCCGGACCATTTGCGTTACTCCTTTATAATCGAATTGCACGGTGTCAAAAACCGTGCTTTTATAGTGTTTGTCAGGAAGGCTGTTGTATACGGAACGACTCTTAGGTAATAAGAGGAAGCCCTTATTCCGTAACTCAAATGACTAGTTCGGAACGGGGTGCAGTTTCTTCTGCAGCTTTTCCTCCGAATAAATCCAACCGGTATAGGAATTCTTAATGTTATAATCATGGTCCAGCTTGACAACCGCCACAAATGGATAATGCCCCTTGGAACGATAGCGTAAATCAATGAAGCGTACTTCCGTATAGCGGTCTAATTCTTCAATTTCCCAACGGTAGACAGGTGAAAAGGAGATAAATGCTTTGACATTCCGGTCCTGCAGCGCCTTTTTCATAGCTGGGTGGTCCGGGAGTTTTTTGCGAATAAAGGTATCCACAACTTTAATTTCCCCATTTTCAGCCTGGGCGACATAAAAATGGTCATCGGTGGTTATCGCCAGCTTCCAAAAATTATGCCTAATGGTTGGCGAAGTAACAATCTGCTCCACATCATCAAATTGCTGATTAATTTTGGTTATGATGTCCTGCTTGTCATAGTACCTTTTCAAATAGTACAAAAACAGGACAAAATAGAGAATGAGAAAAGTAAATCCGGGATCAGCATCGAAAATCAGCCAGGCAATAATTCCAATGATATGGAGGGCAAATATATATGGATCAAACGTATTGATCCAGCCGAGTGCTATCCAATTCTGGTTAAACGGCCGGGCTGCCTGAGTCCCATAAGCATTAAAAATATCGACAAATACATGTAAAATCACAGCCAGGAGCGTCCAGAAAAACAAGTGCCAAAAAGCGGTCTCAGGTACGAATGTATGGATGGTCGTTGAAATGGCAGCTCCCCAGGCTAAAACTGCTGGCACGGAATGGGTAATTCCCCGATGGTTTCGAATATACAATGCATTATTTTTAAATTTCAGGATGGTATCAAAGTCAGGAGCATTGGAACCTAAAAGTGTCCCGACTATTATGGATTGAAATACTATGGAATCCTGCTGAACCACAGGATCGAGTGTTGAGAGGCCGCCCAGAGCGACTCCCATCGTGATGTGTGTGGCTGTATCCATCGTATCATCCCTTCAAAGATTTTGTTTTGCAGTAAGGAAGGAGTCATTCATTATGTACGATTATCAATCCCGCGTTGAAGAATTGGATATAGAAGCTTTTCAAACGAATCTAATACAATGGTTTTCGGAAAAACACCGTGATCTTCCCTGGAGGCAGGATCCGACTCCCTATCACGTCTGGGTATCTGAAATTATGCTTCAGCAGACCCGAGTGGACACGGTGATTCCGTATTATCAGCGCTTTATGGAAAAGTTCCCTACACCTGATGCGCTGGCAAAAGCTGATGAACAGGACGTTCTTAAGGTGTGGGAGGGCTTAGGATATTATTCCCGTGCCCGTAATCTTCAAACCGCTGTACAAGAGGTAGTTGAAGAATACAATGGTAAAGTTCCTGATAATCCTAAAGAGCTCGGTAATTTAAAAGGAGTTGGCCCTTACACAAAAGGGGCCATTTTGAGTATCGCCTATCAGCAGCCAGAACCGGCTGTTGATGGAAATGTTATGCGTGTTATATCCCGTATTTTAAGAGTAGAAGAAGACATTGCCAAGCAGAAAACAAGAAAATTGGTTGAAGGTATCATTAGCGATATCATTTCCCGGGAAGATCCGTCGTCGTTTAACCAGGGTCTGATGGAATTAGGTGCATTAGTCTGTAAACCGAAAAATCCTGTTTGTTACGAATGTCCTCTTCAAGATCATTGTCAGGCGTATAAGCATGATTTGCAGGAAACCCTGCCGATTAAGTCATCCAAAAAGAAACAAAAAAGAAAACCATATGCTGTCCTGATAATTAGAAATGAAAAAGGAGAAATCCTTGTGCAAAAAAGGCCTGAAAAAGGGCTTCTGGCCAACCTCTGGCAATTTCCGATGATTTCATTGGAAGAGGTTGATTTCTCCAGCATCATCCAATGGTTCCGGAATGAGTACGGTCTTCAACTTGAGCTTGATCAACAGGTAACGAATATTAAACATGTGTTTTCCCATCTTGTATGGCAGCTGGATGTATATGCAGCTACGGTCAAGGATGGGACACTTGCGCAAGATAAGGGTGTTTTTCTGGATTATAGCGACTTAATACAGCTTCCTTTTCCAGTGTCCCATCAGAAAATGATCCCGTTTATATAAAGAGATAAACGGATCCTTTACAGTAGCCATTTCTTATTTTGCCTCCAATAAGAAATTCCATTCACGTGAGGAATTATTTGGTAACCAGGAATCAGGATATTGGTCTGGGTTATGGTTACATTAAGTAGTGCGGAGGTGATAAGGATGGCTAACAAGAAAACCCAATCTGGCACTAATGTGCAGCATGTAAAACAACAAAACCAACAAGCTGCACAAGGCCAAAGCCAACAGCAAGGTCAACAGCAGTTTGGTGCTGAATTCGCTTCTGAAACGGATGTGCAACGCGTAAAACAACAAAACCAAAAGTCTCAACAAAACAAAAAATAACCCCCAATCCTCGTTGAGACCATGAAGAGCAGAGCACTCCAGATGATGCTGGAGTGCTCTTTTTCGTGGAGTGTATTCTGTTTTCATTTGGCTCGATGTATGGGTATAATATATACAGGACATGCGTTTGAGCGGAGAAAGGGAGATTTTATGATAATTCCCGAGCCGGGTCAGAAAATAGAAATTCAAAGCTATAAGCATAATGGACAGTTGCATCGAGTTTGGGACAAAACAACGGTTTTAAAAGCGAACCACAATGTATTAATTGGCGGAAATGATCGGACCCAGGTGACCGAAAGTGATGGGCGGACATGGATCACCAGGGAACCCGCGATTTGTTATTTCCATGCAAAGTATTGGTTTAATGTCATTGGCATGATTCGTACAGATGGACTTTATTATTATTGTAATTTAGGATCTCCGTTTGCTTTTGACGAAGAAGCGTTAAAATATATTGATTATGATCTGGATATTAAAGTTTTCCCGGATATGACATTCACGCTGCTGGATGAGGATGAATATGAGCAACATAAACAAGAGATGAATTACCCCCAGGTCATTGACTCGATTTTGCAAAACCAGCTTACGATTCTGCAGCGGTGGATTCGACAGCGTAAAGGGCCGTTTGCTCCGGAGTTTGTGGATCAGTGGTACGAGCGCTATTTAACATATTTAACATAAGAAGAAATAAATTATAGTAATGACACGTTTAAGGCCTGCCTGAGTCTTCAGCAGGCTTTCGTTCATGTTTTGGGGGTGCATGCTGCAAGACTTCATAATTTTTTTAAACAAACACAGGATATGCACATGGGAGTGAGCAGTTTTGGGAGTTATTAAACGTTATTTACAGTTCGTAAAACCCTATAAATGGCGATTAATTCTAACCATTTTTATAGGGATATTAAAATTTGGAATACCGCTATTATTACCTTTAATTATAAAATATGTCATCGATGACGTTATCGGTGCTGAGCAATTATCACAGGCTGAAAAAATTGATCAGTTATTAATGATTATGGGTATTGCGTTCTTCGTCTTCCTAATCATTCGCCCGCCGATTGAATACTTCCGCCAGTATTTAGCACAATGGATCGGAAGCAAGATTTTATATGATATTCGGGATAAACTGTTTGACCATATTCAGAAATTAAGTCTGCGCTTCTATTCCCAGACGAAAACCGGTGAGGTCATTTCCAGGGTCATTCATGACGTAGAGCAGACCAAACAGTTTGTAATTACAGGACTAATGAACATCTGGCTGGATATGATGACGATCGCCATTGCGGTTTCCATCATGTTTACGCTCGATGTCTGGTTAACGTTGATATCCATCGTTCTGTTCCCGCTATTCGGTTTTTCCGTAAAGTATTTTTATTCCCGTTTACGCCGACTTACACGGGAAAGATCCCAGGCACTGGCAGAGGTTCAGGGTTATTTGCATGAACGGGTTCAGGGAATGCCTGTCATTCGCAGCTTTGCCCTTGAAGACCATGAACAAAAGCAATTTGATCAACAGAACCATAAACATTTGCAAAAATCCCTGGAGCATACAGCGTGGAACGCAAAGGCCTATACCGCAACTCACACCATCACCGACTTGGCCCCATTATTAGTGGTAGGCCTTGGTGGGTATCTGGTAATCAGCTGGGGCCTTTCCATTGGGACGATGGTTGCTTTCGTTGGGTATATGGACCGGGTGTATAATCCGCTGCGACGCTTAGTTAATTCAGCGACCATCCTTACCCAAGCTCTTGCATCGATGGATCGTGTTTTTGAGTTTCTTGACGAAGAATATGATATTGTCGATAAAAAGGATGCCAAAAAATTAACGAACGTAAATGGAAACATTCAATTTGATCATGTTTCCTTCAAGTATGAAAAGGAAGAGGAAAACGTCCTGAAAGATATTTCCCTGGATGTGAAAGAAGGAGAGACGATTGCATTTGTCGGAATGAGCGGGGGCGGAAAGTCGACGCTCGTCAGTCTGATTCCGCGTTTTTATGACGTTTCGGATGGAAAAATTTTATTGGATGGCAAGGATATCCGGAAATATAAGGTGCGATCCGTACGTGATAATATTGGAATGGTGCTTCAGGATAACATTTTATTTAGTGATTCTGTTGCCATGAATATCCGTATGGGGAACCCGGATGCGACCGATGAAGAGGTAATTGCAGCAGCCAAGGCAGCGAATGCCCATGACTTTATCATGGATCTGTCTGATGGCTATGACACCCTGGTTGGTGAGAGGGGCGTAAAATTATCCGGGGGACAAAAGCAGCGTGTGGCGATTGCCAGAGTGTTTCTGAAAAACCCGCGGCTTCTTATCCTTGATGAAGCAACGTCTGCACTTGATCTGGAAAGTGAACATTTAATTCAGGAAGCACTGGAAAAATTGGCCCATGACCGAACAACCTTTATTGTTGCCCATCGACTGGCGACCATCACTCACGCCGATCGCATTGTTCTGATTGAGGATGGGGAGATTAAAGAAATCGGCAGCCATGAGCAATTAATGGCGAAAAAAGGTCATTATTACGAGTTGTTCCAGGTTCAGCATTTAGACCAAATAGAGACTAGTACCATTTAAATACTATTACAAAAAGGTCATCCATGTTGCCGAAAATGCAGCATGGATTTTTTTATTGCGGCGTAATCTTCCTTAGATTCCCCCTCAATACTTAAAGGAGCAGGGATGTATAGGTGGGAGATAAAGAACGCTAATACCCCGATTCATTCAACTAACAATCAGTATGAGGTGAATAGAACTCCCACTGATTGAGGTTTCACTTTATAGGTCACTGATTGTCTTGCCAAATTGGCTTGATAGGGATCCCTAATAAACAAAACAACCAGAATTCATTCAATGCTCAACCTCCATCACAATTCATTACTTTCCGTTTTAATACTCTCCTGCTTATGATACTGCTGGTAGCTTCCCAGGAGTTTTTTTAAATGTTCCAGCTGATTTTCATAATCCATCAATTTTCCGGCAAGAGGGAGAAACTGCCATGCATCGCTTTTATTTTGTGTAAACGCAATGATATCTTCCAGAAGGGCTGTGATATCCTCTCCCTCATCAGGATGGACAACCTGTTCATCATCTTCCCTTATTTTCCCCATGCACATCATAATAAGTTTTTCGTGGATATGAACGACTTCATCAATTTGCTTTACAATCCGTGTCTTGAGGTCATGGGATAAATGACCAAGTGTCTGATCATAGCGCTGCAGCGTACGTAAAACTTCCAGGGATTTTTTAGCTGTATGAATCAACTGTCGAAATAAGACTTGTTTTCTTGCCTTTGTGTACCGGCGTTTGCGGGAATACGTACGTTCCTCGGAAAATAATAAGTACGTATGATCAAGCTTTGTGATATCTTCAATTAGTTTTTCAATTTCTTCTTTTAAAGCGGGCTGATCGGATAAGTGTCTGGATGAAAGGCGAATCCACTGTAAAATTTCATTGGAGGTCTGCTCGATTTGTTTAAATAATCTTGTTTCATATTTTGGCGGCAGAAAGACAAGGTTAACAAGCAGAGCCGAAAAAATTCCGATAAAAACGGATGACACTCTGGTAACAGCAAATTCTACAAAGGGCATATCGGTGGTTTCCATAATCGCAATAACTGTTACAACTGCAAGCATGACGATTTCCTGTTTCATACCGAAGCCAATACAGATGGCCATAACTAAAATAATCGTAAAGCCAATAATGACCGGATCATTTCCCAGCATTGACACCATAACAATGGCAATAACGGCTCCGAGCAAATTCGCCTCGATTTGCTGCAAAACCTTCTGATAGGACCGGTATATGGAGGGCTGTATGGAAAAAACAGCAGCAATACCGGCAAAAACAGCAGCTGTAAAGTCAAAAAGTAAAGCCGCATACATTGCGATGGACACGGCCAATCCGGTTTTCAACACTCTGGCACCAAATTTCATTGTTCCATTCCTTCCTGAAATAAACCTTTATCACTGATGTATTATAACGCATTTAAGGGAAAACAGAAGAATATCATTGAAAACTTTATGAACGATTTTTCGACAAAATACGAACAATTTATTTATGTGTAGTCATAAAGTGCGAATATAGTCGGAATTTGTCTGTTTTACAGAGATTTTACTGAATATTTACACCTAATTAACGAATGATGTATTGACCAGGAAGGATACGTTGTCTACTATAAAAGAGAAGGGTTTTTAATTGAAAAATAGGAGGGGAATCATGAAGAAATTTGTGTCGAACAAACTTTTAAATGTGCTCATTGTATGGACCATTGTGTTCGCCAACTTTTTCACATTGTTCGGAAATCCAGTGAGTGCGGAAAGTGAACAAGGTGACGACTTATTTATTTCAGAGTATGTTGAAGGGTCGTCCTACAACAAAGCCGTTGAAATTTATAATGGGACAGGACAGGCAGTAGATCTCTCTCAGTATACACTGGAGCTTTACAGCAATGGCAATGAGACACCGAATCAAACCTTGAATTTATCAGGAAGCCTGTCTGCTGGAGATGTTTATGTCGTTGCTCACTCCAGTGCATCAGCCGAGATTTTAAACGTAGCAGATGTAACAGCAGGTGTGATTAATTTTAATGGCAACGATGCGTTTACCCTGACGAAAAATGATACTCCAATTGACATCTTAGGTACCGTTGGACAGGATGGTGATTATGCCAAAGATGTCACCCTTGTACGAAAAGCCTCCATTACATCAGGAAACACCACATACACAGAAACAGAATGGAATTCCCACGGAAAAGACACATTTGAATATTTAGGCAGCCACTCTATGGACGGGGAACCATCAGATCCTGGAGACCCTGGTGATCCTGTTGATCCAGGTGAGTCTGTAAGTATTGAAGAAGCGCGAAGCTTAGCAGTTGGCACTGAAGTAACTGTAGAAGGCGTCGTTACAGCCGATAATGCAGCCATTGGCGGTGGGCAACTATCGACATACATACAGGATGAAACCGCTGGAATCAATGTCTTTAATTTTGATGCTACCGGTTACCCCGTATTGGAAAAAGGGGACCGTGTGCAGCTGACAGGGACGATCGATGAATATCAGGGACTGCTTGAAGTTGTGCCAAACAACAGTGATTCTGTAGAAGTATTAAGCGAAAATCAACCATTGCCTGCACCACAGGAAATTACACTGGCAGATATGCAGGATAGTTCAATCGCCGAACCTTTGGAAGGATCCCGTGTTCAGGTGAATGGCTATATTTCCTCCATTCCTGAAAGCCCTGCAGGCGGGGGATACAATATTTCCTTAATTGATGAAGAATTTAATGGAACCACTTTAAGAGTCATGGAAGGGGCCCTTGATGTATCCCAGCTTGAAGAAGGAACATGGTATGACATTACGGCGATTTTGAGTCAGTATAATTCCTACCAGCTCATTCCGACAGAGGCCGCAGATATTAAAGTAGCTGATGAGCAGCCGGAGCCGCCATCTGCCGCCGGGGAATATACCTCAACCGTGGAATATGTGACAGATGGAGATACCATTCGTCTTGAAACCCCTGTATTAGGTTCGGACCGGGTGCGCTTTGTCAACATCGATACGCCGGAAACCGATATGGGATCAGCAAACGGTGCGCATGGTGAAAATCAGGATGAGCATGGCGAGGCCGCTAAAACCTACCTGCAATCACTACTGCAACCAGGAGATGAAGTGACCTTAAAAATTGGGGATGAGCCTACCGATAATTATGGCCGTCTTTTGGCTCAGGTGATCAATAAGGATGGTATCAATACCAATCTTGAGATGGTTCGGGAAGGCTATGCTGCCACATACTTTCTATGGCCATTTGGAGAAAATGCTCAATATGACACGTATCAGTCAGCCGTGAAAGCAGCAAAGGATGCAGGAAAAGGTATCTGGAATCCGGATAACCCATTAATTGAGCTTCCTTTTGAATACCGGGCGATTTTAGAAGGTGGCGACTTTGATAAATTTGTTGGAAATTCAGATACCAGAGAATATGTGGAACCTACTGAATTTGAGCAGGTTCCGGTGCATAAGCGGATCTTTTTCTGGAGCGAAAGTGATGCGATTGAAGCCGGTTATACTGCGGCAGATGATAGTGGAGGAGAGCCGGTAAATCCAGGAGAGACCGTTTCTGTACAGTTCTTAGGCTTAAATGATTTGCACGGAAAAATTGATCAGGAATATGAACTGGACATAGATGGTGATGGCCAAATGGATGGAATGTTTGGCCGGATGGATTATGTTGCCAGCTATTTAGAAGAGCGAGAGCAGGAAAATCCGAATACGTTAAAAGTACATGCCGGTGATATGATCGGAGCAAGCTCCCCTGTGTCTGCGCTTTATCAGGATGAGCCAACCGTGGAAATTATGGAGGAAATGGGCTTTGATGTTGGTACGGTCGGCAACCACGAATTTGACGAAGGTACAGAAGAGCTCATGCGAATGGTGAATGGTGGAGATCATCCTGAAGGAACAGAAAACTATGATGGTATGAACTTTGATGTCCTTTGTGCCAACTGTGTCGATAAAAATACCGGTGAAACCATCCTTCCGCCATATGCCGTGAAAGAAGTAGCCGGACAGCAAATTGGCTTTATCGGTGTAACCACTCAGGAAACACCGGAAATGGTGATGCCGGATGGGATTCAGAATATGGACTTTACGGACGAGCAGGAGGCGATTGATCAGGCAGTTGATGAGTTAACCTCTCAGGGGATTGAATCGATTGTCGTACTATCCCACGTTCCCGGCAGCCAGTCTGGTGAAGCATCAGCAACCGGTGCAGTCGCAGATTTAGCGAGATCCATTGATGATGAAGTCGATATGATTTTTGCTGCTCATAATCATCAGGTCGTAAATGGAGTGGTTGATGACAAACTTATCGTACAGGCGTATGAGTATGGAAAAGCATTTGCGGATATTGACCTTGAAATTGACACGGAAACCGGCGATATTGTCGACAAGCAGGCGGAAATTGTATATACCGATCAAAGCAAGCTGGAGCCTGATACGGAAGTTGCCTCGATTTTAGATAAGTATTCTACTCTTATTGAAGAAAAAATGAATGAGGTCCTTGGTTATAATGCCTATGATCTAACGGGTGATTACTCCAACGATGGAGATCATGGTTTAGGAAATTTTCTTGCTGACGGCATGAAATGGGCCATGGACAGTGACTTTGCAATGATGAACGGTGGCGGAATCCGTGATGATTTATTAGCCGGCGAAGTGACCTGGGGAGATCTGTTTAACATTCAGCCGTTTGGAAATGTCTTAATGAAATTTGACATTAAGGGTGAGGATCTCTATCCGATTCTGAATGCACAGCTGTCTTCCCAGTACGGTCCGGATTACAGTATCAGCGGATTCCACTATACATGGGACCCTGAAACCACTGAGGTCGTGGACATTACACTGCCAGATGGAACACCAATTGATGAAAACAAAACCTATACATTAACAGTAAATAATTATATGGGCACCTCCCAGGGAGAGAAATACCGTCCTATTGGCGAGCTCGGACAAAATCCGGTCATGGGCCCTGAAGATATTGAAGCTACGGTAGACTTCATGAATCACTTAAATACAACAGAGGAAGATCCTCTGAATTATCATCCTGATGGGGAAGGCAGAATTACAGAAGGAAGCGCCATTGATTATCAGGATGTTACAATGGCTGAAGCCCGTGATGCAGCTGTTGGCAGTGGGGTCATTCTGGAAGGAATCGTGACCTATGTGGACGGAAATAACTTTTACGTTCAGGATGAAACCGGTGGAATGGTCGTTCGTTCAGCTAATTTAGAAGCAGAAGCGGGCGATAAAATTCAGGCTAAAGGGGTAACCAGTGAGTATTACGGACTTCTTCAGGTTGTGACAGAGGATGCGGAAGTAACAGAAACCAATGCTGGTGAACCTGAAGCTGTAACCGTTCAGGCAGCTGATGTTGGTGAAGCTGTTGAAGGACAGCTGGTAGAACTCGAATACGTGACAACCCAATCGGTAAATGAATTCAATGAATATCAGGCTGAAGATGTTTCAGGCGAAGTTGTACTGGCAGATGAAGAGAATCTATTAGCAGAAGGCCAGAACTATAAGAGTTTAATAGGAGTTGTCACTTACAGTTTCGGGGGGTACAAAGTTATTCCGCGTAAACCGGAAGATGTTACGAAACTTTTCTTCGTTCATGAAGATGGAGCTGTAGAAGATGCTGCTGAAACTCTGGTTGAATCCAGTAATCTACTGGGGCTGGACAGAGTTAAAGAATTACTAAAGGAACAGCTGACAGAAGTCGTAGAAACAAAAGGAAATACAAAACAGCACATTAAATCAGTGGTCCATCATGTTTCCAAGTCTCTAAGCAAAATTGAACAGGGCAAAGGAAATCGTGCTGTTGAGCTGAAGAAGATTGAGCGTGAGTTGAATAAATGGTTTTAAAATGAACTCCATGCGGGTGGGGAGCCCGTATGGAGTTTTTACTGGATTGTAAATCAGATCCAGGAATCATTTGGTGTTTTGTCGCAAGATTTATCTGGAATTAATTAAAGATTAAGCTCTGCCCCATATTTCAGTGAAACGGCCAAAGCAATCATTTATCACGCATTAACTGGCCGTAATACCCCCCACTTCAAGTTCTGAGGTTACCCCAGCAAGACAAAGTGGGGGATAAACGGCCAGTAAAATCCTGATAAGTTCAACTAACCATCAGTGGGGGATGGAGAACCCCCCCACTGATGGTTAGTTGAACTTTATAAAAAATTTATTGACAATTTAATTACCAATCTGTTATAGTTATCTCAAGTTAAAATTAAACGAATTCGAGATATTATATTTTAATATTTTTTGCATAAGTATCTCGAATTAATAATAATGAAAATGGGAGGAATTTAAAATGGCAAAGTACGCAGTTGATCAGGCACATTCTGAAATTGGCTTTGAAGTCAAACACATGATGGTTTCAAAAGTAAAGGGAGTTTTTGAATCTTACACGGCAGAGGTGGAAGCTGACGATTTATCAGATCTAACAACCGCTGATATTTCATTCAAATTTGATGTGGCAAGCATTAACACCCGTAATGAGGACCGTGATAACCACTTGAAATCTCAAGACTTCTTTGATGTGGAAAAACACCCAACGATTGAATTTACGTCAACAAACATCACGAAAGACGGCGATGATTACAAAGTGGCTGGAGACTTAACCATTACTGGTGTTACAAAGCCTGTAACCTTTGATGTTGAATTTGGTGGACAGGGAACAGATCCATGGGGCGGAACAGTTTACGGTTTTGAAGCAGAAGGAAAAATTGACCGTGAAGATTTTGACCTGACATGGAATGCACCACTGGAAACCGGCGGCGTTCTCGTTGGTAAAGAGATTAAAATCAAACTGGAATTAGAGTTAAACCCGGCAGAATAATAAAGGTTCAAATATAAATTCTAAGCAGTTCAGTTTTGGAGTACAAATATTGAGGCAGTAATAAAAATGAGCATCTAATGACAATATAATTGATGCTCATTTTTTACGTTATACGAACAGTTAACATGAAAATACATATCGAAATGATGCCTGAAATGCAGGTGTATTTACAGGAATGAATTTTAATGCAGGGTACGAATTCGCGTGTGCTATTTTAAGCAGATACTTTCACTTACTAATCATTTCTCTAATAGGAGAACGAAGCTAATATCCGTATGTTTCTCCTTCTTTTAAATTTAAGGTGCGATTGTTAATTTCTATAGTGCTATCATTCTTCCATTCCACTTCAACATGCTCTTCTGTATCACGATAATAAATTCGTTTTTTAAACCAAAGTGGTCCATTTAATTCTCCTCTTATTCCAAATGAACCAGCCGCCCCCGCATCATAACGATAAAAATCAATGGAGTAATTGCCATCAGGAGATTGTACTGTTTTAATGTGTTCATTCGCTCCAAATGAAGAAGCGAATAACGATAACATAATCGCCAGAAAAAGAATGATAGACAATAAAATTGAGTTAATTACAGTTAACCAGCTTCTGGTTTTCGTTCGCCAATTTCTTTTATCTTTAAAACCAGTAATTCCTAAAATCAAAGCTAACAAACTAAACATAAACAAAATATAATTTGGAGGGGCAATCAACCAAGTATGACTAAGATTAGAATATAATGAGTAGACAGCCAATCCTAAACAAACAAGGATTAAATAAAAAGAGCCTAAGCTGTATCCCTTTTTCACAAAGTTCTCCCCCTGTCTTTCTTCTTGCATTCTCCTGTCAGTTAGTTGTATGAGCATGTCTGTCCTCAAGTATATTATAAAATTAACATAAAATATAATATCCTTTTCAATAACAATTTTAACCGAAAAGTATCTTTGAGTAATTGGGTATATCATTTCTAATGTTTTACTGAATGACAGACAAATCATTTCTGAGGTCAAAAAAAGAGCTTTCGCAATGTCTGCGAAAGCCAAATAGTGAAAACTAGAAAGGAAGGGAGTCCTGAGCAAATCAACTGCTCAAGTCTAAAAAGGGTAAGAAATGAACGAAAGAATTTGTCCGGCTTCAGCTCCCAGTTCAAACCCACATAAGTATAAGCTATTACGCTTAACTGGTTACTTCCACCTTTACTGAAGACAAATTTTCTGAATTGTTTATAATGTTAACATAAACATTATGCGAAGGCAAATAAATATTCAAGTAAATGTATGAAAATTCGCAAAAACTCTTTCCTTACCCTCTAACAATGCTATTTTCCAGGGGTTTCATAAATTCATCTCAACCATTTTAGAAAAGGGAATGCATAAAAGATACGCCATTTTAAAAGAAATTATTAAAATCTAACAGTTATTTCAGAGGGAACCCGATTCTATTAAAAACTGGTTCATGCGTAACTTTGGATAAGAGCTATGGTTAAAAAAGTAAGTGACAGTATAAGGAATTTTATCAAGGAGTATTTGATGAAGTTTTCCTCATTTTTCACCCTTTTTTAAACCCAAAACAATTGATATAGATTTATTTAAACCAAGTTCATATCCAAGTAATAATGAAATTATAGAGGATTGTGAAATAATTTCCTGGGAGAAATTCTTGAAATTGTCGGGAATAAGAAGTTTTAAGCAGTTAGATATAGGATTACAAACTGGGATTTTGCGATTAAAAGAAGAATATCAGGATAAAAAAACAGTACAATTAATTGAAAATACTTGTATCAAGGAAGGAATTATAGAGCCTGTTGAAGGCCTATTTCCTCCTCTGGTTATGAACAAATTACTTAAAAGTATAAAAAGACTAGGATATAACTGGATGTGGATAGGTGATGAATTTGGGACAGAAAGAAAATTAGAATATATTGACGATTTTGTTAGCCATAGCGATATGTTAAACAAAGGAAAAAATTTATTTACACATAATCATAATATCTTGATTACTACCCATTGGGATCGTCATTTATCACTATTATGTTCGGATAAAAAAACTGTAGAGTATTTAGTAGAGTCATGTAGCTTAGAAGGTTTTTATTGTAACAAAAGTACACAAATAAATTGGAGTATGCAATAAAGGGAAACTTCCATCAGTGGGGGTATTACGGCCAGTTCATGCGTTATAAATTTGCTAGGGTCTCATTGAGTTTTTCAAATAAAAATTGAAAAGGCCGGGACAGTCCCCAGCCTTTAAAAGGTATATATTCTCAGACAGCCATTTTTTCAAATGCATGGTCAGCAGCTTCCAACGTCTCTTCAATATCTTCATCTGTATGGGCAATGGTGAGGAACCAGGCCTCAAATTTGGATGGAGCTAAGTTAATGCCCTGCTCCAGCATCAGCTTGAAGAATGTTCCGAACTGATCCTGGTTTGTTGCTTCTGCTTGATCGTAATTCTCAACCTTTTCATCCGTGAAGAAAACGGTAAGAGCACCTTTTAATCGATTAATGGTAATCTGTATGCCATGTTTTTCTGCCTGTTCAAGCAGCCCATGTTCAAGTTTTTCTCCTAATCGATCTAATTTTTCATAAACACCTTCTTCTTGAAGAACCTCAAGGCAGGCAATTCCGGAAGCCATAGATGCCGGGTTTCCGGCCATCGTACCGGCCTGATATGCGGGTCCCAGAGGTGCCACTTGTTCCATAATATCTACACGGCCACCATAGGCTCCAATAGGAAGACCGCCGCCAATGATTTTTCCTAAAGCGGTCATGTCCGGTTCAACGTTTAACAACTGCTGAGCGCTTCCGTATGTAAAGCGGAATCCTGTAATGACCTCATCAAAAATAAGCAGGGCGCCAGCATTATGGGTTAATTCTTTCACTTCTTCCAGGAAGCCTTCTTTTGGCTCAACGATTCCGAAGTTACCGACAATCGGCTCTGCCAGGACAGCCGCTACCTGATCGCCCCATTTTTCCAAGGCCTCTTTGAAGGGCTCAATATCATTAAATGGAACCGTGATTACGTCTTCAGCGATGGAAGCAGGAATCCCGGCTGAATCCGGTGTACCCAAAGTTGACGGTCCGGAGCCTGCCGCAACCAGCACTAAATCAGAATGGCCGTGATAGGAGCCGGCAAACTTAATGATCTTATTACGGTTTGTATAGGCACGGGCGACACGGATGGTTGTCATAACAGCCTCTGTTCCTGAGTTTACAAATCGCACCTTCTCCATTGATGGAATAGCCTCTTTCAGCATTTTGGCAAATTTATTTTCCAAGGCGGTTGGAGTACCATATAAAACGCCGTTGTGCGCTGCGTCCGTAATGGCTTCAGCAATATGCGGATGTCCGTGACCAGTGATGATCGGACCATAGGCACCTAAGTAATCAATATACTTATTGCCATCCACATCCCAGAAATGTGCCCCCTTTGCTTTCTCCATAAAGATTGGTGTACCACCACCAACCCCTTTATACGCACGGGAAGGAGAATTCACTCCCCCAACAATATGTTCTTTCGCTTCTTTATATAACTTCTCGGAATTTGTTATATCCATACAAATACCTCCCATTTCGAAAATCCTCTATTATTGTAGCACAAACAGAATTTTGGGACTGTCCCCACATGCTTTAAAGCATGTGGGGACTGTCCCGCTCCGCTTTAAAGCACAAAAGTATTTGTACCTGGAGGAAATATCACGTATTAACTGGCCGTTTATCCCCAACAAGACTAAGTGGGGGATAAACGGCCAGTAAATTCCTGATAAGTTCAACTAACCATCAGTGGGGGATGGAGAAAACCCCCACTGATGGTTAGTTGAACTTTATAGTAAACTATATATAATGGGAACCTTTTCGTATAAAATGGAGTCTTAGAGATAAAGAAGGAGGGGGAAATGTGTCTGATGAGAAAGATGTGGCCCTGGCTCAGGATGGGGATAAAGAGGCCTTTAGCCGTCTGATTAAACGACATCGGCATTCCATGTATCGGGTTGCAAAAGGGATTTTAAAAGCAGATGCCGATTGTGCAGATGCCATTCAGGAATCGATTATAAAAAGCTATCAATCTATACGTCAGGTCAAAAACGCAAAATCTTTTAAATCCTGGCTGATGCGCATTGTCGTGAACCAGTGCTATGACATGATAAAAAAGCAAAAACGGGTCGTACCTATGGAATCCGTTGAATCCGTCCATCATCATCAAGAAGCAGGTCCAGCCTATGATTTATATGATGAGCTACAACAGTTAAAAAGCAATTATAGAATTGTGATTATGCTTTATTATTATGAGCAGTATTCTATTGAAGAAATTTCTAAGATTTTACGAATCAGGAAAGGCACGGTGAAATCCCGTTTAAACCGCGGGCGTCGAAAGCTTACAGAAATCATAAACCTGAACGAACTGGAAAGGGGGAATGAAAGTGGATGACAAAAAGCTGGATCAGTTGCTTAGAGAACACGCTGAAAGAGTAGAGGAGGAATTACCTTATAGTGTTGAGAAAAGAATCGATCAGACTCTGGAAGACCTCCCTGATTCAGTGCCAGACAAACAACGGGGGTTTTGGTCAGCGTGGATGAGGTATGTATTAACGGGGATTGCAAGCGTGATTTTTGTGGTAATAGCCTTGTCTTATTATCAAATATCAAATACACCAGTTGATAAGACAGCCAATCCTGATGAATCCTCTCAAAAATTTGATAAGACGTTTAGTCATGAGGAGCCTCCTTTTGAACATGAAGAACTGACCGAACAAATGGAAGATCTATTAGCAAAACAATATCCAATTGATGTGACAAATCTTGAAATTACCTTTGCCTTTCCTGTACAGAATCGATGGCTTGTCATGACAAATTTTACAGAAGAAGCACTTTTAACAGAAGTAACTGCTTTATTTGAAGTCAAGCGTTCTCAGCAAGATACCGACGTTAATTTTTTGACAGTAAATAACAAAGTTGATGCCCACTGGTATAATGAAGACCATTATGTAGGGTTCGGGTCGATAAACAGCTTAAACCGGTTCATTGAAAAGGTAAGAATAAAAACAGAGAATCATAAGTTTATCAGTAATATTCATAATAAAAACTATATGTATGTAAGTGCAGAAAAACCGGAAAAAGTAGAGTTCTTAACCTCTGAGGGAACAGTTATCAGGACGTTAGAAACCTTTAACTTTGATGAGCAGTATCCTTTAATTGCCCAAGTAGAAGGACAATATGGATTGTTGGTTGTAGGAAATGATCAAGTAGTAATTTCAGAGTTTCTGGATAAACACGGGATTCGGAATGTGAGCAATTATTCCGTCATGAATTCCCTGAAATCTGCAAATGACAGATTTACCTTTCTGAATTCAGAAAAAGCCCCGGTCTATGTCGTCTTTGATGACAAAGAAATGGTATATAAAACCCATAACCGAAATGATCTAATAAAATTTTTAAAGGAAAACTAACTGCGTCGGGACTGTCCCCAACTCTTTTAAAGCGCTAAAGCGATAAAATTTCTTATTGACATTTTCTTGTTTGGACACTATCATAATAATCAATCAATTCGAACAACGGAAATATTCGGCGTTGATGAAGAGGAGTAGCTTTTGTTGAAGCTTCAGAGAGCTGGTGGCCGCTGCGAACCAGTGCGGAGACATAAGTGAATGGACTTCTGAGCCTCCAAACCGAACTCCGACGTGTGGATAGTAGGCTTTGGCGAAGATCTCATCGTTACAGGAGATAGGCATTGAAGCAGTATTTTGCGTAGATGCTGATAGAGTGAATTGCTGATTTGGCAATTAATAAAGGTGGTACCACGGGTTCCTCGTCCTTTTGGATGGGGAACCCTTTTTGTATGTTAAGGGTTTTTCTATACCACGTTTCTAAAAAGTAAATACCTGAAATCATTGAGTAAGAGGAGTAGGCCTATCCGATTCATCCCAGAGAACCGGGGCACGGTGAGAGCCCGGTATGATAGGATTTGCTGAATGGACTTACGAGAGTCTTCCCGAACGGAAACCGTCAATAAAGTAGGGAAGAACGGCCTTCACCGTTATCCGGATAGGGTATAGGCAATCCTGTGCCCGAAATGAGCGGGATCCTTAAGACATCACTTAAGGTCCAATGCGAGGTGGCACCGCGGTGAATCGTCCTCCAATTGCACAGGTTATATGTGCAGTTGGAGGTTTTTTTATAGTCAAAAGTCATTTGAGCACAGAGTCTTAAGCTGAGAAGAGGAGGTTAGCAGAGATGAGTACACAGGCAGGGGCCAGTTCAGGCCGGAAGATTCAGGTAAAGATAAGGGAAATTAAAGGTGATACACTTACGCCTATTTCCATATTTCACCGGCTGAAGGGTCCGAAGAAATTTTTACTGGAAAGCTCCCTTAAGCATGAAGATGCAGGGCGTTTTTCCATGATTGGCTCTGACCCTTATTTATCAATTAAAGGCACAGGTGAAAAAAGCACGATGCAGCATTTTCATCAGGAGCTTCACACTACACAGGAATATAACGAATCAGCCCTGCGCCTGATCCAGGAGCAGCTGGGCGACATTGAAACTGATGCGCCGATTCCCTTCCACGGTGGGGCAGTTGGCTACGCAGGTTATGATACCGTTCGTCAATTTGAACAAATAGGTAAGGTTCCACCTGACAGCCTGAAGATGCCGGACATTCATTTTCAGTTTTATGAAAAGGCAGTAGTCATGGATCACAAGCTGCAGAAGGTTTACTTAGTCGTCCTGAATTTATCAGGCGCACAGAAAGAAGAGGGAATGGAAGCGGAACTTAACGCAATGGAAGAACAGCTGAAGACTCCTTCACAAAATGAATTTCAGACAAAATCCATAAAAACAGGTGATTTCACAAGCAATGTAACGAAACAGGAATACGAAGAAAAGGTGAAAAGGATTCAGCAGCATATCAGGCAGGGAGACATTTTTCAGGCTGTTTTATCCCAGCGGCTGCAGGCTGAATTTTATGGAGATGCTTTTTCCTTCTACCGCAAACTCCGAACGGAAAATCCATCGCCCTATATGTTTTACATTGATTTTGAAGATTACCTGATCCTTGGAGCGTCACCGGAAAGCCTGATCAAAGTTCAACATCAGCAGGCCATCACCAATCCAATTGCCGGCACGAGAAAACGGGGCCGGACCGAAGAAGAAGATTTAAATTTAGAAAAAGACCTTCTCGCCGATGAGAAAGAGCTGGCAGAGCACCGAATGCTGGTGGATCTCGGACGCAATGACATCGGCAGAGTATCTGAAATAGGTTCTGTAGAAGTTTCAAGGTATATGGAGATTGAGCGCTACCAGCATGTGATGCACATCGTCTCAGAGGTCAAGGGGCAGCTAAGACCGGATGTCAGCAGTCTGGATGCATTAACGGCATGCCTGCCAGCCGGAACGGTATCCGGGGCACCCAAAATCAGGGCCATGCAGATTTTAAATGACCTGGAACCGACCAAACGCGGCCCATACTCAGGTGCCGTTGGCTACATCAATGTAAATGGCGACCTTGACCTGGGGCTGGCCATTCGGACGATGATCATCAAAAATCAAACGGCGTACGTACAGGCCGGAGCCGGTGTTGTTATGGACTCTGTTCCCAAAAATGAATATGAAGAGACACTGCAGAAAGCGAAGGCGCTGTTGGAGGTGGAGCGATGATTCTGTTAATCGATAACTATGATTCCTTTACGTATAACCTGTATCAGTACTTGGGTGAGCACAAAAAGGAGGTCATCGTGCGGCGAAATGACCAGATTACCACCGACGACATTCACCAACTACAGCCGGAAGCTATCGTTCTTTCGCCAGGGCCCGGTTACCCGGAGGATGCAGGAAATTGTATCGAAATCATTCAGACCTTTTATCAGCAAATTCCGATGCTTGGGATCTGTCTGGGCCACCAGGCGATTGGCTCAGCTTTCGGGGCCATAATCACTCCGGCTCAGCAAATGAAACACGGGAAAACTTCATCTCTTAAGCATGAGGGAAAAGGCCTGTTTCAATCGATTACAGTGCCCATCGAAGTGATGCGCTACCACTCTTTGGTCATTGAAAAACAGACGTTACCGGAACCGTTTGAGGTGATGGCAACAGCCATGGATGATGAAGAGATTATGGCTTTTCAGCATCCGGAATACCCACTTTATGCGCTGCAATTTCATCCTGAATCGATTGGGACGGAAGCTGGAAAACAGATGCTTCGTAATTTTCTAAGGGAAGTAAAAACAGGTGTTTAGAAATTCATTTTTGAAAGGGGAAATCGAAAGTGAAAAGCTATCTTGAAGCGTTAGCCAACGGTGAAAATTTAGGTGTATCCGAAATGAGTGAAGCTGCAGGTCTTCTCTTTGAGGACTCTGTTTCAGACAGTGAAATCGCTGCTCTTCTTATGGGGCTGAAAATGAAGGGAGAAACCTCTGAGGAGATCGCTGGATTCGTGGAAGCCCTCCGCCGCCATGCGCTTACGTTTTCAAAAACCTACCCGGGCATTATTGATAACTGCGGGACCGGCGGGGATGGCTCACACAGCTTTAATATCAGTACCACCTCTGCATTTGTCCTGGCAGGAGCAGGTCTTAAAGTTGCGAAACATGGAAATCGCAGTGTCTCCAGTAAAACCGGAAGCGCGGATGTCCTCGATGCACTGGGAGTTGCGCTTGATTTTACCGTGGAAGAGGTTGATGAGCTTTTGGAGGATAATGGAATCTCCTTCTTATTTGCTCCGCATGTTCATCCAAAAATTAAACGCATTATGAAAGTCAGAAAGGATCTGAAAGTGCCTACTGTCTTTAATCTGTTAGGACCACTCATTAATCCTGTTGAGCTTGATACCCAGCTGCTCGGAATCTATCAGCGGGAAGGACTGGAGATGATGGCCCAGGCGCTTCATCACTTAGGACGTAAACGTGCAGTGGTTTTAAATGGAGCAGGATATATGGATGAAGCCTCTCTGGCCGGAGAAAATCATGCCATCCTGTTGGCGGATGGAAAGCTCGAGCGGTTTACCTTTCATCCGGAAGAGCTCGGGTTAAACACGTACCCGCTGGAAGCCATTAAAGGCGGAAATGCTCATGACAATGCAGAGATTTTACTTCGTGTCCTAAAAGGGGAAAAAGGAGCGCCCTATCAAACAGTGCTGTTAAACAGCAGTCTTGCGCTCTTAGCCCATGGAACGGCAGCTGATCTGAAAGAGGGTATCGCACTGGCAGAGGAAAGTATTCAGTCAGGTGCAGCTCTTTCCAAACTAAACTACCTTATTGAATTCAGTCAGAAGCGTAAGAAGGGAGTAAAAGAGGCATGACAACTATACTGGATGATATTTTAAAAGAAAAAGCAAAAGAGGTTCAAAAATTAAAAGACAGTGGAGCCGTTGAGCCGGCGTCAGATACCACTGTCCATTCGCTATACGATTCCTTTATGAACAGTGATCTTTTAAGTGTGATTGGGGAAGTGAAACGGGCTTCCCCATCCAAGGGTGATATCGATAACCAGGTCAATCCTGTTGAGCAGGCCAAGGCTTATGTGGAGGCAGGAGCAAAAGCGATATCGGTCTTAACAGATACCCCGTTTTTTAAAGGGACCATGGATGACCTGGCTCAAATTAGAAAAGCGGTGGACGTCCCGATTTTGTGTAAGGATTTTATTATCGATCCAATACAGATAAGGCGGGCAAAGGCACATGGGGCGGATGTCATTTTACTCATTGCCAGTGCACTGCCAAAGAATGAGCTTGTGTCATTATATAACGAAGCCAGGCGAAACCATTTAGAGGTGCTGTTTGAGGTGCATAATGAAGATGAGTTAACGATTGCGCTTGATATGGATGTGGATATTATAGGGATTAACAACCGGAACCTCAAAACCTTTGACGTGAGTCTTGATGTGACAGAGACCTTAGCTGAAAAAATAAGGGCTGAGGAGACGCTGGTCATCAGCGAAAGCGGAATTAAATCAAAAGGGGATGCAAAACGGGTAACAAGAGCCGGTGCAAAGGGCATCCTTGTAGGAGAGACTTTAATGAAATCTGATAATATCAAAGAAACTCTTGAGGAGCTGGTCGTTCCATTAGGGAGTGATCAGGGATGAAGGTGAAAATCTGTGGTGTGAAGAATATCCACGCTGTAAAGGGCGCAGTGGATGCAGGTGCAGATTTTATCGGTCTGATGTTTGCGGAGAGTAAGCGCAGGATTTCCATTGATCAGGCAAAAAAGTTAGCCACCTATATACCGCCACATGTCAAAAAAGTCGGTGTGTTTGTCAATCCGAATTTGCGTGATGTTTTAGAGGCCGTTCACACAGTAGGCATAGATGCTGTCCAATTACATGGCGATGAATCCCCCGCTTTTTGCAGCGAAATCCCGATTCCTGTCATTAAAGCCTTTCACATGAACGGAAAAGAAGATATCGAAAAGGCTGGACATTACCGAACCGACTATTATTTATTCGATAGTCCAGGGGGCAGGTACCGGGGAGGAAGCGGCATGACCTTTGACTGGGAGCTGCTTCAGGATGTGGATATCCCCAGAGAAAAGGTTATTCTTGCTGGAGGACTACGACCAGATAATATTCAGGAAGCCATTCATGAAGTGAAACCGGCAATGGTGGATGTCTCCAGTGGTGTCGAGACGAACGGTGAAAAGGATGCGGAAAAAATTCAGAGGTTTATAGAAAAGGCAAAAAAGGAGGAGCTTGTATGACTACCTATCAGCAGCCTGATCAGCTGGGCCAATTTGGTCCTTACGGCGGACGATATATCCCGGAAACATTAATGCAGGCAGTGATTGAACTTGAGGAGGCTTATGATGAAGCGCAGAAGGATCCGGAATTTCATCGTCAGCTAACCTTTTACTTAGAACAATATATTGGCCGGAAAAATCCGCTCTATTTTGCGGAAAATCTTACCAAAGAGCTAAGAGGGCCGAAGATTTACCTAAAAAGAGAAGATCTCAATCATACGGGTGCCCATAAAATAAACAACACGATTGGCCAGGCGCTTTTAGCGGTCCGCATGGGGAAGGAAAAAATTGTAGCTGAAACAGGTGCCGGCCAGCATGGTGTGGCTACAGCTACGGTCTGTGCGTTATTAAATTTAGATTGTGTCATTTTTATGGGACAGGAAGACATTCGCAGGCAGAAGCTTAATGTTTTTCGGATGGAATTACTTGGTGCAAAAGTCGTCGGCGTGGATCAAGGCAGTGCTACCTTGAAGGATGCGGTTAATGAGGCGCTTCGGTACTGGGTCACTAACGTAGAGGATACCCACTATATTATCGGGTCCGTATTGGGGCCTCATCCATTTCCGAAAATGGTACGGGATTTTCAAAGTGTGATTGGGAAGGAAACGAAGGAGCAGTTTTATGAGCTGGAAAATCGTCTTCCAGAGGCGATTGTTGCTTGTGTAGGCGGAGGAAGCAATGCAATGGGGATGTTTTATCCCTTTGTTGAGGATGAAAAGGTGAAGCTGTATGGAGTAGAAGCAGCCGGCAGTGGTCTTGAAACAGATAAGCATGCGGCAACCCTTACGAAAGGATCTGTTGGTTCTCTGCATGGGGCCATGATGTATTTGCTCCAGGATGAAAACGGGCAAATTCAGGAGGCCCATTCGATTTCGGCCGGACTGGATTATCCGGGTGTCGGTCCTGAACACAGTTTTCTAAGGGATGAGAAGAGAGTCACGTATACATCTGTTACCGATGAAGAAGCGCTGGAAGGCTTTCAGTTGCTCTGCAGTACAGAAGGAATCATTCCCGCGCTGGAAAGCTCCCATGCGATTGCCTGCGCAAAAAAGCTTGCTTCCGATATGACGCCGGAAGAATCGCTGGTCATTTGTTTATCCGGACGTGGAGATAAAGATGTGGAAACCGTAAAAGCTGCATTAGGAGGTGGAGAGCATGACTAAAACCGATTTAAACGAGGCTTTTCAGGTGGTGCACAAGCGTGGCGATAAGGCCTTTGTTCCCTATATTATGGCCGGAGATGGCGGATTACATTCTCTGGGAGAAAAAATTGCTTTTTTGGAAAAGGCCGGGGTTACGGCTATTGAAATTGGGATTCCCTTTTCGGATCCTGTGGCTGATGGTCCCACCATTCAGCAGGCTGGTTCACGGGCATTAAAAGAAGGAACCTCTCTCCGCGCTATTTTGGACCATTTATCGGGGATTCGGAATCAGGTACATGTTCCTCTCATTTTGATGACTTATTTAAATCCAGTCTATAAATATGGTGTGGAAACGTTCAGTAAGGATGCAAAAGAAGCAGGGGTAAGCGGGTTGATAATTCCTGATTTACCGATCGAGCAGGCTGGTGTGATCAAACCTTATCTGAAACAGGAGAATCTTGCCCTCATTCAGTTAGTGACCCTTACTAGTCCAGCGGAACGTATGCAAAAAATTGTGGAAGCATCCGAGGGATTTGTTTATGCAGTTACGGTTAATGGCATAACGGGCGCCAGGTCCAATGTGAGTGATTATTTGGAAAGCTATCTGAATCGAATTAAAAAATACAGCGACACCCCTGTATTAGCAGGCTTTGGCATTTCCACACCTGAACAGGTCAGGGATATTGGAGGAAAATGTGATGGAGTCGTTGTGGGAAGTAAAATCATCTCATTATGGGAAGAAGGAAAATACGAGGAAATTCAAGAGCTGGTGGAATCAGGAAAATCAAAAACGGCCCTTTAATGCTTTAAAGGATGTGGGGACAGTCCCCACATCCTTTATATTTACCCGAGCATATCCCGGAGTTCTTGTATGCTTTCGTCACTTCCGGTTACGATTAAGCGGTCACCAAACTTAACCTCGGTATCCCCATGCGGGATGATGGATTCATTATCACGATAAATTCGTACAATAATCGCATCACCCAAGAATGGGAAGCGGCGTAATTCCACCTGATGATAGTCCCGGTTATGCATTTCGATTTCGATGAGTCCTTCCTCTGCCGTTGTAAAGATATCGGCTACGTGAGGGGATTGGACCATCGCCTTCATCATTGCTTTAGTAGAGAAGAAGGATGAAAAGACGTTTATATTATATTCTTTCAGTTGCTTACTCAGCGCCGGGGATTCAATTCGGGTAACAATATGATCATTTCCCAGCTCCTGAGCGTGCTTGGCTATTTCATAGTTTCGCTCATCATTATTTGTTGAAATAACTAAAACGTCCGTATTGAAAATGTCGTTCTTTTCCATCTCTTCAAGGGAAAAATCATTTATACCAATAACTCTGAATCTGGATCGATCCACTTCTGAATCTATGTTTTCACTTTTCTTTGTATGGAACAGGCATACTTCAAATTCATTTTTGTCCAATTCATTCGTTAATGGCAGTGTCAGTTGATTGGCTCCAACAACTTTGACCGTTTTTCTGGTACTTTTGACCTCTTTGAATGGAAAGACCTTTTTAAACAAGATCGGTGTAATGATGCAGGCAATGACTGCAAGCAGAATTAGCGCAGATGCCATCGTATTGTTAATCACACCAATACGCTGACCGATTTCAGCTGCCGCTACAACCAGGGATAAAGTTGACGTTAAAATAAAGCCGGAACCAAGAACCGTTTTCCAGTCATACCAGCGTTTCAGGACTAAAGCCGGCAGTAATTTGGACGCTAATAACCCGATTAACAATAGCGGAATGAGTAATATGACAGTTTTATCCTGGAATAAGGCCCATATATCAAGGTCAACCCCAACCATTACAAAGAAAATCGGAATGAGGAATCCATATCCAAAGGAATCCAGCTGCTCAACGATTTCCTTCTTTGGAGAAAGTAAGGAGACCAGCACACCTGCCAGGAACGCTCCTAAAATATTTTCTGCGCCAAGTGATTCAGATAAACCGACCAGCACCATTAGTAATGCGAAAATGGCCCTTGTCTCAATCTGGACAGTTCCAGTTGATAATGATTCAAAGAATGGACGATTTCTGAAGAACTTTCCGCCAAAGTAAAGCAGTACACCCGCAGCAAATAATAAGAGGAGCAGCCACGTATTTCCTCCTTCTTCGTGGAAGGAAACAAATACTGCTAACAGAATCATCGTTACTAAGTCAGCGAGTACGGCTACGATAAGGATGATCTGGCCAATGCCGGTTTTCATGATTTCGGCTTCTTTCAGAGTGGGGACAACGACACCGAGAGATATGGTCGAAATCACCAGTGTCATAAAGAATACATTATCCACTAATCCTGCCAGTTCCAGTCCAAAAGAGATAAGGTAGGAAACCAGTAAAATGAGTCCGAAAACGATAGAAGCTACAAAAAATGAATTCGGCTGTTTTTGTCCGTTCATCTGTTTCTTCTTATTATTGGATTTAAAAACAGAAAAGTCGATTTCGACACCACTTAAAAACATTAGGAAAATAAAGCCTAACGTGGATAAAATCGTAATCCAGGGGTCAGGTTCAACAATGTCGAAACCACTTTTCCCGATAATTAAACCAACAATAATTTCGGCAACAACTACCGGGATTATATTTAATTTTAACCTTTTCAGGATTATAGGCGTTATAAATGCAGCAATTAATACAATAATTAATGATGTAACTGAAGTGTGTCCTTCCATACGACCTTCCTTTCTATATTGGAATTTAGGGTGTTAAGCACAGCCTCCCTATGATTTCAAAGGTTAAATATACAATATAACGAATGAAAAATAAAGCAAAAAGGATGCCGGGACTGTCCCCACATCCTTTAAAGCGCTAAAGGCATTTTATGTAGGTTTCCCTCTTAGATTTTGTTTCTTTTACGAAATTATGTGCGGCTGAAGATGGGATTCCACCTGACAATAAAAAAACAGGGTCAGATGGATATAAAATATGCTGTATGTTTCCCAATATGCATGCATAAATTTTATTAGGTGATGCCTATGGTATTTTGGTTGTCGACATTTTTAATCTTTTATATTATGTTCACGAGCATCTATACTTTCTTTAAACGGAAGGATGAAATCAGGGGTAGATTCTCCTTTGATCAGTTTTATATCCTTGTGACGATTTATTTAACCGTCATGACAGGGTTTGGAATCTTTTATTTTTTATTGTCACAGCAGGGAATCCCTTTATTGGATGAAGGACATTTAAGAGGGACCTCTCAATGGGATCGTCTGGGACATGCCATCTACTTCAGTGGGGTTACGTTAATGACGATTGGATACGGAGATATTACCCCTATTGGGATAGGGAAGTTTATAGCCCTCTTTGAATCTATGATTGGCTATGTTCTGCCGGCTGCATTTTTTGTCCAGGTTCTTCAGGATTATCGTAAATAAGCCTGTAAGTTGAATTCGCCCGTTATTTTCGTTACCCTTAATCAAAAAGGAGGGAATTTCCATGACTGTACATACAGGCGAAAAAGCACCAGATTTTGCATTGCCGTCAAGTAATGGGGAAACAGTAAAGCTCTCAGACTATCGAGGAAAAAATGTCGTTCTTTATTTTTATCCAAAAGACATGACACCCGGGTGTACGACGGAAGCGTGTGATTTCCGTGATCACCATGAAAGCTTTGCCGAGTTGGACGCAGTGATCCTCGGTATCAGTCCTGATCCGGTTGACCGTCACGAAAAGTTTATTGACAAGCATGATCTCCCATTCCAGCTACTTGCGGATGAAGACCATAAAGTTGCTGAAGAGTACGGGGTTTGGAAATTGAAAAAAGCATTCGGAAAAGAATCCATGGGTATTGAACGCTCAACCTTCGTCATTGATAAAGAAGGGAATCTGGCGAAGGAATGGCGAAAAGTTAAAGTAGATGGCCATGTGGAAGAAGCACTGAAGTTTATTAGAGAAGAAATGTAAGAAAAGGGCTGGTCTTAAAGGGACCAGCCCTTTCATTTGGATTTATTCGGAATTCCATATTTCATGGTGGGCTATACATTTTCCATAACAATGAGTACCCCTGACAACGTAAGTATAGAAATTAAGGTAGAAAGAAGAATCATAATCGGTGCCCAATCTGACATGACCCGGTATTTATCCGCAAAAACATTCAACAGGGCTCCAATCGGTAAGGCGGATAAAAGAATTGCTACTGTAGCCCAGAGTTCATTTTCAATGGAGAAAACAAACAGAACGAGGATACCCATTACGAGTGGCATATATAGTAATTTTAGACCTATAAGAACGCCCATTTCCTTTTTGGTGGACGGCTCCACTTTGACATCCTGCCTCTCACTTAATAACCCTAAACCTAATGCAAATAGTGCGGTTGGCCCTGCTGCAGCCCCTAACGTATCTGTGAATACATGGATGAAAGCCGGAATCGGGAGCTGTAGAAGAGAGGCAGCAATCCCTAATAACAAGGATGCGTTAATTGGATTTTGGAAAACTGCCTTAGCAATGTTAAAGGGCAAGGATATATACGAATTCTTTCTATTTCTCATCGAAGCACTGATTTCAAAGGACATAACGACAAAGGTAATAATGATGATATCGAATGTAAATGTTGCGATTGCGGCCGGCACAGCTGCTTCCTGACCAAAAGCAGCTACTACAAATGGGATCCCCATGAAGCCGGTATTGCCGTAAGATGCTGCCATTCCGTATATGGATATATCGGGAAGCTTTCGCTGAAAAAACACCCGGGCCAAAATCGCTGCCGTAAAAAAGCAAATAATCGCTACCATGACGTTCAGACTAATAAACGGCCAATTGGTGATCTGCTCAATGGGAGTGGTTGATAGAGAATAAAATAAAAGGGCGGGTAAGGCAAAATAATAGACAAAATCATTTAAGGCCTGAGCCCCTGAAACAGACACTAAGCGAAAACGACCGGCAAGATAACCGCAAAAGATAATAGCAAAAATCGGAATCACTGCATTAATGATAATATTCACAGTATAACCTCACTTTCTATCGATGTTCGGATAGATACGCAATGGTTTTATATTATCAGAATTTTCTAGTGTTTTCATTATTTCATACGTCAATAGTTATAGCCTGATTGTTAAAATACATTTACATATATATAAGAAGGAAGGGGAAATTTAATGAGAGAAAAAAGTTTTTAGTAGAGGATGAATAATGATGACTGTAAAAGTGCAGCGGATTGTAAATGCAGCCATGATAATCGTTGCATGGATGACGCTTCTCTTTATGGAAAAGCGTCAACTGAAAAGATTTCTTCCTGCAACCATCCTTATTGTACTTTTTGAAACGATCAATGGGATGTATGGTAAAAAACTAGGCTGGTGGCGCTTTTATAACAAACCGAAATCAGATTTGTTCGGGGAATATCCTTTTTATGCAGGACCATTTCTGGCTTGCTCAATCTGGGTGTTAAAATGGACGTATGGCAACTTAAAATGGTTTGTATCTCTTAATGCCCTTTTTAATTTTATCTTTGCATTCCCGATAGCATCCTTTGCGAAGAGATTAAGGTATTACAAATTAGAACGAATCAATCATGTTCAATTTTTCTTCTACTATTTTTATAAGGCCTTTATACTATATGGACTTCAGTATTTGTTTGATAAAAATTATTCGTTAAAAGGACAGGGGAAACAATCAGAATCTTAGTGATACGATACGGCCTCCTCTATGAAGAGACCGTTTCCCCATTAAGAATCTCCTGATTAAATTTAAAATCCTCTATCGTGGCTTTTTTAACCGACGGCAGGTTTCTCAGCACAGGAACCATTGCAATATACAGGGAGATAAAAAGAAAACTGAATCCAGCTCCTAAAAATACCACTGAGCTCGGGAAAATACTTCCCAGTGCACCGCCTGCTAATGAACCAAGGGGCATTGCGGACGTGCTGATGCTGGCGATAACGGAAAACACACGTGCCAGAAACTTTCGGGGAACACAGCCCTGTAAAATGGTATAAAACAGGACGTTCGTTAACCCTATAGGAATGGAACATATACCAAAGAGGACAATACTTATCCAATTTATCGGCATGAAAACCGAGCTGATCCAGAATCCTGCTCCAATGAGAAAGCTGATCATCGTAATTTTTCCGACGGGTATTTTTTCAAATAAAGGGGCACATAGCGACCCGATAAGAACTCCCGCGGAAAATGCTGCTAACAGAGCTCCGTATACTTCGGAACCTCCACGAAAATCAGCATAGGCTGGAAGGATGGCCATCATTGCTCCCAGTGCAAAATTGGCTACAATATTTTCCCCGAATAATTTTACAATGGCTGAACCCAGAACCAGCTGAAATCCTGCTTTTAAATCTTTCATATATTGACGGGTTTCGCGTTTGAGCGAGAACTCTTTTGCCGGTTCCTTCGCTTCGGTTGCCTCCTTCCCGATTGTCATCCTCCAATAGAGAAGCGCCGCTATGAAAAAGATAACAGAATCCGTCCAAAAGAGGGTGATCGCACCAAAAAAGGTAATCAGCAGGCCTGTGACAGCGTTAAAAACCATATCAACCCCCTGATAAGCAAAGGACATTAGAGAATTTCCCTTTGTCAGCTGTTCTTTTGGCAGAATCACAGGAATTAATGCTGAGGTGGCTGGATAAGCGATTTGATTTAATAAGGAAATGACAGGCATAACGATTAATACAATCGTTACATTTAAAACCCCAAGGCTATGGGCAATGGGAATGGAAAGAATCATAAAGGCCTGCAGTCCCTGTGAAAATGTCAGCACTTTCCGAATGGAGATTCGATCAATAACAGGACCGGTCAAAAACTGCAGTACCTGTGGGATGAGTGTCAGAAATCCAGCAAGCCCAGTATAAAAAGCAGATCCTCCTAATTCATATACAAGCCACATCGCTGCCACATAATAAATACTATCACCGGCATTGGTTGCCATTCGTCCGCTGAACAGCTTGAAAAAATTTTTATTCTGTAAAACCGACATCATAGCTCTCACTCCTTAAAATATATTTATTCAGTAAAAATAATTTTACCGTATGGGTGAAAAAGAAGACCTGCCATAACAGGCCTATTTTTCATCCTCATCCTGTTCCTGCTGGTGGCCCGATTGTTTGAAAAATCCTTCCTCCAGCTGAAAGGCCATGCTCAAAAAGTAATAGGGCTTGGCGTCAGGATTATTTTCATCTTCCTTAGACATTTCATCTAATTCATACATGATTTCCCGATACTTTTTAGCCCACTTTTTAAACTTCTCCTCGGTTGTTTTTAATTCCCATTGAGTGGACATAAACTTCCAATTGGCAGGATTGGTTTCCCCCGTCTCATTCTTAAAGGCATCATCCGGCGCAGCTAAGATTCGTGTTTTCGTACGATCCAGCGTTTCAAACATAATCTGGCGGGTAGCATCACTGATTTCCTTGGAATGAGGGAGGAGCTCATTGCTTAATACAAATCCTTTAGCAACAGATTGGTAAAACTTCTGGATGATGCCGTTCTTTTCTTCTTTTTTAATGATTTTAATAAAACCGTTTTTCTCCAATTCCCGCAAATGGTAGTGGACTCTTGCCCGGCTCAAATCAAAGATCTCAGATAACTGCTGTCCGGTGTAGGGCTTTTCAATAAGACGCATAATTAATTTCGAGCGAAACGGATCTCCTAAGATTTTCAGTTGTTCGTATTCGTTGATGATTTTAAATTGCTCCATGGGTCATCACCTTGATCGTATTATTTTTTTACTCGGTAAAATTAACTTAACTGAATTATAGACTTGAATGGCTTAAAAAACAAGGCCCTTTAATTAAAAAATTTAATAATTTGGTCATTTTTCGTTTATATATAGTAGAGGGAATGCAATACAAGTTAAAATCGGGTATGCTTATATATAGAAGAAAATAGACAGTATAAGGAGGGGAAAACGTGATGGAGATCCTGACAACATGTCGGATAAAACGCAGCATACAAGACAGGTTATTGCATTCATACCCATCTCTTACATTTCGGTTTTGTGATGATATAAAAGAAGCAGAGAGCTATTTGCCCCAGGCAGAAATTTTAATTACATATGGTGAGGACTTAACCGATGACCATATTTATAAGGCGAAAAATTTGAAATGGATTATGGTTATATCCGCCGGCGTTGATAAAATGCCGTTTAATGCCATTAAAGAAAAGTCTATTCTCGTAACCAATGTCAAAGGGATTCATGGTATTCCGATGTCTGAATATGCTTTTTCCATGCTTCTGCAGGTCTCAAGGCAGGCGAAGGTTCTGTATGAGAATGAACAGAAACATCAATGGGATCGTACGGTACATATGACAGAAATGTATGGGAAGACCATGCTTGTGGCTGGAACAGGAGCGATCGGCCAGGAGGTAGCACGCCTGGCAAAAGCCTTTCGAATGAAAACCATTGGCCTGTCCAAAAGCGGCCGGTCATCAGAGTATTTTGATGAAACCGGAACTATGGATCAGCTCCTGGATAAGGTGTCTGCAGCTGACTACATTGTTTCCGTTCTTCCAAGCACAGAAGGAACGAAGCATATTTATCAGACCCCTCACTTTCAGGCGATGAAAAAGGAAGCGATTTTTTTAAATATGGGGCGCGGGGATGCGGTTAAAGAAGATGATTTAGTGGAGGCATTAAATCAGAATGAGCTTCGTCACGCCGTACTGGATGTGTTTGAGCAGGAACCGCTGCCGGAGAATCATCCATTTTGGTATATGGAAAATGTAACGATTACACCGCACATTTCAGGGCTTTCCCGGTATTATCAGCCAAGATCCTTTGAAATTTTTGAAGCAAACCTTGAAAAATACTTAAATGATCAAAACGACTATATAAACGTCATTGATCCTGAACGGGGGTATTAACATTGAGAATTTATACAAGATCTGGGGATAAAGGAACCACATCACTCATATATGGTAAAAGAGTCGAAAAAAATCACGCCCGGGTGGAGGCCTATGGTACTTGTGATGAAGCCAATTCCATGATTGGTCTTGCATTAAGCTATTTGAACGGGGAAAACTGGGAAGGACAGGAGGAATTTATGTCCTTCATGCAGCGGGTGCAAACGATTCTGTTTCATGTAGGCGCTGAATTGGCGACTCCGGAAGGGAAAGAAGTAACCTGGAAATTAAAGCAGGAGCATATAGATGAATTGGAAAAGGAAATCGATATACTCGATCAGCATTTAGCGCCTCTTAAAAATTTCATTCTGCCGTCCGGACACCAGGCATCAGCGACCTTACATGTAGCAAGAACTGTAACCAGAAGAGCAGAACGAAAGGCAGTAGCCATTGATTCAGATCAGCACAGACTGGCTATATCCTACTTAAATCGTCTATCTGATTTTCTGTTTGTGGCAGCCCGATATGTAAATGAGAAGTGCGGAGGAACCGAAATCCCATTAAAAACCGACGTATGATGGATTGTTCGGGCCGGATTTATTGACAAACCTGAATTTCAGGCTGTACACTAATTATAAGAATTATAAGGTAATAATAAATCGATTTATCACGTATTAACTGGCCATAATACCTCCACTTCAAGTTTTGAGGGTAACCTAACAAGAGTAAATGGGGGATAAACGGCCAGTAAATACCTGATAAGTTCAACTAACCATCAGTGGGGGATGGAGAAAAACCCCACTGATGGAAATTTCACTTTATAAAATGTTTAAAGATAACGGCTCTATTAAATTTAAGGTTGAAAGCGAGGTGCATGACGGTGTCAGATCAACTCCAAGAGGCACTGGATATTTTAAGAGATTCTGGCGTTCGGATTACCCCACAACGTCATGCAGTGTTGGAATTCCTGATTCAAGCGGAGATACATCCGACAGCTGATGACATTTATAAGGCACTGGAAAGTAAATTTCCGAATATGAGCGTGGCTACGGTTTATAACAACCTGCGTGTGTTCCGTGAAATCGGTCTGGTCCGTGAGCTGACGTACGGGGATTCCTCGAGTCGTTTTGATTGTAACACCTCAGATCACTATCACATTATTTGTGACCAGTGTGGAAAAATTGTGGATTTTCATTATCCGCGTTTAGATGAAGTAGAATCCATTGCTGAACAAATTACGGGTTTTGATATTAGTCATCATCGGATGGAAGTGTACGGAACCTGCGATGAATGTAAGCATGTCGCCAAAGCCAGTAACTAAGGTGTTCAATAAGCTGGGCCTGAGCAGAGGTTCCGGCTTTTTTTATTTAAGAATTACCGTAAGAAAACCGCCTTCTTTACATATATGAAAGAATTCTGCTCTTTATCCACAAAATAAAGCCATTCCTCAGTACGGAATGGCTTCTGTGTTCATCATTAAGTTTTTCCTTCAGTTTCAGCGCATTTCCTTATGACCCATCATTCGCCTTCGCTATGTGTGACTTCCTTTTGGTATTTTTTTGAGTTGTAGCGCTCATCAAATTCTTTTCCTTCAAGATTCTTGTCCAATGTTAAAGGCTGCTTACAGAACATACAGGCATCAACCCGCCCGAGCATTTTCGTCTGTTTCTCACAGGATGGACAGGTAACAGGGACGGCTCTTGTTGACAGCATGCCTATCCAGAAGTAAACAACTGTACTTAAAACAATGCCGATGACACCCAGGATCATAAAGGTAACCATAACCCACTCGGTCTCCTTAAAATAAAGACCTATGTACATTAAAATCATTCCGGCAAAAATTAATCCAAGGGCGAATCCGCGGATTTTATTAATTTTACTTTTATATTTAAGTTCTGCCATTAAGCTTCCTCCTTTTCTCACATTCCACTATAGCATAATTATACGTGAAGTCATGAAATTGAAAAAAGGATTTTCCTTTATTTTATCGAAATATTTTATGTACATTTATTTTGGAGGAGTTCGTCTATGGAAGATTTTTTGAGACCTATATATCAGGAAAGGGCAAGTCAGCCGAATACATTGGGAATTGTTATGGTTGAGAAGGAAAAACCGGTCAGTCCAATAACCGATAATTTTGATATCATATTACTTATTGTAGTGCGGGAATCGGAAACATCCTGGTTCGTCAAACATTATGAATTTGAGGATCGGCGCGCTGCGATGCATATTGTAGAAGAAAACCAGTTACAGGACTGGATTGACACAAGTGGTTATCGAAAGGTTCTTGAATGGCTCTTAGCTGGAAAAATTGTCTATGACCGAAATGAGTATATCGCTAATTTAAAGGAAATCCTCCGTGAATTTCCTGATGAAAAGCGCAATCTTAGAAAAGTGATTGAGTTTGCAAAGTTAATCCGCTCTTATCGTGAATGCCGCTCTTTATATGAAACAAAGCAATACCTTGATTCATTCAGTCAAATGGTTCGATCCCTTCATTATTTAGCGAGATTGGCTGTCATTGAAAAGGGACTTCATCCTGAGGTAACTGTCTGGAAACAGGTGAAGCAGATTGAACCGGAAATCTATAAACTGTATGAGGAGTTAATAGAAAGTAATGAACCGATGGAAAAACGGGTGGAGCTTATGCTGCTGGCAAGTGAGTTTATGATTAACTCCAGAGCGAAAAATTGTTCCAAGTACTTATTGGATGTCATGGTTACTCAGGATACCTGGTCCATAGGAGAGCTGAAAAATCATCCTGATGTAAAACCGTATGCTCTGGATTTAAGTGCCTTGCTGGCTTACCTGGTGGAAAGAGATATTGTGCAGGTTGTCAAAACAGAAACCAAGGGGAAAAATATCTACCATCGTAAATACCGAGTATAAATGTAAATGACTTTTAAAAGGGAGTCACTTTTTCTACACAAATGCATAGATTATAACTGTTGCGGGAAATACCATTAATAGAATGTTTTTTTAAATACCGTTGCCTATACTGAAAAAAAGCAGAACATATAAATGATATGACTGCCACAAGATGATTACTTCCATCTATTTGTTATTCTTGTTACAGATAAAGGGGGAGTGATGGAGGTAATCTAAATTAGAATGAAATTTCAACGAAAAAATCACGAAAACATATTGACCATGTTTTCGTGCCATGGTATATTATTATTCGTCGCTTGAGGCGACAATAAAAAACGTGAATGATTTGCCAATAATTTGTTCTTGAAATGATGTAGCTGTTCATGTTACATTATATATCGTTGCTCACAGGCAACAGAACATTTCAACATTTACTAAATAAATTCATTGTTGAAATTGATTAATCACCATGTTATATTATTAATTGTCGCTTTGAACAGCGCACATAACAAATAAAAAGTTATTGACATTCAGTTGGTGACTTGATATAATAAGTAAGTCGCTTTAAGGCGACGGACTTCGAACCTTGAAAACTGAACAAAACAACCAGTACGTCAATTCGCTATTTAAATAGCATTGATTTATGAGTGACAGGAAAACTTGTTTCTCAGTAATAGTTGAGCACTTTATGTGCGATGACAACATTTATTGGAGAGTTTGATCCTGGCTCAGGACGAACGCTGGCGGCGTGCCTAATACATGCAAGTCGAGCGCGTGAAACAAGTTGATTCCTTCGGGATGA
>NZ_BAAADO010000006.1:0-241852 GCF_039522525.1 Salinibacillus aidingensis
AAGGTGTTATTACATCATCAGTACAAAAATATAAAAGTTCGGGTCGCATAAATTAGGAGTGAGCGAAGTGCTCACCCCAACATTTGACTTGGAACCATAAAAAAATTATCAAAAAGACTAAAACAAGTGGTAATCGTGTCGATATAAAAAGTGTAGTTAAATTTATTACTAAAGGCGGCCGACTTTAGTATCTACCAAATTAAAGCCACAGGGACGTGGCAAGTTAAATTTCAAGGAGGAATTTTATAATGAGAATTAATCACAACATAGCGGCGCTTAACACGTATCGTCAGTTAGGTAGTGCACAAAGTGCACAACAAAATTCAATGGAAAAATTATCATCAGGTCTTCGTATTAATAAAGCTGGAGACGATGCAGCTGGTCTAGCTATTTCCGAAAAAATGCGTGGACAAATCCGTGGTTTAGAACAAGCACAAACAAACGCACAAGATGGTATTTCTATGGTTCAAACTGCAGAAGGTGCATTAAATGAAACCCACAGCATTTTACAACGTATGCGTGAGCTGGCTACTCAAGCATCAAACGATACAAACACTGCACAAGACCGTGGTGAAATTCAGAAAGAAATGGACCAATTGACTTCTGAAATTAATCGTATTGGTAATACTACTGAATTTAATACGCAGAAGTTATTAAATGGTGGTAGTGAGAGTACTTCGTCGGTTGATATAACAACTAATGCCACTGCTGTTGAAGCTGCTAATGCAACTGTTACCGGGGAAATTAGTGATGTTACGGCAAAAGGTGAGTATGATGCAGGTACAAAAGCTTCATCAACTGCCGAAAATACTGCTGATGCTTCAGGTGATTTCTCCGGTATTACTAGTGCAAGTATAGATGTTACTGTTGGATCAACTACTTATACTATGGATAATGCTGCGATTGCAGGACTTGGTGATTTATCGTCTACAAGTGAAGCTGATTTAGCAACAGAACTAGGTAAAGCAGAATCAAGTGGTGGAGAAAAATTATCAGAAGTTGCTGATGTAAAGATTAACAGTGATGGAAAGTTAGAAATCACAGCTCAAAATGCTGCTTCTGGTACAGACGTTAGTGTGTCAGTCACAAATGCTACTGCTACTGATGGCAGTACTTCAGTAGAGGGTGTTTTTGGCTTTGGGACTACGGATGACGTTTCAGGGGCTGATGCAACACCAGAAAAATTCGATTTCTCCATTGACACACAATTTGGAGTTGGGGACCAAATTACAGTTGATGACCAAACTCTTACAGCTGTAGCTGCAGATGCAGCGTCTACAAGTGCCAATGAGTTTAAAATTGGTGAAGATAAAGAAGCAACAGCATCTAATATAGCGACTGCATTAGGTACTAGTACTAGTAATTATAATGTCTCTGAATCAGACGGTACTTTTACACTAACTCAGAAAACTGCAGCAGATCCAAGTAGTAATGAACCGACTGTTACCCTTGGAGGATCAGCAACCGCTGGCGATTATAGCTTTGATTTGTCACAACCTAAAGCAGACGATAAGATTTCAATTGATGGTGAAGAGTTTACATTTACAGATGATCCTTCACAAACCGGAGCTGGTTATGTACAAATTGGTGCAGACTCTGATGCTACAGCATCAAATCTAAGATCAGCCATTGATGGAAATGCAACTTTAAGCGGTAATTATAATGCTGCAGGTGGTTCAGGATCAACTATTAACCTTGTTCAATCCTCTGCTGATGAAACTAATGGAGCACCAGAAGTTGAAATGACAAAAGCTGAAGGAAATGGCTTTTCTGCTAATTTCCAAATTGGAGCTAATACAGGTCAAAGCCTAGGAATCGAAGTAAATGATATGCGTGCGTCTGCATTAGGTATTAGTGGTTCTGAAGATGGGTCTATTACTGTAACAAATTCTGATGGTGAACAGGTTACTGCTACTTTTTCAAGTGATTCAGATGTAACAAACGGCACTGATAATACAGGAGTAGAAGCTGGTTTAGATGTATCTACTCATGAGAATGCATCTGCTGCAATTTCTGTACTTGATGATGCTATTAATGCTGTTTCTGCAGAACGTTCAAAACTAGGTGCGGTTCAAAACCGTCTAGATCACACAATCAATAACTTAGGTACATCTTCTGAAAACCTAACTGCTGCGGAATCTCGTATCCGTGATGTAGATATGGCAAAAGAAATGATGGAACAAACGAAGAACTCGATTCTTTCTCAAGCTTCACAAAGTATGTTGGCTCAAGCTAATCAGCAGCCACAAGGAGTTTTACAACTTCTACAATAATCTATAACTTCTAGCAAGGTTTTAGTTTAGAGACCTTAGATTCTATTAAATCTAAGGTCTCTTTTTTAGATTAAACTCGGAGGAAAATGAATATGAGAATCAATCATAATATAGCGGCACTTAATACTTACCGGCAATTAGGCACAGCAAATAATGCACAACAAAGCTCAATGGAAAAGTTATCGTCAGGTCTTCGTATTAATAATACTTCTGATGATGCAGCGGGTCTCGCAATCTCCGAAAAAATGCGTGGGCAAATACGAGGGTTAGAACAAGCGCAAACAAATGCCCAAGATGGTATTTCTTTGCTTCAAACTGCTGAAGGTGCCTTAAATGAAACACATTCCATATTACAACGGATGCGTGAACTAGCGACACAAGCAGCAAATGATACGAATACAACTGAAGATCGTCAAGAGATTCAAAAGGAAATTAATCAATTGACATCGGAAATTAATCGCATAGGGAATACGACGGAGTTTAATACGAAAAATCTATTAAATGCTGGTGTAAGTGATTCTGATACTGTGAATAACATATTAGATGGAATTCAGAATAAAGGTTGGTTGACTCAAGCCGAGGATCGTATTTTTAATGAGTTCGGTTTAAAAGGGAATGGAGAAAATCTTGAAATAAAGTTAGAAACTGATTCTCCCGGTGGAACAGCAGCCTACGTAACAGGTTCGACGGGAACAACAGACCAAACCCTTACCATTGATGTAAGTGACTTCACTCCAAGCTCTGGTAATAGTGGGGATAATGGAACGGGTGGGGCAGGATATAGTGATCGAATTTTAGCCCATGAAATGGTTCACGCAACAATGAATTCGGAATTTGGTGTAGAAGACACAATTGAAATGGCAAGTTGGTTTAAAGAAGGTTCAGCTGAGTTAATTCAGGGTGGAGACGAAAGATTAGAGGGTTACATTTCAGATGGTGTAGGTGGTCTTGATTCTGATAAGGTAGATGATATGGTTTCACATGCAACAGATCTTTTAAACGGTGCTGAATGGAATGGAGACAGTAAAGATTATGCAGCAGGATATTTAATCATGAAATATGTTGATGATCAGGCAACTGGAACGATGGCAGATCTAATGGGAGATATTAAGTCATCGGTAGGTGCTAAGACAGGAAGCGAAGCGGTTGAATCTGCAATTGTAGGTAATACTTCAGCTGCAGATTTTAGTGCCTTTGTATCTAATTTTTCCTCATTAGATGCAGCTGCACTAGACGGTTTTATTAACTTTACAGATGGTGCAGAAGCAGATACGGGTCCTATAGGTGGTTCTGATAACGGAGGTTCCGCTCTTACTGCTGAAAATGTCTTTGATAACACAACAGGTGTTACAGAAGGTCAAGTTTCAAAGAATTTTAATGCCACTCTACCAGATGCAAGTGATGTATCGTCAACTATTAACTTACAAATAGGTGCTAATACAGGACAAAGTATGAGCATCAATCTAAAGGATATGCGTGCTGATGCTCTAAATGTTAGTGGTGGAGCAGGAGAAGAAGTTACTGCAGAGGATGGCGAAACAAAAGCATACTATACGGAAATTAATAATTCAGATTCGTCTAGCGGTGTAACAAATGGGACGGATAATGAAGTGGTAGAATATGCCTTAGATGTGTCTACCCATGAAAAAGCGTCCGCAGCAATTGAAGTTTATAATGATGCCATTGCGAAAGTATCATCTTTCCGTTCAGAGCTAGGGGCATCACAAAACCGTCTTGAACATACAATTAATAACCTAAATACCTCTGCAGAGAACTTAACTGCTGCTGAGTCTCGTATCCGTGATGTAGATATGGCGGAAGAAATGATGGAACAAACTAAGAATTCAATTCTTAGCCAAGCATCACAATCAATTTTGGCTCAAGCCCAGCAATTATCACAAGGAGTACTACAACTTCTACAGTAATTGTTGGCAGGGCGTCTTATCTAGTAATAGATAAGAGCATAACTAGGTGAATTGCTGGAACTTCCTAAAACTCTTTTCATCACAACGTAGCTGGAAATGGCAAGCGTGAAGGTTCAAAAAGGAAAGAGATACATGGATAATCAGCAGCCAAGCTCCTGTGCAGAAATGCTGGATAAGGTTCAACGACTAGAGAACACGGTCTAAGGTAAAAACTATGACTATGAATCTCGTAGGGTGGCAACAGCCATTCGAAGTGCCTAGCCCCACAAATGAAACAATGGTGGGTGAAGATATAGTCTATTCTATGATCGAAAGACATAGCGGCAAAGCAAGCCAACCAACAACCACAAGGAGTACTACAGTTACTTCAATAAGGTTAAATTATATAGAAGAGACTCTAGTATAGCTAGGGTCTCTTTCTTTATTAAATTCAATTTTTGTAGGGAGACACGGGAATGGATAATAACCATCAAGAACATAAAAATTTCTTAGAAATACAACTGCAATGGTGCAAGGAACAGGATAATCTATTAGAACAAATGGAAATAAAACTTTATGAAATGAGGAAAATAGCAGAATACGCTATTGAACATGACCTAACAACAATAGAGTCGATTAGGCTAAATGCCAAAATGGACATCTTGAAAAGTGAAGTGCTTGATTTGCAACAGCAATTATACTCAATTCTTCAGTAATAATAAGAGGCTTATTTTAAGCACTTTCGTCTTCGATCTTTGGCTCAGGTTGTACATAAGGCTTTTTATTTTTCATAATACTAAACACAATATTCACCAACCGTCGCTCCACATACACCATTGCTTGTTTCTTCTTTCGACATTCTTTCGCATACTTATTATCTTTTGACCAGAACTGTTCTCTACAGGCACTATTCCTGCAATTTTGGCTAACTTTGCACTGTTTGGAAACCGATTAATGTCTCCGATGTTTGCGATAAGTGTAGCAGCTATAATGGTGTCTATACCACTTATGGTTTTAATAGGATAATTTGTTTCCTGAATTAAGACGTCTCTAGCTTTTCTTTCAATTTTTCAACTTCGTCTTCAATTTGGTTACAAAGTCTATATAAGAGCGAATGAGGTCATTACGTTCTTGCTGGTATCGATTGTCCCAATAGCCACTTTCTTTCACTTCTTTTATAATTTCCTCTGCTTTATTCAAAGGGGCACTTTTGTTATATTATTGTCTTAATACATTTTTGTTCATCTATATTTTTTAGAAGATCTGGTGATGGAAAGTTATAAAAAAATCCTCTAGATGTTTTACTATTTAAGTCCTTGAAAAAAGATTTGTAGCTTGGATAATGATGACTAACAAGTTGTGTAAACTCACTTTAAAGTTTGTAGCCATATTCATATAATTGTTTCGGCTGTTTAATGTTTGTTTTAGGCCTTTCCATAGGCCAGTAGAATCCCTTCTTCGCTTACCAACCATTTTGTTGATGGAGCGCAAGGGTCAAGCGCTTTTGGCTTGACGCTTAAGTGACATCAACTACGCTTTTGGAAGCCGAAGAAGGATGTAACTCTTTGTTACTCTGAGAGACTCTAGCCTTACTCTAATTCGAAAATGTTCTCGGTTTCTAAATCCGTAAGAAATCCGTTTTCTATTTTTGATTTTGTGATTCGTACCTACTGTTTTGGCATTTGTATAGGGTAACCGAAAATATTCTAGGATATGAATTTTCCATGTATCCAGCGTTTTTGTATACTCATGAAACGCTGAGAAAGGGCTCATCCTTGCTTGCTCAATCCAAGTATTTAAAAATGCTTCAGCCTCTTCATATGTTGATTGTTCATAGAAGTCATAAAACCATTCTTTTAAGTAATAAGCATGAGCGATTTCAGGTGATTCCTCATGGTATTCTTTCAGCTTTTGATGTTGTTTTTCGGTTAGACGAAAAGGGCTCTTTAATAACGCAAATCTACCCTTTTTAAGTCCTTTAATCTGGGCATTATGAGCTTTTCTGACTTGATCAAAGGCGTGATTCACTTTTTGAACTACATGATACTTATCAATCACGATTGGGACATCTGGATATAATTGTTTGGCTACTTTATGGAATGGCCCCCACATGTCCATGACAAGGGTTTTCAACCCTTTGTCTTCCAAACTTTCAAGGATCTCTAGAGCTGATTGATATTCACGGTCTGTGCCCATTTCATGGACGTTACCCGTTATAATATCTGTCACAACGGTTTCGTAACGGTGGCCTTTTCGAACGGCAACATCATCGATGCCAACTACACCAGAAGTTTGTTCATCTTGTATTTCATTCTTTGCCATTTTGTAACAGATACGTTCGATTGTTTTGTATCTCATCGCCAATTGACGGCTCACATAACTAATCGTTGTATCACGACATTGTTCAAATATGTGTTCCTGCAATCGATAGGTTTGATGGCTTCCAGATGGTACAGATGATAAAGGTTCACTAAACACTTCCTTGCAGTTCTGACAACGCTATCGTTTGACATGAATGAGTAGATGCAAATGTTTATGAAATAGATTCATATCCCTTACTCTTCGTAGACGTTTGTCGTGTCGTTTAAGGTTTGAAAAACCGCAGTGAATGCATCGATTTGGTGGTTCGATCGTTTCCACCTCTAGTAGTATTCTTTTTTCTTGAATGGTCTGTTTTAAAATCATAAATTCCGGCAATCCTAGTGGTAAACTTATATTAGTTTGCACTCGCTATTTCCTCCATTTCATTGATTGGTCTCTATGAAAAGGATTGCCAAGAAATAGCGGGTTTTTTCATGTTTATTGTATATTTTTCACAGAAAGTGACGATAAATCATTTTTAATAAATCGATTAATCCTAGATTTTCAAATGTTGAGAAGTTCTCTTTTGATAGAATAATCTTTCTAGGTACGTTTGAATGAGTATCTATTTTTAAGTTGCCGTCATCCTGATACCTATGTCAGTAATCCGATTAAAATACTGATATAAATAGGGAAAAGGAATAATCTTTTTGCGATTGTTATACTAGATAGACTCCAGTTCAGTAACCATAGATGACGTTATAGATAAAACATAGAAACTTTCTGTAAATCCGTATTTTACTTGGTTGTTTTACGATGCTTCGGTTGGTTTAAAGGTATAGATTTTTCTAGTTCATCATAGCAATGACATACCCATTCAACATCTTTACAGGTATGAGTGAACTGAAATCTTGGCTTTCTACCTTTTTGTTTTGGTAATGGAACCATCCCCAAGCAGTTTCCCCATCATTTTAGATTTAAATGCATTATCAGCAGCTAGCTCCCCCCTCTCTACAAACGTGTGTTCCTATAAATATAATATACTTTGTCAAAAATAACTCAATTAATATATTTATAGATGTTGACAGTTTTTACATTAATATATCCAATCTGAAATGAGAAATTTTAAATCGCGAATCTCCGTTCTATTAAGTTAAATTGATTGATAAAATACAATATAAACACAAACTAAAGATTTCTGAGTAATTGCCGATATTCATAGTAGAAGAATACACGGAATGATAACCTGAGGAGTGAATCATAGATGAGCGATATGCGAATCGGTGGACTGGCAAGTGGTATGGATATAGATAAGATGGTGAATGACCTGATGAAGGCGGAGCGGATGCCGCTTCAAAAGATGGAGCAGGATCAAAAGTGGATGACCTGGAAACGGGACGCCTATCGGGAAATGAACACGTCATTGTTTAATCTTGATCAGATGGCCCTTGATTTAAAAATGTCGGATACATTTCAAAGTAAATCGACCTCATCCTCAAATTCAGCAGCTGTGACGGCAACAGCCAATACCACAGCCACAGAAGGGAACTACAATATACAAGTCGAACGTTTGGCTACTGCCGCTATTAATGTAAGTGATTCAGGGATATCTAAGCCTGATGGAGAACAAATTGATCCGGATAAGTCTTTGTCATCTCAGGCGGATAAGTTTAAAAATCCGATTGAATACGGTGAGTTTGAAATTGTTACCTATAATGAAGATGGCAATCCCAATGATCCGTTAACCGTAAATGTAACAGAGGATATGTCTTTAAACGATGTTTTAGGCGAAATTAGTGATAGTGATATTGGGGTCAGAGCCTTTTATAATACAGAATCAGATAAAGTTGTGCTGGAGCGAACTGAAACGGGCAATTTCAATCAGGATTCAAGCCGGTTTTTAGGGGCCGAGATTGGTTTTAATGGTCAGACAGCTTCGTTTCTATCTGACACATTGCAGGTGAAAAATGGAAATTATAACGACGCAGAAGGAAAATGGGAGCTGAATGAAGATGGGGGTCAGGATGCAAAATTTACGTATAATAATGCCCTGACTATTGAGACACACAATAACCAGTATAACTTAAATGGCGTAACTTTTAATTTTCACAATACAACCGCAACCTCGGACCCTGATGTTTACAACAATGTAAAAGTGTCTGTCACGAATAACACAGATCATGCCGTAGAGAAAATCACGAAATTTGTTGAGAAGTATAATGAAGTGATTGAAAAGGTTAACGGCAAGCTGACTGAGGATCGTTATCGTGACTATAAGCCGTTAACAGATAAGCAGAAAGAAGAAATGGATGAAAATGAGATAGAGCTGTGGAATGAAAAGGCAAAAAGCGGTCTTCTGAGAAGTGATAGCATTCTTAGTAACAGTCTGTATGATATGCGCAGTGCATGGTATGGGAATGTAGATACGGGCAGCAAATTCTCTCAAGTTGCCGAGGTCGGAATTGAAACGACCAGCAACTATCTTGATGGCGGTAAATTAACGATTGATGAAGATAAATTAAGGAATGCCATTAACGAAGACCCTGAAGCTGTTCAAAAGTTATTTAACAATGATGTAGAAGGTGAGTCCAGAGGGATTTTAAATCGGCTGGAGGACTCTCTTCAAGGGGTTAGAGACAGAATTTCCGAACGGGCAGGAAAGGGCGGTCAGACTCTTCAGCAATATACGATGGGAAGAAGACTTGATGACCTGAATGACCGGATAAGTGCCTTTGAAGATCGACTCGTACAGGTTGAGGACCGCTACTGGAGCCAGTTCACTGAAATGGAAAAGGCCATTCAGCGGATGAACTCCCAATCAAACTATCTCATGCAGCAATTTGGATAATAGAAGTCAGTAATAACAGGGGAAAATTTATGAATATAAAACCAATGTTAAAGTGAGCGTTTAGCTCACTTTAACTATTTTCAAGCATAACTTTTCCAGTAAATGATCTCTCTCCTCTCAAAAACTACTGAAACTACTCTTCCTCAGTTTTCTCGCAATTTATGTTGAAAATTAACCCTTCCCGCATGTCACAAAATCATCACATTTTCTTTTTTATATACTTTAAATCAATAGTAAATTTTACCGATATTGACATTGTGCCTAATCAAAGGTTCATTCAAAAACTACATACAATGGGACAAGGAGGCATGAGGATTGACAGAAAAGCAATGATCGCCGCAAAAATCCAGCAAGACTATACATAATAAAGGAGCCAGACAACAACTATGAAATTTTTATCATCAATGAAATCCAAAATGATTATATCCTTCCTGTTAATCACTCTCATACCAATCGTCATTATTGGATTAACGCTGAGCAACAAGACAGCAACAGAATTGGAAGAATCTTTTAAGAGTTCGACACAGTCACAGGTTCAGCTGATTAATGAGTCGATCAACACCTATTTCGAAGGGGTTGAGGAGAATGTCAACCTGCTGGCGGATCATGCGACCATCAGGCAGGCGGATGACAGCATCACCACCTACATAAACGCAACGAAGGCTAATGGAAATATCACCATGACCCCGTCTGAAAATGGTGGTATTGAAGCTGAGATTTTTAATGTGTACAAGAATTTTGCCGCCTCTCACCCGAATACAGCTTATGCCTACATGGGGACGGAGGATGGTGGCTATGTACAATGGCCGGAAGGGGATACAAACGAAAATTATGATCCAAGAGAGCGTCCTTTCTATAAAAAAGCTATGGAGAACCCGGGTGAGGTTGTTCGGACAAGTCCGTATTACTTTGCGGCCGATGACTCCGAAATTATCAGTACGGTCCGGACCATTGAGGATGAAGAGGGTAATGTGATTGGCATGCAGGGACTTGATGTGAGTCTTGAGGGTCTCACGAGCATGGTTGAGGATATAAAGGTTGGAGAGACCGGCTATGTCATGCTCGCGGATGCAGACGGGACCATCCTGACGAACCCGAATAATCCTGAGACCAATTTTAAAAACATCAGTGAATTGGATATTCCTAAGCTGCAAAACATAGCCAGCATGGATGACCAGACGCTTGAGGGGAACATTAATGGATTGCCGCATTTCATGAATGTCTTTACCTCTCCGGAAACCGGCTGGAAGCTTATCGCCGTTCAGAAAAAATCAGAAATTGGGGATAAGGTAAACGAAATTAATACTTATATCCTGATTATATCAGCGGTGTTTGCTATTATGGCGGCTATTTTTGCTTATATAATGGCCAAGCGTTTTTCCAATCCGATTTTACAGGTTGTCGGCCATCTGCAGACCATGGCGTCCGGTGATTTTTCCGAGGAAGTCCCTGATAAGCTGGCCCAGCGGAAGGATGAAACCGGAACATTGGCTAATGCTCTGAAGACGACCCAAAGCAGTGTGCGCAGCCTGCTGAATAAAGTGCGTGATTCTGCACTTACCGTGATTGACTCGTCCAAAACATTAGCTGAAAGCACGGAACAGACACGTACAGCCACGACTGAAATTTCACAGGCCATTAACCAGGTAGCGACAAGTGCATCCGAACAAGCAGAGAACCTTGAGGATGGCGAATCGAACCTGCAGGCGTTAAATGAGCAGATTGAAAAAGTATCCAATGAAAATAACGTCATCAATGATTTAACTGCGCAAATGAACAGCCTGAAGGAAAGTGGTCTGACAACCGTTGAGGACCTGATGAATAAAACGGAGGAAAACCGTGCATCCACGGATGAAGTGAGTCAGGTAATTGATGATATGGACCAGCTATCTCAGGAAATAGGAAACTTTACAAGTACGATTTTAGAAATAACGGACCAGACAAATCTCCTGGCGTTGAATGCATCGATTGAAGCAGCGCGGGCTGGTGAACATGGGAAAGGATTCGCTGTGGTTGCGGATGAGATTCGCAAACTGGCGGATGAATCTGCGCAGGCTGCCGATCAGATTAAATCGATTGTCAGCAAGGTACAGAGCCAGTCCAGACAAGCTGTAGAATCCATCGATAAAACGAAAGGCTTCACGTATGAGAATGAAGAAAAAGTCAATGCAACGAAAGAGCTGTTCAATGAACTATCCACCATTGTTCAGACCTTGACGGAAAACACAGGAAAAGTATCCGACTACTCGAACACGATGCTTGCGAAAAAGAATGAAATGACCGATGTGATTCAATCACTTGCGGCTTCCAGTCAGGAAACGGCATCCAGTTCTGAGGAAGTTTCAGCATCAGCGGAAGAGCAACTGTCCGTCGTTGAAGAGCTGAGTAACCATTCCGAAAATGTGAAAGAGCTGGCTGAATCCCTGCAGCAGGAAATCGGGCGTTTCCGTGTTTGATGCTACAGGTGACGGGCTCTATACATGTTTATTGGATTAGAATCTATTAAATTAGATTCTAATCCTTTTTTTAATTTCTTTTCCTCAACATCTTCCATTTCTAACCGATATATATATATAGGCACCTATTTTCTGAGAGGAAGGATTTATTACATGAAATCATTAAGAAATCAATTTTTACTCATTACACTATGTCTAACATTCTTACCAACAATCTTATTGTATTCTATTGGTAAACAGGAGATTTCCATTTTAATTTTAACGCTGAGTATCGTTTTGTCACTTTTGATCATTGCAATAGCATTTGTATTTTTACATAAAAAGGTCATGCAACCCCTTAAAAATATTCATGGTTTTTTAAGCGATGATAAGCAGGAGACGGATATTAACTTGCATCGTTCCTTACCAAAAGAATGGAAGGATCTTTATCAGGCTGTTCAAAATCCTGAGGTACGTCCACAAATGGAATCGGCTATTGCACCAGACACATTGACTGAATTGACATCCATCCAAAGTGAACTGGCCAGTACTTGCGAAAACCAAACGTATCAGGAATTAAGCGCTAGTGCACAGGATGTTTTAAAAGGTGGAAATTTACAGTCAGAAAATGTGGATAAAAGCATCCATTTAATGACAGATATCGTGGATCGGGTTTCGGATATTTCCCAAACGACTCAACACGTGACGGACTACGCCAACGATGCCCTGAATACTTCTCAGGAAGGCAGTTCCTCCATAAGTAATGTCATGAATCAAATGGAATCCATCGATGCACGCTTCCAACAATTGTCAGATGTCATTATGAGATTAGATAAGCATTCTGGTGACATCGGGGATATTATCAATGTTATCACGGGTATTTCAGAACAAACGAACCTGTTAGCTCTAAATGCCAGTATTGAAGCAGCAAGAGCAGGTGAAAATGGAAAAGGCTTTGCAGTAGTGGCAGAGGAAGTTCGAAAACTGGCAGAAGAATCAGCCACATCAGCGAAAAAAATTGAAGAGTTAATTCAAGCTATACAGACCGAATCTAAAAACAGTGTGAAGTTTATGAAAGAAGGAAAAACCCAAGTCACAGCAGGTCTTGATCTTGTTAATCAGGCCGATCACTCATTCGGTAAAATTGAAAACACAATCAATCATTTAACAACGCAAATTGAAAATGTATCCAGTTCATTGCAGGAATTAACAGCAAGTACAGATGAAGTTATCAATATTACACAGCTTACGAAAAAGTTCCAGGAAAGCGGCAATGAGAAGATTGAAAGTGTTGTGGAGCTTGTGGAAGCAGACAAACAATTATATGACAAAATTGAGGAACTCCATCGTCAGTTAGGAGCCATAACTTCAAGGTTGGGTGCGGGTTCGTCCATTTAAAGAGAAAGAATTCTATCAACCTTTTACTATTGAAAAGGAATGATAAAGAAGAATAGGAGTTTAGTCAATCATGCAACATAAAAATTTTTACACAAATGCTTTAAAATCCAGTTTTTATCAAACAAAATTTGCGAATGAGAATCCGATGAGTTGGGATAATTTACCTGTCACTACGAAAGAAGAATTACGTGAAGTGGAACCATTGGATCTATTAGGTACTGATTTCTCTCAGGTAGCCACCTATCATGAAACTAGTGGTACAACGGGAACGCCTACACCAAGCTGGTATTCTCATAATGATGTGGAAAAAGAAGCTGAAACGATTATTAGATCTGAATTAAACTTAAATGAGCAGGATTTAGTTTTAACCCGACTTCCATTTGCTCTGGCCATACCAGGTTTTATTATGTATTGGGCCTGTCAAAAAACAGGTGCTGGTCACTTAGCAGCAGATAAACTACTGCAAATTACACCAGACATTAGAGTGATTGAATTGATGAAGCGAACGGAACCAACCATTCTATGTTGTCTGCCTTCAGAAGCAGAGAAGTTATATGAAGTTTCCAGACAGGCTGGAGCGGAAAATCCTTCACCTAAACTTAGAGCTCTAGTACTGGCTGGGGAACTTATCTCACCAGCTCGAAAGGCACATTTTGAACGTCTATGGGGAGTTCCAGTGTATGGACTGTTTGGAAGTACGGAAACAGGGGGATTATATACAACCTGTGAAAACGGAAATTACCATATGGACCGGGAAGATGTCATCATTGAGATTGTAAATGAACATCATGAACCACTTGGAGAAGATAAAAAAGGGTATTGTTTAATTTCAACAAAAAGAGAAGGAATGCCTCTGGTTAAATATTCTAATCAGGATATTGTTGAAAGAAAGCAGAGCAGCTCTTGTGGCTGTGGCAATTCACATCCTGTTTTAATGCATTATGGCAGACGCTCTGATGAAATTCATTATCAGGGTCAAACGATTTCCCTATATGAACTTCAGGAAATGGTGTATACCTTAACTTATGTCCCTGTGCGCTGGCAAGTAAATGTATATAAGGATCGATATGAATTTGTCTATCAAATTGTTGGGGACAAACGTGAAGCGACCAGAGCAACGATTGAAGAGGAATTGCAGGCAAAATCAGATATCCCTTTTCAAGCTCGTACAGAGGAATTGATTGATGAGAAAACCTTGCTGGACAAGCCGGCATGGTCGAAGCATTCGTTTATTAATAAATATGAATAGATTTGCTGAGGTTGTTTTTTAGTACACTAAGGGAATCATTGGAAGTTATCCTTTTATCTTTACGATGAGTCTATTATGATGATATCAAAGGAGGGTTTACATATGGATATACCTGCTATGTCAATGGGCTTAAACCATGCAGGCCTAAAACAGGATGTAGGGTTATCGCTCATGAATAAAACGATGAATCAGGCTGAATCTAAAGGTCAGAACATGATTAAAATGCTGGAAGAATCTAATGTGAAGACGATGCAGCATGCGGCCCAGCCTCATTTAGGAAGCTCAATTGATGTAAAAGCTTAAGTAAGCGAAAACGTCCATCTGCTCAGCAGATGGACGTTTTATTATTATATTTGAATGGAGAGTTTCTTTCGACAAAATTCGGGTGGTGACAAACCCGGGTGGTGACAGGCACCTATTAAAGTTTAAACCGCTCGACCAGGTTCCGTAATTCATCGGATAGTTTGGATAGTTCATCTGAGCTGCTGGATACCTCTTCCATAGAGCTATTGGTCTGCTGTGCTGATGCCGATGCTTCTTCTACATCAGATGCCGTTTCTTCTGAGGAAGTGGCAATTTCCTCGATGGAAGATGTCATTTGCTGACTGGCAGAAGCCATGTTGGATAGGTGATTGGCAACGGTATCGATACTGTCTGCCATTTCCTCCATAGCCTGGTTGATTTGGCTAAAGGTCTGCCCTGTGTTTTGGATTTGACGGGTACCTTTTTCAACTTCAGAATAGCCATTTTCCAAGGATTCCACAACTCCGCTCGTTTCGCCCTGGATGGTTCCTACAATTTCCGTAATATCCGTCACGGAATTCGCCACCTGCTCGGCCAGCTTTCTCACTTCATCAGCTACAACGGCAAACCCTTGTCCATGTTCTCCCGCCCGCGCGGCTTCAATGGCTGCATTTAAGGCCAGCAGGTTTGTCTGTTCAGCAATATCACGAATGACGGTCACAAGCTGGGTAATCTTCTGTGACTGGTGGTCCAATTCCTGAACCTTTTCTACGGAACGCTGCACAAGGGTATCTACATTTTTCATTTGCTGTACGGATTCTTCCATAAGCTTAGCGCCGTCTTCCGTCATATGTAACACATGGGTTGAAGTCTGTTCCATCTGCTCCCCTCGTGAATTCGCCTCCTGAACATTGGAGGTAAATGATGTGGCATTTGAGGATAAAGTCTGGACATGGTTGGCTTGTGTTTCAGAGCTTGAGGCGATTTCCTCCATGGTAGCGGCGATCTGCTCTGAGCCCTGCTTCACTTCATCCGCAGATTTCGTTAATTTATCACTCTGATTGGATACGGTTTCAGTTACAGAATGGATTTTTTGCAACAGCTCCCGTGTATTTTCGTTCATTTGATTCGTAGCCTTGACTAATTGCCCAATTTCATCATGGGATTGAATGTCCAAGTAGTCATGAGATAAGTCCCTGGCCGCAATCGCCTTCATTCGATCCATCACTTTTGTAATCGGTTTTGAAATGCTGCGGGATGTCAGTAAAGCTACGATGATACCAACGATGATGATCACGATAGCCATAATGCCGCCCGCAATCCACACTGTTTGTCCGGTCGCTATAACGGATGTTCCGGATTTTTCAATCACACTCTCCTGGTTGGCCCCCATTTCTTCAAAGTTTCTCATAATCTGCCGGGCTCCGGGACTAACCTGTAAGTTCATGATATGCATGGCCTCTTCTTCATTGCCATTGTCATAGGCCGTAAAAACATCTGCAATTTTCTGATCCCATTCTTTCTTCTTATTAATAAATTCCTGTGCCTGCTCAGAATCCGTGAGGGACAGCATCTCTTTTTCCAGTTCCTTATTGATTTCCATCAGTTCGTTATAGTCCTGGCGGGAGGAGCTGTCGTTATATAATAAAAAGCTTCGTAAGGATAAGGTTCTCTCTGCGATGTTATAAGCCATTTTTTCACTAACTGTGAGTAAGGGTAAATCCTCATTCAGGATTTGTTTTACTTCCTGATTCGAGTTGTCCACGGCAACAAAGTTATAGCTGCTTAGGATGAGGACAAGGACCATAATAATGGAAAACCCAAATAATATTTTGGATTTTAATGTTTTGAATCGAAATCGAATGTTAAACGGAAATTTTTCTTTCATCTTTACACCTCATTTTCATGCTGTATTTGCTGTTCGTGTACTATTCGGTACATGGATATACAGAATATGTCAGCAGAAGGAATGGAATAGGTCTATTTTCTCTCACAAACATCCTTAAATTTCCTTTATATGAAACTTTTAGTCCACCACTAAAAGATTAAGATTTTTTCATAAAAACGTCAAATTTTTAAATTCTGCAGTAAAGATTATTAGTTTTTCTTTTGAGTGGGCTAAAACTATTAAAAAAATTACCGATATAATGATTAGAAATAAAACTGAGGAGTTGCTGAGCATGGATGTAGGTAAAGTTTTATCTGGGTCCCAACTCCTGCAGCGGTCCGAGCATCATATGAATATTTCATCAACTAGAGAGAGTACCAATGCGGATGGGAAACGTAGTGATGATCAAAAAGCAGAGGATTCATATGCAAAAACGTTAAGCCGTGAAGAAGCAAAGCACATGATTGAAGGATTAAATAAGTTTTTAGAACCAACAGATACCTCGATTCGATATGAATATCACGAGAAACTGGAAGATTATTATGTGACGATTGTTGATGAGAAATCTGATGAAGTCATCAAAGAAATTCCACCTAAGAAAATGCTGGATATTTATGCAGCCATGGCGGAATTTATGGGATTTATTGTTGATGAAAAAGTATAAAGTGAAACTTCCATCAGTGGGGTTTTCTACATCCCCCACGGATGGTTAGTTGAACTTATCAGGTTTTACTGGCCGTTTATCCCCCACATAGTCTTGTTGGGTTACCCTCAAAACTTGAAGTGGGGTATTACGGCCGGTTAATACGTGATAGATAGCAAGAAAGCCGCTTTTTTTGAAATACAAAAGGTGGCACAATGGAATGAGAGAAGGAGGACCTTACCGTGGCAAATCCATATGCAGCTAAACAGCAGGCCTATCAGAATAACGCTGTCAACACCGCATCACCAGGAGAGTTAACCTTGATGCTTTATAATGGCTGTCTCAAATTCATAAGACATGCCAAAAAAGCCATGAATGAAAAGAACTATGAGACAAAAAATACAAATATCCAAAAAGCCCAGCGAATCATTCAGGAGTTAATGGTAACCATGGATCCTGAAAGCGACATTTCCGATCAGGTCATGCCGCTATATGATTACATTAACCGTCGTCTTATGGAAGCGAATATCGAAAATGACCCTGAGATTTTAGATGAGGCGTCCGAGCTTGTGACAGAATTCCGGGACACCTGGAAAGAGGTTATTCAGATCACCCGTCAGCAGCAGTATGGCCAGGGCGGGAATGCTTAATGAGCGCTGTAAAGGAACTACATACAATCACCACAGACTTTTACAATTATCTTTATCAGCAGGAATTGGACAGAGATCAGGAATCGTTACTGGAAAGCCTGACTGATTTCCTGAATAAGAGAGAAACGTTCATGAATCAGATCAAACCTCCTTATACAGATGAGGAAAAAAAGCTGGGGAAAGAGATCGTTCGTATGGACCGTGAAATTGAAGATTCTTTCCAGGAGCAATTTACCCAGCTGAAAGGATCCATGAAGCAAATTCAGAGTCAAAAACGAAACAACCAGAAATACATTAATCCTTATCAAAATGTATCCACAGTCGATGGGATGTTTTTTGATAAAAGAAATTAGGTGAAATGGTGGCAAATTTAGAAGTACAAGAAGTGGAATTCCTGCAAAAATATCATGAACTGCTGGAGGGGATGAGTGAAGCCCTGGAGCATCTTGGCCAGATGCCGGATGTTGGAGAGTCCAGTATAGCTGAAACTCTTTTTGCCGATTTAGTCAAAGGCATGCAGCAGCTTCATGCCAGTCATGATCAGCTGGCCCCTCTGCTTAACGTAGAAACCCTTGACCAATTCGACAGGCTCGTCCAGTCCATGTCGAAATGGTTTGAGCAGGATGTGGATAAAGCGGCTCTATTATCCAATGAAGTGATCCCTGCTTTTCTTGACTGGAAACAGGATATGGATGATCGGATTGAGCCTTTGATTGCGCATTAAAATCGAATAGATAAAGAGTTGCAAGCCCCTGTCATGATGAGTTCGTGTCAGGGGTTTCACTTAAGGAAGTGTGGGGTTTGGAGACAAGGAAATCAGACGGTGTTCGACAAAACGTGACACAAGATCCTCACAAACAAACTTTTTCGTTTATAGAGGAATTTTAGGGGGAATGGTAGAATAAACAATACATAAGGATGAAAGGAGGAACTTCTTATGAACTTTAACATAAGAGGCGAAAATCTTGAAGTTACAAATGCAATTCAGGAGTATGTAGAGAAAAAGATCGGCAAGCTGAAAAAGTACTTTGACAGCAAAATCACTTCTGATGTGAATGTGAACCTTAGTGTTTATGAGGGAGAACAGCGCATTGAAGTAACGATACCTATGCAAGACCTCCTATTACGAGCTGAAGAACATCATTCCGATTTATACGCGGCAATAGATTTGGTTGTAGATAAACTTGAACGTCAAATTCGTAAATATAAAACAAAAATCAATCGAAAATTCCGTCAGCAGGGCGCACCTAAATATGTCTTTGCAGAAATGGAAAAAGAGATTTTTGATCAGGATCAAGCATACGAAGAAGACGACGATTTTGAAATAGTACGTACAAAGACATTTGACTTGAAACCAATGGCATCTGAAGAAGCTATCCTCCAGATGGATATGCTTGGACATACATTCTTCGTATTTACGAATGCGGAGACAGGTGATACAAATGTGGTTTACCGTCGAAATGATGGACGTTACGGTTTAATTGAGCCCAGCTAATCAAATATATGATACATCCTTATGCTTTAGTTAAGTCCTGCCTATGTACAGGGCTTTTTCTTTTTTATCACGCATTAACTGACCGTAATACCCCCACTGATGGATGTTTCCCTTTATAGAATTAAATCATTCAGGAACGTCCGCATTCAGCTCAATCGCCCGGCGACAAGCGAGACTTCCTTCATCCTCTGGCTCTTTCGGATTCGTTTCTTTCTGCCCTATATAGATTATACAAATGCTGTTTAAAATATGTATTCCAAAAAAATACTGCCTTTTGAAAATTTGTCCAAAATTTAATTTTAACTAAAGAAACTTCATGTAATACCCCTAAAACTGACAAAATTCGCCACAAAACCGTCAAAATCCGACCCTGTTTTTTAATTTCAGCGATTTTTCTTCCTTTCCTGTTCGTGGTATAACTATTTTAACGAAAGCAAAGGAGGCGTATTCATGTCCCACCAAAGCTGCCCTCACTGCCAAAGACAAGAGAACCGGATCAAACAGCATGAAAAGTACATAGCACAACTGGTTGAATATGTTGCTAAAATGAATCAGCGTATGACCGATTTGGAAAAAAGGCATGTAAAAAAAGTTTGATTCCTCTTATTCCACGGTTTCCAGCAGGGGGCTATCCGCTCCCTGCACACCTCTCCATTCCGTTTTGAATACGGTTCCTCAATATATGCAGCCACTGCGCTGCATTTTTTCTTTTTTATAGGGTCGCAATCTATGTGCACTACGCCTTTTATTGTCATGATGAATCCTTTAGTGTTATGATGTAGTGAGGACTATTATAATAAAGTGTGATCTTACTAAATAGAGGTGCGAATGTATGCGAGGATTATTGAAAAAAGTTTTTGGCGATGGAAATACACGCCAGCTTAAAAAACTGGAAACAACAGCAGAACAGATTGAAGCACTTGAACCCGAAATCAAAAAATTATCAGATGATGGATTAAGGAAAAAAACAGAGGAATTTAAACAACGTCTCGAAAAGGGCGAGACCTTAGATGATATTTTAGTAGAAGCTTATGCCGTTGTCCGTGAAGGAGCAAGACGTGTTTTGAATATGCGTCCTTTCCATGTACAGCTGCTGGGAGCGATTGCCCTTCACAACGGTGATATCGCAGAAATGAAAACAGGTGAAGGAAAAACGCTTGCCTCCACTATGCCCGCCTATTTGAATGCTTTATCAGGCAAAGGCGTTCATATTGTTACCGTCAACGATTACCTGGCCGACCGTGATGCGAAGGAAATGGGCGAGCTTTATCAGTTTCTTGGACTAACGGTAGGCCTGAACGCGAACGGCATGTCCAAGGAAGAGAAGAAGGAAGCCTATGCAGCGGATATTACGTACGGAACCAACAATGAATTTGGTTTTGATTATTTGCGTGACAATATGGTGCTTTACAAAGAGCAGATGGTTCAGCGTCCGTTAAATTATGCCATCATTGATGAGGTAGACTCAATCTTAATCGATGAGGCCCGTACACCTCTGATTATTTCCGGATCTGCCTCCCGTTCTGAAAATATGTATCTTCGTGCGGATCAATTTGTCCGTACATTAAAAAATGAAGAAGACTATACCTACGATGAGAAAACGAAAAACGTACAGCTGACCGAGGAAGGAAACAACAAGGCTGAGCGCTTCTTCAATATCGACAACCTGTATGATTTATCCAACGTATCCCTGACTCACCACATCACTCAGGCGTTAAAAGCCCATGTGATTATGCAGCGTGATGCGGATTATGTGGTGCAGGAAGGCGAGGTTGTCATTGTTGACCAGTTCACCGGCCGTCTGATGAAGGGACGTCGCTACAGTGATGGTCTGCACCAGGCCATTGAGGCGAAGGAAGGCATGCAGATTCAAAAGGAAAGCATGACCCTTGCAACGATTACCTTCCAGAACCTTTTCCGTATGTATCAGAAAATTGCCGGTATGACCGGTACCGCGAAAACAGAGGAAGAGGAATTCCGGAATATTTACAACATGAATGTCGTTGTGATTCCAACCAACAAGCCGATTACCCGTGATGACCGCCCTGACTATATTTACAAAACAATGGACGGCAAGTTTCGTGCAGTCGTCAACGATATTAAAGAGCGTCATGAAAAGGGACAGCCTGTGCTCGTGGGTACGGTTGCGGTTGAGACTTCGGAATTAATTTCGAAAATGCTTAAAAAAGCCCGTGTTCCGCATAACGTGTTAAACGCAAAAAACCACTTCCGTGAAGCGGAAATTATTTTAGAGGCAGGGAAACAGGGTGCCGTGACCATTGCAACCAACATGGCCGGTCGTGGTACGGATATTAAACTCGGAGATGGAGTTGTGGAACGCGGCGGTTTAGCGGTTATTGGTACCGAGCGTCACGAATCACGGCGAATCGATAACCAGCTCCGTGGACGTTCCGGACGTCAGGGAGATCCGGGTATATCCCAGTTCTACCTATCTCTTGAGGACGAATTGATGCGCCGCTTCGGATCGGATAACATGAAATCCATGATGGAGCGTCTCGGCATGGATGAGGATCAGCCGATTGAAAGTAAAATGGTTTCCCGTGCAGTGGAATCTGCTCAGAAACGGGTGGAAGGAAATAACTTCGATGCCCGTAAGACCCTGCTTGCCTACGATGATGTATTGCGTCAGCAGCGCGAAATTATTTATCAGCAGCGCTATGAGGTGCTTGAGTCAGACAACCTCCGGGAAATTGTTGAGGGCATGATTCAGTCAACCGTTGAACGTGTGGTTGGATCCTATACAGCCGAGGATGTACCGGAAGAATGGAACCTGGATGGCCTAGTTTCTTACGTGAACAGTAATCTTCTGGAGGAAAATGAGCTTTCCCAAAATATGCTGAAGGGTCTTGAGCCGGAAGAGATCACAGAGCATATTATCAATATGATTAAGCAAAAATATGATGAGAAAGAGCAGGAAATTTCCTCAGAGCAAATGCGTGAGTTTGAAAAAGTAATCCTGCTGCGTACGGTTGATACGAAATGGATGGACCACATCGACCAGATGGATCAGCTTCGTCAGGGTATTCACCTGCGCGCGTATGGACAGAACGATCCACTCCGCGAGTATCAAATGGAAGGCTACTCCATGTTTGAGCAAATGGTGGCCGATATCGAGGAAGAGGTCTCCCGCTATATTATGAAAGCCCAGATCCGTGACAACCTGCAGCGTCAGGAGGTTGTTAAAGGGACTCAGGCTGTATCAGGCGGAGGCGAAGAAAAGCAGAAGAAACGCAGGCCATACGTAAAATCCCAGGCTGTCGGTCGTAATGATCCATGCCCATGCGGCAGCGGTAAGAAATACAAACACTGCCATGGTGCATAACAATTCAAGAGACACTCCATCCCCATCTTTGGAGTGTCTCTTGAATTGTCTGTGTTAGGATAGAAGCAGTGCAGGTTATAGTAAATTAGAGATTGATTTTAGAGGTGATAATGATGGATTTAACAGATATTAAACAGGAAATTGACAAAATGAACAGGCGAATCGATGACTTTAGGGGGTCTCTTTGACTTAGAAGAGGATCGTAAGCGAATAGCTGAGCTTGAACAGGAAATGACCGCTCCGGGATTCTGGGATGATCAGGAAACGGCCCAGAAAGTCATTGGAGAGGTGAACAGTCTAAAAGAACTCGTTCAGTCGTTCGAAAAAAATGAAGAAAGTCTGGAGAACCTTGAAGCCACGTATGAATTGGTAAAAGAAGAAGATGATCCGGAGCTTAGAGAAGAGCTGGAAGAGGAAGTTAAAACTGTAACAAATGATTTAAATGAATTCGAGCTTTACTTACTTTTAAGTGAACCGTATGATAAAAACAATGCGATTCTCGAGCTTCATCCGGGAGCCGGCGGTACCGAATCACAGGATTGGGCGAGTATGCTGCTCCGTATGTATACCCGCTGGGCGGAGAGTAAGGACTTTAAAGTAGAAACACTGGATTACCTGCCGGGCGATGAAGCCGGCGTAAAAAGTGTAACGCTATTAATTAAAGGTCATAATGCCTATGGTTATTTGAAAGCGGAGAAGGGCGTTCATCGTTTGGTGCGCATCTCTCCATTTGATTCATCAGGCCGTCGTCATACATCCTTTGTTTCCTGCGAGGTTATGCCTGAATTCGATAATGATGTTGAAATTGACGTTAAGCAGGAGGATTTAAAAATTGACACCTACCGTTCCAGCGGGGCAGGTGGTCAGCACGTAAACACAACTGATTCAGCCGTTCGGATTACCCACCTGCCAACAAACATTGTGGTCACGTGTCAGTCCGAACGCTCTCAGATTAAAAACCGTGAACAGGCCATGAAAATGCTGAAATCCAAGCTGTATCAAAAAGAAATTGAACGACAGCAGGCAGAGCTGGATGAAATTCGCGGGGAACAAAAGGAGATTGGCTGGGGAAGCCAGATCCGCTCCTACGTTTTCCACCCGTACTCCATGGTGAAAGACCACCGAACCAACGTTGAAATTGGCAATACACAGGGAGTTATGGATGGGCGCATTGATCCATTTATCGATGCTTATTTACGTTCGCAAATGTAATTTATTTAATAAATGGGAAACCAGAGGGAATTTGCCCTCTGGTTTTTTTGGTTTTGCCCTCTGGTTTTTTTGGTTTCTTAAGTTGGATTAATCCATCCTCTGCTTGATTGAACAGCGGGAAGCCCAATACTACTTTTATAAAAAGAATTATTCCAAAATGCAGATAATTAAATCAAAATTCTATGAATTGTGCCTGTACCACAGGGAATTCAACCAGTTTTGAAAATAATTAAACCTGTTTTAAAAATAATCTGTCCTGCATTTGGAAAAATTAATCCGGAATCGGGGAATTTAATCTGAATTTCGCCGGATTAATCGTAAAAGTGGAAAATGAATCTCAACACAGCATCATTCGTCCTTATATGACCGGATTGATCCGTCCAAGTCAGGATTAAACCTGATCGACTGTTATTTATCCATATCGACCGGAATTCAGCCTGCCCGGCCCATGAAAAAATCCCCCGACCTCTCACTTGTTCACCGCGTTACTACTGTAAAGCGTTAATTTGCCGGCGTTCACAGGCGTTTTTTCGTATGTTATAGTTTTTAGCGGTACGCAAAGGTTTGACGGAAAAAGAGGTGTTTCTAAATGATGGAGAACCGGGAAGGCAATCGTATGCAGTTTGTTGCATTGGAATATTTATATGTCATTTTAGGTTCATTTTTTGTTGCGATTGGATTCAACTTATTTTTGCTTCCTAATGGGGTGGCTTCCGGCGGAGTGTCCGGGATTAGTACGTTAACAGATGAATTGTTCGGCTGGGAACCGGCGTTTGTGCAGGGATTTCTAAATGTTCCTTTATTTATCGCCGGCGTAGTTATTCTTGGGGCTAACTTTGGGCTCAAATCATTTCTTGGAACGATTATGCTACCGATCTTTGTTTATTTAACAAGAGAGTGGGATCCTGCAACGCTAAATCCGCTCTTAGCATCGGTGTTTGGTGGAATTTTAGTCGGGGCAGGTCTTGGTATCGTCTTCCGTGGGCGGGCGTCTACCGGCGGAACAGATGTAGCGGCTGCTATTTTACATAAATTTACCGGTATTTCTCTGGGAATCTGTATGGCATTCATTGATGGGTTGATTGTCACATCAGCGGCGTTTGTCTTTAATCTTGAGCATTCCCTTTACGCACTGGTTGGATTATTTATGACCAGCCGGACGATAGATATTATTCAGGTTGGTTTTACGACTTCAAAAAATGTCATGATTATTACGGATAATCTGGAAGAAATGCGGAAAACTATTTTTGAAGAAATAGATAGAGGTGTCACCATCCTGCGCGGGGAAGGTGGATACACGAGAGAAAATCGCAACATTATGATGTGCGTGGTCGATCAAAAAGAATTCACCAAATTGACAAAAACCGTGAACAAGGTTGATTCAGAGGCATTCGTCATTGCCATGTCTGCAGCAGAGGTACTTGGCGAGGGTTTTAAAAAACAATGAATAGGTTATAATATCCATGAGATGCAGTATTTGGCATTTCAATATACGAAGAAGGGGGATTTGTTCAAATGAAAAAAGCACTAATAGCCATGCTGTTCGGCTCTGCTCTGGTACTTGCAGCTTGTGGCGGTGGTGATGATAATGCAGGTGAAGACACTGGCAACAATGATGCTGGTACTGAGCAGCAGGCAGAAGAAAATGGCGACACAGGGAATGCAGATGGCGGAACTGTTGATACCGCAGCTGCTGAAAAAATCGCACAAAACAACTGTGCAACCTGCCACGGCGGAGATCTCTCCGGACAGGGAAATGCAGCTGACTTGACGACCATTGGATCCAGACTTTCAAAAGAGGAAATTGTAGACGTTATTCAAAATGGTAAAGGCGGTATGCCACCTGTAAACATCAGTGAAGAAGATGCAAATACCGTTGCATCATGGTTAGCTACTAAAAAATAATAATAAACAAGTAACCTGAAATTTGGCCAAGCCCATTTTTCGGGTTTTCTTTTTTTTCTCCGATATCCCCATATCATACGGTTTTTCCAGGCGATAATTACCCTTTCCTCCGATAACCTCCTTCACCACACAACACATTCTTTCCATTGAAATACAACTGTAATAAAATTCCCCCTAAAAATTTTGTAGATTGATGTTATAATAGAACATAGTAAAATTACACTAACCGATAAATTGGCCGTAGTTTCAACAACGTTATATAAAAACCAAAATTTTTCGTGAGAATGGACATGCAATGGAAGTACATAAACATACAGCTACAACAGAATTACAACCGGAGAGGCATAGGTGGTATGAAACATGATTGAATTAAGAGATGTAAGAAAAACGTATCACAATGGTGTTACGGCTCTTCAGGGAATAGATGTTAACATTCAGCAGGGGGAATTCGTTTATGTAGTTGGACCCAGCGGTGCCGGGAAGTCAACGTTCATTCGACTCATGTATCGGGAGGTTAAGCCCTCAAGTGGTGATGTCGTGATAAACGGCCACAATTTAGCAGAAATCAAAGAGAAAGAAATCCCTCATTTAAGAAGGGGCATTGGGGTTGTTTATCAGGATTTCAAGCTTTTACCCTCTCTGACAGTCTATGAAAATGTTTCCTTTGCCCTTGAAGTTATAGAAGATTCGCCCAAAAAAATCCGTCGAAAGGTGATGGATGTTCTTGATCTGGTAAATTTAAAAAATAAAGCCCGCTTTAAGCCGGATGAACTTTCCGGTGGTGAGCAGCAGCGTGTATCCATTGCACGTGCTATTGTGAATAATCCTCATTTAATGATTGCTGACGAACCAACAGGAAACCTCGACCCTGATACTTCATGGGAAATTATGAAAATATTTGAGGAAGTCAACGCGAGAGGAACGACCGTGATTATGGCAACCCACAGCAAAGATATCGTTAACACATTAAAAAAGAGAGTCATAGCAATTGAACATGGACGAGTCGTTCGTGATGAACAGCGAGGTGACTACGGATATGAAAGCTAGGACATTCAAGCGTCACCTAAGAGAAGGAAGCAAGAATATTTTTCGTAACGGCTGGATGACTTTTGCATCCGTAGCTTCGGTTACCACAACGCTGATCTTAGTAGGCGTCTTCCTCGTCATTATGCTGAACTTAAATGAAATGGCAGAAAAAGTGGAAGAGGACGTGCAAATTCGGGCCTTTATTGATCTGGCAGCGAATCAGGAGGATATTGATTCCTTAAAGAAAGAGATCACGAACATACCGGAAGTTTCCACAATTGAATTTTCTTCAAAAGAAGAGGAACTGAAAAACTTAATGTCTAGCTTAGGTGCTGACGGAGACATGATGGCGATGGTGAATCAGGATAATCCGTTAAATGATGCATTCATTATCAAAACGGAAGATCCCCTTGATACATTTGATGTTGCCAGTAAAGTAGAGTCTTTGGACCATGTTTCTTCGACGGAATATGGCGACCAGGTGATTCAGAAGCTTTTCACCTTTAATGAGTATGCGAGATATATAGGGATTGGCTTAATTACCGCACTGGTTTTAACAGCCGCCTTTTTAATCTCTAATACGATCAAAATTACCATTATGGCCAGAAGTACAGAGATTGGAATTATGAAGCTGGTTGGTGCGACAAATGGTTTTATACGCTGGCCTTTCTTTATTGAAGGACTATTAATGGGGATTCTCGGTTCGATCATTCCGATTATTTTCGTCGTAAGCGGGTATTATTACTTATTTGAAAATATGAAGGACAAGACATTCGTGCCATTTTTTGAGCTTATACCGTTTAACCCCTTTGTATGGCAGGTTTCTCTGATTCTATTAGGAATTGGCGCCTTTATCGGGGTCTGGGGAAGTATTATGAGTGTACGAAAATTCCTTAAAGTTTAAGTTTCATAGATAAAATGTTGTTTGGGGGAGGAGTCAGAGCCTTGAAAAATCGAATTTTTTCCGTACTGAGTATTTTAATGCTGCTCGCAGTAACGTTTTCTTTTTCAGGTGTGGAAAAGTCTTATGCCACTTCTGAAGGGGAACTTCGAGATGAAATTGATGATCTGGAAAATAAGAAAGATAATACCAATAAAGAAAAAGAGGAACTGGAGAACAGTGAACAGGAAATAGAAGAAAAAATAGAAGAAAATCAGGCTGAACAGGATCGTATCCTGAGCCAGATTGAAGAAATCGATCAGGAAGTAGCGGAAACACAAAAGAATATAGAAAATACTGAACAGGAAATCAGCCAGACAGAAATAGAAATAAAGAAATTAAAAGAAAACATCAAAGAAACTGAAAAACGGATTGCTGAGAGGGACGAGCTTTTGAAAAACCGTCTTCGCACAATGCAGCAAAATGGGGGATCCGTGAGCTATTTAGAGGTTCTGCTAGGTGCTCAGGACTTTGGGGACTTCCTGACTCGTACAAACGCTGTGTCTAAAATCATGGATTCTGATAAGAAAATCCTGGAAGAGCAAAAAGCAGAAAAAGAACAGCTGGAAAAGGACAAAGCTGAAGTAGAGAAGAAGAAAGAGGAGCTTGTGGCTAAGAAAGACGAGCTTGAATCTGCAAAAGCTAAACTTGATCGGCAGAAAGAGGAAAAAGCAGCTCTTGTTGCTAAGTTAAAAGAAGAAGAAAAAGAGCTTCATAAGCATAAAATGTCACTTCAGGAAGAACAGGAGATTTTACAAAAGCAACAGGAAGCTTACAAGCGCATGATTGAAGAGAAAAAAGAAAAATTAGAACAGTTAAGCACTCCACCAGCCAATAATAATAGTGGCGGAAGTGGAACTCCACCTATATCGAGTGGTAAATTTACAGTACCCGCAGAAGCGATGGTAACGTCAGAATTTGCAAGTCGCTGGGGAAGAATGCATTATGGTATAGACGTTTCTAAATATGGGAAAGTTCCTATTGTAGCATCAGCATCAGGTATGGTTTATCGGGCATATCGCTCATCCTCATATGGAAATGTGGTCTACATAACGCATAGTATGGGCGGGCAGCAATATACAACCTTATATGCACATATGAGATACTATACGGTCTCTGAAGGTCAGTACGTACAAAAAGGACAAGTGATCGGTTATATGGGTAATACTGGTAATTCTACAGGACAGCATCTTCATTTTGAATTGCATGAAGGACCGTGGACAAGTGACAAGCGTTATGCTGTCAACCCTCGTAAATACATCAGCTTCTAAAGCAGACATGTTTACGGTGACAAGTTCATATAGTAATATTAAAGGCATCGCACATATTTACGGTGGGATGCCTTTACATATTGGAGAAGGATTCATACACAAATCTTCCACAGCCAGGATGAGTGGTTATTGTTGAGGTGAGAGAAAATGAACGTGAAAAAGAGCTATTTGGCTGTACTTGTGATTGTAGCTATGGTTCTGGGATCTGCTCTGACTTATGTAGGTACAGAGGTAGTGGGCCTGGGGCAATCCGGTGAGGCCGAAAATGGTGGACAATCAGAAATAAGCACAGATGAAGAAAAGAAGGAAATCATTGAAGAGTTCGGTGACATGAATGCTTTTTCAAAAGTGATGCGTGCATATTCCATTATTGAAAGCAACTATGTTGAAGACGTGAAGCAGAAAACAATGATCGAAGGCGCGATCCGTGGAATGCTCGATTCACTGGAAGATCCCCACAGCGTTTATATGGACAAAGAAACGGTTGATCAATTTAATCAGAGTATTGAGTCATCCTTTGAGGGGATTGGGGCGGAGGTAAGCATGAGCGATGGACATGTTACCATTGTTTCCCCGATTAAAGGCTCCCCTGCGGAGGAAGCAGGGCTGCAGCCGAAAGATCAAATACTGAAGGTGGATGGAAATAGTCTTGAAGGGCTCAGCCTGAATGAGGCTGTGGCAAAAATACGTGGTGAAAAAGGGACGGAGGTTGAATTAACCATTCAGCGTCCAGGTATATCGGATACGATTAAAGTATCTGTTGTCCGTGATAATATTCCAGTGGAAACCGTTTATCCTGAAGTAAAAAATGAGAACGGTAAGAAAACAGGAGTCATTCAAATTACCTCGTTCTCTCAAAAAACAGCGGAGGAATTTAACAAGGCTCTTTCTGATTTAGAGGATAAAGGCATTGAAGGCTTAGTCATTGATGTAAGAGGCAATCCAGGCGGGTTGTTTACATCTGTGGAAACCATACTGGAGAATTTCATCCCTGAGGACCAGCCCTACGTCATTTTTGAAGAAAAGAATGGAGAAAAAGTACGCTACTACTCTGGAACGAAGGAGAAAAAAGATTACCCGATTACCGTGCTCACCAACCAGGGCAGTGCATCAGCCTCGGAAATTTTAGCCGCTGCAATGAAGGAAGCGGGCTATCCTGTTGTGGGGGAAAAGAGCTATGGAAAAGGTACCGTGCAGAAAACACTCGGTATGGGCGATGGAAGCCAGATTAAACTGACAACATTCAAGTGGCTGACACCAGATGGCAAGTGGATTAATGAAAAAGGAATCAAGCCGACTGTTGAAGTAAAGCAGCCTGAATTTTTCTACACGACACCTGTCGATATTAACAATTCATTAACCTACAACATGAATAATGAAAGTGTAGCAAACATTCAGAAGATGCTGGAGGGCATTGGTTATGAGCCGGGCAGAACGGACGGCTACTTCAGTGAACAAACGGTAGAAGCTGTGGAAGCCTTTCAAAAGGATCATGATCTTAAGGTTACCGGAGAGGTGAATCAGAAAACAGGTGAAGAAATTCAGACACTCGTCATTGAAGCTGTTTCTTCACCGGAAAATGACCGTCAATTGAACCGAGCTTTAGAAGTTTTATACCAATAGCAGTTATAGAGAGGCAGCCTGTCATTCGGAAGGAGTGACAGGCTGTTTGTTTAAAAATTTCTTCTCCAAGAATCAATATCTGGGACTAGCAGGATTAGATAATATTTTGTAGAATTTATAATAACGAATGCATTACAAATCGGAGGTACAACATGATAAATCTTTGGCTTACGGAAATTGGAGAGGGCTTCATTTGGTTGATTGGACAACCCCTGCTATATTGGGCGATTGTGTTAACCATCCTTACATCTTACTATCGAAGAAAACAGGAGCGGACGGACTTCGGTTCCAGTGTTTATAAGTCTGGTACAGAATGGAAGAGAACATGGCTGCTCTGCGTCATTAGTGGCATCGTGATTTCTGCTTCCCTGATTGTTACGGGCGGAATTTTATCCTATCCTGTCTGGTTACTGATTTCCGTGTTATCGATCATCGTTACCATTACTGGACGTCTCTATTTGCTTTCGGCCGGATATCTTATGGGAATCACGGTTATCCTCCTGGCTGTTATGCAGCAGTATACGCTGACCATTGATGTGCTGCCGGCACAGTGGATGGAGGAACTCATGAATGTCAGTCCTCCTCTTATCCTCGCTTTAACCGCCGTATTCTTAATTATAGAATCTATTTTATGGTTTACGGCCGATAAGGAGTATGCTTTTCCTAAACTTATTAAAGGAAAGAGGGGAAAGTATATTGGCTTGCACAATGTGAAGCGATTGAGTGTTGTACCTATGCTTGTGCCTGTTCCTGGCGGGGCGATTGACGGCCTGTTTTCCTGGTGGCCGCTTCTTCCCATTGGTGATCATGGTTATGGACTCATGCTGTTTCCTTTTCTCATGGGTATACAGCAGGCATTTCAGGGTCACTTCTCCAATCAGGGTGGAAAACTGTTTGGGAAATGGGTGCTGACGCTGGGGCTTATTACCGGTATTTTTGCGGCTGGAAGCTTTTATGACCCGCTCTTTATCTATATAGGTGCGGCTGTCGCGATATTAGGACGGGCGATCATACAATTATATGTCCGGTTTGTAGATCGGGAAAAAACAAGCATTTTCAGACCGCAGTCAGACGGCTTAATTATTTTAGCCGTTATTAAGGATTCACCGGCCGATAAGATGGGACTGAAAACCGGTGAAAGAGTGGAAAAGGTACACCAGATCCCCGTCACAAACGAAATTGAATTTTACGATGCGTTGCAGGAAAGCCGGACGTTTTGTAAGCTTGAGGTTCGGGATGTTCATGGAGAAATCCGCTTTGTACAGGGACCGATGTATCAGGGAGATCACCATGAGCTGGGGCTGGTGTTTGTGAAAGAAAAGCCGAGATTCAGATTGTATCAGGATTTACCTAATCATGTTGTATAATGGACAGAACGAGGACCAGGTGTTCACAGCACCTGGTTTTTTTGGTAGCTAATAGATGGACCAATTCAAACAAAAAAGTATACCAAAGTATAATTTCCACCCTTTTCCTTACGTGGTATGTTATGTGAGAAACGAGAAGGAAGGGGAATGGAGAAAATGAAAAAAGTCTTATCAATAAGTTTTTTGATTATGCTTGTTATGGTATTTACCATTGGGTGCAGCTCTATCACGATACCTGGTGAAAACGGTGAGGAAATGGAAATTGATCTATCAGAGACTGAAGATGGAAATGTAGATGTATCAATGAAGGCTTCGGAAGGAAATGAAGAAAGCTTTGAAATGAGTTCAGATGGGGAATCGGCTACAATCTCCTCCTCGGATGGAGAGACCTCATTCAGTAGTCAATCCGGAGAGAATGTGTCTTTGCCCAAAAGCTTTCCCAAGGATTTTCCGATGCCAAGTGGAGCCGAACTGATTGCGGTATCCGAAATGAATGATCTGGCACGGGAGGGTGTGGAAATAGATTCGGTGAGCTATAACTTTTCAGGCGACATTAACAAGGCTATGGATGATTTTAAAACATTTGCTGAATCCAATGGCTATGAAATTGTAGCCGAGACCAACATTAATGGCATGCTGACCATTCAAGCTGAAAAAGGCGAGAATGAGTATTTTTCCGGTTCACTCATTCCAGAAGCGGAAGATGAAACACAAATTGCAGCCGATGTACAAATTGGCTCCCCTAATTAATGCCCCATTGATGATAAATTCTAATAGGTATAAACCTTTGCCTGGATGCTTTCGTCCAGGTTTTTTTGTTTTAAGCTTAATTAAGGTAAAGAACGATGAATCCATCCCTATTTGGCAGGATTCGCTTCCTTATGGATCAATTCTCAAAATCTCCGCTCAAATGTCTCCCAATATCCATTTAATCTCTAACCACGAATCAACGTCCAGACTATCCTTTAAAAAACGATAACCTCTATTCCAGCAAAAAATGAACATGAATTTTCCCTGGAAGGTAAACCTAAAACTACAAAATGTGTGAGAAATTGTTGAACGATGGATGAAAACCTTTGCATAACTTGTATGTACAAGTTATATAACACAAAATAATCTGGAATAGATTTAGGAGGTCTTTCTGGTGATCGATAAAGAAAGAAATGATCGGGAAATGATTGTTGCGCCTCTCAGTGGTGTGATTAAAAATATTGAGGATGTACCGGATCCCACATTTGCCCAGAAAATGATGGGGGATGGAATGGCGATTGAGCCAACAGAGGGTAAAGTCGTCGCCCCTGTAGCCGGTGAGATTGTACAAATTTTTCCTACCAAACATGCCGTTGGTCTTCGCAGTGAGTCAGGTATTGAAGTGCTCATCCATATTGGACTGGAAACCGTTGCATTAGATGGGGAAGGCTTTGAAGCCCATGTAAAGCAAGGGGATAAGGTAAAAGCCGGCGACCCGCTTGTAACGTTTGATCTGGAGTTTATTAAGGAAAAAGCGGCCAGTCATATAACGCCCGTTGTGATTACCAATGGCGATGCTTTGGAAGTGTTTAAAAAAACAGAGGAAGAAAACGTAACAGCCGGAGAATCACCACTTTTCCAGGCAAAGGTGAAGGGCGATCAGGATAGTGAAAAACCGGAAGATGAAGGGGCGGAAGAAAAGCCGGCTGAACAGCCACAGGCCCAGGCTTCAAATCAAAGCGGCGGGCAGTATAATGATGAGGCAAAGGTAATTGTTGATGCTGTTGGTGGTTTAGACAACATCATGGCCGCCACACATTGTGTAACACGACTTCGCTTTGCTTTATCCGATGAAGAGAAAGTCGATGAAGAAAAACTGAAAAACATGGATTTGGTCAAAGGTCAATTTGCTGCCAATGGTCAATATCAGGTGGTCATTGGACAGGGAACGGTAGATAAGGTTTATAAAGCGATGGTCAAAGAGACAGGAATTGAAGAAGCATCTAAAGAGGATGTAAAAGCAGCAGGAGGCCAGCAGCAGAACGCATTACAGCGCGGTGTAAAAGTACTTGCTGATATCTTTATTCCGATTCTTCCTGCCATTGTTACGGCCGGTTTACTGCTTGGTATTAACAACATACTGGTTAACCCGATCTTTACGGATGAATCCATCATTGAAATGTTCCCATCCTGGTCGGGAATTGCGGACATGATTAACATTATCGCCAATACGGCCTTCACATTCCTGCCAGCATTGATCGGCTGGTCGGCCGTGAAACGATTTGGCGGAAATCCGCTATTAGGTATTGTTTTAGGTTTAATCATGGTTCACCCGGATTTAACCCCTGCCGGTGATTTTGCTCAGGGAAAAGGGGAAACATGGAATTTATTTGGATTTCAAGTTAATCAGTTAAGCTATCAGGGTCAGGTTCTGCCCGTATTAGTAGCAGGCTGGGTACTTGCGAGAATCCAAGTCTGGCTGGAAAAACGGGTCATGGACTCCCTGCAGCTGTTGATTGTTCCTCCAGTTGCTCTTTTAGTTACTGGATTCCTTGCCTTTATCATTATAGGACCCGTCACATATACAGTGGGTACGTGGATTACAGATGGCGTTGTATGGGTATTTGAGGTTGCACCTATTATCGGTGGTCTGCTCTATGGCTTCCTTTATGCACCGCTCGTTATTACCGGTATGCACCATACATTCCTGGCTGTGGACCTACAGCTTATCGGAAGTACGGGCACAACCTTCCTATGGCCAATCGTCGCTCTTTCGAATGTTGCTCAGGGTGCTGCCGTATTTGCGATTATGCTGGCGGCTAAAGATGAAAAAGTCAAAGGTCTGGCCGGAACATCGGGAATTTCCGCAATGCTCGGAATTACGGAACCGGCGATGTTTGGTGTGAATTTACAGTATAAATATCCATTCTATGCCGCTATTTCCGGTACAGCTATCGCTGGTGCGTTTATTACCTTCCAGGATGTATTAGCAAGCTCGATTGGAATTGGAGGTCTGCCAGCACCACTATCCATTCAATCCGGAGTATGGTCCTTCATTATCGGAATTGTAATAGTCCTCATGATTCCGTTTGTGATTACCTACTTCATTGCCAGAAGAAAATTTCGTTAATTTCGAACAACAGGAGTGAGTCACGTGTCAGAAGCATGGTGGAAAAAAGCAGTCGTATACCAGATTTACCCAAAAAGCTTCCGGGATACGACAGGAAATGGAATGGGAGACATTCAGGGGATTATTCAGAAATTAGACTATCTTCATAAGCTTGGTGTCGACGTTATCTGGCTGACACCGGTTTATAAGTCTCCGCAGAAAGATAATGGCTATGATATTAGCAACTATTATTCCATTGAGCCCCAGTACGGGACGATGGAGGATTTTGAAGAGCTGCTGACGGAAACCCATAAGCGGGGTATGAAGCTGATCATGGATCTCGTCATCAATCATACGTCAACTGAACACGAGTGGTTTAAACAGGCGGCTTCGTCAAAAGACAACGAGTACAGGGACTTTTACATCTGGAAGGATCCTGTTGATGGAGACATGCCGAACAACTGGCAATCCAAGTTCGGCGGACCAGCCTGGGAGTTTGATGAAAAGAGTGGTCAATATTACCTTCATTTGTTTGATGTAACACAGGCGGATATTAACTGGGAAAACCCCGTTGTTCGGGAAAAGCTTTATGACATGATCAAATTCTGGGCGGAAAAAGGCATCGATGGCTTCCGTCTGGATGTCATCAATCTGATTTCCAAGAATCAGGATTTCCCAAGTGATGATACAGGGGATGGCCGGAAGTTTTACACGGACGGACCCCGTATTCACGAATATTTACATGAGATGAATCAAAAAGCCTTTTCTCCTTACAACATGATGACCGTTGGGGAAATGTCCTCAACCAAGCTGGAAAACTGTGTGCTGTATACCAATCCGGAGCGGGAAGAGCTTGATATGACTTTCCAATTCCATCATTTAAAGGTGGATTATCCGAATGGGGAAAAATGGACGAAGGCACCTTTTGATTTTCTGGAGCTGAAAAAAATTCTTTCCTATTGGCAGAAAGGCATGCATGAAGGCGGGGGCTGGAATGCACTCTTCTGGTGTAACCACGACCAGCCTCGTGTCGTCTCCCGTTTTGGTGATGTGGAGAACTATCATGAGAAATCGGCGAAAATGCTGGGAACCACCATTCATATGATGCAGGGAACCCCTTATATTTATCAGGGAGAAGAGTTTGGCATGACCAATCCCGGGTTTACATCGATCGATCAGTACCGGGATGTGGAGTCTTTAAATGCCTATAAACTTCTGCAGCAGGAAGGAAAATCTGACGAAGAAATTATCGGGATTCTTCAGCAGAAGTCCCGGGATAATTCCCGTACACCGATGCAGTGGAACAGTAGCGAAAATGCAGGATTCACCGAGGGGACACCTTGGATTGGTGTGGCTGATAACTATCAGGAAATCAATGCAGAGAACGCTGTGCAGAATCCAAATTCAATTTTTTATCACTATCAGCAGCTGATTCAATTGCGCAAAAAGTATGATATTATTACGTATGGAGATTATCAGTTACTGTTGGAAGATGATTCACAAATCTTTGCATATACACGTAATTGGGAGAATGAGCAGCTGATTGTTGTAAGCAACTTCTACGGGCAGGAAGCAAATGTAAAGCTTCCGGTAAACGCTGAAGGAAGTATCGAGATTCTCATTTCCAATTATGACGATTCGTCCACAGCATTGGATTCTTTGCAGCTAAGACCTTATGAATCGGTCGTGTATCATGTGAAATCATGAGGGATGGGGAATGAAGAAGAAATATCTTGCTATTTATGAAGATTTAATCCAAAAAATCAGGGAGCATACTTTAGCCGCTTCTACATTGCTTCCTTCTGTGAATGAACTGGCTGGTGAATATGCGACCTCCAGAGAAACGATTCGGAAGGCGCTGGATTTACTTTCACAGGAGGGTTACATTCAAAAGATTCACGGGAAAGGGTCGGTTGTGCTTGATTTAAGTAATTTTTCCTTTCCTGTTTCCGGAATTGTCAGCTATAAAGGACTGGCTGATCGCCTAAAGCTTGACAGTAAGACACATGTAAAGGGAATGAATGTACTGGAAGCGGGTTCTGATGTTCATAAGATTCTTAAAGCGACGGATAAAAGTCAAATTTGGAAGGTTGACCGTGTAAGAGAAATTTCCGGGAAAAAATCATTCTGGACAAAGACTATTTTCTGTCTGAGTTTGTCCCCTTCTGCCCCGGGAGATTTGTGAGAGCTCGATTTACGATTATGCCGAACGGGAATTAGGCTTAACGATCAGCTTTGCGGAAAAGGAAATTACCGTGGAAGAACCAACTGAAGAGGATGCAGAGCTTCTTGATTTAGAAGGGTATTCCAGTATCGTCGTCATTAAGAGTCTTGTTTATTTAGAGGATACAAGTCTTTTTCAATATACAGAATCACGGCATCGTCCGGATAAGTTTCGCTTTGTGGACTTTGCCAGACGAGTGTAAACATGAAAGCTGTCTCCTGCAGGCAGCTTTTTACTATAAGACAGGTAAACAACAAGAACTGTTACATAGGAGGATAAATAAAAATGGAAAAAACCTGGTGGAAGGAAAGTGTCGTTTATCAGATTTATCCCCGAAGCTTTAATGACAGCAATGGGGATGGAATTGGAGATATTCAGGGAATCATCGAAAAACTGGATTATTTAAAGGAACTGGGCATCGACGTCATTTGGCTGTCTCCTGTTTATAAATCCCCAAATGATGACAATGGTTACGACATCTCGGATTACTATGACATTATGGATGATTTTGGAACGATGGAGGACTGGGAGCGTTTGCTGGATGAGATCCACGCCCGGGGGATGAAACTCATTATGGATTTGGTTGTGAATCATTCCTCCGATGAACATGAGTGGTTCCAGCAGGCGAAAAAATCGAAGGACAATCCATACAGAGACTATTACATCTGGCGTAAAGGGAAAGACGGCAGGGAGCCGAACAACTGGAAGTCGACCTTCAGCGGCTCAGCCTGGGAATATAACGAAGCGACGGGCGATTATTACTTACATATTTTCAGTAAAAAACAGCCTGACTTAAACTGGGAAAATCCGGAGCTTCGACAGGACGTTTATAAGATGATGAAATGGTGGCTCGATAAAGGGGTTGACGGGTTCCGCATGGACGTCATTAACTTTATCTCCAAAGTTCCTGGTCTGCCGGACGCTCCCAACCCAAATGGAGAACCTTATGTATCCGGCAGCCGCTACTTTAAAAATGGGCCTCGCATTCATGAGTTTCTGCAGGAAATGAATGAGGAAGTGCTGGCCCATTATGATGTGATGACTGTTGGGGAAATGCCGGGGGTTGACGTTGAAGAAGCAAAAAAATATACCCATTTTGAGCGTAATGAGCTCCAAATGGTTTTTCAGTTTGAGCATATGGATTTAGATTCCGGACCGGACGGCAAGTGGGATTTAAAGCCACTGGATTTAAGGGACTTAAAAGCGAGCATTTCCAGATGGCAGAATGGCTTAAATGGAGCCGGATGGAACAGTCTTTACTTAAATAATCATGATCAGCCCCGTGTCGTTTCACGGTTTGGCAATGATCAGGAATATCGTGTGGAGTCAGCCAAAATGCTCGCCACCTTCCTCCATATGCTGCAGGGAACCCCTTATATTTATCAAGGGGAAGAAATCGGAATGACCAATGTTCATTTTGAAGATATTGAAGATTATCAGGATATCGAAATTCGGAATATGTACAAGGAAAAAGTGGTGGAGGGAAATGCAGACCACGACCAGGTGATGGAATCGATTTATACCAAGGGCCGGGATAATGCCCGTACGCCTTTTCAATGGAACGACCTGGAGCATGCCGGCTTTACAACGGGAGAACCGTGGATCAAAGTAAATCCAAACTACAAACACATTAACGCAGAGAAAGCGACCGCTGATCCAGATTCCATTTTTCATTATTATCGTCAATTAATTCAGCTTCGGAAACAGCAACCCATCATTGTTTATGGGGATTACGAGTTAATTCTTCCGGTGCACGAGCAGATTTACGCCTATATTCGCCATTACGAAGGAGAAAAATTGCTGGTTATTACAAATTTCGGTGAAGAACCGGTGGATTTCTCTCTTCCTGAGGAGATTGAATTTGAACCGGAAGAACGATTAATTGGCAATTATGCTGATGATCAAAGTCATCCAGGTTCTTTTACATTAAAGCCATATGAGGCAAGAGTATATAAAGGAAAATAGTGCCGAATCGACAAAACACCACCATATTCTTGGTGGTGTTCGTTATATCTCATATGGTATACTGTTTTCGAAATATTTTAAATATTTTAAGGTGGTCGTTTCGTCATATGGCCTTTAAAAACTCGAACCAGCAAAATCGAATTCCCTCCTTTCATCCATCCGATTACGATTTTTTTATTGGACGGGAAGAGGAACTGAATGAATTGGAAGAATTATTGACTTTACCTGAAACATCGCCGTATAAAATGATTTATATCCATGGGATTGCCGGAATTGGAAAAACCCTCCTGGTCAGGATGCTTCAGTATCGACTGTCCCTTGAAGAGCTTCCGTTTTTTACGCTGGATTGCAGAGGGTTAAAGGCTATTCCTGACTTATTTACCCAATCACTGGAGGATATCCTGAACAATCATTCTCAGAGCTTTCCAGGCTTTACACAACGGCAGAATAAGCCTTTTCTTTTATTTATTGATCATTATGATGAAGAAAATCTGATTGCAGAATGGATTCAGGAGCATGTCATCACGGAAATTCCGGACGATGTAAAAATTATCCTGGCCGGACGGAATTCACTCCGTGGTGAATGGCTGGCATCACCAGCCTGGCAGCAGTCCATTCAGACGATAGAATTAAAAAAATTATCCTTTCAAGAAGTGAAGGAATATGTGAAACGTCGAGGCTTTCATCAAACCTCGACGATTTATAAATTATGGCATTTTACAAAAGGGCACCCGCTTGCTCTGTCCTTATTCACAGCGGCTTTGGTAAGAGATAAAAGTGCTGAGCTGAATTTCCGTGAACAGTTTGAGGTCATCGAATATCTGGTTCAGGCATTTTTGAAAGAAGTTGAACGGGACCCGGAGTTCCGCTATTTACTGGAGATTTCCACCATCCTGCACAGCTTTAATGAGGAAGGTCTGTCTTATATTAATAATAAGGAAGTGTCGAGTTTACAATTTGATCGTCTGGTTACATTGTCCTTTGTCAGGCAGGGCAAAAATGGCTGGTTTCTGGACCCTTTCATTCGGCAGGTGATGAATGAATATTTTAAACACCGCCACCCCCAACGGTTTGAAGAAATATCCAAGCGGGCTGCCGCTTATTATCGGCAGAAAATCTTTTCCAGCTCGGGCCGGAAAAATCTCGAATACTATATTTCGGAATTTATTTATCATTTAGGGGATGATTTAATAGGTACGTCTTTGTTTGATTTGGCTGAAGGCTCGAATTATCGTCTGGAAACCGGAAGCCGGCATAATTTTCTCGAGATTGCAGAGTATTTTGAGGGGCGTCAGGGGCATGCGCCCAACTATGAAGTGGATTACTATCATCCAGGTACGGATCAGAATCATCAATTTCGGGTGTCGAGTGAACACAATCAGCGTGAAAATGAATTAATTGACGTTCAGACGTTGAAGCAGCTCGGCTATGATGTTTTTAAAATGCTTAAGGACGAAAAAGGAAAAACGGTTGGCATATCGATAGTCATCCCCATCCACCGTAAAACGATCCCTACTTTAAAGAATATGCCGGTTACGAGAAGCTATTTTAATAGACTTTCAGTAGGAGAGCTGAGTGAATTAAAGGTGGCTGAGGATGAGGTGGCCGGCTGGTTTATCCGGATGATTGATGTTCATAACCCTGAAGACCCGGTGAAACGATCCTATTTGCTGTACAGACTTATGCCTCTGCTATTATCCGGGGGACGCATCATCGCATCCACACCGTTAAAAATGTATCAGGAAATGCTGCAGCGGCTGGGCTTTCAGCAGGTAAAAGGTGCTACCCACTTTGATTACGGTCCTAATGTCCCATCTCCTACGTTTATACTGGATGTCCGAGGGCCCCGGCTTGTCTCCTATTTAGATGAACTGGCTTCAAGCCTTGCACGGCAGACCAACCTGAATCTGCCGAAAAAAAGTCTTCCCTTTTCACCAAGAGAATTCGAGGTTGCTGAATTAATTGTAGAGGGGCTGACAAACGGAGAGATTGCGAATCGATTATCCGTAAGTCAGATAACAGTAAAAAAGCATGTCAGTCAGCTACTGAAAAAAATGGAGGTGAAAAACCGGGCCCAGCTCATTCGCCGCCTGCTGGATTATGTGAAGGAATCGGATTAATAGATGATGATCATTGGATAGGAGTGAAAACCCCGGCGTGGTGGCCGGGGTTTTTGCTGATTCTGGAGTTGGAGACAGGTGCAATGGTGAGGGCCATCTGTGCAATATTTTATAGGGGAAATGGCCTTCATAAAGGGAATGAAGGCCATTTAAATATAAGAATCCCTGGCTGGTTGCCTTCAACCAGGGGATGAAGGTAACTTTGGTGAACAACCTGCAGGCTATAGTCCTTCATTGCCTTTCCACTTCCTTTGCAATACGCTGCAAAAAAACATATCCTATTAATAGAACAGAAAAGAAGTGTAAAAAAATAGAATGTTTGTTCGTTTTTTGTTATACTTTAGGAAGACTTGATGAGCCAACGAAAAAAATATGTGAAACGTCGATTTCGGAACAAAGTACTGGGAAACAGGCTTTGATTATACATTGGTTGTCGGAGAATGGAGGTTCGGTGATTGGATACGCAATTTCAGTTGGAGTCAAAATACAGTCCACAGGGAGATCAGCCTACTGCTATTAAAGAGCTGGTGGGTGGAATTCAGAAAGGCACGAAGCATCAGACACTGCTTGGTGCTACGGGGACAGGGAAGACGTTTACAGTTTCGAACGTGATTAAGGAAGTGAATAAGCCTACCCTTGTAATTGCCCATAATAAAACATTGGCAGGCCAGCTCTACAGTGAGTTTAAGGAGTATTTCCCCAACAACGCTGTGGAATATTTTGTGAGCTATTATGATTATTATCAGCCTGAGGCCTATGTGCCGCAGACAGATACCTTCATTGAAAAAGATGCAAGCATTAATGATGAGATTGATAAATTGCGGCACTCGGCGACATCTGCTTTATTTGAACGCCGGGATGTCATTATTGTGTCGAGTGTTTCCTGTATTTATGGCTTAGGTTCCCCGGAGGAATATGGGGAAATGGTAGTTTCCTTACGTATAGGTATGGAAAAGGATCGGGATGCATTGCTTCGTGATCTGGTTGATATTCAGTATGCCCGTAATGATATTGATTTCCAGCGGGGGACCTTCCGTGTGCGTGGAGACTCCGTCGAAATTATTCCGGCCTCCCGTGAAGAGCATTGCCTGAGGGTGGAATTTTTCGGTGATGAAATTGATCGGATTCGGGAAGTGGATGCTTTAACCGGTGAAATTATTGGGGACCGTGAGCATGTGGCGATTTTCCCGGCTTCCCACTTCGTCACCCGGGAAGAGAAAATGAAGCGTGCGATTACGAATATTGAGAAGGAGCTGGAGGAGCGCTTATCCGAGCTTAGAGCCAATAACAAGCTTCTGGAAGCTCAGCGGTTAGAGCAGCGGACCAACTATGATCTGGAAATGATGAGGGAAATGGGCTTCTGTTCCGGAATCGAGAACTATTCCCGGCATTTGACCTTCCGTGAACCGGGAGCAACACCTTATACATTGCTTGATTACTTTCCGGATGACTTTCTTCTGGTTGTGGATGAGTCACACGTAACCCTTCCTCAGGTACGGGGAATGTACAATGGGGACAGAGCCCGGAAGCAGACGCTGGTTGATCACGGTTTCCGTCTGCCATCCGCTTTGGACAACCGTCCGTTAAAATTTGAGGAATTTGAAAAGCATATTAACCAATCGATTTTTGTATCCGCAACACCAGGTCCGTATGAGCTTGAGCATACACCGAAAATGACCGAGCAGATTATCCGGCCAACCGGCTTGCTGGATCCGGAAATTGACGTCCGTCCAATCAAAGGACAGATTGATGACTTAATCGGTGAAGTGAAGGAGCGTTCGGAGCGGAATGAACGTGTACTTGTCACAACTTTAACGATTAAAATGGCTGAGGATCTGACCGACTACTTAAAGGATGTTGGATTTAAAGTTGCCTATCTCCATTCTGAGATTAAAACCCTTGAACGAATTGAAGTGATCCGGGATTTACGCCTCGGAAAATATGACGTATTAGTCGGAATTAACCTGCTCAGGGAAGGGCTGGACATTCCTGAGGTGTCCCTGGTAGCAATTCTTGATGCGGATAAGGAAGGATTCCTGAGGTCACAGCGCTCCCTGATTCAGACAACAGGTCGTGCTGCCCGGAATGCTCAGGGTAAAGTCATTATGTATGCCGATAAAATTACGGATTCCATGCAGATTGCTATCGATGAAACCTATCGACGCAGGGAAAAGCAGATTGCCTATAATGAAGAGCATGGAATTGTGCCACAGACGATTCAAAAGGATATTCATGATGTGATCAAGGCAACAACAGCTGCAGAAGAAGAGGAAAAAGAGGATAAGGTTCAGTCGCTGACAAACCTATCAAAGGAAGAAAAGCAGAAGACCATCGAACAGATGGAAAAGGAAATGAAGCAGGCAGCGAAAGATCTCGATTTCGAACGGGCAGCAGAATTAAGAGATATTATCTTGGAGTTAAAGGCGGAAGGATGAGTGTAACATGGCAATGAAGTCAATAAAGGTACAAGGGGCAAGAGCCCATAATTTAAAGGATATAGATGTAGATATACCTAAGAATAAGCTTGTTGTGATGACCGGTCTTTCCGGATCGGGAAAATCCTCTCTGGCCTTTGATACGATTTATGCAGAAGGGCAGAGAAGATATGTAGAGTCTTTATCAGCCTATGCGAGACAATTTTTAGGACAGATGGATAAGCCTGATGTGGATGCCATTGAAGGTCTTTCACCAGCCATATCCATTGATCAGAAAACAACCAGCCGAAATCCCCGCTCAACCGTAGGAACCGTAACTGAAATTTATGATTATTTGCGTTTGCTTTATGCCCGAGTAGGACAACCGTATTGTCCGAAGCACGGGATTGAGATTACCTCACAGACCGTAGAGCAAATGGTGGACCGGATTATGGAATATCCCGAGCGGACAAAGATGCAGATTTTAGCACCGGTGGTTTCCGGCCGAAAAGGGGAACATGAACAGGTCATTGAGAACTTACAAAAGGAAGGCTTCGTGCGGATTCGTGTAGATGGGGAAATGTACGAGGTCACAGATGAACTGAACCTTGATAAAAATAAAAAACATTCCATTGAGGTGGTGATTGACCGCGTCATTGTAAAGGAAGGGGCCGAATCCCGCTTGAGTGACTCGGTAGAAACCGCTCTGAAACATGGGGACGGAAAGGTTATCATTGATATCATTGGTGATGAGGAACTGCTGTTCAGTGAGAAGCATGCCTGTCCTATTTGCGGTTTTTCCATTGATGAGCTGGAGCCTAGGATGTTTTCCTTTAACAGTCCGTTTGGTGCCTGCCCTACCTGTGATGGACTGGGGACGAATCTGGAGGTGGACGTTGATCTGGTCATTCCGGACAGGAACCTGTCTCTAAATGAACACGCCATTGCCCCATGGGAGCCAACAAGGTATCAATATTACCCGCAGCTCCTGAAGAGTGTATGTGAGCATTATGATATTCCGATGGATGTGCCTGTGAAGGATATTCCGGAAGATCAAATGAATAAGATTTTATATGGAAGCGGAAAAGAACGTATTCATTTCCACTATACGAATGACCGTGGCCACGTCCGGGATAATCACGTTTATTTTGAAGGTGTCATACGGAATGTGGAAAGACGCTACAGAGAGTCCACTTCGGATTGGGTCAGGGAACAAATGGAAAAATATATGGTTCATAAAGCCTGTCCAACCTGTCAGGGATATCGTCTCAGCGAAGAGGCTTTATCCGTTAAAATCGATGGAAAACATATCAGCTTTGTGACGGATTATTCGATTGCAGAAGCCCGTGAGTTTTTCCAGACCCTCCATTTATCTGAAAAAGAAGAGCAGATTGCCCGCATGATTTTAAAGGAAATTTCCGATCGTCTCACCTTTTTACAAAATGTCGGTCTGGAGTATCTGACCTTATCCCGTTCAGCAGGCACACTCTCAGGAGGGGAAGCTCAGCGGATCCGGCTTGCGACTCAAATCGGTTCGGCTTTAACCGGAGTGCTGTATGTACTGGATGAGCCATCAATAGGCTTGCATCAGCGGGACAACAACCGGTTGATTTCCACACTGCAGCAGATGCGTGATTTGGATAATACGTTAATTGTCGTCGAGCATGATGAGGACACGATGCTGGCTGCTGATTATATAGTGGACATTGGACCTGGAGCAGGCTCTCATGGCGGGGAGCTTGTCGCCAGCGGTACGCCAAAGCAGGTCATGAAAAGACGGGGTTCATTAACCGGGCAGTATTTATCCGGCAAAAAATTCATCCCGCTTCCGAATGAACGGCGAACTCCGGATGGCCGCTTTATTGAAATTAAAGGTGCGGAGGAAAACAATTTAAAAAATGTGGACGTTCAAATTCCGCTTGGGATTTTGAATGTCGTGACCGGTGTTTCCGGATCAGGGAAAAGCTCGCTGATCAATGAAATTTTATATAAATCCCTGTCTCAGCAGCTGTATAAAAGTAAAGTGAAGCCAGGTCAATTTGAAGAAATCAACGGTCTGGAGCACCTGGATAAAGTCATTGATATTGACCAGTCTCCAATTGGACGTACGCCCCGATCTAATCCGGCTACGTATACAGGCGTCTTCGATGATATTCGCGATGTCTTTTCCCAGACGAATGAGGCTAAGATTCGCGGGTATAAGAAAGGACGTTTCAGCTTTAATGTCAAAGGCGGCCGCTGTGAAGCCTGTCATGGAGACGGAATCATAAAAATAGAAATGCACTTTTTACCAGATGTGTATGTTCCGTGTGAGGTTTGTCATGGCAAGCGCTACAATCGTGAAACCCTTGAGGTCAAATATAAAGGAAAAACGATTGCTGATGTTTTAGAGATGCGTGTAGAGGAAGCGCTCGACTTTTTCGAAAACATTCCGAAAATCAAGCGGAAGATTCAGACGATTGCCGATGTCGGACTGGGATATATCAAGCTTGGACAGCCGGCAACCACATTATCCGGCGGGGAGGCTCAGCGTATGAAGCTGGCCAGTGAGCTTCACCGTCGTTCCAATGGGAAAACCCTCTACATTCTGGATGAGCCTACAACCGGATTACATGTTCATGATATTAAACGCTTGCTGACGGTTCTTCAGCGTCTGGTGGCGAATGGAGATACCGTGTTAATCATTGAGCATAATCTGGATGTCATTAAGACTGCAGATTATTTAATCGATTTAGGTCCTGAAGGTGGAGAAGGTGGAGGTAGCATTGTCGCTGCCGGAACACCAGAGGAGGTAGCTGACCAGGAGGACGTTTCTTATACCGGAAAATACTTAAAGCCCATATTGGAGCGTGATCGCAAACGTATGGAGGATATGGTGAAGGAAAAGGCCACTTCATAGAGGAGCATGTGATTATAGGTGAAGAGAGGAGATTTTTTGATGAAAGCAATTGAAATGGATGAAGTCCAGAAAGCACTGGAACAGTATGCTGAACAGGATGTATATATCCATGTGGAAACCACCAATGGGGCGTACGCAAAGCATTTTGACCGTAACGCCCATAACGTTGGTGCTTATGTCCGTAATACACAGGTTCAATATACACAGGCCAAAATTGTGGATGCAGAGGATGCATTTCGTGTCGGCCTGAAGCTGGAAAAAGGCTGGATTTACGCAGAAGGTCTTACCGATTGGGAATGGAATGAAAATGGAGAATTGCTGCTGGCAGGCCATGACGCAGAGGGACGGTTAATGGTAGCCCTTCAGATTAGCAAAAATCCATTTCGGTATTAATGAAAAGAGAGGGGAATTTAGTCGTGCATAAACATGTGGTTGTCATTTATCCGCATCCAGATGATGAGTCATTTGGAAGTTCAGGAACTATGACACAATTTCGGAAAGAAGGGGTTCCGGTCACTTATCTGTGTGGAACGCTTGGAGAAATGGGCAGAAATATGGGGAATCCCTTTTTTGCCAACCGGGAAACCCTTCCAGATATTCGAAAAAAAGAGCTGCTTGATGCCTGTGAAATTCTGGATGTTGATGTAAAAATGCTGGGGTATCGTGACAAAACGATTGAATTTGAATCAAGGGATGAGATGGCCGAGCATCTGAAGAGTTATTTGGATGAACTAAAGCCTACCCTTGTGATTACCCATTATCCTGGGGAAGCGGTCCATCCTGATCATGATGCCATGGGTGCCGCAGCAATTGAAGCTGTAAAGCGGATCAATCCTGAGGAGCGTCCGGAAGTCTGGGCTCAGGCGATTACCAACAGACGCTATGAAAAGCTAGGCCGTCCGCAAATTGTAAACAATGTCGCGGACGAATTCGATATAAAACTCTCGGCCATTCAGGCGCACCGCTCCCAGTTTGAAGGCATGTTCCAGAAAATAAAGCAGAGCCCTGACTTTAAAGGGCAATATGAGGACGTATTAGAACGATTTAAGCAAGAGGAATTTTATAAATGGACATTTAATAACTAATCAGCGTATGCGTACGCTGATTTTTTATTGCTGTAGGAAATTATAAAATTACGGATTTATGGATAAAAAATCAGGAGTGGCCACGTCCGGCTCCCATTCAGATGATTCAAATAACTCTTGTGTTTCCACTGACACTTTAGTACTTTAAGAGAAGAAGCGATTCAGGAAGGAGAATCATGATGGAACAGGAGCGAAAACGGATTTTAAAGCTGATTGAAGAAGGGAAACTGTCCGCAGATGAAGCAAATGAGCTTCTGCAGGCACTTGATGATGCTGAACAGGCAAAGGAAAAGGAAGAAAGCAGTAAACCGCAGTTTCCTTCAACTGTTGTTCATGAGGATCAGGAAAATCAGCACCGGGAGAGGAATGAAACATCCAGACAGGCCTCGACGAAAGAGAAGATATTTGACTTTATTGATGCCACCGTTGAAAAAATAAAAAAAGCAGATATTGATTTTAACTTTGGGCCTCATAAGCAGGTTTCGCACATTTTTCAGTACCAGGATACCTCTGTTTCATCATTTGAAATAGATGTTGAAAACGGAGGCATAGAGGTTAAGTCGTGGGATGAGAAGGATATTCGACTGGAATGTAAGGCCAAAGTGTACAAAGCAAACGATGAAAAACAGGCGAAGGAAATGCTGCTGAAGGAAATGTCAGTGGATATCGATACCGGGCAACTGAAGGTTAACCTTGATGCAAAAAGAATAAAAGCAGATTTTCGAATATGGATTCCGGAGCATATGTATGAAGCATCTTCCATAAAAGTCTTTAATGGTTCCGTTAACGTGCAGGATATGAAGGTTCCGAACCTGAAAGTGAAAACCTCAAACGGAAAAATTGAATTAAGTAATATGACAGGTGAAAAGTGGGAGGTGGAATCGGTCAACAGCAACATCCGCCTTGACAATGTAAAAGGGAACCAATGTGAAATTGAAACCTTAAACGGATCGATCTTTGTAGATGGCGAGTGGGAGGAAGTTGAGTCCCAGGTGATTAATGGCAGTATTAAAGGCTATTTACGAGGAGAGAAAGCGAAAAGTGGATACTTTAAGTCGACCACAGGCTCCATATCCTTGTTTGTCCCTTCCGATCAATCCGTGGATGGAGAGCTTTCATCCAGTGTCGGAAACGTTCAATGCTATTTACCCGGCCACACTATGCTCAAAAGTGAAAAGGAAGTGCTGAAGAAATCCATGCATTTCCAGACCAATGGACATGAGCCTGTACTGTATTTAGAAGCCGAATCCAAAACGGGTACAGTGAAGGTAAGTCCACTTGACTAAGTAAAAGCTTGGAAGGAGGAAAACCTATGATTAAAAACTGGGCGTTATCCATTGTGTTAAACGCCGTGGCCATACTGGCGGCTGCGCAATTATTTGATGGCATGATTGTAACGGATTTTGTAACGGCTATTCTTGCAAGCCTGATTCTGTCTCTGCTAAACGTCATTGTTAAACCTGTTTTAGTTTTCTTCACTCTGCCAATCACAATTTTTTCCCTGGGGCTTTTCCTGTTTGTGATTAATGCCATCACACTGATGATCACCCAGGCGATTATCGGGGATGCCTTTATCATCGAAGGTTTTGGAACCGCAATCCTGGCTGCAATTGTATTATCTGTGCTGAATGTATTGCTGCAAAAGCTGGTCGTAGATGCGTTTAAAAAATAAGCCTGCTCCTCCTCATAAGGGAATAGAATCACCAGCTGGTTAAACTTCCTGATCTTTTTGTGAAACCAAAAGCTTTAGTGTAAAATAAACGATAAATCGTGCTAAAATAAGGAGCAGCAATGGAACGCATGTAGGAGGAAAAATACATATGGCTAAAGTACGCACGAAAGATATTATAGAACGGTTTAATCTTGAACTGGTTGCAGGTAAAAATGGCATTCACCGGGAGATTGTAAAAAGTGATATTTCAAGGCCCGGACTGGAAATGGCAGGCTATTTTAAGCATTATGCCGCTGAACGTATTCAGTTATTAGGAAAAACCGAAATTTCTTTTTTCAGTGAATTATCTGATGATATGAGGCAGGATCGGGTGATGAGGCTTTGTACAGACGTAACTCCCGGGATTATCATTTCACGGGCAATGGACGTGCCACAGGAGCTGATTGAAGCGGGACAAAATGCAGGAGTTCCTATTATGAGATCCCCGCTTAAAACGACCAGTGTGATTAGTCGAATGACGAATTACCTGGAATCAAAATTTGCCCCTTTCACCGCTATTCATGGGGTGCTTGTGGATATTTACGGGGTTGGTGTTCTCATCACCGGTCAAAGCGGGGTGGGGAAAAGCGAAACGGCATTAGAGTTAGTTAAAAGAGGGCATCGCCTGGTTGCGGATGATAGTGTGGAGATACGCCAGGAGGATCTTGATACTCTTATCGGAAATTCCCCGCCACTTATTGAACATTTACTGGAAATTCGCGGTCTGGGGATTATCGATGTGATGACGCTGTTTGGTGCCGGTGCAGTGCGCAGCCATAAGAGAATAACTCTCGTGATCAACCTCGAATTGTGGGATAAAGATAAACAGTATGATAGACTTGGTTTGGATGAAGAAACGATGAAAATTATGGATGTTGAACTGCCACAGGCAACGATTCCTGTCCGGCCTGGACGGAACTTAGCTGTTATTATTGAGGTAGCAGCGATGAACTTCCGCCTGAAACGAATGGGGATTAATGCTGCCAGAGATTTTACTCAACGTCTTACGCAGATGATTGATTCTGATGATGATAAATACGAAAAATAAGGAGAGGAAATCATGTTTTTCAACATACAACCCTATGACCGAGTCTTTATTGAACTAGGACCTGTCCCTATTTACTGGTATGGCGTGATCATCGCTACCGGTGCTGCACTTGGTTTGTGGCTGGCAACCCGGGAGGCAAAACGACTGGGTCTTAAGGAAGACATTTTTGTTGATTTACTTATATTTGCGATTCCTGCAGCGATCCTGTTTGCGAGAATCTATTACGTCATCTTTGAATGGGATCGCTATGCCGGCGCGCCATGGTGGAAAGTTTTTGCTGTCTGGGAAGGTGGTATTGCCATTCATGGAGCCCTGATTGGTTCTGTTTTAACCGCCTGGCTATTTGCCAAAGTGAAAGGAATATCCTTTTGGATGCTGGCAGATATCGCCGCACCAAGTCTTTTGTTAGGTCAGGCGATTGGCCGCTGGGGTAATTTTATGAACCAGGAGGCTCACGGAGGTCCTGTGACTGAAGACGCCTATAACAATTTCATTCAGTACATTCCCGATTTTATTACCAATCAAATGATTATTGAGGGTGTCATGTATCAGCCTACTTTTTTATATGAATCTGTCTGGAACATCTTAGGACTCATTCTGCTGCTTTATTTACGTAAGGTTAATCCAAGACGCGGAGAACTATTTTTCAGCTATCTAATCTGGTATTCCTTTGGGCGATTCTTTATCGAGGGATTACGAACAGATAGTTTATATCTAATGGGAACAGATATTCGTGTAGCTCGGCTCATCTCGGTATTACTGATTGCCGCCAGTGTGGCGCTAATGTACTTTCGTCGTAAAAAAGGCTATGCAAATGTACATTACAATGGGCAATTACCATCTAAAAAATAGGAGGTTATGTTGTGTCAGGAATTTTACAGCGTGGACTTAAAAGTGGACTTTCGTTAACGTGGATGCTCGGAAAAATTATATTTCCTGTCACGTTAATCATTACCATTATTGGCCATACGCCTTTTTTTCCAATCATTATCGACTGGCTGGAACCTCTGATGAAGCTGCTGGGACTTCCTGGCGAAGCTGCAGTTCCACTGGTACTGGGGAATTTTTCTAACCTTTACGCCGGTATTGGTGCGATTATCACCTTTGATTTTACGGTAAAAGAAGTATTTATAATGGCCATTATGCTATCATTTTCTCATAACTTATTGATTGAATCGTCCATAGCTTCCAAAGTTGGCGTAAGTTGGTGGCTGATTTCAGGCATTCGAATCGGACTTGCGGTCATCTCGGCGGTCATCATCAACCTGTTCTGGAGCGGCGGACAGGAAATGGCTCAGTATGGGCTTATTTCATCCGGTCCTGAACCGGAAACCTGGGGTGGAATTCTCTATTTAGGTCTGGAAACCGCCGTTATTGCGATTCTTCAATTAGCAGCTATTGTCATTCCATTAATGGTGGTTATGCAGTGGTTAAAGGAAAAAGGCTACTTCACCGTTATGTCCAACTGGCTGGCTCCTTTCACGAAAATATTAGGAGTTGAGCGCAATGCATCGATGACCCTTGTTACAGGTCTGACGATTGGTTTAGCCTATGGTGCCGGCCTTATGTTTCAGGCTGTTCAGGAAGAGGGAATTTCGAAAAAGGATATGACTCTGGTTTTAATATTCCTTGTATCCTGTCACGCAGTTGTAGAGGATACACTTGTCTTTGCACCACTTGGGATTCCACTTTGGCCATTACTGCTCATCAGGCTGATAACGGCTATCATTCTTACCGCAACAATTGGCTTAATCTGGAATCGCATGGAACTTCATAAGAGAAAGGATACGACAGCACATGAGCATACGTACACTTCTGTTTGATCTGGATGGCACCTTAATTGATACAAATGAACTGATTATCTCTTCTTTTCTGCATACACTTGAGCAGTATGTTCCTGGTAAGTATAAGAGAGAGGACGTATACGATTTTATCGGCCCTTCCTTATGGGATAGCTTTGGTCAGGTTATGCCGGACAAAGTGGATGAAATGGTAGAGACCTATCGAAAACATAATTTGGAGCATCATGATTCCTTTGTGGTTGCCTATGATGGCGTGCCTGAAACGATTCAGAAACTGAAAGAGGATGGCTATAAGCTCGGAATTGTCACAACAAAAGTTGGGGATACCGCCAAAAGAGGACTAAAGGTTACAGAACTGGCCGCTTACTTTGATGTTCTGATCGGACTGGATGATGTCCGGCACGAAAAACCTCATCCCGAACCGATTTATCAGGCTTTATCAGCTTTGGATGCAAAAGCTGACGAAGCCATTATGGTGGGAGATAATACCCATGATATCCTTGCCGGACAAAATGCGGGTGTGAAGACTGCCGGTGTTGCGTGGACGATTAAGGGAAGAGAAACCTTAGAGTCCCTGAATCCGGATTATATGCTTGATAATATGCAGGATTTGCTAACGATTGCAGGGAAGTGATGATGTGAGAAGAACAGACCGATACCGTGTCGAGGGAGCGAATTCCTTGTGGCATGTTTATAAGACTGTACCGTTCTGGAAGGTCGTCAAAAATTTCATTGTCATTCAACTGGCACGGTATACGCCTTTTTTATCCATGAAAAATTGGATGTATCGAAAGTTTCTGAGGATGAATGTGGGGAAACAGACCTCCTTTGCCTTAATGGTCATGCTTGATGTGATGTTTCCCGAAAAAATTTCCGTGGGCCGAAACACGGTCATTGGCTACAACACAACGATTCTAGCCCACGAATATTTAATAAAGGAATATCGTCTCGGTAAAGTGGAAATTGGAGATGAAGTGATGATCGGAGCCAATTCCACCATACTTCCCGGAGTCAAAATCGGTGATCATGCCATTGTTTCCGCAGGTACCGTTGTCCACAAGGATGTACCTGCCGGGAGCTTTGTAGGCGGTAATCCGATGCAGCTGATTTATACAAAAGAGGAAATGGATGAACGGAGAAAACAGGATACCTATTTTTCTCATAAAGAGGTTTAAAACGCTGGTTTTATGAACGGAATGGTTCATAGGGCCTGCGTTTTTTATTTCGAGGATCGTTTATGGGATTCCAGGGAGGCCATAACATTCAGGTTTGATACGTCTTGAGTATATAGCATGACTTATAGTTCAATTCGACCTGCAACCAGTCGTTCATAAAGTGAAACTTCCATCAGTGGGGGTTTTCTCCATCCCCCACGGATGGTTAGTTGAACTTATCAGGTTTTTACTGGCCGTTTATCCCCCACTTAGTCTTATTGGGTTACCCTCAAAACTTGAAGTGAGGGTATTACGGCCAGTTAATACGTGATAAAACTTTAATAGAATGTCAAGGAAAATTGAGCAAAAATTCTAGTATTTCTCACATTTATATAATAGAATAAAAGTACGCGGCAGGGTTATAGAATCTAATGATTTGAATGCTGGTGTGAGCATTCAAAATCCTTGAGGAGGATATTTTCTATGAAAAAGATTGTGAATGACCCTAACAAAGTTGTTGAAGAAATGCTGCAAGGATTTGTTGCTGCACATCCCGATGATGTTAAGCAATTACCAGGTACAACCGTTATTGCACGAAAAGATGCCCCTGTATCAAATAAAGTGGGCCTTGTGAGTGGAGGAGGAAGCGGTCACGAACCCGCACACGCCGGCTATGTAGGCGAAGGGATGCTGGATGCTGCGGTTGCCGGTGAGGTTTTTACTTCCCCTACTCCGGATCAGGTATTTGAAGCGATTAAAGCCGTTGACGGTGGATCAGGTGTATTTTTGGTTATTAAAAACTATACAGGCGATGTAATGAACTTTGAGATGGCAGCTGAAATGGCTGAAGCAGAAGGAATTAAAGTCCAGCAGGTCGTTGTAAATGATGATGTAGCTGTTGAGGATAGTTCATTTACGACAGGACGCCGGGGAATTGCCGGTACAATTTTTGTTCATAAGATCGCAGGAGCTAAGGCTGCTCAGGGTGCTTCTTTAGATGAAGTAAAGGCTGTGGCCGATAAAGTGGTTGCAAACGTCCGCTCAATAGGAATGGCCCTGACCCCATGTACCGTTCCTGCTGCCGGTGAACCGAGCTTTGTCTTAGAGGAAGACGAAATGGAAGTGGGTATTGGTATCCACGGAGAGCCGGGAATTGAGCGCAAAAAAATCACAAGTGCTGATGATATTGCAACCGAGCTAACAGAAAAAGTATTAGATGATATGAATCTTACAGGCGGTGAAGAAATCGCTGTGATGGTGAATGGTCTCGGCGCAACCCCTGAAATGGAACTATATATTGTGAACAGGAAAGTAAATGAGCTGCTTTCCGATAAAGGAATTAAAATCTATGACTCATTTGTCGGAGAGTATATGACATCGTTAGAAATGGCGGGGTGCTCTGTAACCCTTCTTAAAGTGGATCAGGAGTTAAAGAAACTTTTAGAAGCAGATTCCAAGGCTCCGGCATTTCGTCGCTAAAATGGGGGGAACCATATGGAATTACAAGTCAAACACGTGATAACCTGGATGGAAAAAGCCAACGAAAAAATACAATCCAATAAAGAATACTTAACGTCCCTTGATCAGGCAATCGGTGATGGGGACCATGGGCTTAATATGGCCCGGGGATTTCAGGAGGTCGTAAATAAAGTTACGGAATCTGACTATACCAATGTTTCTGATATTCTTAAAGACGTATCCATGACTCTTTTGTCAAAAGTAGGCGGAGCATCAGGCCCGTTATATGGTACGGCTTTTCTGAAAATGTCTACTGCTGTAAAAGGAACAGAGAGCGTTGATTTTCCCCGGTTCAGGACTGCAGTAGAGGAGGCAGTTAATGGTGTGAAGCAGCGGGGAAAAGCAAATCAGGGTGAAAAAACCATGCTTGATGTATGGGAGCCCGTTGCAGAGTTGTTACAGAATCAGGAAGACCTTGAAGCAGAAGAACTTGCTTCCACAGCAAGAAAAGCAATGGAAGCAACCAAAGACATCGAAGCGAAAAAAGGTCGTGCTGCCTACTTAAAAGAACGTTCCATCGGTCATTTAGACCCTGGTTCTGTCTCATCCTATTACATTTTCTCGGCACTTGCGGAAGTGCTGGACGAAGGAGCTTAACTCATCATGTCATATGTAGGAATTGTACTGATTTCACACAGCCCAAAAGTTGTAGAAGGAATTAAAGATATTATCCGGCAAATGGTTCCGGATGTACCTGTTGAACCCGCCGGGGGTACGGATGATGATTCCATTGGTACCAATGTGGAAAAAATTCAACAGGCCATTGAAAATGCCTACAGTGAAAAGGGTGTACTCCTCTTTTTCGATTTGGGGAGTGCCATGATGAATGCGGAATTAGCGGTTGAAATGGCGGATTACGATCAGGTGAAAGTCGTGAAAGCACCACTGCTGGAAGGATCTTACGTTGCTGCGGTGGAATCAGGAATGGGAAAAACATTAGAGGAAGTTGAAAAGGCTGCTCAAAGCGTCTTAGAAGAAATGGAATGACATAAAGAGGTTCCCTCCAGAGATGTATAGATTGCTCTCTATGGAGGGATTCTTTTATATAGAGTATTATTGTAAAAGCAGAAGTACTAAAAAGAGGGGAGTGTCCTTTTGGGGGATTTTAATAGCAAAATTGTTCCTGCACTTCGGAATAATAAAGATTTTGAACGAATGTTGGAAAGTGACCATGAAATTCTTGTGTTACTTGAAACAAGGCTTTCACAATTGTCAGGATTGGTCAAATATGCGCATCAGCGAGAAAAAAAGGTATTTATTCATGCTGACCTTGTTCAGGGACTGAAGGCAGATGAATACGGAATCGAGTTTCTAATTAACAACATTAAAGTCGATGGGATTATTTCAACGAGAGGAAATGTTATTACATTAGCCAAAAAGCATCGCATCTTTGCCATTCAGCGATTATTTGTTCTCGACAGCCACGCACTGGAACATAATCTGAAAATCTGTAATCGGGTCCAGCCGGATTATATCGAAGTTTTACCTGGAATTATTCCTAAAATCATCAAAGAGGTTTATAAAAAAACAGGTATTCCTGTTATTGCAGGCGGATTGATTCGGTCAAAGCAGGATATTGATGATGCATTGGAGAGCGGTGCTGCAGCTGTGACAACCTCCAACTATGAGCTTTGGAAATAAAAAACTATTAAATCTGAATAAATTATGAAAATACTTATTGACAGCGTTTTCATATTCGTGTAATATGATAGATAACAAGTTAATGATCGTGATGGAGATAATGAGAGCCACACTTTTACCGTACTATCTTTTACGAAAGAAGTATGCAGGAAAGGTGTGGTTTTTTTATTGTTCTATCACAGCACGTGCTAAAAACTTGTTGAATCTGGTTTTATAAAATAGTATATCGGGGAGTGTTGGAGATGTCTGAATTTCTTGCAGAAGTTATTGGAACCATGATCCTGATCATCTTTGGTGGTGGCGTTGTTGCCAGTAACGTACTTAATAAATCAAAAGGGGAAGGCGGCGGCTGGGTGCTTATCACACTTGGCTGGGGACTTGCAGTTGCTTTAGCCGTTTTTGCCGTCGGAAGTGTATCAGGCGCACATATTAATCCAGCTGTTACGTTAGGATTTGCATCGATTGGAGATTTCCCTTGGGAAAAGGTACCAATGTATATCTCAGCACAAATCATAGGTGCATTCATTGGAGGCATTATCGTATTCTTCGCTTATTTACCCCATTGGAGAGAAACATCAGAAGCAGGCCTGAAGTTAGCTGTCTTCTCAACGGATCCAGCGGTTCGCAGTCCGTTATCAAACTTTGTTACAGAGCTGATTGGTACATTTGTTCTTGTTATGGGATTACTTTTCATCGGAGCTAACGAATTCACAGAAGGCTTAAATCCATTAGTTGTCGGTTTACTCATTGTTGCGATTGGTATGTCTCTAGGGGGACCTACCGGCTATGCCATTAACCCGGCTCGTGACTTAGGGCCAAGAATTGCACACACTGTATTACCCATACCAGGTAAAGGAAGTTCTGACTGGGGATATGCATGGGTACCAGTATTAGGTCCGGCATTAGGTGGTATTTACGGTGCATTGTTCTATGCAGCGATCTTTACAGGTGAGTATTCTGGAGCATTTTGGGCAGTAAGTGCTATTGTAGCTGTGGTATTAATAGCGGCAGCGGGAACAGAACTGAAAAAAGCCAATGAAGCTCCAGTTGATCATAAAGCTTCACAATCATTATAAGGAGGAGAGACACTATGAGTAAATTTATTCTATCTTTAGACCAGGGAACAACAAGTTCACGGGCGATTTTGTTTAACCATGAAGGGGAAATCGTGGAAACCGCCCAGAAGGAATTCGAGCAGTTCTTTCCAAAGCCAGGCTGGGTGGAGCATGATGCCAATGAAATCTGGACATCTGTTCTGTCCTGTATTTCAGAAGTACTTAGAAAGGCAGACGTTGAACCTGATCAGGTAGCAGGAATTGGGATTACAAACCAGCGTGAAACTACTGTAGTCTGGGATCGGAACACAGGTAAGCCAATTTACAAGGCGATTGTCTGGCAATCCCGTCAAACAGAAGGCATTTGTCAGGAGCTGCGTGAACAGGGACACAACGATCTGTTTAATGAGAAAACCGGACTTCTTCTGGATCCATATTTCTCGGGTACAAAAGTAAAATGGATTCTGGATAATGTTGAAGGGGCGAGAGAAAAGGCTGATAAAGGTGAGCTTCAATTTGGTACCATTGACACTTGGCTGGTTTACAAGCTTTCCGGTGGTAAGGCTCATGTTACCGACTACTCCAATGCATCCCGTACACTAATGTTTAACATTTATGACCTGAAATGGGACGATGAGCTTCTCGATATTCTGACTGTACCGAAGAGCATGCTTCCGGAAGTTCGCCAGTCCTCTGAAGTTTATGCAAATACGGTTGACTATCACTTCTTTGGCAAAGAGGTTCCAATTGCAGGTATTGCCGGTGACCAGCAAGCTGCCCTGTTTGGTCAGGCCTGCTTTGATGAAGGAATGGTTAAAAACACTTATGGTACAGGTGGATTCCTGCTCATGAACACAGGGAAAGAAGGCGTTAAATCGAAAAATGGTTTATTAACCACACTTGCCTGGGGTGTTGACGGAAAAGTTGAATACGCTTTGGAAGGAAGTATCTTCGTTTCCGGTTCTGCGATTCAGTGGCTTCGTGACGGTCTTGAAATCATAGATAATTCACCACAAAGTGAAGACTATGCCACAAATGTAGATTCCACAGATGGTGTCTATGTAGTACCAGCTTTCGTTGGTTTAGGTACTCCTTACTGGGATAGTGAAGCACGAGGAGCGGTATTTGGACTTACTCGCGGTACAACCAAGGAGCATTTTGTTCGTGCTACCCTTGAGTCACTGGCTTATCAGTCCAAAGATCTTGTTGATGCCATGGTCGCTGATTCAGGAATCGACGTTAAATCGCTGCGTGTCGATGGTGGGGCGGTTAAAAACAACTTCCTCATGCAATTCCAAAGTGATATCTTAGGCGTTCAGGTAGACCGGCCTGTCATTAATGAAACCACTGCCCTAGGTGCTGCTTATCTTGCTGGTTTGGCTGTGGGCTACTGGAACGACAAAGAGGAAATCGCAAAGCAGTGGAAGATTGAGCGTACATTTAAAGACAATCTTGATGATAACAAACGTAATGAACTATACGAGGGCTGGAAGAAAGCTGTTTCTGCAACCCGTGCATTCAAGTAATTAACAGATAAATTCGGTTTTAAGGGAGTCATTTGTATCTCTGTCAATCCCCTACAACACACCTAATGGGGAACCCTGCCCGCGCACACGAGATCGTTAAAATGACTTCCCATAAACCGGTTCGCGTGTTATAATAAAATTAAGTTAATAGTTTGGACGGAGAATCCTGAGAGACCACAAATACTCTATACATTGTATAGGGGACATTTGTGGTCTCTTTTTTGGTTGTATCCGTTTGCAATAAAGGTTAACCATATTATTAAGAGTTTTTTATGATAAAAGGAGCGATGGACGATGTTCTCAAGTCTAAATCGTAAAGAAATGAAAGGGAAAATGAAGGACGAATCTCTGGATTTGCTTGTTATTGGGGGAGGAATTACAGGTGCAGGTATTGCGCTTGATGCGGTAACACGAGGAATGAAGGTAGCTGTAGTGGAAATGCAGGACTTCGCAGCAGGTACATCAAGCCGATCAACAAAGCTCGTTCATGGTGGTCTTCGTTACTTAAAACAATTTGAAATCGGGGTTGTTTCCGAAACAGGTAAGGAACGAGCCATTGTTTATGAAAATGGTCCTCATGTTACAACTCCGGAATGGATGATGCTGCCATTTTATAAAGGCGGCACATTCGGTCCATTCACCACGAACATTGGTTTACGTGTTTATGATTTTCTTGCCGGCGTTAAAAAGACAGAAAGAAGGCAGATGTTTAAACCGGAAGAAGCCATAAATCGAGAGCCACTGTTAAATGCAAAGGGTCTTAAGGGGGCAGGTTACTATGTAGAATATAAAACCGATGATGCCCGTTTGACGATTGAAGTGATGAAAAAGGCTGTAGAAAAGGGAGCACTTGCCCTGAACTATACAAAAGTGACAGATCTCATTTATGACAATAACCGTGTTGTAGGTGTAGAAACAGAGGATCAAACCGATGGAAGTCATGACCAGCTATATGCGAAAAAAATTGTCAATGCAGCAGGTCCATGGGTTGATACCTTACGAGAAAAAGACAACTCCAAGCGTGGCAAATACCTGCATCTTACAAAAGGGATTCATCTTGTATTTGATGAGGACCGTTTCCCTCTGAAGCAGGCCATTTACTTCGACACCCCTGATGGCCGTATGGTTTTTGCGATTCCGAGAGAAGGAAAAACCTATGTAGGGACTACGGACACGGTTTATGAGGGCAATATTGCACATCCCAAAATGACGGTAGAGGACCGGGATTATGTCTTAAAGGCGATTGATTATATGTTCCCGACTGTTGGAATTAAAGCCGAGGACATTGAGTCAAGCTGGGCAGGTTTACGTCCGCTTATCCATGAAGAAGGGAAAGACCCTTCCGAAATCTCCCGTAAAGATGAAATTTTCGTTTCGGACTCCGGGTTCATTTCCATTGCAGGCGGAAAATTAACTGGCTACCGTAAAATGGCCGAAAGCATTGTTGATTTGGTTGGGAAACAGCTTCATGAAGAAGAAGGTAGATCATTCCCGGGAACACAAACGAAAGAGTTACGAATTTCCGGTGGAGACGTAGGAGGTTCTTCAGGCTTTGAAAGATTTGTCCCTCAGAAGATTCGTGAAGGAGCAGAAGCCGGCCTTGATGAAGGCGTTGCAGAATCTCTGGTTAAACGCTATGGTTCTAATATTGATTCTATTTATGATATATATCAGAATGAGCAGGACACAGCCAAAGCTGAAAATCTGGACCCCGTAGTCTATGCCATGCTTCGATACGGCATTGAGCAGGAGCTTGTTTATAAACCGGTTGATTTCTTTATAAGACGTACAGGTGCTTTATTCTTTGATATTAACTGGGTTCGTGAGCATAAAGATTCGGTGATCACCTATATGGCTAAGCAATTTACTTGGTCTGATGATCAAAAGAAAGAATATACCGAACAGCTTGAACAGCTAATGTATGAAGCCACACATCCAGTGGAAGAAGATTAATCATATCACGCATGAACTGGCCGTAATACCCCCACTTCAAGTCTTGAGGGTACCCCATCAAGACTAAGTGGGGGATAAACGGCCAGTAAATTCCTGATAAGTTCAACTAACCATAAGTGGGGGAGGGAGAAAACCTCCCACTGACGGAAGTTTCACTTTATACGAAGGGCTGACCACACTTTAAGGTCAGCCTTTCTTTATATATTGAGAGTGCTCATTTACTATTTATAAAGTTCTTCAAAAACCTCCTTCACACGCTCTACAGCTAAAGCACTGCCTCCATCATCCTGGACATTTTTAAGCAGCATAGAAATCATAAGGTCCTGGTTTTCGGAGTCATAGGCAACAAAGAGACCGTTTTCCTTTCCTTCTTTATCCTGACTTGCCTTTAGCTCGGCAGTTCCTGTTTTACCGGCCAGAGGAACCTGCTGGATGTTTGCTTCCCGGGCTGTTCCGTTTGTACTGGAAACGACTTTTCTCAGAGCCTGGTGAATGTAATCTGCATGTTCAGCACTGACCAGATTTTCTTTCCAGACCTTGGGTTCCTGTTCCGCCAAAAGCTGTGGTTTGATAAGATTTCCTTCGTTTAAAACAGGAGTAAACATGGCTGTCAGGTGCAAAATGCTTACCTGCAGTTCTCCTTGCCCATATCCGGTGTCAGCAAGCATAATTTCTTCATCCAAGTTCCCGCTGTTTGAAATTTTGGATTGCGGAATTCCATAGGGGTAAGGGATATCTTCATTAAACCCAAAATTCTTAAGTCCGGAAACCATATTATCAGCACCAATGTCCAAGGCCGTTTGTGCAAAGTAGATGTTATCTGAATAAACCAGTGCATCCTCCAGGTTTACAGGGTGGCCCGGATCGGTTACTCTGCGGACGGCATAATTTCCCCAGCCATCCTTTTTCCACGTTTCCCCCTGAATATTTCGGGTTTGTTCAGGTGTGATGGCTTCCGATGACAATCCAATCATCGCTGTTACAGGCTTAAATGTTGATCCTGGAGCATATAAGGATGTGAAACGGTTAAGTAATGGTTTGGTCTTATCTTCCAATAATTTAGCATAGGCATTGGACGTTAGTCCGTTTGGATCAAAAGACGGAGAACTGACAAGGGCAAGTGTTTCCCCGGTTTTTGGATGAATGGCAGCGGCCGATCCTTGTCGCTGATTCATTTTTTCATAAATCGTCTTCTGGACCTTTGAATCAATAGTGACGTGAATATCCTGGCCTGCTTTTGCCTTTTTAGAAGCAACGGTTACTTTCTGCCCATTGGCCTTTTTGATAGAAATATCTGCTCCCGGTTCACCTCTGAGTTCCTCTTCATATAAGAGTTCAAGTCCTCGTTTTCCTATTTTGTCCTGGGCAGAATAACCGCCGTCTTCATGCTCCTCTAATTCCTCTGCTGTAATATCGCCTGTGTATCCGACGAGATGGGCGCCCGCTTCACCTAACGGATAGTAACGTCCGACCTGATCCTGGTAAAAGACGCCCGGCAAGGCCATTAGTTCGTCAAATAGCTCCTGATCATTTGGATTGATGGTTCGAAGCGGAACAAATAAATCGGGCTGTACCCAATCCTGATTCAGCTGTTGTTTAATGTATTCCACATCTAAATGCAATTGCTCCGACAATGCCTTGATTGTTTCCTGCTCATGTCCTTCCATGGCTGAAGGCTTAATGCCCATTAGAGGTAACGTATCGTTTATCGCCAATCCATTACCATTCCGGTCAAAAATCTGTCCGCGGGGAGCGGCGGTTGTATCGAGGCCGACTTCATCTCCATCTTCAAGTTGTTTAAAGATATAAGTGGTATCCCAATTTACATACCAGTTTTCTTCTTCGTTACGGGTTTCTTTCACCAGTGTCATTTCATGGTCAAAAGAGACAGGACCTGCAATGGACTTCATTTCCACATGTATGGGAAATGAAGCTTCTTTCACTTTTTCATAATCGGGCTGTTCATCGTCCGACGGCTTTTCAAAACTGACTTTAATATCGTTTATTTCCAAGTCACTGTATAAATCCTTATAGCGACCAGCCATGTCCTCTTTTGCATAGTTCTCTTTAGCCGTTGCTGACAAATAATCCTCATACATTTGATCAAAATTCTGTTCATTCCACAGGCTGATGTATTCCGACAGGCGTTCATCCGGTGTCACCTGATCACCTTTACATGCGCCGAGGAATGATAATAACAAAATGGCTGAAAACAAAATCCATTTCCTTTTCATACCAGCCACATCCTTTTTATGTAATATTATTACTATTTTACCCAGTCGTTGACGTTGCTTCAAGATATCAAATGACTCAATAATAAATATATGGAAACGGTCTTCTGAACCGGGAAATTTGTTGTAAAACGATTTTCTCAATCATTTTATTCCTCACCTGAGTGTGTTATACTTTTAATGGTTATATGTGTTGATAGGAGGCACTTCATGGCAAATACCGAGAATCACCAAATTGATAATCAATTAAATGTCATCCCGTTCTTATTGGAAGGGGAGTTTTATTTTTCACAAGGTGTAAAAGCCTTTCAAAAGCATAACTTTCAAAAAGCAGAGAAATGGCTGAAGCGGGCGATTGAACTGGAACCGGACAATCCACTTTACCCAAGCCAGCTGTCTGTACTATATACTGAAACAAAAGCCTATGATCAGGCGAACCAGATGCTTATGAAGGTTCTTGATGATTTTGGCGAGTCCTATGTAGATTGTTATTATTTACTGGCTAATAATTATGCTCATCTTGGTCTGTTTCAGGATGCTCAAAAAAATATAGAAATTTATTTGAATAAAGCCCCAAATGGAGAATTTGCAGATGAGGCAAAGGAGTTACTGGAATTATTAAAGGCTTATAATGATGATATTGAGGAAGATGAGGATGAGTGGATTTTTGATGAGGAGGATGAATTATTAACTTATCAGGAATCGGCTTTTTATTATCTTGAGCATCATGACTGGGAGCAGGCACTTCCAATTATAGAGCACATGATGGCCCGCTATCCTGACTATGTTTTGGCGAAGCATGACTTTGCCTGGGCCTTGTTCTTTTCAGGTCAGCAGGAGAGAGCGCTGAAACTCGAAAAAGAAGCCTATGAAGAAGACCCTTCCAGCATTCACAGCATTGTAAATTTAGCGATATTTCATTGGGAAATGGGTGAACAGGATACATCCGGCCAGTACATAGAATGGCTGGAAAATGTTTATCCTATACATGATCAGCAACGGCTTAAAGTTGCAACAGCTTTTGCCCATACAGAACATTATGAGCTGGCATATCAACGTTTTAAAGATTTACCGAGGCATAAACTGAAAAATCACCTTTCTTACTATAAATGGTACAGTATTGCTGCTTATAAGATGGGATTGAAATCAAAGGCTGTTGAAGTCTGGAAGGAAGGATGCAATCGACATCCCCGTTTAAAAGAAATCGGCAGGCAGCATCCTATTGAAAGAAATGATTGAGCATTTCAATAGACGTTTAAATCCCTATCTAATACGATAATACTAAAGGGTAAAGAAATGTATGAACGAAGGGAATGATAGCAATGGCTTCCGAGGACAAAATTTATGATGTCATTATCGCCGGTGCAGGTCCAGCTGGTCTTACAGCAGCTGTTTACACGTCGCGTGCCGACCTGGATACGCTAATGCTTGAAAGAGGAATTCCGGGTGGTCAAATGGCGAATACAGAGGACGTTGAAAACTATCCGGGCTTTGACCATATTTTAGGACCTGATTTGTCTAATAAAATGTTCGAGCATGCGAAGAAGTTTGGTGCAGAATATGGCTATGGAGATATAAAGGAAATCAAGGACGGGAAGGAATATAAAACGGTTATAGCAGGTGAAAAGGAATATAAAGCCCGTGCCGTTATTATTTCAACCGGTGCTGAATATAAAAAATTAGGTGTACCTGGTGAAGAAGAACTGGGTGGCCGGGGCGTTTCCTACTGTGCAGTCTGTGACGGTGCATTCTTCAAAGGTCGTAACCTTATCGTTGTGGGCGGCGGAGATTCTGCTGTTGAGGAAGGCGTTTATTTAACCCGCTTTGCAGATAAAGTAACGATTGTACACCGTCGTGATGAACTGCGTGCGCAGAAGATTCTGCAGCAAAGAGCGTTTGATAATGAAAAAATCGACTTTATCTGGGATACCGAAGTGAAAGAGATTAACGGAAAAGACGGTAAAGTGGGCAGCGTAACTCTTTATAATAATAAAACAGAAGAAACGTATGAGAAGGATATCGATGGTGCATTTATCTACATTGGTATGCTCCCGCTTAATGAACCATTTAAAAATATGGGAATCACGAACGAGGAAGGCTATATTAAAACGAATGAAAACATGGAAACAGAAATTTCAGGGATTTTTGCAGCCGGAGATATTCGTGAAAAGGATTTACGCCAGATTGTAACAGCAACAGGTGACGGAAGTATTGCTGCTCAATCTGCACAGGTATATGTGGAAAACCTGTTAGAGGAATTGAAGGTTGAACAGTAATACAGATTTTAAAGGAGATTTACTGAAACGTAATTTCCTTTTAATGCTGTTGTAATGTGTGTGAAATAATTTTTGGGTACAATAGAATTAAGAAAAAATTGACCCCCTTTTAAAAGATAGATTCACTATTAGGCACAGGCCATTTTATAGCCTGTGCTTTATTTTTGTATTTCTTCATTATACCCTGACTTTAATAAAGACGAGCCTGGCAATTATAAACAGTGGGATTTCATATCGGGTTCATTGGTTTTCCTATTTTTTCGTAGTATAATAAAGGGAGAGACAAGGGGGAAACACACCCTGATGGATTTTTTCCACGCACAACGAGCTGTAATTAAGGATGATGGTGTGTGACTTTCCCATTTGAGGTGATGAATTTGCAGCGCGTAACAAACTGTGTTTTACAATATGAAGATCATATTTTAATGTTGAAGAAACCGCGAAGAAACTGGTATGCCGCACCAGGAGGTAAAATGGAGCCTGGTGAGCATATTCAGCAATCAGTCAGGCGGGAGTTTTCGGAAGAGACAGGATTAACACTCGTGGACCCGGAATTAAAGGGTGTTTTTACATTTGTTATTAAGGAAGATGATCAGACGATTGATGAGTGGATGATGTTTACCTTTTCCGGTCGGCAATATCAGGGTACGTTAAATGAATATTGCAGAGAAGGAGAACTGGAATGGGTACCGGTCAGTGATGTGCTGAACAAGGACATGGCTGAAGGAGACCAGGTGATTTATAAACATATACTAAATCGAAATGATGTGTTATATGGTACATTTACATATACATCAAACGATGAACTTATCTCATTTCAGGTCGATTAAGCAGTAAAGGGGGCAATCCTATGAGCGAACAATCACAAAAAGTGGAGCTGGTGATTATAACAGGAATGTCAGGGGCAGGAAAAACAGTGGCCGTACAGAGCTTTGAAGATTTAGGGTATTTTTGTGTGGATAATTTACCGCCCGCACTGCTTCCGAAGTTTCTGGAATTAATGAAAGAAAACGATCAGCGTACACCTAAAGTAGCTGTCGTGATGGACCTAAGAGGAAGAGAGTTTTTTGATACATTAATTGATACATTAGTTCAGGTCGGGAAAGAGGACTGGATTTCTGAACAAATCCTCTTCCTGGAGGCAGATAATGATGTACTGGTTTCCCGCTACAAAGAAACGCGTCGTTCCCATCCTTTAGCTCCGGATGGCCTTCCTTTAGAGGGGATTAAAAAAGAGCGCGAGTTACTCGATGAGCTAAAGGGAAGAGCACAAATTATTATCGATTCATCTGATAAAAAACCACGAAAATTAAGAGAGGAAATTCTGCAGGCTTTTAAGGATCAGTCCCAGCATGTTTTCTCCATGAACGTCGTTTCCTTTGGATTTAAGCATGGGGTTCCGATTGATGCCGATCTGGTTTTTGATGTTCGCTTTCTTCCCAACCCCCATTATGTAGAATCGATGCGTCCTTTAACTGGAAAGGATGCTGAAGTTGCGGAATATGTTTTTAAATGGGCTGAAACAGACACTTTTATGAATAAACTGTTAGATATGCTGTCCTTTATGCTCCCGCAATATAAAAAAGAGGGTAAGCGTCAGTTGGTTGTGGGTGTAGGCTGTACAGGCGGACAGCATCGTTCTGTGGCTATTGCCGAAAAAATAGCCGACTATTTCCAAAGCGAATATGACACATATGTAACGCACCGAGAGATTGACAAAAAGAAAGGATAGCCATGTTTATGAGAGATAAACGGAAACCCAATGTAGTGGTGATTGGCGGCGGTACAGGTATGCCGGTGTTAATACGCGGACTGAAGGACTATCCATTAGATTTATCTGCTATCGTAACGGTAGCTGATGATGGAGGAAGTTCCGGACGCCTGCGCAGCGAAATGGCCATTCCTGCTCCTGGTGATATACGTAATGTGATTGCAGCCATGTCTGACGCAGAACCGATGATATTACAGATGTTTCAGCACCGATTTGAAAATGGGAACAGTTTATCCGGGCATTCACTGGGGAATTTGCTGCTCGCTGCCATGACCTCGATTACCGGTGATTTTTACAAAGGAATTAAGGAAATTTCCCGTGTATTAAATGTAAAAGGCAGGATTTACCCGATTGCAAACCAGAATATGTTTCTCCATGCGGAAATGGAGGATGGAAGTATCATCTCAGGTGAATCCCAAATTCCTTTAGTTAATAAAACGATTAAACGGGTATTTTTAAGCCCTGATCATATTGAACCACTTCCTGAAGCGATTCAGGCTATTAAAAATGCGGATTTAATTGTGATTGCCCCGGGCAGTCTTTATACAAGTATCCTTCCCAATATTATTATTCCTGAAATTGGAGAAGCTCTGAAAAAGCGGACAGGTAAAACGGTATATGTCTGTAATGTTATGACTCAATACGGAGAAACACAGGGCTATACAGCTGCCGATCATGTGCAGGCGATTCAGGATCATACTGGAGATCAGTGTGTGGATTCTATTGTTGTTCACAATGCGCCCATCGAACATGATGTTCAAAAGCTTTACGAAGAAGAAAAGGCAGAACCGGTTGTCTATGATATTCAACGCCTGCTTAAGATGGGACTGGAAATTATCGAGGGGGACATTATTGACCACACGAAAGTAAAATTACGACATGATACAGATAAAATTGCAAAACTATTATATTCATTAATGGAAAAATGAGTGTGAGGGGGTGCGGGAAGTGTCATTTGCTTCAGATATCAAAAAAGAATTAACGAAGGTCGAAGTTGATGCATGCTGTGTTGAAGCGGAATTGTCGGCATTAATTAAAATGAACGGGTCCATCTCCATATCGAATCAGGAATATATTTTGGATATCCAGACGGAAAATGCTGCGATTGCCCGGAGAATGTACACCTTACTAAAACAATTATACAGCCATCCGATTGAATTACTGGTACGAAAGAAAATGCGGCTGAAGAAGAATAATGTGTATATTGTCCGGCTCAAAAAAGACGTTCAGCCTCTCCTCGAGCAGCTTGAGATCCTGGATTCTCCGTTTAGCTTCAACCATGAAATAGCCGAAAAGTACATGGAAAAAACCTGCTGCAGGCGTTCCTATTTACGTGGGGCTTTTCTGGCTGGCGGATCTGTAAATAATCCTGAAACATCCTCATATCATTTGGAGATTTCATCGTTACATGAAGATCACAATGAAGCCTTATGTGGCCTCATGAATAAGTTCAACTTACACGCAAGAACGCTTGAGAGACGTAAGGGTTACATTACGTATTTAAAAGAGGCAGACAAGATTACGGAGCTTTTAATTAATTTAGGGGCTCATCAGGCACTGCTGAAATTTGAAGATGTGCGGATTATGAGGGATATGAGGAATTCGGTCAACAGACTGGTGAACTGTGAAACCGCCAATTTAAATAAAACAATCGGTGCAGCTTTCCGACAGGTTGAAAATATCCGATATATTGAGCAGACGGTTGGTCTGGAAGCTCTGCCTGACCGCTTGCAGGAAATAGCTGAACTTCGATTGAAACATCAGGATGTTTCTTTGAAAGAACTGGGTGAATTGGTTTCGACAGGTAAAATCAGTAAGTCGGGTATTAATCATCGTTTGAAAAAGATTGATGAGTTTTCTGAAAAACTAAGACGTGGAGAAATAAGTGAAGTGTAATACAAAAGGTTAGGCAAAGGATATGGGTCAGTACCCATGTCCTTTGCTGTTGCTTAGGAAATTATAAAATAAGCGATTTGTGGATAATAAAGACATGAGAGGCCACGTCCGGCTCCAGCGCCCAGCGACTAGCGAGACTTCCTTCACCTCCGTACGATAAGTCAACATCGACTCACAAGGTTTCTCGTGTTTCCTTTTCCGCGAGTTAACCGGCTGTAAGACCCCCTGTAGAAATAAATGGGGGGTCAACAGACAGTAAACACCCGATTTGTTCAACTAACAATCAGTGGGAATGAACCCCACTGATTGAAGTTTCACTTTATCTCCTACGGCTCAGTCCAGTCCGTACGTCGCTAATAGAAAAGCGGAGGCGACCGTTTAGGCCCGACGGCATAAGCAGAATATCCGGAGTGGCCGCTTTTTGGCCATGGAGGTTATTCTGCTTATGACCGCTTGGGCCTGGGAGCCGCAGCTGGACAAACGGGCGCTTCCGCCTTTGTTCCATCTTAAAATGAATGAATATTCATTTTATTTTTTCGTTTTCTTTTTGCCTTTTCCATGGTATAATGGCTTTAATTAAAACGCTTTCATAAATGATTTTTTGCTGGTTTATTCCTTTGGATAGCCATTGTACATATATTATACAAACATAGATATGGAGAGCAGAGAGGAGAATACAGATTGGTAGAACGAAAGGTTACGGTTGAATTGTCAACAGGCTTGCAGGCAAGGCCGGCTGCAAAATTTGTGCAGGAGGCCAATCGCTTTTCAGCAGATATATTTATTGAAAAAGATCAAAAACGTATAAATGGCAAGAGTATTATGGGATTGATGAGCCTGGCTATTGGGAGCGGTGAGGAAATTCTTCTCCAGGCCGATGGATCCGATGAACAGGATGCCATAAATGAACTAGCCACATTCGTTATGGTGGAGTGAGTGCACACATTGAAAGACAAAAACAAAAGGCATACCAATCACAGCGATTGGTATGCCTTTTGTACGGTGTTTTCGGTTTTCAGCTAAACTGCTTAATTCTTTGTCTCCATTACCTGGTCAATAAGTCCGTAATCAACGGCTTGCTGAGCGGACATGAAGTTGTCGCGGTCTGTGTCGCGCTCGATGACTTCAATTGGCTGTCCTGTACGCTCAGACAGGATTTGATTTAACTTTTTACGCATTTCAAGAATACGCTCTGCATGAATCTGAATGTCAGAAGCCTGCCCTTGTGTTCCACCAAGTGGCTGGTGAATCATGACTTCACTGTTTGGAAGGGCATAACGTTTACCTTTTGCTCCGGCATTAAGCAGGAATGCACCCATGGATGCAGCCATACCAATGCAGATGGTGGAAACATCAGGTTTAATGAACTGCATGGTATCGTAAATCGCCATACCTGCAGTGATGGAACCACCCGGAGAGTTAATGTAAAGGGAAATATCTTTATCCGGATCTTCAGCTGCAAGGAAAAGCATTTGGGCTACGACAGTGTTGGCAACATTGTCGTCAATTCCGCTTCCCAGCATAATAATACGGTCCTTCAGCAGTCTTGAGTAAATATCATAAGCACGTTCACCGCGATTGGTTTGTTCAATAACCGTTGGGATTAAATTCATAAAGTGATCCTCCTTGTTTCCTAAGTATTTTCGTCTGGCTAACTGATTAGCTAGCTTTTACTGGTCATTTTTTTGTTGACATGTTTATCATACCTAATTGGTCAATAAAGGTCAAACGAAAAACATTCATTCTCTTTATTGTTTTCATTCGTGCTTTTCTTTATCTTTCCTGCCAGACTTTTACCTTAAATTATATGTATCACATCAGAAACTAATCCCTACTATCCTCTCCTGTATAGGATAGAGATATACAAGGGGAATTTCATCAGGTATATAGGGTGAAATGTCTTTGATTGATGATAATATTTAATTATCACGTATTAACTGGCCGTAATACCCCGACTTCAAGTTTTGAGGGTAACCCAACAAGACTAAGTGGGGGATGGAGAAAACCCCCACTGATGGAAGTTTCACTTTATTGAACAGCTTCTTATTCCCCCCTTGCGTTTTTCCTTTTTCAGCTTTATAATAAAATATGTCGCTTTCTTCTTAACATAAAAATATGCCCTCGTGGTGTAACGGATAGCACGCGAGATTCCGGTTCTCGTAATAGGGGTTCGATTCCCTTCGAGGGCGCTCATTAATCAAAAAAAGGCAGCTTTTACAGCTGCCTTTTTTGTATTTACAATTTAGTGGATTTTTGCTCGGAAATCTTAAGAGGCCACCCAGCGTCATTTCCGCCCTTGATTACACTTCCTCATCCGAGCGGAACAATAACGGCAGACAAATCAATCCGCAGATTCCGACAACGGCATAAATTATACGGGGTAATAATTCATCCTGATCACCGCCTCCTAATAGTGCAGCTACCAGATCAAAATTAAAGAACCCGATTAATCCCCAATTAATAGCTCCGACAATGGTTAAAAACAATGCGAATCTTTGCAGACCATTCATATTTTGAACCTCCTTTAAAAGTCCTTACTTTTAGGATGTAAAAAAGTGGAACATTTATGCAAAATTTTAAAACTCTTAGGAAGGCAACTTTTTGGTATAATTTATATAGATAAACTTCTTTTTTAAAGGGGAGGCGTAAGGATGAAGCCAAAATTAACGCAGGAACAAAAGCTCACCTGGAAGCTGACACAGCAGCTCGGGCAGGCTATTGAACTCCTGCAGTATAATGGTTTTCAACTTCAGCAGTTTTTAGAAAAGCAAATGAAGGAAAATCCCCTGATAGAAGTAGAAACGGAGAGGACGGTACCTGATTATACACCTGCTAAACGTGGAATGGGATTTGATGAGAGCTTCTGGATCGATGATAGCCAGGATTTAGCCGGATATGTAAAAGAGCAGTTGCTGGATAAGAAACTGTCACCTACATTTAAGCAGATTGTAGAGTATGGCATTGATTCCCTGGATGAAAATGGCTATTTAACGATTGCATTAACCGATTGGCAATTTGCTTTTCAGACAGATGAGGAAACGATAGGAGAAGCCTTAGAGCTGATTCAAAGTCTGGATCCGGCGGGCATAGGGGCCAGAAACCTCCAGGAGTGTCTTGCTCTTCAGCTTTTTCGGAGTTCAGCGCCCAGTCGCCTGGCTATAAATATCGTTACCAACCACCTGGATTGGATTGCTGATGACCGGGTGGAAGATTTAATGATGGAGTATGGAGTTTCTGAAGCAGCCATTGAGGAGGCGATTCAGGATATCCAAAGCCTTCATCCGAAACCGGGCATACTGGTTGCCGGGAATACATCGTCTCCAATCATTCCTGATGGCGAGGTATTTCAAAGTAATGGGGTCTGGAAGGTGGCACTGACTGGTTGGAACAGTCCGACGATTACGATTGTTGACTATTCTATAGATCATAGCAGATTATCCCCGGAAGAAAGAGATTTTTTTCAAAAGTATACACAAGAGGGGAAATGGCTGCAAAAAGCACTTTCCCAGCGTTTGGACAGTCTTGATCGGGTTTTTAAATCCATTGTCAGACGACAGATTGCTTTCTTTGATTATGGTCCTGAGCATTTGAAACCACTGGTACTGCGGGAGATCGCTGAAGAAACAGGCTTACATGTTTCTACTGTAAGCCGTGCTGTGAAGGAAAAATACTTACAAACCCCTCATGGCATGTTTCCTGTGAAGTTTTTCTTTCAGCCCGGACTTCAGGGGGGAACAGGTGATGTGAGTGCCTATGCAATCAAACATCTTATTAAGGAAATGATTTCGCATGAGGATAAGCAAAAGCCTTTATCTGATCAGAAACTATCAGAAATGCTGAAAAATGAGTTTCAGATTGAAGTCTCAAGGCGTACCGTGGCAAAATACCGATTAGCACTTAAGCTGCCTTCCTCGAGCAAACGAAAAAGGAGACGAAACAAATGAAGAACAACATTATTTTTTATACCAAAGAGAATTGTCCGCTATGTGATGAAGCACGCAGCCTTTTAATGCTGCTGCAGACGGAATATGAGTTTAATATAGAGGAAAAGGATATTTATCAGGATGATCAGCTACTGGAGAAATATCAGATTTCGATCCCTGTTATTCGTGTGGATGGGGAAGAAATCGACGGCTCGCAAATGAATCTTCAACAAATAAGAAAAGTTTTTGACAAAAAGCTAAGATAATTGCATAATGAAAAGTGGATTGATAAACTAAGAATTAAGAATTGATGTATTTTTTTGCAGCATTCGGGACAAAATAGTCCATGGTGGGACGAAAACAACCCGATGGTCAGCAAAGGCTTGGTCACACTGATGTATCACTTAAAAGGGGCTTGCACATGAAAGACCTGATTTCTTTACAACAGAAAGTTTTCCCGGAAGTTATGGAAATTATGGAACGGCGCACAAATTTATTAAAAAGTATAGAGTTGTTACAGCCTATTGGGCGAAGAAGCTTAGCCGAACAGGTCAAGCTTACGGAACGACTCGTGCGCGGGGAAGTTGAATTTTTCCAGAAGCAGGGCTTTGTGGACATTACTTCAAAGGGAATACATATGACAACAGAAGGAGCAAGGATTGCCGAACAGCTGGAGCAGCTTATGAGAGAGATTTCCGGTGTGAAGGTTCTTGAGCACCAGGTAAAGGAAAAACTCCAGCTGGATAAAGTAATAGTGGTACCAGGTAATAGTGACAAGGAAAGAAGGGTAAAACAAGAGTTAGGTAAGGCTTGTGTTTCCTACTTGAAGGATGTCATTAAGGACCACATGACCATAGCGGTTACAGGTGGTAGCACCATGTCACTGGTTGCTGAATCTATGACACCTTTAAATAAAAAGGATTGCCTGTTTGTCCCTTCCCGTGGTGGTCTTGGGGAGCAGGTTGAAAATCAGGCCAACACCATATGTGCACAAATGGCCAAAAGAGCCCAAGGGGAATACCGGCTTCTTTATGTACCCGATCCAATCAGTGAAAAAGCCTATCAATCCATTATAGAAGAACCAGCTGTGAAGGAAATATCCAATGAAATTCAGAATGCAGATATCGTTTTACACGGAATCGGTGATGCGATCACGATGGCGAACAGAAGAAAAACGCCGAAAAGTCAGTTGGAGAAAATAAAGGAAGCTGACGGTGCAGGAGAAGCTTTTGGATATTACTTTGATAAATCCGGAAACATTGTACACAAAGTCCGGACCGTTGGATTGCAGATGGAAGATTTGCAAAAGATAAACCAAGTTATAGCTGTAGCAGGTGGAACATCCAAAGCTGATGCGATTGAATCCTATTTCAAGCAAGGGCAAAGCAATGTTCTTATAACCGATGAAGCTGCAGCAGAAAAGCTGTTAAAGGGATAACCCTTTCACATAAAATATGATTTAAATTTCTAAGGAGGAATTATAAATGGTAAAAGTAGGGATTAACGGTTTTGGCCGAATTGGTCGTAACGTATTCCGTGCAGCACTAAATAACAATGATGTAGAGGTTGTGGCTATCAATGATTTAACTGATGCTAATATGCTGGCCCACCTTCTTCAATACGATACTGTTCATGGGAAGCTTGACCAGGAAGTAACTGTTGATGGTGAAAACCTTGTCGTAGGTGGTAAAACTATTCAAGTACTTTCTGAAAGAGATCCTGCAAACTTAGGCTGGGGAGACCTTGGCGTTGAGATTGTTATCGAATCCACAGGTCGTTTCACTCAGCGTGACGATGCTAAGAAACACCTTGATGCAGGTGCGAAAAAGGTTATCATCTCTGCACCAGCTAAGCAGGAAGACCTTACAGTCGTTATGGGCGTTAACGAAGACAAGTATGACCCTGAAAGTCATCACGTACTTTCCAATGCATCCTGTACAACAAACTGCCTGGCACCATTTGCGAAAGTGCTAAATGATAAGTTCGGTATTAAGCGTGGACTTATGACAACTGTTCACTCTTATACAAATGACCAGCAAATCCTGGACTTACCACATAAAGACTATCGTCGTGCCCGTGCAGCAAGTGAAAATATTATTCCAACTACAACTGGTGCAGCAAAAGCTGTTTCCCTTGTACTTCCAGAGCTTGAAGGCAAATTAAATGGTATGGCTATGCGTGTGCCAACACCAAACGTTTCCCTTGTAGACTTAGTGGCCGAGCTTGATGAAAATGTAACAGCTGAAGATGTAAATGCTGCGCTTAAGGAAGCTGCTGAAGGTGAGCTTAAAGGTGTACTTGGTTACTCCGAAGAGCCATTAGTTTCCCGTGACTATAACGGAAGCACAGAATCTTCAACCATTGATGCGCTGACAACTCAAGTACTTGAAGACAACATGGTTAAGGTTATTTCCTGGTATGATAACGAGTCCGGTTACTCCAACCGTTGTGTAGACCTGGCTGCATATATTGCCAGCAAAGGTTTATAATACCAGTAGAGGAAAATAACCTCCCCTAACAGGATAGATTTAACACAAAAGGAGGAAGGGAATATCCCTCCTCCTTGTAATGTTTTTAAAATAGCTTATACATATGGCTCAACAAAAGGAGGGCTTTGTCATGAACAAACAGACAATCCGTGATGTTGATGTGAAAGGGAAGAAGGTTTTCTGTCGTGTTGATTTTAACGTACCGATGAAGGATGGAGAAATCACCGATGAAACCAGAATAAAGGCAGCCTTGCCAACCATCGAATTCCTTGTTGGAAATGGTGCTAAAGTTATTCTGGCCAGTCACCTGGGGCGTCCAAAAGGTGAAGTGGTTGATGAATTACGTCTTGATCCTGTTGCCCAACGGTTGAGTGATCATCTCAACAAACCGGTTACCAAAACGGATCAGGTTTACGGTGATGAAGTAAATCAGGCGATTAAGGAAATGGAAAATGGCGATGTTGTTTTACTTGAAAATGTACGTTTTGAAGCAGGAGAAAAGAAAAATGATGCAGAGCTTGCGAAGGCCTTTGCAGATTTAGCAGATTTGTATGTGAATGATGCATTCGGAGCTGCTCACCGTGCCCATGCTTCCACTGAAGGTGTGGCTCAATATCTCCCAGCTGTAGCCGGATTCCTTATGGAGAAAGAGCTGAAAGTATTGGGCAATGCATTAGAAAATCCAGATCGTCCATTTACAGCCATCATTGGTGGTGCCAAAGTTAAAGATAAAATTGGAGTTATTGATCACTTGATTGATAAAGCCGATCATTTAATCCTTGGCGGGGGCCTTGCTTACACATTTATTAAAGCCATGGGTCATGAGATTGGAAAGTCATTATTAGAAGAAGATAAAATTGATATGGCCAAGGATTACATGAACAAAGCCAAAGAGAAGGGCGTAAACTTATACCTTCCTAAGGATGTTGTTGTAGGCGATGACTTTTCTGAAGAAGCCAATACAAAGGTGGTCTCCATTGAAGATATTCCTTCTGACTGGGAAGGTATGGATATTGGACCGGAAACACGGAAGACCTTTGACCAGGTTATTAAAGACTCCAAACTGGTGATTTGGAATGGACCAATGGGTGTATTTGAGCTCGAATTGTTTGCCAATGGTACAAAATCTGTTGCCGAATCTCTTGCTGAAACGGATGCTTATACCGTTATCGGCGGTGGGGACTCTGCAGCAGCTGTCGAAAAGTTTGGCATGGCTGACCGTATGGACCATATTTCAACCGGTGGCGGTGCTTCCCTTGAATTTATGGAAGGAAAAGTTCTTCCAGGTGTTGCAGCCTTAAACGATAAGGAGTAATTCCTATTTAAAATAGAATTTGTTGATGAGGTGATCGAATGCGCAAAAAGATTATTGCAGGAAACTGGAAAATGAATAAAGTGGTTTCTGAAGCCAAACAGTTTTTAAGTGACGTCAAAGAAAACGTTCCATCTTCAGATCAGGTTGAAAGTGTTGTATGTGCACCATTCGTATCCCTTCCAGCTTTAGTAGAGCAGGCAAAAGGAACAGATGTGAAAATTGCGGCACAAAATATGCACTTTGAAGAAAATGGCGCATTTACAGGTGAAGTCAGTCCTGTCATGCTTCAGGATCTTGGCGTTGAATATGTAGTTTTAGGCCATTCCGAGCGCCGGGAAATGTTTAATGAAACCGATGAGTCCGTAAACAAAAAGGTTCATGCAGCCTTTTCCCATGAACTGACACCTATTGTTTGCGTTGGAGAAACGTTAGAGCAACGAGAAGCCAATGAAACGAAACCTCATGTTGAAAAGCAGGTAAAAGCCGCTCTTGAGGGTCTTTCTGAAGAGCAGGTAAAACAAGTTGTTCTTGCTTATGAGCCTATCTGGGCCATCGGTACAGGCAAAACTGCAACTTCCGAACAGGCAAATGAGGTTTGCACACATATCCGTGATGTCGTTCAATCAGCCGTTTCTGAAACAGCAGCAGATGCCATTCGTATTCAATATGGCGGCAGCGTGAAGCCGGCAAATGTTGATGAATTACTTGCACAATCCGATATCGACGGTGCGCTTGTAGGCGGTGCAAGTCTTGAGGCTGACTCCTTCTTAAAATTAGTGGAGGCAGGCAAAAATGAGTAAGGATAAATTAGCAGCATTAATTATTTTAGATGGTTTTGCAATAAGGGACGAGGAAAAAGGAAATGCGGTAAAACAGGCAAACACACCTAATTTTGACCGTTACTGGAGCCAGTTTCCGCACACACAATTGCAGGCAAGTGGAAAAGCAGTAGGACTTCCTGATGGCCAGATGGGGAACTCTGAGGTAGGCCACCTGAATATTGGCGCAGGACGTGTGGTTTACCAGAGTCTGACTCGAATTAACCTATCTATTGAGGATCAGAGCTTTTTCCAGAATGAACAATTTAACGACGTTGTTGAGCATGTAAAAAGTAAGGATAAAGCCCTTCACATCTTTGGCCTCTTATCTGATGGCGGGGTTCACAGCCATATTGAGCATTTATACGCGCTTCTTAAGATGGCAGCTGACAACGGCCTGGAAAAAGTGTATGTCCATGCGTTTCTTGATGGACGTGACGTAGGTCCAAAAACCGGTTCGACATACATTAATCAGACCGAGGAAAAAATGAAGGAATACGGTGTAGGGGAATTTGCTACCATTTCCGGCCGTTATTACGCAATGGACCGTGATAAACGCTGGGAGCGTATTGAGCTTGCTTACCGTGCGATGGTCTATGGCGAAGGACCTAAATTCAATAATCCTCACGAAGCATTAGAAGATGCCTATGAGGATGAAGTCTTTGATGAATTTGTTATTCCGGCGGTTATGACGGATGAAAACGGCGATCCTGTTGCAACCATTGAAGATGAGGATGCCATCATCTTTTATAACTTCCGTCCGGACCGGGCTTCCCAGATGACCAGAACTTTTACGAACCCGGACTTTGCCGGATTTGATTTAGGAGAAAAGGCACCGAAGAATGTACAGTTTGTCATGCTTACTCAATACAGTGATGACATTGATGCCAACGTTGCCTTTGGTCCGAATAACTTAAAGAATACGATAGGTGAGGTTGTTTCAAAAGAAGGTTTAACTCAATTGCGCATTGCAGAAACAGAAAAATATCCGCATGTGACCTACTTTATGAGTGGGGGTCGTGAGCAAACCTTTGAAGGTGAAGACCGAATTTTAATAAATTCGCCTAAAGTACCAACCTATGACCTCAAACCGGAAATGAGTGTCTATGAAGTCACAGATGCATTGCTGAAGGACCTTGACGAGGATAAGCACAATGTAATTCTCTTAAACTTTGCAAATCCTGATATGGTCGGGCATTCCGGCAGGTTAGAGCCTACAATAAAAGCAATTGAAGCGGTTGATGAATGTTTAGGAAAAGTTGTGGACAAAATTTTAGAAAAGGGTGGCCATGCAGTTATTACAGCCGATCACGGCAACTCAGATGAAGTGATTACGCTGGATGATAAACCAATGACTGCTCATACGACAAATCCAGTCCCTGTTATCGTTACGAAAGAGGGCGTGGAATTACGTGAAGAAGGGATTTTGGGAGACTTATCTCCAACCATCCTTGATTTACTGAACGTTGAAAAACCGATTGAAATGACAGGTGAATCGTTAATTAAAAAATAAAAAATGATTTGGCTGACAGGATTGAATGTCAACATAACGAAATCATACATGAAATGAATAGAAAAAGGAGAGTATCAATATGCCATACATTACAGATGTTTATGCTCGCGAAGTATTGGACTCACGCGGCAATCCAACCGTTGAAGTTGAAGTATATACAGAATCAGGTGCTTACGGTTCTGCACTTGTACCTAGTGGTGCATCAACAGGTGAATACGAAGCTGTTGAATTACGTGACGGAGATAAAGACCGCTATCTTGGTAAAGGAGTTTCCAACGCAGTAAGCAACGTAAACGAAATTATTGCACCGGAACTCATTGGATATGATGCCACTCGTCAGGTGGACATTGATGAAATTATGATTCAATTAGATGGCACAAATAATAAAGGCAATCTGGGAGCCAATGCGATTTTAGGTGTATCCATGGCTGTTGCACATGCGGCTGCCGACTATGTTGGTCTTCCTCTTTACCAGTACTTAGGTGGATTCAGCGCAAAAGTGCTTCCAACTCCAATGATGAATATCTTAAACGGTGGTGAGCACGCAGATAATAACGTGGATATTCAGGAATTCATGATTATGCCAGCAGGTGCTCCAAGCTTTAAAGAGGCTCTTCGTATGGGAGCAGAAATTTTCCACAGCCTGAAAAAAGTGCTAAGCTCCAAAGGCTATAATACTGGTGTTGGTGATGAAGGTGGGTTCGCGCCAAACCTTAAGTCAAATGAAGAGGCCCTATCCACGATTGTAGAAGCAATTGAAGCAGCTGGCTATAAACCAGGTGAACAAGTGAAGCTTGCCATGGATGTTGCTTCCTCTGAGATTTATGAGGATGGAAAATATAATCTTAAAGGGGAAGGCGTTGTTCGTACCTCTGAAGAAATGGTTCAATGGTATGAAGATCTTGTGAACCGATTCCCTATTGTTTCCATTGAAGATGGTCTTGATGAGGATGATTGGGAAGGCCACAAGCAGCTTACCGAACGTATCGGTGACCGTGTGCAGCTAGTAGGAGATGATCTGTTTGTAACCAACACGGAACGCCTTGGACGTGGTATTGAGCAGGGCGTAGGTAACTCCATTCTTGTTAAAGTAAACCAGATTGGAACACTTACCGAAACCTTCGAAGCCATTGAAATGGCGAAAACGGCCGGCTATACAGCTGTTATTTCCCACCGTTCCGGGGAAACAGAGGATGCAACCATCGCAGACATTGCCGTTGCTACCAACGCAGGCCAAATCAAAACCGGTGCCCCATCCCGTACCGATCGAGTAGCTAAGTATAATCAGCTTCTAAGAATTGAAGATATTCTTGGTGCAACCTCAAACTATGCAGGTGCAGAAGCCTTTTACAACCTGAATAAATAATGATTGATATAAAAAACGGCATCCTTTTTGGGTGCCGTTTTTCTGTAGTTATAAATGTTTGATGAGGGCAAGTAAAAGGCAGCCTTTAAGCTGCCTCAATGAAAATCATATTGTACCTGATTAGTATCCGCCGCCGTATCCATAAGGGGAAAAAGGATAGAAATATGGGTATGGGAACATTCTTCCTATAAAGCGGAATGGGAATCGTTGTCTGCGGAATCGGCGATATCTTCTCCGGCGGGGACGACCGTATCCGTCGTAGCCATCTCCATTATAGCCGTACCCATAATCATTGTCTCCATAATCATAGCCAAATTGTCTGTTTGTGATTTCTCCGTCAATGTCTTCTGCGACTAATATGACGACATTTTCCGCATCGATGTCGTCGATAATCCCATCGAACTGTGAACCATCATTTAATTGTACGATAACATGATAATTCATATACGTTTGACATTGGTTTTTCATGTGGTCAGGCTGAAAACTTCCCTGAGTTTGAGTCTGATAAGGATTCATTTGATTATAGTGATGCACTTGTAAATCTCTCCCTTCTTTTCATTCATTTCCAGGATATTCAACTACTAATTAGGTTGTTAATGAATGGGAGAAAAAATCATTGATATTTTATAAAAGGCTATTTTAACTTAGTTTGTTGCTCTAGCCACCGCAGTTGAAATACACTACGCTTTCTATGGGTGAGCGGTGAGCCTCCTCGTGCTCTTAAAATTACGGTTATTGCAAGGGCCTGAATGGCAATAACGAAAATAAACGTCGGACTGATTCCCATCACATCAGAGCTAATTGAAAAAGCTGTAAACTCATCATCATAAAATCCTCCCTGTTTTGGAAATCTGCCTTACCAATGGTGATTCTTTCTATCTTCATTGTGCAGGGGGGATCTTCCGAGTTCCTTGATTTAAAATCTAGTTTTTAGAGAATATAAAAAACCGGCAAACGATTGTCTGCCGGTTTTATATCATTATGATTCCGTAATGTTTTTTACGAACTCAACAACTTCTTCTGCTGTTGATTTTGATAAGATTTCATCCTTGTAAGAGGAAATCTCTTCTTTAGATAGTTTCAGCAGCTGTGAGCGTGCGGGTAAAATAGAGGTGGCGCTCATGCTGAATTCATCCAGACCTAAGCCTAAAAGAATTGGAATCGCAATAGGATCCCCGGCCATTTCGCCGCACATACCTGCCCATTTTCCTTCTGCGTGAGCCGCTTCAATCACATTGCTGACCAGATTTAGAATAGCAGGATGGTATGGTTGATATAAGTATGAGACCTTTTCATTCATACGGTCTGCTGCCATAGTGTATTGGATTAAGTCGTTTGTACCAATACTGAAGAAATCGACTTCCTTGGCAAATTGTCTGGCAATAACTGCAGTGGAAGGAATTTCAACCATGATACCAACTTCGATATCATCAGAAACTTCTTTTCCTTCCTGTTTCAAGTTATCTTTTTCCTCAAGAAGAATGGCTTTTGCCTGTTTAAATTCGTCAATGGTAGCCACCATTGGGAACATAATTTTCAGGTTGCCATAGACACTTGCACGTAGTAAGGCACGTAACTGTGTACGGAAAATATCGTCACGTTCCAGGCAGAAACGAATCGCTCTAAATCCTAAGAATGGATTTAATTCCTTAGGTAAATCCAGGTAATCAAGCTCTTTGTCTCCACCAATATCAAGAGTACGAACAACGACAGGCTTGTCACTGCCTACACCTTCGAGAACGGCTTTATAGGCATCGTATTGCTCCTCTTCTGTTGGAAGACTGCTTTTTCCCATATAAAGAAATTCGGTACGGTAAAGACCTACACCCTCGCCACCATTACGTAGAACACCTTCTACATCATCCGGAGTACCAATATTGGCAACGAGCTCGACACGTTTGTCATCAGCAGTTACAGATGGTTCATCCTTTAATTTGGCCCATTCTGCTTTTTGTTCTTCAAACTGTGCCTGCTTTTGTTCATAGGCCTTTCGTTCACTATCATCAGGATTTATCAGAACTGTACCATCCAATCCGTCAATAATAACCATATCTCCATCATTAATGGTTTGGGTGACTTCCTTTGCACCAACTACAGCAGGAATCTCCAAAGATCTTGCCATGATGGCGGAGTGTGAAGTACGTCCTCCAATATCGGTTGTAAACCCTTTGACGAACTGCTTGTTTAACTGGGCTGTATCGGATGGAGTTAAATCCTGGGCAACCACAACAACCTCCTCATCAATTAAGGCTGGGTTTGGAAATGGCCGTTCTAATAAATGAGCAAGGATTCGTTTGGTAACGTCGCGGATGTCAGCTGCGCGCTCCCGCATATATTCGTTATCCATGTTTTCAAACATTGTGATAAACATATTAGCGGTTTCATCCAGTGCAGCCTCAGCGTTTACCTGATCTGATTTGATTTTATCTTCAATCGGCTGGATTAACTCAGGATCATCTAATACTAATAGGTGAGCAGAAAATATTTCAGCATGTTCATCACCCATTTTTTCCTTTGCATGAGCTTTAATCTTTTCCAGCTCTGATTTTGATTTCTCAATTGCGGCTTCTAATCGTTGAATCTCCTCTTCCGGATTCTGATCTTTTTTCGTCTCAAACGTAAGGTCAGGTGTTTCTAAAAGGTAAGCCTTTGCAATGGCAATCCCATTAGAAGCCGCAATCCCTGTTAATTGACTCATAAAATTACTCCCCCAGGTTTTCATTTTTCATTACGTCAGCGAGTGCGTTAATCGCGTCTTCTTCGTCGTTACCTTCAGCTGTAATTTTAACTTCTGCGCCAGTTGGAATCCCGAGAGACATAATTCCCATAATGGATTTCAGGTTTACTGACTTTTCGTTATATACCATATTTATATCTGAATTAAATTTACCTGCATTTTGTACCAATAAAGTGGCAGGGCGTGCATGAACCCCTTCAGCTGCTGTAATTTTAAAAGTTTTTTCGACCATAGTGATTTCCTCCTATATTATTGTTTCTTTATGTTTGTTACCGAATTCATAAGTGAGCAATGTTATTCATTCTTTTAGTTTCATCTACTTAATGGTAAATATTCTTATACGGTATTTAGGGTTAAAAATGAATTCAGTAGACAAACCTTTAATCACTTCTATAATTTTATCGCAAGGCCAATATGAATATCAATGAAAATCACTTACTTTTCATCAAAAAACGACATTTTGTTCACAAATTGTTCTCTTTACTTGCTTCTATGGTTTCACCTTGCTACGTATATGTTTTTATGCTACATTTAGTAGAGATATAAACATATGCTAAATAGGGATTGAGTGTTTTTATATTACTTTTTTGATATAAGTTGTCCCGCATGTTATTGGAGGTGCAGGAAATACCATGTATGGTACACTGGTTACGTTACTAATTATTGACGCTATTATTATGATTGTTCTCGTTTTATTACAATCAGGAAAAAGTGCTGGTCTGTCTGGAGCGATTTCGGGTGGTGCTGAGCAGTTATTCGGGAAGCAAAAGGCACGTGGAATTGATGCTGTACTTCACCGTGCAACGATTGTTGCTGGAATACTCTTTTTTGTCATTACATTTGCGTTAGGTTATATTGTTCAGTAAACAGCAAGATTTACTTGCTGTTTTTTTATATGTTAAATAAGGTATAGGTAAATACACCGAATTTCCCAGTACTGGTGAGATTCGTGTCTTTCTAATGGGCGAAAAATGATAAGGCGAAAAATTACATAGGCTACGAAAGAGGAGTTGACAAACATGAAAATCAAAACACCTGAACCATTTACATTTGAAGCTGGAAAACGTGCGGTGCTCCTGCTCCATGGATTTACCGGTCACTCTGCTGATGTCCGGATGCTTGGCCGATTCCTGCAAAAGAAAGGCTATACATGTCATGCACCTATTTATCGTGGACATGGTGCACCCCCGGAGGAGTTAATTAAATATGATACAGATAACTGGTGGGAAGACGTTCAGCAGGCGCTGCATCACTTGCGTATCCTTGGGTATGATGAAATAGCTGTTGCCGGGCTGTCACTGGGAGGTGTTATGGGCCTAAAGCTTGCCTATTCTGAACCAATCATGGGTGTTGCACCTATGTGTGCCCCTATGTTCTTTGATAATACCTCACAGCTGTCCAAAGGTTTTCAGCAGTTTGCCAAGGAATATAAACAGCTGGAAGAAAAGGATAGTGATCAGATTAAGGATGAAGTCCGCCAACTGATGGAAAATTCCACACATACATTTGAAAAACTTGGAGAATTTATAACCGACGTTCATGATCATATTGATGAAATTTATACGCCAACCTTTGTTGTTCAGGCCGGAAAAGACGAAATGATTAACCCGGAAAGTGCCAATTACATTCATGATCAGGTAGAAACTGACGAAAAACAAATCAAATGGTATGAAGACTCTACCCATGTCATTACCCTATCCAACGAAAAAGAACAACTATACGAAGACATTTATCAGTTTCTCGAATCCCTCGATTGGACATACTAGGTAGAAAAGCGGAAGGGGGCTGGTTAGAACCGACTGTGTAAGCAGGTCCCATGGAGTGGCGAGTTTTTGGCCATGTAATGGGAATTGCTTACATCAGCGAGGTTCTGGCCCCTGTAGCTGGACAAAGAAAAGCGGAGGCGACCGGTTAGGTCATACGGGATAAGACAAAGACATGGTGGTTTTGCCACGTAATGGCTTTGGCTTATATCCGTTTTGACCTGGGAACCCCAGCTGGACAAAGAACAACGAAGGCGAAAAAGCGATGAAAAACATTCCCCCTTCAAAGGAAGGTGAGAGAACATGAGTGAAATTAAGGAAAAAATTCTTTCCTATTTTAATGAAAATGCCAAACCACTGTCTGTACATGAAATTGAGGAAGTTCTTGAATTAGATGAGAATGTAGAATCTTTTAAAGATTTAGTCAAAACGTTAAACGAACTGGAGCAGGAAGGGGAGCTAGTTCGGACACGTAAAAATCGCTATGGATTGCCTGAAAAAATGAATTTAATCCGTGGAACCATTCAGATGCATGCGAAGGGATTTGCCTTTTTAATCCCTGATGAGGAAGAAAAAGATGATGTATTTATTAATCACCGCGATTTAAATTCTGCGATGAATGATGATCGGGTATTAGTACGGATTGAGTCAGGGGCAACTAGTGGCCAACGCCCTGAGGGAACGGTTATACGTATTCTGGAAAGGAACACAAATCGTATTGTCGGCACTTTCCAGGACAATGGTTATTTTGGTTTTGTCATTCCGGATGATAAACGAATTCCTAACGATATTTTCATCCCAAAAGGCATGACAAGCGGGGCCGTTGATGGCCATAAGGTAATTGTGGAAATTACGAAATATCCCGAGGACCGCATGAGTGCCGAGGGGGCAGTAGTGGAAATTCTTGGTCACAAAAACGATCCTGGCATTGATATTTTATCCGTTATTTATAAGCATGGAATTAAATCTGACTTTCCGGATGAAGTGATGGAGCAGGCCACCCAGGTTCCGGATACCATTGACCCGTCTGAATTGAAAAATCGCCGGGATCTTCGGGATGAATTGATTATTACCATTGATGGTGCCGATGCGAAAGACCTGGATGATGCGGTTACGGTTAATCGACTGGAAAATGGGAACTACAAATTAGGCGTCTATATCGCGGATGTTTCCTACTATGTAAAAGAAGATTCGCCTATTGATAAGGAAGCATTGGAACGTGGTACCAGTGTATATTTAACAGACCGAGTCATTCCGATGATCCCGCATCGTCTGTCTAACGGGATTTGTTCATTGAATCCCCGTGTGGATCGCCTGACGCTATCCTGTGAAATGGAAATCACGGATGAAGGTGAGATTGTTAATCACGATATTTTTCAGAGTGTTATTAAAACAACCGAGCGCATGACTTATCATGATGTAAATGAAATTTTAGTCAATGAGGATCAGGAACTGAAGCAGAAGTATGAGCATATCACACCAATGCTTAAGGATATGGAGGCTTTGGCACAGATTCTCCGGACGAAGCGGATGGAACGTGGTGCAATTGACTTTGACTTTAAAGAAGCTAAGGTCGAGGTGAATGAGGCAGGAGAAGCTACAGATGTCGTGTTAAGAGAACGCTCCGTTGGTGAAAAGCTGATTGAGGAATTTATGCTGGCTGCCAATGAAACCGTAGCTGAGCACTTCCATTGGATGCAGGTTCCTTTTATCCATCGTATTCACGAGGATCCAAAACCGGAAAAACTGGAGCATTTCTTTGAGTTTATCGCCAATCTTGGCTATGTGGTCCGGGGAACCGCTAATGACATTCACCCGAAGGCTTTGCAGTCTGTCCTTGAGGAAGTAAAAGGGACCCAGGAGGACATGGTGATATCCAAACTGATGCTCCGTTCCATGCAGCAGGCGAAGTATGATCCTCAAAGCTTAGGTCACTTCGGGCTGTCAACAGAGTTTTATACCCATTTTACATCACCAATCCGACGTTATCCGGATTTAACGGTTCATCGCCTGATCCGGACGTACCTTGTTGAAGAGAAAATGGACGAGAATACAAGGGAAAAGTGGAAGGATAAGCTGCCTGAGATTGCGAGACACACCTCGTTTATGGAAAGACGGGCTGTCGATGCAGAGCGTGAGACGGATGACCTCAAAAAGTGTGAATTTATGAAGACGAAAATTGGACAGGAATTTGACGGTGTGATTAGTTCAGTTACCGGTTTTGGACTGTTTGTCGAGCTGCCAAATACGATTGAAGGTCTTGTTCACGTCAGCTTTTTAACCGATGACTATTACCACTTTGATGAACGTCATTATGCCATGATTGGTGAACGGACAGGTAATGTCTTCAGAATTGGTGACGAGCTGACGGTTCGCTGTGTCAATGTGAATATTGAAGAGCGTGATATTGATTTTGAAATTGTCGGCATGAAACCGCGAAAAGAGAGACCTGTAAAAGAACGGCCTACGGTGATTAAAACGAAAGAAAAGAAGTCGAAGCCGAAAGAAAGCAAAAACGGTCCTAAGAAGGAGAAAAAGGGCGGTAAGAAGTCAAAGCATAAGCCGTTTTATCAAAGTGCACCGAAAAAAGGGAAAAAGAAGTAAAAAAAGCTGGAACAAATTGTTCTTTTAAGAAGTTTCTGAATTAGGGTTGGTGTTTAAAACCGCTCCGGAAATATACTTCGCTTTCCGCGGGCGGCTGGTGAGCCTCCTCGCGCTTTCGCACTTGTCCAGTTACGGCTCCCAGGCCCAAGCAGTCATAAGCAGAATCCACTACGTGACAAAAAGCGTGTCACTTCATGGATTCTGCTTATGCTGTCGGACCTAAACGGTCGCCTTCACTTTTCTTTGCGGGGTCTCACCTAGGCCTTTCTCCCGCGACGAACAGGACGTTCTAGTGTCGGCGTTGGCACAGGACGTGCCGTTTTTAGCCGACCAGGAGTCTACGTATATTTCCTGCGCTAAAATGGTTTATAAATTTCGTTATATCCACATTAGATTATGGTGAACGTTTCCCATCTGTTTCCTTCCAGACTCCGTGTAATACCCATGGCTTACGGATTTCGAATGAATCAAGGTTTTTTGCCCGGTCCAATCCTTCCTGCATGAAGTCAATCCATAGTCTGTGTTCCGTAAAGTTTGTCTCCAGTTGATTCATAACTGTATCCCAGAAACCAGGCTGTTCAAAGTGATCATTCCACGGATACATCACCATAGCATAAAGCTCTTTCTTCTGATCCTCTTTCATGATAAAGAAACGGGTTCGATCTTTATTGGCGAAAAATAGTGATTCCGCTAAATCTTCGTTTGTCAGGAAGTTATCCTGATAAGGGAATGGATAATAGCACTGATAAGGAAAAACTTCAAAATCACTTTTCTCAAATAAATTTAAAATCTCACGCTTTTCCTCTGTGGTTTCAAGCTGATCCCATAGAGGCCCAGCTGTTCCCTTAACCGTTTCCCCATTATTAAGTTTTACTGGATATAATGGAGGGTGAGATGGAAACCCGAGCTTTTCAAGAACTTTTAAAGCAGGCTTGTTATGAATTTCTGTATTGGCTCCAATCCATTTAATATCCTTTCTTTCTTTTAAATCCCTGATGATATGTTTAAGGAGCTCAGTCGCATTGCCCTTAGCTAAAAAACGCCGATCGCTTCGGAGTCTGCCGAGCATCGCATACTGACGCAAGTAGATGGAGTACCCGGCTACCGTAAGCATCTGGTTTCTATCAAACAGACCGTATAAAGCATGCTCATCGCTATGAATAAGCTTTTGGAAAATCCGGACTACATAATCATCTTCAATCCCTGTCTTCATATTTGTTAAATACTCAAAATCATTGTCATTCAGTCTGCGAATTTGCAACAGTCGATTGGTCATGATGAAGGACCCCCTAAGTATAATTTCCCCTCCTTATATTCTCATAAAGGAAAAAAATAAGTCCATGAAAATGTTTGAAATATGTGAAGAGTTCTTTTACACGCTTATTATAACCTTTGTTTTCTTTTTATGAAGGGTGACTTTTGTGTTAAAATAAGGGGTATGTGACGAATAGGAGGTTTTGCTATGCCAAAAGGTCAAGGGAATGTCATAGCGCAAAATCGTAAAGCCAATCATGATTATTTTATAGAAGAAACGTTCGAGGCAGGTATTGTGTTAAAAGGGACGGAAATTAAATCTGTCCGGGATCGCCGTGTCAATCTTAAAGACTCATTCGCCCGGGTTGAACGTGGGGAGGTCTTTCTTCATAATATGCATATTTCCACGTATGAACAGGGCAATCGGTATAACCATGATCCGGTACGTACGAGAAAGCTGCTGCTTCATCGTAAGGAAATAGACAAATTAGTCGGGAAAACCCAGCAGGAAGGGTATTCGTTAATTCCGCTCAAAATGTACATCAAAAACGGTGTAGCAAAGGTTTTAATTGGCCTCGGTAAGGGGAAGAAGAAGTATGATAAACGGGAAACCTTAAAACGCAAGCAGGCCAAGCGGGATATGGAGCGGGCGATGAAGAATCAGTTTTAACAGGAAGTACCAGCTTCAGCCTGTTGAAAATCGCTGCTGATGTGTTATAATAAGTATTGTCGTTGAAAGAGACGACATTGGCGAACTCAAGGTCGCTATCTCTTAAAATAATCCGGGGACGTTACGGATTCGACAGGGGTAGATCGAGCTTGGGTTGCGTGTCGAGGTTACGTCTCGTAAAACGTTACTCAGTTAAATATAACTGGAAACAATAATAACACTACTCTAGCAGCAGCGTAAGCTCTGCTAGGATCCTTCCTGCTATCGCCCATGTGGCAGATTGAAGGGTCTCAAACTATAGTGGGCTATGCTGTTAGTCGCCGTCTGAGGCTGACAGAAGAATTCTAATCAGACTAGCCACTTGGAAGCCAGTCGTTAGGCTGAAAAGCTGGCGAAGGACAATATAACGACTACACACGTAGATACCCGAGTGACGATATCTCTGGACGTGGGTTCGATTAGACGATAGTCGCCTTATGTGGTAACACATAAGTGAAAATCCGGCTTTATCGGTGAAACCTAAGTCACCATACGGGTGATAAGGCAATACCGAGCAGTATGTGGAGCAATCCAACAGCTGTGTATCGACTTATAGGCTGCCATTCTAAAATGGTAGTACTAGGATGTGAAATGCTGCCGGGGCAACCGGTAAATCTAAATTTCACATAAGACGCCGGAGGACCTGAGGAACAGGTTCAAGATATAGTCAGTGCCATGACGAAAGCATGGAAGTGCACGTCCCACCGTCTCCACCATACATAATATGGTGGTTTTTTTATGTCTAATATTCATAAAACACCTTCTCAATCCTGCTATCTTTGTTTGAAGCCCTCCATTAAACCAGCCATTTATTTGATTTTTCCATTCCAGGTTATGAATCGCTTTTTGGTTTGTTTTTTCCGATTAATAGAGAAACTTTTGTGAATGGGGATTCCACTTATAATTATCCTTTGAGTTCCCGTTTTGAGGAAATGGATACCATTGTTGTTTTTGATGATGTATTGGTTCCATGGGATCGTGTTTTTTTTCTACAATAATATTCAGGTTGCCAATACCTTTAAGGAACAAAGTACATTTCTTCCCTTTACCCTCCACCAAGTGGTATCCAGACAAGTGGTTAAAGTTGAATTCATTCTCGGTGTTGCCCAGTCTATTGTACACACCATTAATATCAGTGAATATCAACATGTGCAGGAGCAGGTTTCAGAAATTATCATAGCTCTGGAATCAATGAAAGCCCTGCTGACCAAGGCTGAGGTGAACGCTGCTATTGATCAATTTGGACTTATGAGGCCTGAGGTAGAACCACTCAAAGTTGCTATAAGTTATTTCCCGAAAGTCTATCCCCGATTAGTGGAAATCATACAGCTGCTTGGTTCCAGTGGGATTGTGATGCTCCCCGGTGAAGAGGACTTTGCTTCGGAAATAAGGGGAGATTTACATCAGTATTTACAAAGCGCAACGAAAAATGCTGCGCATCGGGTGAAATTATTTCGGTTAGCCTGGGATTTAACCATGAGCGCTTTTGGCACACGCCAGACCCAATATGAACGATTCTTTTTTGGAAATCCTGTTCGGCTAACCACTGATTTATATTGGAATTATGATAAAATTCAGGTGCCTGTCACTTTTGCACAAGGGAAAAAGTGACAGGCACCTATTTTTAATATCCAAATCGATTCAGTCTCTCATAGTAGTTTTTAAGGAATTCAAAAAACACCTGCTCTGATGGGGCGACTTCCCGTTTTGATGGCAGGATAATTCCGACGGTACGTGAGACGTTCGGCTCAATAATTTCAATGGATTTGGTATCCCGCATCGGCAGGTCAGTCAGGGTGATTTCGGGAAGGATGCTCACACCAAGTCCGGCCGAAACCAGCCCTTTAATCGTATCCACATCTTCCCCTTCAAAAGCAATTCTTGGCTGAAAACCAACCTGCGTACAGGCCTTCATAATAATATCCCGAATATGATATCCCTGTCTGAAAATGACAAAAGGCTCATGTCGTAATTGCATGAGTCGTAAATAGGGCTCGTTTGTTAATTCGTGACTGGCTGGTAATAAGGCCATCATTTTTTCGGTAAAGAAGATGTGCCCTTTCACATCATCGTGGCTGGTTGGAACAGGAGAAACGAAGGCAATATCGATTTGACCGGAAATTACTGCGTCTGTTAATTCTTTTACGGTTCCCTGATGTAATTGAAAGCCGATCTGCGGATGTTCCTTTCGAAAGGCAGAGATCACATTCGGCAGAGTTTTTGCCGCCAGACTTATCGGAAAGCCGAGCCGGATGGTACCACTTTCCGGATTTAAGAAATCATAAACCGCTTTTTCTGCCTTATCGAACTCAAGCATCGCCCTCTCCACATGTTCAAGGAAAAGCTCTCCGACTGATGTGAGCTGAATCTTCCGCCCCCCGCGTAAAAACAGCTTAACCCCAAGTTCATCCTCCAAATTCGCAATCTGTCTGCTTACAGCTGACTGAGCGACGTGTAATTCCAGAGCGGCCTCACTCACATGCTCCAATTCCGCGACTTTTATAAAATATTTAATTTGCCTGAGTTCCATCCTCTCACCCTTTAATGAACTGTTATCTCATTTTGCGATGAATCATATCTCATATATGTATTGAAAGCATAACAGAAAAATTATAGGATATAAATACCTTGTTGTCGTACTTTTTATAATTTTTTAAATAAATTCAAATTTGTTGGAAACATGGAAGAGACACTCGCATCTGGCGAGTTTATTTTTTCTAAGAACATAAGAATGTCTGCGAGCGATTTTTCTCGATTGGCATTCGGAAGGTTCTATGATTTGATCTGTCAGTTACAGTTCTTATTTAAATCAATGGAAAAGGTGGGATTAAGCAATGATTCAGACAGGGCTTCCGAAACAGCAGGGACTGTATGATCCCAAATTTGAAAGTGATGCTTGTGGTATAGGTTTTATTGCAAATATAGATGGTCACCAAACCCATCAAATGATTCAGGATGCCATTACGATCCTCTGTCGCCTGGAGCATCGTGGGGGGCGAGGATCGGATCCAAATACAGGTGACGGTGCAGGAATCATGATGCAGATTCCGGATGAATTGTACCGGAAAGAATGGAACCAGATGCTCCCGAAGCAGGGAGATTATGCTGTTGGGATGCTGTTTTTGCCACAACAGGAACATTTAAGGAAGAAAGCCGAGTCTGTTATAGAGCGGGTGATAGAAGAGGAACATCATGAACTCATTGGCTGGCGGACCGTTCCTGTAAATGAGTCCATTCTATCAGAGACTGCTGCATCCACCATGCCATACATCCGCCAGGTTTTTATTAAAAAGCCTGAAGAGCTGTATTCTGATGAAAAATTTAAACAATCGCTTTACTTAATTCGGCGCATCATTGAAAAGCGTGTCCATAATATGGAAGAGCTTAAAAAAGGCCCGTTTTATTTTGCCAGTCTCTCTCCTGAGACCATTGTATATAAAGGAATGCTAACCCCGGAACAGATGGATGAATTTTACCTGGACCTAAAGAATGCAGTCGCTAAAACCGCATTTGGTATGGTCCACTCCCGTTATAGTACGAATACGTTTCCTTCCTGGGAGCGGGCACACCCGAACCGTATGTTAATGCATAATGGGGAGATTAATACCATTACAGGAAATGTGAATTGGATGAAGGCCCGGGAAACTGCCGCTGTATCTCATGTTTTTGAGGAACGTCATAAGGAATTGCTGCCGATTATTGATGAGGATTCCAGTGACTCGGGGATGCTCGACCAGACTTTTGAGTATCTGGTGACCAATGGACGTTCCATGTCACAGACGGCGATGATGATGGTGCCTGAGGCCTGGGATCTGAATGAACAGATGCAGGATCCTGAACGGGCCTGTTTTGAGTATTTAAGTACCATCATGGAGCCATGGGATGGACCTACAGCCATTGCGTATACAGATGGAAAGCAAATTGGAGCATCCTTGGACCGTAATGGGCTCCGTCCGGCACGTTTTTATATTACAGAGGATAATCGCATTGTGCTGTCTTCGGAAGTAGGGGTTGTAGATATTGAGCCGGAGCGGATCGTTCAAAAAGGACGACTGGCACCAGGGGAAATGATTTTAGTTGACATAGATAAGCATCAGGTCATGTTTAATGAAGATATCAAACGGGAGATCGCATCAAAATTCCCGTATCGTGAATGGCTGAAGGATTCACAGGTGCAGTTAAAAGGATTACCGGAAACAGACGCCTTTGAGGAAATATCCGAGGATGAACTTCTTCCGTTTCAGCTGGCGAATGGCTATACAAAAGAAGAAATGATGAAAAACCTTTTACCCATGGTCACCGAAAAGAAAGACCCAATTGGATCCATGGGAAATGATACTCCGTTAGCTGTACTATCAGAGCAGCCGCAGCTCCTGTTTAACTACTTTAAGCAGTTATTTGCCCAGGTGACAAATCCACCCATTGATGCCATTCGGGAAAAAGGGGTAACGTCAACGACATCCTATCTGGGTCCCCGTCATAATTTCTTAGATGATGGACCAGAGCACTGCAAACGAATTCGGCTATATACACCGGTTCTGACAAAGCAGGAGTTTGATGCAGTGATTCATAACAGCCGAAGTGACTTCCGCTTTGAAAAAGTATCCATGACCTATCCGGTTTCACACGGAGCAAGTGGAATGGAACCTGCTTTGGAATCCCTTTTTCAGCAGGTGGAGCGGGCTATAGAACAAGGGGTTTCCATGATTGTATTAACAGATCGTGATCTATCGAGTGAGAGAGTGGCGATCCCATCATTATTGGTTGTTAGTGGTTTACACCATTACCTGGTTCGTAAGGGATTACGGACAAAGGCAAGCTTGCTTTTGGAAACCTCTGAAGCACGGGACGTTCATCAGTTCTCCGTCTTAATCGGATATGGTGCAGATATTATTTATCCATATCTAGCTTATCGTTCCATTCAAAACCTGGTGGATTATGAATTTGTTGAGGACTATAGCTACGAGCAGGCCATAGAGCGCTACAGGGATGCAGCCACTTCCGGTATCGTTAAAGTAATGTCAAAAATGGGGATTTCCACCATTCAAAGCTACCGGGGAGCACAGACCTTTGAAGCAATTGGTATTGACCGTGAAGTCATTCATAAGTACTTCTATGGTACATCTTCAAAGATTGGAGGCATTGGTCTCGAAACCATCGCCCAAGAGTCTCTGACCCGGCACCGTATCGCCTATGAAGACAGACGTTCCACATTACCATCCGGTGGTGACATGCAATGGCGTCATGATGGGGAGTACCACGGGTTTAACCCACAAACCATTCATACTCTTCAGCATGCCGCACGGATGAACAGTAAAACCTTGTATAAAAAGTTCTCTGATTTAGTAGAAAACGAAAAAGTGACGTACTTACGAGACCTGCTGGATTTTAATTTTGATAAATCTGAATCCGTGCCACTTGAAGAAGTAGAATCAGCAGAGTCCATTTGGAAGAGGTTTAAAACCGGGGCCATGTCCTATGGTGCTCTCAGTCAGGAGGCACATGAGACGCTGGCCATCGCCATGAACCGTATTGGCGGAAAAAGTAACAGCGGTGAAGGTGGAGAAGATCCGAATCGCTTCACACCAGATGAAAATGGAGATTTTAGAAGAAGTGCCATCAAGCAGGTTGCCTCTGGACGCTTTGGGGTTACGAGTTATTATTTAACCAATGCTGATGAAATCCAAATTAAAATGGCTCAGGGAGCAAAACCAGGAGAAGGGGGCCATCTGCCAGGTAAAAAAGTACACCCATGGATCGCTGACGTACGTAAATCCACACCAGGTGTCGGACTGATTTCTCCGCCGCCGCATCATGACATTTATTCGATTGAGGATCTCGCTCAATTAATCTATGACTTAAAGCATGCAAACACGGATGCACGCCTGAATGTAAAGCTTGTTTCAAAATCAGGCGTTGGAACGATTGCAGCCGGTGTGGCTAAAGGAAAGGCTGATGTCATACTTATCAGTGGCTATGAAGGGGGCACGGGTGCCTCTCCTAAAACAAGTATACGTCACGCAGGATTGCCATGGGAGCTTGGCTTAGCCGAGGCTCACCAGACCTTAGTTTTAAACGGGTTACGAGAAAGAGTTCGTTTAGAGACAGACGGTAAGCTTATGACCGGTCGTGATGTGATGAAGGCTGCCCTGCTTGGAGCCGAGGAATTTGGCTTTTCAACGGCGCCAATGGTCGTACTTGGCTGTATTCTGATGCGTGCCTGTCACCTGGATACATGCCCTGTTGGGATTGCGACACAAAATCCTGCGCTTCGGGACAAATTCGTTGGTAAGGCTGAACATGTGGTGAACTATATGCGTTTTGTTGCTGAAGAAATGCGGGAGATTATGGCCCAATTAGGTGTCCGCACACTAGATGAACTAATCGGACGCACAGATTTATTAACTCTTAGTCCCAAAAAAGCGGACCATCCAAAGGCTGATCAGCTTGACTTTGAACCATTGTTATTCACTGCGGATGCTGACTGGCTCGAAGCTGAGCGGAAAGAAGTAAATGTTTTTGATGAACAGCATATGGATACGTTTCAATTGATCCCGCAATTGGAGGATGCATTAGAGTATGAAAAGCCGCTTCAGTTAGATCTGCCCATAGAGAATACAAATCGAACAGTGGGGACCACACTTGGATATGAAATCTCCAGGCGCTACGGTGAAGAAGGTCTTAAGGAGGATACCATTGACCTTCGTTTTACAGGATCAGCGGGTCAGAGTTTTGGTGCGTTTGTTCCCCGCGGTGTAACCATGCGTGTAAAAGGGGATGGAAATGACTACACAGGCAAAGGATTATCCGGTGGCAAGCTCATTTTCCGCCCAAATTTACCTTCTGCATTGCATCGTATGGAAGAGGTCATTATCGGAAATGTTGCCTTATTTGGTGCCACATCTGGGGAAGCCTATATCAATGGTGGTGCAGGTGAACGCTTTGCCGTCCGAAATAGCGGTGCACATGCTGTTGTCGAAGGTGTTGGAGATAATGGATGTGAATATATGACAGGCGGTCGTGTCGTCGTTCTCGGTTCTATTGGGAAAAACTTTGCAGCCGGAATGTCAGGTGGAATTGCTTACATCTGGGCGAACGATATCAAGGAAGTAAAAAAGAAATGTAACAAAGAACTGGTATTATTCGAAAAGCTCGATGATCGGGAGGAACAAAATGCAGTGAAAGAGATGCTGCTTAAGCACGTGCAATATACAGGCAGTAAACGGGCGAAGTATCTCTTGAATCATTGGGATGCTGCAGTTCGCCAATTTGTGAAAATTATACCTGAAGAATATAAATCAATGCTGGCGCGTGACAAAGATTCGAGTCATGAAAAAGTGGTGCAATAAACGACAAAGGAGGGGAACAGCATGGGTTATTTAACAGGGTTTATGGAATTCAGCCGAAAAGACCAGAAAGTTCGCGATCCAATCGAGCGTATCAAAAGCTGGGAAGAGTATGTCCTTCGCTTTGATGATGAGGAATTAAAGCGACAAAGCTCACGCTGTATGGACTGCGGAACACCTTTTTGTCATACAGGTGCGGAATGGGAAGGTGCGTATGTCGGCTGTCCTGTGAATAATTTTATCCCTGAGTGGAATGAGCTTGTGAGTGAGGAAAACTGGCAGGAGGCGCTCGCACGGTTAGAGGAAACAAATAATTTTCCGGAATTTACTGGCCGCGTGTGTCCGGCCCCGTGTGAGGGATCCTGTACTCTAGCCATTAATGATGATCCTGTAACTATTAAATCAATTGAAAATGAGATTATCGAACGAGGATTTGAAAATGGCTGGGTGCAAGCTAAAGTTCCGGCACGCCGTACAGGGAAACGTGTAGCTGTTGTCGGCTCAGGACCTGCTGGACTGGCGGCGGCTGATCAGCTGAATGAAATGGGTCATCATGTGACGGTGTTTGAACGGGATGACCGGCCGGGCGGCTTGCTCATGTACGGGATTCCGAATATGAAACTGGAAAAGGAAACGGTTGACCGCCGCATCAACGTCATGAAGGAATCGGGGATTGAGTTTACATGTAACACAGAGGTCGGTGCAGATATTACCCGGGAGGAATTGAATGCCTCGTACGATGCCGTCATTATGTGTACAGGAGCTCAGAACCCACGGGATATTCCTTTAGAGAATCGTAATAGTAACGGCATTCATTTTGCCATGGACTATTTAACCGCTGCGACAAAGGCCCTTGAAACCGACCCGAAAGATACACCAATTTCAGCACAAGGCAAAAATGTAATTGTGATCGGTGGCGGGGATACAGGAGCGGACTGTGTAGCCACGGCCCTTCGCCAAAATTGTAAGCGGGTCGTTCAGTTCGGCAAGCATCCGGCAAGTCCGGAAGAGCGGACAGATGACAATCCATGGCCTGAGTTTCCGATGACGTTCAAATTGGATTATGGGTATAAGGAAGGCGTCAATGCCCAGGGAGAAGACCCGCGTAAATATGAAATTTTAACCCAGCGCTTTGAGCAGGATGAACAGGGACAAGTGAAAGCCCTGCACACGCTGAATGTGGAAAAGGTTTATGAAAATGGGAAACTGGTAACAAAAGAAATCCCGGGTACGGAACAGGTGTGGGAGGCTGATCTGGTTTTAGTAGCTATCGGTTTTACCGGTCCAGAACAAGAGGTTTTAGAACATTTTGGTCTGAAAACGGATGAACGGGGTCGCATATGGACGGCCGACGGAATGAAGGACTACCGTACAAGTGAAGAAGGGGTTTATACGGCAGGTGATGCACGCCGTGGTCAAAGCCTTGTAGTCTGGGCCATTCGTGAAGGACAGGAAGTTGCCGAACAGGTCCATGGATACTTAACAAGTGAAACCACAAAGCAGATTGTATAGGGACATGGGGACAGGCTCCTTGTCCCTTTATGCTGCCACCTCATATATACTGAATACTGATATACAGCACCCCGAAAATGACATACCTGACCTTATTATGGTATTTTATTGATGTTGTGGAAAAATGACACTAGGAATTCTATAATACGCCGAAAGGAGATTTGCATCATGGATTATGTTACCTTAAACAACGGAATCAAAATGCCACAGCTCGGTTTTGGTGTTTGGCAGGTAGAAAATGACGAAGCAACCAAAGCCGTATCAAAAGCACTTGAAACAGGTTATCGCTCGATTGATACAGCGATGATTTATCAGAATGAGAAGGGCGTCGGAAAAGCCATTAAAGATTCAGGTGTTCCCCGTGAAGATCTATTTATCACTACGAAGGTCTGGAATAGTGACCAGGGCTATGAAAATACCCTCCGTGCGTTTGATGAAAGCCTTGAAAGACTGGGGCTCGACTATGTGGATTTATACTTGATTCACTGGCCGACACCTGAGTTTGATGATTATGTGGATACTTATAAAGCAATGGAGAAACTTTATAACGATGGCCGCGTAAAAGCGATTGGAGTATGTAATTTTGAAATTGAGCATTTAGAACGTATTCTTGAAGAATGTGAAGTAAAGCCTGTGCTTAATCAAGTGGAATGTCATCCTTATCTTGCCCAAAATGAAATGAAAGAGTTCTGTGCCAAGCATGACATTTTTGTAGAAGCATGGAGTCCTCTGGATCAGGGCGGGGAAGCGTTGCGTGATGAAACAGTAAACAAAATTGCTGAAACTCATCAGAAAACCCCTGCCCAGGTAATCTTACGCTGGCATCTGCAAAATAACACGATTGTGATTCCGAAGTCCGTTACACCATCCAGAATAGAAGAGAATTTTAATGTATTTGATTTTGAGCTCACAGCTGAAGAAATGGATGGGATGCATCAGCTTAATCGAAACAGACGAAATGGACCTCATCCAAACGATATGAATAAGCGCTAGAAACAGAAATCATAATCGTTCAGGCGGAAGGACACCTCGTGTGATAAACCAGGCGGGCCCGTGCCCGCACTGGTTCTTTTTAACCCATAAGCATTAATTTCTCAAAATAATATAAACCATATAGGCGATATAAAAGGCGATGAGAATCAGCCCTTCCCGTTTTCCAACCCTGAAGTTTGTACGGGAAAAAATCAGTAAAACAACCGTTATAAGCAGCATAAGATACACATCTGTGAAAACTTTTCCGTTCACGGCAAGAGGTGTAATCGCCGAGGAAACTCCAAGTACAAATAAAATATTAAAAATATTACTTCCTACAATGTTCCCCAGAGCAATCTCACTTTCCTTTTTCAAAGCAGCGGTAACAGAAGTGACCAGTTCAGGGAGAGACGTACCAATGGAAACAATCGTCAGACCTGTTAAGGTTTCGCTCATCCCCCATCGGTAGGCAATTTCAGTCGCATTAGAGACAACCAATTCGCCCCCAATAATGATGCCCGTTAATCCAAAAATGGTAACCAGAATATTTTTTCCCCACGTGACATCAACGGCCATCGCGTCCGCTTCTGTGTTTTTTCTGTTTTTGAGTGCAACCTCAATGACATAGGACATGAAAATATAAAGAAACAGTAAGAAAATGAGACCGTCACTGCGGGTAATAAAATTATCATTTAAACCTTCCAATGTGACATCACTCATAACCACCAGTAAGGCTACACTTGCCAGTAAAGTGAAAGGAATCTCTTTACGGACGGTTTCTGTCTCCACCTTTAAAGGGAAGATTATAGCAGCCGTACCAACCACAAGTGTTAAATTAAAAATGTTACTGCCGATAACATTCCCGAGTGAAACCTCAGCACTATCCTCCAGTGCAGCAACAATACTTACCGTTGCTTCTGGTGAACTGGTACCTAAGGAAACAATGGTTAAGCCAATGATAATCGACGGCACACGTAGCAGCCTTGCAATATTAGAGGCTCCATCCACGAAAAAATCAGCACCCTTAATTAAAAAAATAAACCCAATGACTAAGAAAATGTATACGCTCATATTCCCAACTTCCCGTAAAATAGTAGTTTTCCTTTCATAACTTTACCCGATTTTTTATCTTTCATTCCATCGTCAGGTTTTCATCGTTCCTCTTCTTAAAATAATCCTATCATTAAGAAGGGATTCTTTAAAAAATAATGAATGAAATAGTAGAATGCTTGTTAAAAAGGAGAGAACGTTATGGCCACATTGGAAGACTTTCAGAACCTGGATATTCGTATTGGTACTGTGAAAAAAGCTGAACCTTTTCCGGAAGCCAGAAAGCCTGCCATTAAACTTGAAATTAATTTTGGAGAATTAGGTGTGAAGCAATCGTCGGCTCAGATCACAGAACGCTATGAACCAGAGCAGCTTATTGGCAGACAGGTGGTTGCAGTCGTCAATTTTCCACCGATGCGTATTGCCGGTTATAAGTCAGAGGTTCTGGTGATTGGAGGCGTACCTCGTGAAGGGGATGTTGTCCTGTTGCAGCCTGATCAACAGGTCCCTGATGGCACTCCTATAGCTTAAATAATTAAGTGAGTCCAGCGCAGCAGCCGGACAAGGAAAAGCGCGGGAACCCGTTTAGCCTCGACAAATGGGTACCTGCGCTTGTACATTTATCACGTATTAACTGGCCGTAATACCCCCACTTCAAGTTTTGAGGGTAACCCAACAAGACTAAGAGGGGGATAAACGGCCAGTAAAAACCTAATAAGTTCAACTAACCATCAGTGGGGGATGGAGAACCCCCCACTGATGGAAGTTTCACTTTATATCTTTGTTCTCCCGTCAATTGTCTGATTACTGCAGAAAGGATTCCCCTATAAATGTACCCCTTTTTCCCATGAGCTAAAAGACTATTATACATAATAAGTGATTGAATATTGTGAAAATTATTTATATATTAAAGTGAAGAAGGTTATATGAGAAGGACTTAATGAATCTGATTTTACACAGTTTTAGCGGGAGGTGACACTTTTCAGCCTGATTTTTCATAGCAAAAGTTAAGCGCTTACATTATTTGTAGAAGCCGTGTATTCATGATGCAGAGGAGGGCATTTATGTTTAAGTTATTTTGCAGGGTATACCAGCGAGTAAGCCGTATCGTAATGGGATTATTACCATGGCGCGAACCTGTTTTGCTGGAAGGAGAAAACAGTTTAAGTGAGCTGCCGCCATTATTAAAAAGAAAGCACCTTGATAAAGTTTTAATTGTCACTGATGAAGGGATTCGATCCATAGGATTAATGGATCAAATGCTTGAGGCTTTTAAGAAAGAAGGCATTCATTACGTCATTTATGATCAAGTTGTTCCTAATCCAACCATTGGGAATATTGAAAACGCTTTAAAGGTTTATAAGAACAATAACTGCAAAGGGATCATTGCCTTTGGCGGGGGATCTCCTATGGATTGTGCCAAGGGCGTAGGTGCAAGAGTAGCCCGGCCAGGGAAACCTGTACCAAAGTTAAAAGGCTTGCTTAAAATACGAAAGGAAATCCCGCCTCTTATAGCGGTTCCTACTACAGCGGGAACAGGGAGTGAGGCAACTGTTGCATCGGTAGTTTCCAATCCTGACACCCATGAAAAGTATGCCATTATGGATTTATCCCTGATTCCCCAATTCGCTGTGCTCGATCCATTGCTGACCCAGAAACTGCCTCCACACATAACGTCTACAACAGGAATGGATGCTCTGACTCATGCGGTTGAAGCCTACACAAATCACGGGGCCTCGGAAAAAGCAAAACAGAGCAGTCGGGAAGCGGTGAAGCTGATTTTCGATAATCTCTATGAGGCTTATGAAAATGGTGGAAATCTGGAGGCCAGGGCCAATATGCAGCGGGCCGCCTATTTGGCAGGTGTCGCTTTTACACGGGCTTATGTTGGAAATGTACATGCGATTGCTCATACCCTGGGTGGGTTTTATGGGGTTCCTCATGGCCTGGCAAACGCCGTTATTTTACCTCATGTGCTTGAGTACTACGGAAGCACTGTGAATAAACCTCTGGCTGAACTTGCTGATTTAGTGAACATTGGGGATCCATCAGATAATGAGGAGCAAAAGGCAGCGAAATTTATTGAGGAGATTAAGGGCTTAAATGAAAGGATGGAAATCCCGGACAAAATAGGCGGAATTAAGGAGGATGATCTTCCATTCATGGTTAAACGTGCACTTTCTGAAGCCAACCCGCTTTATCCTGTTCCAGAGATTTTCGGAAAAAAAGATATGCAATTCTTGTATCATACCATTATGGAATAGGGAGGAGGAGAACATTGGGAGGCTACCAGACACTTGTACGGAAACAGAGGGAATTTTTCCAAAGCGGGAAAACAAGAGAGGTTTCCTTTCGCGTGGAAATGCTCGAAAAATTAAAGCGTGCGATTCAGGATAATGAAAAGGAAATTATGGATGTCCTGAAAATTGATTTAAATAAGTCGGAATTTGAAGCTTATTCAACAGAAATCGGAATTGTACTGGAGGAAATTGGCTTTACATTAAAGCGACTGCGTTCGTGGATGAAGCCCAAAAAGGTAAGAACACCGATTACACATTTTGGCTCTTCCAGCTATATCTACTCTGAGCCATATGGGGTTTCCCTGATTATCTCCCCTTGGAACTATCCATTTCAGCTGGCACTGGTTCCTCTGATTGGAGCGATTTCGGCCGGAAACACAGCCATCATTAAACCATCGGAATATACACCGGAAACGTCAGACTTTATGGAACGTTTAATTGCCAGGCTTTATCCAGAGGAATTTGTCTCCGTTGTTCAGGGTGGGGTAGAAGCAAGTCAGGAGTTATTGAATCAGAATATTGATTATATCTTTTTTACCGGAAGTGTGCCCGTAGGAAAGATTGTGATGGAGGCCGCGTCCAAAAACCTGACACCAGTCACCTTGGAGTTAGGAGGAAAGAGTCCTTGTATTGTACACGAGGATGCCAACCTGAAATTAGCTGCCAAGCGCATAGCCTGGGGTAAATTTACCAATGCCGGTCAAACGTGTATTGCCCCTGACTACGTGTATGTTCATGAAAATATCAGAACGGAATTTTTGGAGGAATTTAAAAAGGCGGTTCACCATTTATATGGTGAGGAGCCTTTAAAAAATGAAAATTATACACATATCGTCAGTGAAAAACACTTTAACCGTCTGAAAATGTTTCTTGAAGATGGCGAAACGTTTATGGGAGGACAGATTGATTCCACAACACTTGCTATGGAGCCAACTGTGCTGACGGATATTTCATGGGAGGATCCCGTGATGAAGGATGAAATATTCGGTCCGATTTTACCCGTGATGGAATATCAGGATTTAGATGAGGTCATTGATGGTGTTTATCAGCATCCTCATCCATTGGCCCTGTATTTATTTACAGCCGAAAAAAATATCCAGTCAGAAGTGCTGAGTAAAATTTCCTTTGGAGGCGGCTGTATTAATGATACGGTCTATCATTTTGTCTCGCCTTATTTACCTTTTGGCGGCGTAAAATCCAGTGGAATCGGCTCCTATCACGGGAAGGGTAATTTTGATGCCTTTTCCCACAAGAAGAGTATCGTAAAACAGACGAACTTATTCGATATCCCTTTCCGATATCCGACGATGAAAAACGGTGTAAAAAGGATTAAATGGTTTCTTAAATAAAAGTTTTTGCAGGGGAAATAACGGCAAAACAAGTGGTTTTATTTAATTGAGAATAGAAAAATAGTGAATTTTAAAGTCAGGAGTGTTTGAAATCACAGAACACTCCTGACTTTTTTGGTTTAATATAACTAAGAAATACTTTGTGCGGGAACGCTTATACTAATCTTTATAATAAAGGAACATCTCATTTGACAACTAATACTATAGGGGGGTATAGTATAATTAGAATAGATAAGGAGGGATGCTGAGTGGGTGAATTCCTGCATGATCATCCGGTAACCCCCAGAACGGACGATGAAAAAGCAGCCGTAGTCAATCGCTTAAAACGTATTGAAGGGCAGGTCCGGGGAATTCAAAAAATGGTTGAGGAAGATCGTTATTGTCCGGATATTTTGGTTCAAATCAGTGCCATTAACGCAGCCTTGAAAAAAGTGGGCTTCTCTATTGCAGAACGACACACCAAGCATTGTGTCAGTGACGCAGTAAAATCAGGGAATGGTGACGAAGCAATCGATGAATTGATGGAAGTCATGAAGCAATTCTCTAAATAAAGCTTTGAAAAGTGACTTCCCATCATGTTCAGTAAGGAGGGAGAAGCATGAGTGAACAAGAGCATACAACCCTTGGTGTCACAGGGATGACCTGTGCAGCCTGCTCAAACCGAATTGAGAAGGTCTTAAATAAAATGGACGGTGTCGATGCTCAGGTGAATTTGACCACGGAGAAAGCAAGTATCGATTATGATCCATCCACAGCATCCGTTGATGATATAAGCGAAAAAATCGAAAAACTGGGCTATGGGGTTCAAACCGAAAAAGCCGAACTCGATGTGATGGGCATGACCTGTGCAGCCTGTTCCAATCGAATTGAAAAGGTTTTAAATAAACAAAAGGGCGTCAAACAGGCAAGTGTCAACCTTGCCACCGAGAGTGCAACGATTGAATATACGCCCGGGTTCATTGAAGAAAATGATTTTATCGGAAAAATCCAGAAGCTCGGTTATGATGCAAAGGTTAAAGCCGATCAGGAAGGGAAACAGTCACAGAAGGAAAAGCAGCTTAAACAAATGAAAACGAGGCTGCTCGTGTCAGCCTTGTTATCCGCTCCATTACTGGTGACCATGCTTGTGCACTTATTTGGGGCAGACATTCCTGATATTTTCATGAATCCATGGTTCCAGTTTGCCCTGGCGACACCTGTTCAGTTTATCATCGGCTGGCAGTTCTATGTTGGGGCCTATAAGAATTTGCGAAATGGCAGTGCCAACATGGATGTACTGGTTGCATTAGGAACGAGTGCAGCCTATTTCTACAGTCTGTATGAAGGGCTAAAAACGATAGGAAACTCAGCCTATACCCCCCATCTCTATTTTGAAACGAGTGCGATTTTAATTACGCTGATCCTGTTTGGAAAATATCTGGAGACTAACGCGAAAAGTAAAACCACTGTCGCGCTCTCTAAACTGCTGAACCTGCAGGCAAAGCAGGGCCGGGTCATCAGAGATGGAGAAGAGGTGATGATACCGGTGGAAGAGGTTACAGTCGGGGATCGCCTCATGGTTAAGCCCGGCGAGAAAATACCCGTAGACGGTACCATCGTTAAAGGAAGAACCTCTGTTGATGAGTCGATGATCACAGGTGAATCCATTCCTGTTGAAAAGGAAGCGAATGCGGAAGTCATCGGTTCGACCATGAACAAAAACGGAACCATCGAAATGGAAGCAACAAAAGTAGACAAGGATACCGCCTTAGCTTCCATTGTAAAAGTTGTTGAGGATGCCCAGGGTTCAAAGGCGCCCATTCAGCGTCTGGCCGATGTGATTTCCGGCTATTTTGTTCCGATAGTTGTAGGGATCGCTGCACTAACCTTTATTGTCTGGATATTTTTCGTTTCACCAGGCAACTTTGAAGCATCCCTTGTCGCAGCTATTGCGGTGTTAGTTATCGCCTGCCCATGTGCGTTAGGCCTGGCCACCCCTACCTCCATCATGGTTGGAACAGGCAAAGCAGCGGAAAACGGGATCTTGTTCAAAGGCGGAGAGCATTTGGAAAGAACCCACGATTTAGATGCGATTATTTTGGACAAAACAGGAACCATCACTAAGGGTAAGCCTGAGGTCACTGATTTTACTGGCGATGAGGAAACCCTGCGCCTGTTGGCCAGTGCAGAAAAAGGCTCTGAGCATCCTTTAGCTGAGGCCATTGTCTCCTATGCGACAGAACAGGAAATTCGTTTACTGGATACAGACGATTTTAACGCCATACCTGGAAGGGGTATTAAAGCAGTCGTATCCGGGAAAACCATTCTTGTCGGAACAAGAACCCTTATGGAAGAAAATGAAGTAAGGGTGGAAAATGCCGAACAGCAGCTGGTTGATTACGAAAACAATGGAAAGACCGCTATGCTTATCGCTGTAGACGGTGAGTACCGCGGCATTGTTGCAGTAGCCGATACCGTTAAGGAAACAGCTATCGAAGCAATAAAAGAACTGAAAGAACTGGGGCTTAAGGTAATCATGCTCACAGGCGATAACAAACGAACCGCAGAATCCATTGCCGATCAGGTAGGAATTGATCAGGTCATTGCCCAGGTTCTCCCGGAAGAAAAAGCCAATCAGGTAAAACAAATACAGCTCCAGGGGAATAAAGTAGCGATGGTAGGAGATGGCATAAACGATGCGCCTGCATTAGCTGTTGCAGACATCGGGATTGCCATCGGAACAGGAACAGAGGTCGCTATCGAAGCAGCGGATGTCACCATTTTAGGAGGCGAACTATTACTCATTCCTAAAGCGATTAAAATGAGTAAAGCCACCATTAAAAACATCCGTCAGAATCTATTTTGGGCTCTGGCCTATAACAGTGCCGGCATTCCGGTTGCGGCACTGGGACTGCTGGCTCCATGGATTGCCGGCGGTGCGATGGCTCTAAGTTCAGTTAGTGTGGTGTCTAACTCACTTCGATTGAAGCGAGTGAAGATATAAAATATTTAATTTTGAAAGGGGTAATGAATCATGCAAACAATATTAAACGTACAGGGAATGTCATGCGGACATTGCGTACAATCTGTAAAAGGTGCTTTAGAAAGCCTTGATGGAGTGTCATCCGTTGAGGTCGACCTAAGCACTGGCAAAGTCGACGTAACCTATGATGACTCCAAGGTTACCGTAGAAGCAATGAATGAAGCCATTGAAGAACAGGGCTATGATGTTGTAGCCTAATGAATAAATGAAAGAGCCTGATTCATGATGAAGGGATCAGGCTTTTTTTATTGTACTGGATGGGGGGATGGATAGATTATTGAATTTGATGGATAAATGAGTGAGAGTGATTGATAAAAGTGTGGAAATGACGGATACATAGAGTGAACAGCCTTGAAACCAGCATGAATCGGTGGATAAATGCAGGGATCAGAAGTGGTAGATCAGTTTTGATTGATAAATCTAAGAAACTGATTGATAAAACCAGCAAACAGCCTTGAATATAAACAGACTTGATTGATACCCAGCAGCAATTGACAGATAACCACGCCAAATGAACCGATTAAAGAACAGCCTGAATAGCAAAGGTTGATAGATTTAAAAAAAGACGTGATTCACTTCAAAATCGGTGGATAAAACCCCAAAACTAATTGATAGAATCCTCCAACCGGCGGATACCACCCCCGAATCACAAAATCCAACCAGCCAACTCCCTGCAAAAACGCAAAAAACCATCCTGGAAATCTAATTCAGACTCCAGGATGGTTCATTTGCCTGACTGTCAAAGCCAGAAACCAGCCTGTTTTAAAATTTTCGTTACCATTTAAAGCTTTACATTAATCCCTAACGCCCGATATCTTCCACAACACCCCGACCTGCTTTCCTGCCAGAAAATAAGCATCCGCCCAAAAAGGTTCCTTCCAGGGAGCGATACCCGTGAACACCGCCACCGCCGAAACCGGACACTTCCCCGGCGGCATAGAGTCCTTTGACAGGCTCACCCTCATCATTTAACACTCTGCCTGAGAGATCGGTCTGAAGTCCACCGAGGGTTTTACGGCTTAAAATGTTAAGACGTACCGCAATCAGTGGTCCGTGTTTTGGATCTAAAATTTTGTGAGGCTTTGCTACACGAATTCGACGATCACCGCGGTATTGGCGTGCTCCTCGTAAAGCTGTTACCTGTAAATCTTTTGAAAAGGAATTATCCATCGCTCGGTCTCTAGCTTCTATTTGCCTTTTAATATGAGAGTAATCAAGCTGCTGTTCTCCCGTAAGATCATTCATTCCCTTAACGAGTTCTTGAAGGTCTTTGGCAACTATAAAATCCTCACCTTTATCCATGAATGCCTGCACAGGCCCAGGAGGACCAGGCAGCACACGTGACAGGACCTTGCGAATGCTTTTTCCGGTTAAATCAGGATTCTGCTCGGATCCGGACAAGGCAAATTCACGTTCGATAATGGTTTTTGTTAAAATAAACCAGGAATAATCATAGCCTGTTGAAAGAATGGCTTTCAGCGTACTCAATGTATCAAACCCGGGTAAATTGGGTACCGACAGGCGATTGCCATTCGCATCAAGCCAGATCGAGGAGGGGCCGGGAAGAATTCGTATACCGTGCTCCGGCCAGATGGGGCTCCAATTTTTAATACCTTCCGTGTAGTGCCACATCCGATCCCGATTGACAATTTTCCCTCCTGCTTTTTCCGAAATGGCAAGCATGCGCCCGTCTACATGTGCTGGCACTCCGGAAATCATATTTCCAGGTGGCTTACCTAGTGGGGAAGGCCAGTTTTCACGAATGAGCTCAAAGTTAGCCCCAATACCACCACTTGAAACAATCACAGCATCTGCACTAAATTCAAAATCATCAACCACAGTTCGAGAGCTTTCTTCCCCTCTGGAAGCGTCACTTTCCTCCAAAATTGAGCCTCTTACCCCCACGATCTTACCATTTTCAGTGATAAGCTCATCCACCTGGTGCCGTGGACGATAATCAGCGAGTCCCTTTTTCATGGCTTCACGTAATTTATGTTCAAATGGTTCCACAATCCCCGGACCGGTTCCCCAGGTAATATGGAATCGGGGAACGGAATTTCCGTGTCCTTCAGCCAGATAGCCCCCACGCTCGGCCCAGCCTACAACAGGAAAAAAACGGACCCCTAAGGATTTTAACCAGGCCCGCTTTTCACCAGCCGCAAAATCCACATAAGCCTCAGCCCACTTTTTTCCCCAATAATCCTCATCATCTTCACGATCAAAACCGGCAGTACCCAGCCAGTCCTGCCACGCCAATTCTTTAGAGTCTTTAATTCCCATTCGCCTCTGTTCAGGGGAATTAATCAGAAATAGCCCGCCAAAGGACCACCATGCCTGTCCGCCTAAAGATGCTTCTGGTTCCTGATCTAACAGTAATACTTTTTTTCCTGAATCCGTTACTTCAGCCGCAGCCGTCAGCCCTGCCAGACCAGCTCCTACGATAATAACGTCATAGTTCATATGGTCTCCCCCCTAAATGGAACCCACGTTATTTTTCTAATGTATATTTTTCATTCCTTCTATGTATTCGACTTGTAAGCACTTTCACCTGCAATTCGCAGGACAAAAATTGAATTTTCAATTAATTAAAGGATAATCCTCATGAACCAAGAAGTTATATAAATAGAATGTTAAAAAGGCTGTGGCCAATTACGCATAAAAGAAAGGAGCAGAAATATGAAAAATGAACAAATTTTATTAAAATCCAGACCAGAAGGAACACCTGCAGAGGATAACTTTGAAATTAGAGAGACAGAAGTACCGGAATTAAAAGAGGGGCAAGTTCTGATTCAATCCCTGTATATATCTGTGGATCCATATATGAGAGGAAGGATGAGTACAGCAAAATCCTACATCGAACCATTTAAAGTGGATGAAGTGATATCTGGTGGTGTTGTAGGGGAAGTAGTTGAATCCAAAAGTGACAAACTTAAGGCTGGCGATAAGGTGACAGGTATGCTTGGCTGGCAGCGATATAATGCAATGGATGCTTCTCAGATTCGGAAAGTGGATGAACAGCTCGCTCCTCTGTCAGCCTATCTTGGAATTCTGGGAACAACAGGTTTGACCGCTTATTTTGGGTTGCTGGATATCGGACAGCCAAAAGAGGGAGAAACGGTTGTTATCTCAGGTGCTGCCGGTGCAGTTGGTATGGCTGTCGGACAAATCGCCAAAATGAAGGGCACACGAGTGGTAGGGATTGCCGGTTCAGATAAAAAGACAGAATACCTGGAAAAAGAGCTGGGATTTGATGCCACCATTAACTATAAAACAACGGAAAATATCTATAAATCTGTGAAAAAGGCGTGCCCGAATGGAGTGGATGTCTATTTTGATAACGTTGGCGGTCCGATTTCAGATGCGGTGACCAGCCTGCTGAACGATTTTGCGCGAGTACCGGTTTGCGGGGCTATTTCCTCTTACAATATCACAAGTCTCAGTGAGGATATGGGTCCTCGTATTCAGCCTAAGCTGATTAAAACACGGGCCTTGATGAAAGGATTTATTGTAAGCGACTATGCTCCACGATTTAAGGAGGCAGCAAGGGATCTTGGACAGTGGCTCTCAGAAGGAAAGTTAAAATATGAAGAGACAATTGTAGAAGGATTTGAAAATGTTCCACAGGCATTTATCGGTCTCTTTAAAGGTGAAAATTTAGGGAAGCAAATTGTAAAAATAAATCAGGAATAATGTTTTTTTACGCTATATGAAATTTAAAGTGGTGTGATTAGTAGAGGCCACGTCCGGCTCCAGCGTCTAGCGACTAGCGTGACTTCCTTCACCTTCGTACGATAAGTCAACATCGACTCACAAGGTTCGTCGTGTTTCCTTTATCTCCTATGGCTCAGTCCAGTCCGTACGTCGCTAAACGGGCGCTTGCGTCTTTGTTATAAAAAAAAGGAGGAGAGTAAAATGGCGGTGGTTCCAAGCATTCAGGCATTCCTGGATGATCTTAAGGCGTTACCTGAGATTGATATGGACCAGGTGACCCCTGAGCAGTACCGGGCCAAGGAAAAGCAGATGCTTGCTATGGCTCAAGGGGGAGAGCGTGTTGAGAAGGTGGAAAACCGGGTACTGTCTCTTGAAGGCAGAGACATCCCGGTTCGTGTTTATACACCAGTGGAAGGAGAGGCTCCATATCCGGGACTGGTTTATTATCATGGCGGTGGATGGGTGATTGGCGATCTGGACAGTCATGATTCCATTTGTCGTTTGATCGCTAATCAGGCTAAATGTGTGGTCGTTTCTGTAGATTATCGGCTTGCACCTGAGCATAAATATCCGGCTGCTGTTGAAGATGCCTATGATTCGCTCGTCTGGGTTGCCGAGCATGCCTCAGCATTTGATATGGATGGACAGCGAATTGCGGTGGGTGGCGACAGTGCCGGTGGAAATCTGTCTATTGTAACTTGTATCAAAGCTTATGAACAGGGAGGTCCTGACATCAAGCATCAATTCCTTTTATATCCTTCAACAGGATTTAAAGGAGAAACACCACCTGCATCCATGATGGAAAACGCAGACGGCTACTTTCTAACGCTGGAAATGATGCAGTGGTTCAGTAAGCATTATTTCAATCATCCAAAGGAACGCAACCATCCCTATGCCTCCCCTATAATGTTTAAGGAATTAGATAAACTCCCTTCCGCAACACTTTTGACGGCAGAGTATGATCCGTTGCGTGATGAAGGAAAGGCTTTTGCTGATGAGTTAAAGTCAGGCGGTGTCAACGTTTTCTATAAAAATTATGACGGACTTATTCATGGCTTTGGAAACTTCATTGGCTTTTCTCCTGAATCAGAGCAGGCATTAAGAGAAGGAGCAGAGCAACTGGAAAAGGTCTTTGCACATAAAAACGAACCCCAGCGGTAGGGGTTCGTTTTTGCCGTTAAATATTGATATAATTAAGATAGGGAAGATGTTAAATTTAACGGATTGTGCTTGTTATTTCATGATTGAGAATTGAGGTGAACAACCATGAGTCGTAATCACGTACTTAGAGAAAAATTATTAATTGATTTAAGGGATATTGTCGTTAAAACATTAGAAGATGAACCGGTAAAAGTATATCTTTTTGGTTCTTGGGCCCGTGAAGAAGAAAAACAAACATCAGATATAGATGTTGCGATACAATCGGATGGTGAAATTCCAATGAGAAAGTGGGTAGAACTACGAGATCGTATTGAAGAATCAACAATCCCCTATCATGTGGATCTTGTCGATTTAACTGCTGCTAATGAGCAACTTAAAGAAAGAGTAAAGGAAGAAGGGGTATTATGGAAAGATTAGAAGAAAGAATTAAACTTGCTAAACGTGCCTTAACAGCTTTTGGTGAAGTGTTAGAAATATCAAAACCCTCTAATGTAGAAAGGGATGCCGCGATACAAAGGTTTGAATTTACTTTTGAAGCATGCTGGAAGGCAGGGAAACAGTTCTTATTTGATATTGAAGGGTTGGATGCAGGTTCACCAAAAGGGGTTATTCGTTATTCACGGGAGATAGGTATGTTTACTGAAGAAGAAACCATACTGGGGCTAAAAATGGTAAATGACCGAAATCTAACGGTTCATACTTATAATGAAGAGTTAGCAGTGGAAATTTTTAAACAACTGCCCGAGTATTACGAATTACTACGAAAATGGCTAAGCCATATAATAGAAAAATTTGATAGAATGAAGTGAAAAAAGAAGCCTGCTTTCATCAGCAGACTCCTTTCACAATCCTTAAGATTCCATTATAATACATAGAAATAAACCGATAGAAAATGAGCAAGGCTGCCGAGCAGAATAAAGATATGGAAAATCTCATGAAAGCCCATATGTTTAAATTCCAGGAACTTAGGCTTGGCCCCGTAAATCACGCCACCTATGGTATACAAAACCCCGCCTGCAATGAGAAGGGTCATTCCTCCTGTACCGATCACATCTGATAGAGGGGAGAAAAAGAAAATGACCATCCAGCCCATAGCAATGTAAATAGACGTCGACAACCATCTTGGGCTGTGAAAGAAAATCAATTTATAAGCCACCCCAAATACAGCAAGGCTCTGAATAATAATAAAGAGAACCCATCCTAATGTACCTTCCATGCTGATTAAACAAAACGGTGTATACGTACCTGCAATTAAAACGAAAATCATCGAGTGATCAATCCGTCTTAAAAATGCAATGACATGATCTCTGGCCGTGACCATATGATAAGTCGCTGAAGCGGAGTATAGCAGAATCATGCTGACCCCAAAAATAATAACAGCCATTATATCTACAGCCGAAAAGCTGTTCATTGCAGCCTTTATGACTAAAGCAAGTAAACCGGCAAAGGAAAAAACAGCACCGAATAAATGGGTAAATCCATTTATTGGCTCACGAATATATGCACCCACAAAATCCCTCCAAAACGTTATGTAGTTTTAATAACTACATATAATGATACAATGATAATCACATGCAGTCAACCTTTACTGTATAAAAAGGTTCCCGTATAATAGAATCATAAAACCATTTTAATGAGGGAAATTTTATGGAAAATATCGATGAGTTACTTGAAGAATTGGAATTGTACAACCACTTAACCCCGGAGGATATACCGGACCTGGACTTATATATGGATCAGGTGATTCAATTATTCGAGAAAAAATATAAAGATTCAAAGAGACATGAAGAGGATAAAGTTTTAACCAAAACGATGATAAATAATTATGCGAAGGGCAAGCTGTTCTTTCCGATTACAAATAAAAAATATTCCAAAGACCATGTATTATTAATCAGCTTAATCTATCAGCTTAAAGGCGCTTTATCTATCAATGATATAAAAGCAGTCTTAGAAGGTATCAATCAAAAAATGACTGAGGGAGACTTTGATCTCGACCGATTTTACCGCAGCTACATTCATTTATCTGAACAAAATGCGGAGACCTTTTCCAATCATACAAGAGATAGTGAAGAAAAGGTGGAGGAAATAGCCAATCAACTGGATGAAGAGGATCTGGATTACTTAAAAAAGGTATTTCTTATTTCTTCTTTTGTAAATATGAGTAATTTTTACCGTCGTGCGGCTGAGAGACTGGTAGACGAGTTATCAGAAACTGATGATAAAAAATAGAATATAATTGAGGGAGCAGGATGAAGAAAAAGATTATCATTATCGCAAGTATTTTTTTAGGACTGGTTATCATTGGCGCAGGATTTGCCGTCAATTATTTTTATGGCGAGGCCGTTAAGCGTGGACAGGAAGTAGAGCTTTATCGAGGATCAGAGCCGGCAACAGCAGAGGTGGAAGCTGAACACCAAATTCTTCAGGAAGCAAAGCAGTGGTACCAGAATCAATCTTTTGAAACCATTACACAGAACTCCTATGACGATTTAACCTTAAAAGCGGACTTCCTGAAAAATGAGCAGTCAACAGGTAAAGCAGTGATACTGGCTCATGGCTATCGCGGTCACAAAGAACAGATGGATGATTATGTGAAATTCTATTATGATCAGGGATTTGATATATTAATGCCTGATGCACGAGGACATGGGGAAAGTGAAGGAGACTATATTGGCTACGGCTGGCATGATCGCAAGGACATATTAGGCTGGACTGATATTTTAATAGAAAAGAAAAACGCTGAACAGATCTTCTGGCATGGAAATTCTATGGGTGCAGCCACTGTTTTAATGGCAAGCGGGGAGCAGCTGCCTGAAGAAGTAAAGGGGATAGTTGCTGATAGTGGCTACACAACGGTCAAAGAGGAATTAACCCACCAATTAAAATACTTATATGGATTGCCTTCATTCCCATTGCTGGATCTCACAAGTCTGTTTACGAAGGTGCGGGCAGGCTATACCTTTGAAGAGGCTTCGGCTATGGAGCAGGTAAAGAAGAATACAAAACCGCTCTTTATTATCCATGGGGCGATTGATGAGCTCGTTCCAACTGACATGGCACACGAGATTTATGAAGCAGCAGGTGGGGAAAGGGAATTGTGGATTGTACCGGATGCAGGACACACTAAAGCATTTACAGTAGCGCCAGAAGAATTTCAGCAGAGAGTAGGTTCATTTATCGAGCAAAATACAAAGTAATCGTTTTTTTGTAAGAAAAGAGCAGGTTCATAGCAGAATCTGCTCCTTCTTAATTTTTGGGTATTGCAGCCATCGGTGATCCTTTTATAAAGGTGTGCCTGGCTGGGTACTTGGAGGATTAGAAAACAGACTATTGCAATCAGTTGTGAAAACGCATACAATATAAAGTGCATACAGTTGGTAACCGTTTTATTTTTTTACTTAAAATTTACTGAATATTAAATATTTTCAAATTACAGGAAGGGTTGATAAACAATGATGAATACGCCTTTAACGTTAGTTCAGAAGATTGAACGGGCTGAAAAGTACTTCAGCAAAAAACAGGTGATCTCCCGGACAGGTTCAACCATTCACCGTCTGACCTACAGAGATATCGGGCAGAGAGCACGTGCCCTATCCAGTGCCTTGGAAAAGCTGGGGATTCAAAAGGGAGACCGTGTGGCTACACTTGCCTGGAATCATCATCGTCATTTAGAAGCCTATTTTGCTGTACCTTGCATGGGAGCCGTACTGCATATGGCTAATTTTCGGCTGTCTCAGGAGCATTTGAGCTACATCCTGAATCATGCGGAAGATAAAGTACTGTTAATTGATGAAGATATCATTCCAGCGGTTGAACAGGTTCAGGATAAATTGGAAACTGTAAAGGCTTATGTCATTATGACCGATGGAGATCAAGTGCCTTCAACATCACTTTCACCTGTATATTCGTATGAAGACCTTATTGCTGAGGGGGATTCCGACTATCATTATAATGTTGACCTACTAGATGAAAATGATCCCGCAGCCATGTGCTATACATCTGCAACTACAGGAAAACCTAAAGGAGTGGAATATACCCATCGCGGGCTCGTCCTGCATAGTATGGCATTAGGATTAAGTGATACGCTTGGTCTGTCCGAATCTGATGTATTGATGCCGGTTGTACCGATGTTCCACGTGAATGCCTGGGGACTTCCGTTTGCTTCCACATGGTTTGGAACCACGCAGGTTTTGCCAGGACCAATGTTCACGCCAAAGCTGTTAGCTGAACTCATTGAAGAAGAAAAGGTTACTTTGACAGCGGGTGTACCAACCATCTGGTTAGGACTGTTAAACGAACTGGAGCAGCACGACTATGATATGAGCAGCTTACGTGCAGTTGTCTGCGGGGGATCAGCTGCCCCTCGAGGGATTATTCGTGCCTTTGAATCACAGCATGGGATCCCATTCTTACATGCCTATGGTTTAACAGAGACCACTCCAGTTGTGACTGCAGCAAGACTGAAAAGTTATCAGCAGGATTTACCTGAAGAAGAGAAGCTTGATGTCCGCTCCAAACAGGGAATTATTGTCCCTGGGCTGGAGGCGAAAGTAGTCAACGATCGTGGAGAAGTCAGAGCAGATGGAAAAGAGATGGGAGAACTGCTTGTCAGAGGCCCGTGGATTGCAAGTGAATATTATAATGATGAGCGCACAGCTGATGCCTTCCAGGATGGCTGGTTGCATACAGGTGATATTGCAACCATTGATGAGGAAGGAAATATTAAGTTAGTGGACCGTACGAAGGATTTAATTAAAAGTGGCGGAGAATGGATTTCTTCCGTTGATATTGAAAATGTACTTATGGCACACGAAGCCGTTTTCGAGGCTGCCGTCGTTGCCGTTCCACATCCGAAGTGGATGGAACGGCCTGTTGCATGTGTCGTCTTAAAAGATGCCTATAAGGATCAAATAGGAAAGGAAGACCTGCTGGATTATATGCGTCCTCAATTTGCGAAATGGTGGCTTCCGGATGATATTGTCTTTATGGATGAATTGCCAAAAACCTCCGTTGGTAAATTCCTGAAACGTTCGCTACGGGATCAGTTAAAGGATCATTTAATGGAGAATGCTTAAGCACATAAAATGCAATTGAAAAAAATATATGATAAAAGAAAGGTATGTGATAACGAATCACATACTTTTCTTTTTCCCGGGAATGTTCAGTGGAAAAGACCTGAAATGGAGAGGATAATCCAGAATGAAACCTATTGGGGATTTGGTTGAGAAGGTGACATTTCACAAAACAAGGATTCGTTCACATCCTGATGAGCTTATCTTAATCGGTAAAGGAAGAAGTGCTGCTGTATTTAAAGTTGCAAATACAGACAAGGCAGTTAAAATATTTTATCCCTCCTGCGAATACCTGGCAAAGCAGGAAATAAATATTTACAGGCAATTAAATAACGATCAGTATTTCCCTGCTATTTATGGTGAAGGCAGGAATTATTTTATCTTAGAATATTTATCTGGGATTACCTTTTATGAATGCCTATGTCAGGGAATTGAAATAACTCCTGAGATGGTAAAACAGGTAGATCAGGCGATGAATTTTGCCAAATCAAAGGGATTAAACCCTTCTGATACTCACTTGAAAAATATCATTCTTACCGGTCATGGGCAGGTAAAGCTTATTGATGTTGCCCGCTTTAAACAAACCAAAGAATGCAGGCAGTGGGACGATTTAAAGGCCACCTATCAGAAATTTTATCGCTTAAAATATTTCCCGAAAAAGTTTCCAAAGCTTATTATTGAAATGATTGTGCGTCTATATCGGTATAAATTGCTGCCTCAGTCTATTTTCTAACCTGATAATACGGAAACATCCTGTGTGCATAATAGTATAGCTGAAATTCCCTTTTGCTTTATTTTTGTCTAAAATTAAGGATATAATATGAAAAGATGAATTTTTAGGAGGACTAAACATGGAAGTAAAAATCAACCGCTTAGCCGGTAAGGAACTCAAACGTATGTTAGCGACCAAGGAAGCTGAAGGAAAAATGATACGGGTCAGTGTTTCCCATGTACACGGAGATCACGCCCATTATGATATTGGTATCGATACACCTAAAGAAGATGATGAAATTGTAAAGACAGATAAAGATGTAGAAATTTTATTAAGTAAACAGGAAGAAGAATGGCTGGATGGGATTTGGATTCAGTTCTTCCAGGTTCCGGAAGAAGAGTTTGTCGTTACAAATCCGAAAAAGGGACACCATCATCACCATTAAATTTCATAAATCCCTCCATTCAGTAAAACATAATGAGAGGGGGCAAGGGTTTCCCCGCAGAAAGGTCATACTCGAATCTGGAAAAGAGGAGAGATACGGATGACCGAAAGAAATAACAATAAAATTCTTGTACCAGAGGCTCGCCAAGGCCTGGACCATCTGAAGGCACAAGTTGCTCATACCAATTCTCCCGATGAGGCTAAATATGAAATCGCTGAGGAACAGGGAATACCCCTTCAGCACGGTGACAATGGGGATTTAAAAGCAAAGGATGCCGGGAAAATTGGTGGCGAAATTGGCGGCAACATGGTACGGGAAATGATAAAAATGGCTGAAGAGCAATATAACCGAAAGCAGTAATAGAAAAGGGAGCTATCATATACAGATAGCTCCCTACTTATATCCGTATTTATGTTGAAGCTGATAAATCTCATTCATCATTTCCTCACTGACAACTTCATCATCAGGATACGATTCCATCAGAACACAATAAAATATGAGGTGATAGATAATTCTGAAAACTAATCGGATTTTGTGATATAATCTTGGGAAAAGCTGGAGGTCAAATGAAATTGATTTCCAGCTTTTTTAAATCATTTACAAATGAGGTGTATAGATGGATTTGAAAACGAAGGTGACTGAACGTTTGCTTATTCAGTATCCGATTATTCAGGCCCCTATGGCTGGTGGTGTAACTACATCAGAATTGGTTGCTGAGGTATCGAATACCGGGGGATTAGGTATGATTGGAGCAGGTTATATGACTCCGGATCAAGTGAGAAAGCAAATTAGAGAAATCAAAGAATTAACGAATGCTCCCTTTGGTGTGAATCTGTTTGTTCCCGGTGAATTTGATACGACCGAAAAGGAATGGCAAGAAGCAAATCAGGCCTTACAACCTATCCGTAACCAGTTGAATATTCCTGATGATAAGACGGATGCTCCTGTATTTGATCATTTACTGGAAACCTTTCAGGAACAAATGAAAGTAATTCAGGAAGAAGAGGTTCCGATTTGCTCCTTCACATTTGGGATTCCTTCCAAGGATACCGTAAAGCAATTGAAAAGTCAGGATATTATATTAATAGGTACAGCTACAACAGTTAAAGAAGCAATAGAAATTGAACGAAGCGGTATGGATATCGTTGTTGTTCAGGGGAGTGAGGCTGGCGGACATCGGGGGGATTTCAGTCCGGATAATCAGGATGGTTTAGTTGGCTTGATGTCTTTAATTCCTCAGGTAGTTGACCAGGTTCGAATCCCGGTTATTGCGGCAGGAGGAATAATGGATGGAAGAGGCTTAATGGCATCTCTCTGTTTAGGAGCTGAGGGGGTACAGATGGGAACGGCATTTCTGACATGTAAGGAAAGTGGAGCCAATCCCCTGCATAAACAGGAAATCCTTCAAGCCCAGGAAGATCAGGTTGTTTTGACCCGGTCCTTTTCAGGTAAATGGGCAAGAGGCATACATAATCAGTTTATTTCTGAGTTCAGTCAGAAGGAAGCTACTATCCCTGATTATCCAGTACAGAATAGCTTAACAAAAGGAATCAGGAAAGCTTCTGCATCACAAGGGAATCCGGAGTATATGTCCTTATGGTCCGGTCAAAGTCCAAGGCTTGCGAAAGATCAAACGGTAAAGACATTAATGGAGAGTGTCATTACGGAGGCGAAACAGGTAAGTGTGGAATAAACAGTTCATTGTAAGATAGAAATCGTTCATTCTTAAAGCTCTCCTATCAAGCAGAAAACTGCACCCTTAAGGATCAAATCATCCTTTGAGTGCAGTTTCATTTTTTTGCTAAATTTCCGGGCTGTGTTTTTTGGTTATCTATTTGTTATTGGTCGCCTGAGTCATTTGATGCCAGACAGAACCTTTAGCTTCATGTCCTCCTTCAATGCGTTCAATGGCCATGTTAATTTGGAGACGAACTTCAAACTCAGAATCATCCGCGGCTTCATGCAAGGCAGGAAGAGCCGATTCATCGCCCACTTCATATAGGAACATGGCTGCCCTCCATCTCACCAACTTACTCGAATCTTTTAAGGTTTTAACCATTTCCGGTATAGCTTCCTTAAAACCAAGGTCTGAAAGGCAATCGCCCGCTGTCCGGCGAACCGTAACGACTCTGTCCTGCAGCGCCTTATAAAGATAAGGGAGGACTTTACGATCTTCAATCATACCTAAGTAGGCCGTTGCAATCCTTCGTACAGACATTTTTTCATCATCCAGGGCCTTATCTAAAACAGGCAAATCTTCCAAGTCTGGATCATCCATTCGATCTAATGCTGCATAGCGTACCTTCCAATCCGGGTGATCCAGTGTTTCCAAGGAGACTTTATGTTTTTCTTTCGTTTTTGCAGACTCTTCTTCCGGTTTGGGGTGAAGAGCCTGTTCGGCCAATTCATCCAGACGCTCTTCATCATAGCTCGCGGATAATTCTTCCACAACATCTTCTCCGATATCTTCGGGAGCTCCATAACGAGGACTTTGCTCCACCCATTTTCTCTCCATTACAAAAGATGGTGTCTCTGCTGAAGCTTTCATGACGGCATTCATAAACCGCTCAGGTAAGCCGAATCGTTTTTCTTCATTTCCGTCCTCAATTTTTACCTGCATGGGAATATCCCGGAACATTTGAATAAACACACTGATCTCACCAAATGGCTCCCGGTTCAGAGCACCAGCTTCCTGTGTATTTTCCGTTTCGCCGGATTCTCCAAATACTTCCCGCACTTTAGGTAAGATTTCCTCCCATGCCAGCCTTGGATTCCGATCCAGCGCAATAAAATCAGCCACATGATAAATATTTTTTACCCCTTCAATGGCAAACAGATCCTTTATAAATGAAGGAGCATTATCCAGATTGTCATCCGGTTTATAATTGTATGTTTCTCCTTCAGGCAATGGTTCACTCAGAATAATCTTCATTGAATTCGGACTTGGTGTCGGTTCAATTGAAATAATCTTCATAACTACCACCTCACTGACAGCTTCTTTGCCATTATTGTAAACGATTCGGAAGACAAAGAAAAGCAAAGGTAACCTGTTGGGTGAATGAAAGGATCTTCGTATATAAAACGGACAAGAGACATATGCCTTAGTAAAGGAATTTTCATAATTTTATGATAATTTAACAAAAATGAATGGGGTGGTTACATGGAAGGTTTCGGTCTGTTAGTGCTGATTGTTTTAGGTGTTCTCTTTATTATTTTTGCAACGGCCAAATGGAAGCTTCATCCCTTTATATCACTTATACTGGCTTCGTTTGGCATTGGTCTCTTTGGCGGATTGCCGTTAATGGATGTTGTTGAAGCTGTTAATGGCGGATTTGGAGGTTTAATGGGTGGTATCGGGTTAGTTATTGTGTTTGGAACCATCATTGGAATTATTCTGGAAAAGTCGGGTGCTGCCCTTCGAATGGCTGAAGTAATCCTGCGTATAGTTGGGGAAAAACGGCCTCAACTAGCGATGAGCCTGATCGGATCAATTGTCAGTGTACCTGTTTTTTGTGATTCAGGCTATGTGATTTTGTCGTCACTCAAAAAAGCATTGGCTAAAAAAGCTAAGGTCGCAGTCGCATCAATGGCAATTGCGTTAGCCACAGGTTTATTTGCGACCCATACGTTAGTTCCGCCAACTCCCGGACCCATAGCTGCAGCAGGAAACATTGGGGCGGAAAATTACCTGGGAACCATTATTCTGATTGGTGTAGTGGTTGCCATTCCGACAATTATTATGGGCTATATATGGTCTGTGAAAGTCGGTACAAAAATTAAAATTGAAGGAGAGGCTGATGACCAATCTCCTTACGACTATCAAACGATCATTGATCAGTTTGGAGAAATGCCGTCTGCTGCCAAATCCTTTATGCCAATTGTTGTCCCTATTCTGCTCATCGGATTTGGATCTGTGATTACATTCGCAGGGTGGTCTGGTACCATCTTTGACATATTTCTATTTTTAGGTTCACCGGTCGTTGCTTTATTGGCAGGGGTTCTGTTTGCCTTTCTACTATTGCCTAAATTCGATGAAGAGACTTTGTCTGAGTGGATTGGAATGGGCATAAAGGAAGCAGCCCCAATCTTACTTATTACAGGAGCAGGGGGCGCTTTTGGGAATGTAATCAGTTCTACTTCTGTTGCAGAATATATTCAGGGATTTGGCGACAATGCATTTTTTACCGGTGCCATGTTCCTGTTGATTCCGTTCCTGATTGCAGCAGGTTTAAAATCGGCTCAAGGCTCTTCAACGGCTGCAATTGTTATTACATCTACACTTGTTGCGCCTTTATTGATGGAAGTAAGTATTTCAGGTGCTGTTCCTCTTGCGTTAGTTGTTATGGCCATTGGAGCAGGTGCTATGGTCGTATCCCATGTGAATGACAGTTATTTCTGGGTGGTAAAAGAATTCAGTGGTATGTCCGTGACACAGGCGTATAAAGCCCAGACAGCAGCCACACTCCTCCAGGGCATCGTCGCTTTTGTTTTTACCTTTATTTTGTGGATTCTGTTCGTCTAATGTCCTGCCAGTTGATGAAGTGAGATTAAGCTTCCAAAGTCATTTGCTTTGGAAGCTTTTTTATCACGCATGAACTGGCCGTAATATCCCCACTTCAAGTTTTGAGGGAAAAACTGAGACTAAACGGCTGATTCCTCAGATGTATATCCACCAGCCCTGTTCCCGGCACAGAAGGAGCACCTCCACATCCCCAACCGACAAACTCTCCTAAAATAACAAAAAAAGTTCTCTTGAATATGTATTGACAATCATTATCAATGAGCTATAATGGAGATGTCTAATTGATAATGAATCTCATTTTCATTATTTGAAATAATTCTAATGTGGGCAGATAAAAATCAGATCAACGTTGGTCCAGATTAAAATGATTTTAATTTTTACAGGTAATGAGGAATTTACATGAAGAAGAGATATTTACTCATTGTACTTCTGATTCTTTCCGTGATATCACTGTTTATCGGTGTATCGGATATTTCACCATCCGATTTATTGAACCTGCAAAGTGAAGAGGTACAAATCTTATATGTAAGCAGGGTGCCACGCTTAATTAGCATTATTATTGCAGGGATGAGCATGAGTGTCGCCGGTTTAATTATGATGCAGCTTACAAGAAACCGGTTTGTATCGCCCACAACAGCAGGTACGATGGATTCTGCCCGGTTTGGGATCTTAGTTTCGCTGATGGTCTTCACCTCAGCAAGTCCCTTACAAAAGATGCTTGTTGCTTTTGCCTTTGCTTTACTGGGGACCTTTATCTTTATGAAGATCCTTGACCAGGTGAAATTCAAGGATACGATATTCATCCCACTGGTAGGCTTAATGTTCGGGAATATTGTGAATTCATTATCGACCTTTTTTGCTTACAAAAATAACCTGATCCAAAACATGTCGTCCTGGCTTCAAGGAGATTTTTCTTTAATTATTCAGGGTCGTTATGAATTGTTATTTCTAAGCATCCCGCTGCTGATCCTGGCTTACTTTTTTGCTAATCGCTTTACCATTGCCGGGATGGGAGAGGAATTCGCAAAAAACTTAGGCCTGAATTATCGTCAGGTCGTAAATATTGGCTTAGCCATAGTTGCGATGGTGAGCGCTGTTGTTGTTTTAACCGTAGGAATGATTCCTTTCCTGGGTCTGGTCATCCCGAATATCGTTACCATTTATCGAGGAGATCATTTAAAAAACAATCTGCCGCACACAGCGATGCTTGGGGCCATATTTGTCCTTGCATGTGACATTTTAAGCAGAGTCATTATTTATCCTTATGAAATCGCTATAGGACTTACAGTAGGTGTTGTTGGAAGTGCAATATTTGTTTATTTACTAGTTAGGAGAAAGGCATATGGGCTATAAGACAAAGATCTCCGTTTTAACTGGACTAAGCGCAATTCTTATTCTCGTATTCTTATTTACCGATATTTCCGGGAATTGGAGCTATATATTATCCAGAAGAATCACAAAACTCGCAGCTATAATCCTGACAGGAGCTGCGATTGCATTTTCAACCGTTGTCTTTCAAACGATTACAAATAATCGAATTCTGACTCCCAGTATCCTTGGCTTAGATTCATTATATATGCTCATTCAGACCTTTTTGATTTTTGCATTTGGTTCTATGAAGTTGACCATGCTCAATCAAAATATGAATTTCCTGCTTTCTGTCGGACTTATGATTGCTTTTGCGGGCCTGTTATATAAACTCCTGTTTAAAGGCGAGCAGCAGAACATTTACTTTCTTCTATTAATCGGGCTAGTGATTGGTACATTATTTGAAAGTCTATCAACCTTTATGCAGGTTTTATTAGATCCTAACGAGTTTATGGTCGTTCAGGATCGGATGTTTGCAAGCTTTAACAATGTCAATGATGAGCTTTTAATCATATCCAGTATTGGTCTGGCAGCGATAACCTTATACGCACTGAAATTTCTTAAGTACCTGGATGTTCTCTCGTTAGGTAGGGACCAGGCTGTTAATTTAGGCGTCAACTACGACTATGTAATCAAGCGTCTGCTGATTATTATTGCGGTGATGGTTTCTGTTTCCACAGCCCTTGTTGGCCCCATTACATTTTTAGGATTGCTGGTTGCCAATGTGGCCCATGAGTTTATGAGAACCTATCGTCACCATTACTTAATTCTGGGTGCTGTTTTAATCAGTTTCGTCGCGTTAATTGGTGGCCAGCTGCTGGTGGAAAGAGTTTTCACCTTCTCCACAACATTAAGTGTGATTGTCAACTTTGTCGGCGGTGTGTATTTCATCTATCTTTTGTTAAAGGAGAGTAAAAAATGGTAGAGTTAAAAAATCTTTTAAAAGAGTATGGAGATAAGCCAGTTGTAGAAGATGTATCATTAAACATTCAAAAGGGAAAAATCACTTCTTTTATCGGACCGAATGGGGCTGGTAAAAGTACCCTTGTATCCATGATTGCTCGTCTAATTGCAAGGGATGAAGGTGAGGTCTATATCGATGGAATGGAAATCAGCCGCTGTAAAAGCAATGATCTTGCTAAAAAAATCGCCATTTTAAAGCAATCTAATTTTATTAATATTCGCTTACGTGTGAAGGAACTGGTTTCATTTGGGCGCTTTCCTTACTCAAAAGGGCGTTTAACAAAAGAGGACTGGAAATTTGTAGATGATGCCATTGCCTATATGGGTCTTGAGGATATGCAGGATAAATATCTGCATGAATTAAGTGGAGGTCAGAAGCAGCGTGCATACATAGCGATGGTGCTGGCCCAGGATACAGAGTATATCATTTTAGATGAGCCGCTTAACAACCTGGATATGAAGCACTCGGTTCAGATTATGAAAACACTCAGGAAGCTTGTTAATGACATGGGAAAGACCATTGTCATTGTTATACACGATATTAATTTTGCTTCCTGTTATTCCGATTACATTGTCGCATTAAAGGATGGGAAACTGGTGAAGGAAGGAACCACAGATGAAATCATTGAGCCATCTGTTTTAAAAGAAGTATACGGAATGGACTTTAATATCGAAAACATCGACGGCAATAAAATATGTGTGTATTTTTCATAGAGTGATTCAGTGAGGAGGAGTCATATGAATATCAAAAAGATGGGAATTGCAGGGGTTGTCTTCATTTCCTTATTGGTACTTGGCGCATGTGGTGGAGGAAATTCTGATTCATCACAGACTTCAGGAGGAGAAACGATCACGATTGAACACCAGCTAGGTAAGACTGATGTACCGAAGAATCCGGAAAAGGTTGTCGTGTTTGACTATGGTATTCTGGATTCCCTTGATAAGATGGGGGTTGAAGTAGCAGGCGTACCGAAAGCGAGTCTTCCGCCTTATCTATCCAAGTTTGAATCGGATGAATATGAGAACATAGGAAGTTTAAAAGAACCGGACTTTGAAAAAATTGCCGAAATCAATCCTGATCTGATTATTATTTCAGGAAGACAGCAGGATTTATATGAGGAGCTGAACGATATTTCCTCTACAATTTTCCTTGGGGTGGATACGACCAGATATATGGCATCCTTTAAAGAAAATATGAAAACCCTGGGGAAAATCTATGAGCAGGAAAACTTCATTAAGGAAGAACTGGCGAAAGTAGAAGATTCCATAAAGGACATTCAGGATAAAGCAGAACAGGTGGAAAATTCACTTGTCGTTCTGTCCAATGAAGGAAGTCTTAGTGCTTATGGACCTGAATCACGTTTTGGTTTGATTCATGACGTATTTGGTCTTCCGGCCGTAGCCAAAGACTTGAAGGTATCCACACATGGTCAGAGCATCAGCTTTGAATTTTTAGTGGAAAAAGATCCTCAGCATTTATACGTCATTGACCGAACCGCAGCCATTGGCGGGGATGTTTTGGCAGAAGAAGCTTTGGATAACAAGCTTGTAAGAAAGACACGTGCCTATCAGAATGACCATATTACTTATTTAGATCCAAATTACTGGTATTTATCCGGTGGCGGTCTGGTTTCCGTTTCCGAGATGATCAGTGAAATTGAAAGCAGTTTGGAGTAAATAAAAGAATAACGGGCTGTTTGGCGTAAATGGTTATTTTCAGGCTGAACAGCCCTTTTTGTATAATGATATGTAATTGTAAAACATTTGTAAATAATCCCTTGCTATACCGCGAAATTGCCCATTACTTCCTTATTCTGCTTTTGATCTTACTTGAATTATGAAACCAAACATGATTCAATAGGATTTGCATTCTAAAAAGAGGAGTGAACATTCATTTATGAAAAAGCTTTTATTAAGTTTGGCTGTTATTCTGGTCCTCACCCTTGCAGCATGTTCAGGTGATGAAAATGGGGACAAGAAGGAAGAAAGCCAAAATTCCAATGATCAAGAAGTAACGAAACAAGTTGATGATGATAAAACAGTAGCAAAAGTTAATGGTGAAGAATTGAAGGGTGAAGAATTCAATTTAATTTATCAGCAATTTTCCTCCAGACTTCAGGGACAGGATGTTTCTGAAGAACAATTGGAGAAGAGAGCATTAGATCAATTTGTTGGACAAGAACTAGTGTTACAAGCGGCAGAAAAAAATGGCCTTGAAGCAACGGAAAAAGAAATTAATGAAATGTTAAATCAGCAATATAAATCTCAGTATGATAGTGATGAGGCCTTCCAAAAAGATTTAGAGAAGAATAATTTAACAGAAGAAGATATAAAAAGTAATATTGCGGATCAGTTAGCATTCAGTAAATATGTTGAAGAAAATACAGAGGTAAGTGAACCAACAGAAGAAGAAATTCAGAAAGCATTTGAACAGATAAAAAAATCATCGGAAGAAGACGTTAAACTTAAAGATGTAAAGCAAATGATTGTTTCTACAATTAAACAGCAAAAACAGCAGGAAGAAGTCCAAAAACTGTTTGATCAGCTAAGAGAAGATAATGAGGTTGAAATCCTGCTTTAAAACGGATATGAAAATGAAATAACACGGTGTTAAAAAGGCATACCTATCCACAAAGTGGCTAGGTATGCTTTTGTTTTTGAAATATTATATATAACCAGAATATAGGACTAACCTTTATCCAAATGGGCCTTTTTCTCATTTTTCCTGTTATACGTTTTGACGCATGTAAATCGGGGAAGGTATCTGCACGTAATAAACCCGTAAATGAAGTGTAATGTGATGTATCCCCATCCTGGCGATCAGGGATCCGAATACTGTAACGGATCATGATTTTGCTAAAAAGAGGTGAGCGTGATGAGGTCTGAAACAAAACGGGATCCTTATTTCGATAATGCGAGATTTATTCTTATTTTTCTTGTGGTGATTGGCCATATGATTAGTCCTTATCGCGATCATTCGCAGCTACTGGATACGGCGTATAAATTTATCTATACCTTTCACATGCCGGGATTTATCTTAATTGCCGGATATTTTGCCAAGAACGTATTCCGGAAAGGGTACACTCAAAAGCTGATGAAAAAGCTACTGCTCCCTTATTTTATTTTCCAGACGATTTTTTCCGGATTTTTTCTTGTTGTAGAGGGGAATCAGGGGTTTACCTTATTCGATCCTGAATGGACTTTATGGTTTTTACTAAGTATGCTTGGTTGGCATTTATTGTTAATTGTCTTTGCCAGAATCCCCTATTCCCTTACACTGGCACTCATAATTGGTCTTGTTATTGGGATGGTACCAATGATTGGAACGTACTTGAGTTTATCCAGAACCTTTGTGTTTTTCCCGGTCTTTCTTTTAGGCTACAAGCTGAAAAAAGAGCATTTTGAAATCTTAAGAAATCCAATTTATCAAAAAGCAGCTATTGTATTTTTAATCGGGCTATTCATCTCCTATCATACTATATTGAGTGATTTAACTACGGACTGGCTGCTGGCATCTTCCTCTTATGCAGATATTGGTGTTGAGGAAACGTATGGTATATGGATGCGTTTATTTATTTATGGAGCTGTCTTCCTGGCGACCTTTAGTGTGCTTTCACTGATTCCGAACCGAAGTTTTCCATTTACCCATCTAGGGGGGAGAACCCTTTACATTTATTTGCTGCATGGATTAGTGGTGAAAACGCTGGATTTAACGCCAATATTTGAAACAATCACGGAGTCGGGCCAGCTGTGGCTATTTCTTGTGCTATCTATTGCAGTGACGCTTCTATTAGGTTCGCGGCCTGTAACGAAATCGGTAAAGCCTTTAATAGAGCCGTATAAGGTCTTCAGTAGTTAAGCGAGGCTTTGACAAAGTGTATTCGCTAAAGGTAAATTCGAATTATGATAGGAGTAGGAACCGCCGCTACGGAAAGATACTTCGCTTTCCGTGGGCGGCTGGTGAGCCTCCTCGTGCTATCGCACTGCGGGGTCTCACCTAGGCCTTCCTCCCACGACGAACAGGACGTTCTAGTGTCGGCGTTGGCACAGGACGTGCCGCTTTTAGCCGACCAGGAGTCTACGTATCTGTCCTCCGCTAAGGTAGCCTATCATCCGGTTTATGACTAAGCGAATGAGTTATGTCCCAGTCTCGCTTTGTTTACGTTTAGCTCCTAACTAAGAGGCCTTCTTTTTAAAGGTGGGAGCAGCAGGCAAAAGGAAGCCATGAAGCCCGGAAGAGCAGGATAAAATTATTAAAGTGTCCTTCATCAGGTTGATGAAGGACACTCAGGGAAAAAGTGGAGAACGGAATGGCCTTCATAGAGGGAATTAAGGCCAAAACCCAAGCATAAGGCAAGGAGAGTGTCCGTCACAGGTGCCTGCACCACGCCCAAAATGACATTTCACCCAGATAAGAAGACCGCCAAGCCCTGTGTTATGAACTGACCATAGTGCCTCCATTAACATGAATCACTTGCCCGGATACATAAGCGGAATCGTCTGAGGCTAAGTATACATAAGCGGGAGCAAGCTCATAAGGCTGTCCGGCCCGGCTGAAGGGAACGTTTTGGCCAAATGTGCTCACATGCTGCTCGGAAAAACTGGCTGGAATGAGAGGGGTCCAGATAGGTCCGGGAGCAACTGCATTCACATGGATTCCCTGTTTGGCTAAGTTTTGAGACAGGGCTCTTGTAAAACCAACAATGGCTCCTTTTGTTGCTGAGTAATCAATCAGCTGGTCATTTCCCTCATAAGCGACAACGGAGGTAGTATTAATAATTTTTGCTCCTGTCTGCAACGATGGAAGAGCAGCCTTGGTTAAGTAAAAGTATGGATAAATATTCGTTTTAAAAGTTAAATCCCATTGTTCAGAGGTAATATCAAGAAAATTTTGCTGAGGAAATTGGACCGCATGATTATTGACCAGGATATCAATTTGGCCAAAGTGATTCATCGTCTGACTGATTACATGTTGACAGTGGGATTCATCCTTCAGATCCCCTGGTATCGGCAGACATTCTTTCCCAAGCTCTTCTATTCGGCGTTTTGTACGCTCAATATCCTCCTTTTCATAATCAGAAAAATACGGAATCACCAATTGAGCCCCTTCCTTGGCAAAGGCAATAGCGGCAGCAGCCCCAATTCCGCTGTCCCCGCCGGTAATAATGGCAACTTTGTTTTTTAGTTTATCAGCACCCTTATATGCTACATCCTCAACTAAAGGACGCGGATTCATTAACGATTCTATTCCGGGCTGCTGAGGCTGGTGCTGAGGAGGAAATGCTTTTGGCTGATTTTGTGAGGATTGATTCAAACTGGATCATCCTTTCGTTTTCATCGTGAAATTATTTTTAGCTGAATTTCAGGTAATCCTTTAAGTAGTATGTGTAAGGAACAGGAGGTTAAAAGGATTTTTTGTACCTGATGACTAAAATGTAAGGAAAGGAATTTTAATGGGAGGTCAGGATTTAATCATGAAAAGAGTAGCGCTGTTTCTTTTGATCATAATGCTGGCAGCCTGCACAAATGAAAATGAGCAGGCTCCTGACAGGCAAAAGGATAAACAGGAGGCAAAGGAGACGATTCAGTCCGAAAACCCCAAAGTGATTGCTGAAAACCTGGACATCCCCTGGAATATCACAAAGGTTGAGGATACATTTTATTTAAGCCAGCGTGGGGGTTCTATTCAACAAGTGGATGGGAAGACAGGAAGGACAGTCTTACAAAATATCAACGTTACAAAAGACATTGTTCATGCCGGAGAAGGAGGATTCCTGGGTTTTATTTTAGCGCCGGATTTTGAATCCACAAACGAAGCCCTGGCTTATCATACATACGAGCAGGAGGGAAGTCTTTATAATCGTGTCATCCGCATACAATTGCAGGAGGATACCTGGGTGGAAACTGGCATTTTACTGGAGGGGATTCCGGGTGGTCAGATCCATAACGGGGGAAGACTGAAAATAGGACCTGATCAAAAGCTGTATGTAACAACAGGTGATGCCGGAGAGGCTGACCTGGCACAGGATTTACATTCATTGGGCGGAAAAATTTTGCGAATGGAATTAGATGGAAGTATACCGAGTGACAATCCATTTTCAAATTCCTATGTGTATTCCTATGGTCATAGAAATCCTCAGGGACTGGCGTGGGATAAGGATGGTCAGCTATACAGTACCGAGCATGGACAGACCGCTCATGATGAAATCAATAGGATAGAACCCGGAAATAACTACGGTTGGCCAGTGATTCAGGGGAGTGAAGAAAAAGCGGGAATGATCCCCCCTTTTTATCATACGGGTAATACAACCTGGGCTCCATCGGGGATTGATAGCAGGGAAGGAAAACTGTATATTGCAGCATTAAGAGGTACAAAAATTATAGAATTTGATATAGACACAAAGGAACAAACGGTCATTTATGATCAAAGAGACAGAGTGCGGGATATTTTTATTCAAAATGATTCCTTGTATGCCATAACGAATAACCGTGACGGACGGGGTACTCCTAAAGAAGGGGACGATAGGCTGATTAAAATAAATTTGGAAACAGAAGGCTGAAATACTGAAGATATCAGAAAAGTTGTGCCATTTTTTTAAATCATTTAGAATAGATAGCATAAACCCTATCAAACAAATCGGAATAATATGAACAGAATGAACTTTTGAGGAGGAATTCAATTGTCAGACTTATTTTCCCCTTTTATAAAAACAGACCAGCATAAAGAACTGTATCAACTGGTAAAAGAATTATCCGGTCGTGTAAAGAAGAGAGCAAAGGAAACCGATCAGCAGGCTGCCTTTTCAGAAGATAACCTGCGTGATTTAAAAGAGACCGATTATGTCACGCTGACTTTACCAAAAACATACGGGGGCAGGGAGATTTCTATTTATGAATTGCTTCTCGTTCAGGAAAAACTGGCGGAGGGTGACGGTTCAACTGCTCTTTCCATGGGGTGGCATTTAGGGGTTGTCAAAGAACTGGCAGAGGATGATCTATGGGATGAAAGCGTCTTTGACCGGTTTGCCAAGGAACTCAGCCAGGAAAAGAAAATCGTAAACCGTATTGCGTCAGAACCAGCGACTGGCAGTCCATCGAGAGGAGGAATCCCGGAAACACGCGCTGTAAGAGAGGGGGATTCCTATATCATCAATGGACATAAAAACTTTGCAACGATGGCTAGTGTGTTAGATTACTATATTGTGACAGCCTACGTTGAGGATAAAGAGGAAATTGGGTCTTTTCTCATTCCAAGTACAGCCTCAGGGATAAAAGTAGAGCGTACCTGGGATACACTTGGTATGCGTGGAACCGCCAGTGATGATTTACTATTAGAGGATGTACGAGTCGACCTGGACCACTTAGTTGAAATGAAGCAGCAGTCGAAAAAGCCTAAAGGATGGCTTCTCCATATTCCGGCCTGCTATTTAGGGATTGCTATTGCTGCCCGTAACGATGCGATCGATTTTGCCAAAAGCTATCAGCCGAACAGTCTAAACACACCGATTTCTGAAGTACCCCATATTCAGCAGAAAATTGGAGAAATGGACTTTGAGCTTCTAAGAGCACGGCAATTTATGTATGCTGTTGCAGAAAAATGGGATCAGTATCCTGAGAAACGTATGGAGCTGGGAACTGAATTAGCTGCGGTAAAAGTAGCTGCGACAAACGCAGCCAGCAAGGTAGTGGACTTAGCGATGAGGATCGTTGGAGGAAGAGGCCTGTCCAAGCATTTTGATTTTGAACGCTATTATCGGGATGTCCGGGCCGGCCTGCATAACCCGCCGATGGAAGATGCCGTCATTCAGATGCTGGCCAGAAAAGCCATTGATTAATCTGAATTAAAGTGATGACCCTCCAAAAATATTAAATACAAAAAGCCCCGTATCACTTTTAATGGGATACGGGGGGGTCTACGTACCTAGGCATTCGCGCGCTTAAAGCTGACGGTCGACAATAAAACAAGAATAGTTGTAAAAATACCAATAAATAAAACTTCTTCAAAAATCGTAATCTGTCTTCCGAATAAGGATATGTTCAGCCCCATGGCATCCAGAACGGGTGCTGATAAATTTTCGATATCAACCATAACCTTCTTCATGACATCGACCCCGTATGTCACAGGGTTGATTTTTACAATGAAATCCATCCAAGCGGGCATATTGCTAATCGGAAATAATGCTCCCGACAGGAAAATCATTGGCATTACCAGGATTTGTACAGTTAACTGAAAGCCCTGAGTTGAATTGATTAAACTGGCAAAAAGCAAGCCGAGGGAAGACAGCGCACACCCCAGTAAAAACATAAAAGGGATCACTTGAATTAAGGCCATCACATCATAGGATAACCCTAATAACGGAATCAGCAAAAAGAGCATAACTCCTTGAATGGTGGCAACAGTCGCTGATCCCAGCATTTTTCCGATCGCAATGCTGACTCGGGAAATTGGAGATACCATAATTTCCTTCATATAGCCAAAATCCTTATCCTCAATTACAGACATGGCGGAAAAAATCGAGGTCATAAGCAGGGTCATGGCAACAATTCCTGGAAAAACGAATTCCACATAGTTGAATCCTTCTGCCCCTTTCGGCATACTACCGGCCATCATTGTCTCCATCGAACCGCTCATTCCTCCACCGAAGATCAATAAAAACAGTATGGGCATGGTGAAGGATCCGAACAGCCGGGCTTTATCCCGGAAAAACTTAAGCAGATCCCTTTGCCAAATGGCGATAATTCCTTCCATGATCAGGCCTCCTATTCTTTCACCGTTTCCCCGATTTTTCTGCCTGTGAATGCTAAAAATACATCGTTCAGAGTCGGTTTACGAATATTTAATCGGGTAATTGGAATATTTAATGTCTTAATAAAGGATGAGATAAAGGCATCACTGCTCGCTACTTTAAGGTGAATCGTATCCTCTTCAACAGTGACCTTTGCTTCCTTCACTTTTTCGTTAATTTCCTTCAGGGCCTGCTCATTGTCCTCTGTAGACAGTTCAATAATATCGCCGCCAAGCTGGTCCTTTAAGGCTGTTGGAGAATCTATGGCAATAATCTCACCCTGATCCATGATAGCCACACGATCACTGATTTCAGCCTCATCCAGATAGTGAGTCGTGAGGAACATGGTGATGCCTTCTTTTTCTTTTAAGCGTAAAATATATTCCCACAAATGGGCCCGTGTCTGCGGGTCCAGGCCGACTGTCGGCTCATCGAGAAATAATACTTTTGGATAATGAAGCAGACCTCTGGCAATCTCCAGGCGACGTTTCATTCCCCCGGAGAAGGTCTCTACCCGCTGCTTCTGTTCATTGACGAGGTCAACGATTTCCAGGACTTCCTGAATTCGCTCCTCCCGTTTTTCTTTAGGAACCTTATAAAAACGACAATGAAGCATAAGATTTTCATGGGCCGTCAGCTTTTCATCAAGTGTATTTTCCTGAAAGATGATCCCGATGCTGCCACGTACAGCATCCTTATCCTTACTTACATCGTAGTCATTAATAATAATGCTGCCTGATGTAGGCTTCAGCATTGTACAGATCATATTGATGGTTGTACTTTTTCCGGCTCCATTAGGTCCCAGAAAGCCGAAAATTTCCCCTTCTTCAACCTCAAAATTAATGCCTTTTACCGCTTCCGTATTCTTGTAGGATTTCCTCAGGTTTTTTACAGAAATAATAGATTCCAAAGTTATGACCTCCATTGGAAAAAAATAGCTATTCAATATTATCCTCTTATTGAAGGAAGAAGTCAAAAACAACCCCCCCTCAATAAACAGGGCGATGAGGATAAGGGTCCAGTATCATGTGACAAAAATTCTGATTGGAGAATTAATGATAATGTTGGGTCCACGATATGAGCAGCTAAAATGGTTATAAAATAATAAAGTGGTTTGGAATTTTATGTTAACATAAGGGTAGAGTCAATGAGAACGTTTAAGTAACGATCGACAATAGAAGGTTTAGTGATTGGATTCATTACTGGATTAGGGGGTGGCGAAAATCCGGAATATACGTATTGCCATAGTTATTTTAATGGTCATGCTGACAGGATGTTCTTCTTCACAAGGAAAAGCAATTGTATCGATTCAAGGGGAGATTGTGACGATAGATTCAGAAGATCATTCTGTCTTGGTAGGTTGCACCGATGATCTTCATTTAAAGGAAGAAGATAAGCACAATCTCATTCAATATTTATGCACGGTGAAAATTAGCGAAGAAACAATTATAAAGGCAAAAACAGGAGAGCGATTGAGTTTCAGTAACCTTAACGAGGGACAACTAGTAAAAGTGATTTTAACCAGGCCACAGGAAGTGAACAAGAATCAGGAAACCAGAGTCATGACTGCAAAGGAAATCATTGCTTATTAACCTAATATAAGGGGACTGTCCTCTCTTAATCAAGGGGACGGTAATGAAGTAATAGATTAAAAGGAACGGGGGGGAGTGGCTAATGAGTGAAAAACAGGAAACTCCTGAACAAAGAAGAGAACGGTTAAGACAAGAGGAGGGAAGAGGAAATCCTGCTGGAGATATGAATGATGCTGCGAATAGAGCAAGTAATGGAAGTCTTGTTGATTTAACAGGGAGTCTGGGTTGGAAAGGAACTGGAATTCTTGCTCTTTTTATGGTATTGGCATTTATCATTTATGCTGTATTCTTTCGCTAAAAGGGAAGGATGTAAAAGTTTGTGAAGGAATGTACTTAAGCTAACGGAGCAGGTTACTTTAATAAGGGATGAAACTAACTTGAATATTTATCGTCGTTTATATATGGGAAAAAATTTGTCGGGGATGTGTGGAATTGAGGATATACTTTCTTTTACCAGCAATAGTAATAATAGTTCTATGGTTTATTATCAAAGGTATTACCGTCATTTATAGGAAGAAAAAATTTGATTTAAAACAAGAAATAATCAATCTGCTTTTTTTGGTGAGTGTACTATGGATAATTGGAATGACCCTTTTCCCTATTGAAATTGGTATTCCTCATAGATATGGTCCATCAAATAATTTCGTACCATTTTCAAGTATAAAAGACTTACTGAGCCACTCTTATTTTATGGTACCTTTAAGAAATATTGCTGGGAATATTATTTTGTTTGTGCCGTTCGGGTTTATGCTTGCATTAAAATTCATTAAATTAAGTAGTGTACTAAGAGTTGGATTGGTGGGTTTACTGAGTTCTACATTTATTGAGTTAGTACAACTATTGATGCCAATTAGGGCTATTGATGTTGATGATATTATATTGAACACTTTAGGCTCTGTGATAGGCTTTCTTGTACTAAAAACAATTGAGAGCATCTTTCAGTTGTCTGCCAAACATAATTAAAGGTGTTCTTCAACAAACGGAGGCTTATCTGGAACAAGGGGTACAGCCTGATATTGTAAAAAGAAGCAGTAGTAAGAAGATGGTAATAAGGGGTGAAAAAAATGATTAACTTAGCTAAATTGGAAATTTTGTTGGGGTTATTAACGATTTTAACAGGAATGCTTTATTTAATAGGCGTTTTTGGTCCAACAGAGTCAATAGTCATTACTTGGGGTTTCATTGAATTGGTTGTTGGAGGAATCGTTGTTTTCTTAGGAATAAACAAGAATAAAATAGCGGACTTTGTAGAAATGGTCATAGTCTTTTCCTTGGTGTTAATTCAAGCACCTGCTATATTCTTATGGTTTGCCTTTAATGGTAATGGTATATCCGATGGAACACCACCAACCACTTTTGTAGCTCATTGGATATTTGCAACACCTCATTTGGTAACCACTTTACTCGGCATTGTTGTAATTGGCTATTTATTTAAGAGAAATACGACGTGATTTTTGAAATCAACAGGCTAATAAGACTCTTTAATTATTTCAGTAAAGGGGGCTAACCTTCAAGAGGGAAAATGACTTTTCCTATTGAAATGTAGAAACAAAGGTTCGTATAACAAATATAATTAAAAGGTGTGTATAATCATTGCTAATAAACATTCAATCAAAAGAGTTAAAATAACAAGCATATTAGTATTAGAACTAATACTTCCAACCATATTCGTTAGTTTTGACTAAAGTTTTGCTGCTTTCGGCAAAGAGTTTAACTTATAAGAACTGTAGGTGGAAAAAATGTTCGTTTTTTTACTGATTCACATAACAATAGGTTTAGCCTTAATTTACTTTTATGGAAAATTGCCTAAAGGAATTACAACATTTGCAATTGTCTTTTTAAGTATGAGTTTTATATATTTTGGATCAGTTTTCTTCAAATCATTATTATAACTTTGTTTCATTATTAGTGAAGGAAGCTTAAATGGCCAAACGAATCAGTACAGTTGAACAAAAAAATACATATTAGGAGAAGTCATGTGGAGAAATTAGTATGTTTTGGCGATAGTATTACGGCAAGAAAAGAAGGCTATGATACACCTATGCTTACAACAAAGTTAGCTGTGCAATTGGAAGGTTTTGAAGTAATAAATGCTGGTGCATCAGGTAATAACACTTACGATGCTCTATCAAGAATTGAAAATGATGTGATTAAATATAACCCCAATTTAGTAACAGTAATGTTTGGTGCTAATGATGCCGCATTTCATAAAATGGTGGATTTAGAAACTTATAAAACGAACATTTATAAAATCACACAAATGATTAAACCTAAAAGAACAATTTTAATAACACCAGCCCCAGTTGATGAAAAAGTTCAATTTGCGAGAACTAATGAAGTTTTATTCGATTATGCTTTGTCAGTTAATCATGTAGCAGTGGAAACTGGATGCCATTTCATCGATTTTTTTTCAAAGATGATTGCTTTGGATAACTATCCTCAAATGCTTAAAGGGATAAGAAATGATGGACTTCATTTTGGAGCCAAAGGTTATGATTTTCTTGTTGGCTTATTATTAGAGAAGATTAGAGAGGTTTGTTATTAAGCTAACGGGTGATGGATGCTGAACAAGGGTATTCCCTCCCATCAGTTTAAGGCAGAACATTGGAATAACACGAAACATTCCTTCGATGAAAGCCGTCTAATTGATGGGAGGGATAGGTACATATGAAACCAACAAAGATTTTATTTGTTTTAATAATTATAGTGTTAATGGCAGGTTGTCAGAATACAGAAAACTTAACTAATACAAATCAGAAAGAAGATAACATTCCAGATTACCATCCTTCATCTGAAGATATTGTGGATATGCACGGGGACATTGAAAATATAGATAGATTTAAAAAATTTATAAACAATTTTGACAAGGGACAGAAGGATAGTATTAGGGTAATCAGATATACAACAGAAGGTGACCCAGTGCTTCGTGACCTTGAATATGATGGTGATGCTATCATATCAACATCCGACATACGAAGGGATAGATATGGGAAGGGGAGCATAAATACTGCAACTTGTGAATCAATTGAAGTGGTCGAAACTGCAGAAAGAACGGATTACTTACTTGATGATTGTGAAAATATTGCAGATCATACGCTTTTAGTGATTTGGAAATAGCAAGAAACTCTTTGTTCGACAAACGGGTGGTGTTTTTTCAATAAGAAGGGCGCAGTATTGAGAAGTAAACGGGTTGCAAAGTTAAATGAGGAACAGGGTGTCTGACAGTGACGAGAAGGTATAGCTGACTTTCCGAATCAATTTGCTATCTGACAGGATTTTTAAAGAAGAACATTAGAATTCTTAGGGAAGGAATTTATTATGGATATAGATTTGAAAGATAATATAAAGGGAGTCATTCGACCATATAAAGAAAAGGACTTTAATAGAATACAGGATTTAAACAAAGAAGAAGGATGGACGAATTTAGTCGAAAATGCTTTGAATACAAAGGAAGCGTGGAAAAATTCAAATGTAGCCTTTGTTATTGAAATAAAGGGTAAAGGAGTAGTTGGCTATTTAAGAGGATTTACTGATACTCGTATAAGCCTGTTTATTTGTGAATTGCTAATTGATAAAAAGTATCGGGGATTAGGATTAGGAAAAGAATTCCTTCACTACTTACATAATGAATATCCAGCCACAAGGATTGAATTACTTGCAAATTGTTCATCTCGTTCATTTTATGAAGGACTTGGTTTTCGATCGTTTTATGGATTTAGGAAATCAAGACAAGAATAAAGTTTTTCTTCTTGTTCTTAAGGGACTTATCTGGAAGAAAACAATAGATGAAATATAAGGAGAGGAATTATGCTTTATAGTGTCTTAGTAGTCTTGGCTTCACTTATTCTGGGGTTTATACTATATCAAGTTCCACTGGTTCAAAGTATTTTAGACATTTCAGGAATGTTCCAAATTGCTAATTTTATAATGTTGGTTGTTATTCTGTATTTGCTATTAGAAAAACGTAGTGAGTAATAAGCTAACGGGGCTTGTCTGGGTAAATGGCCACTTTATGTTCGAAGCATCATTTCTTATATAGGGATATTCAATACAAAACTTTTTATACTGGGAACAAGCTATTCATGGGTCAGGATGCATCAATGTTTGTTCTGAATTCAAAAAAGGGCATCGGTAATGAATAGAGGTATAGACTTCACGGATAAAAGGGATTGTTGTGAACTCTCAGGTGCGTTCATTCAATTCAATTAAAGGAGTTCCATGCTAAAGGGACCTGGAAAAATTCCAAGTCCCTTTTTATAGTGATAACTAATATTTATACAATGTGAATTTCATTGTCGTTGTTGATGCAAAATTTTGTGTTTTCCCTTATAGCGGAACCCCTCTAATACTTCGGCAATGTCGTTCCATTTACATAAAGGGAAGGGGTTGGATTTTTTACATAGAGTTCTCTTGGAAAATCAGCAAGAGTTTCACAGCCGTTATCGGTGATCCTGATTGCCTCGCTGATTTCAACTCCAAAATCGTGATACCATAATCCCGGGATTAAATGCAGGGTCATGTTTGGCTGAATAACTGTCTGATCTCCAGGGCGAATGCTGATTGTATGCTCTCCCCAGTCAGGCGGGTAGCTTAAGCCTACGGAATATCCGAGTCGTGATCGCTTATAGAACCCATGTTTTGCAATGTTGCTTTGCCAGACTTCCTCAATCTCCTCACTGGTTACTCCGGGTTTGATGAAATCAAGCGTCTCATTAAGGGCTTCCACAATGACTTTAGAAGTCTCTGCCAGTTGATAGGATGGTTCGCCTATGACCATGGTTCGGGCAAGAGGGGAATGGTAGCGGTTATAACAGCCAGCAAGTTCAACAATAACCGGATCATTCACCTGATAGCGCTCATCGGTCCACGTGAAGTGAGGAGCTGATGTTTTTCTTCCGGACGGGATCATCGGTACAATGGCTGGATAGTCGCCGCCATGTTCGGCTGTTCCACTGATTTGCGCCTGAAAGATATTGGCAGCCACATCACATTCCCGGACATTGGCATCAATCGTTTCATAGGCTCTTCGCATCGCCATTTCAGCATTTTGAGCGGCCTTTTTCATATAGGCAATTTCCTGTGGAGACTTAATGCATCTTACCCAATTGACGAGCTGATCAGCGTCCTTAAAAGTTGCATTAGGTAAATGATGGATTAATTTTAAATAAGAGAGCGCACTGAAATAATGGGTTTCCATTTCAACTCCTATATATCGGTTGGCCTGCCCAATTTCTTTTAAAATATTCGCTACAAAATCCATAGGATGCTTATTGTCGGATTGTATATAGTCATCAGGATAAGGGATAATGTTATCATTGTTCATCCACGTCGAAATGCGGGCACTATTGGCATCCATTTCTCTGCCGATCCAGATCGGCTGTTCCTCATCAATCATCACAATAATCATCTGGTGAACGTAAAAAGACCAGGCGTCATATCCACTTAAATAGTTCATGTTTGAAGGATTAACCAGCAATAAGACTTCGATTCCTTGTTCGTTCATTTTTTCCTTTGTTTTTCGCATTCTTTCTTTGTATTCTTCCACCGTAAACATCCTTTTCACTCCTTTCGTGCAGCTTTCTGACATCAAAGAGCCTATTGACCGGGTTGAAATGCTTTAAGGTAAATTGAAGCAAACAACTTTAGGGTCTGTCATTTCATGGATGGCAAATTGAATGCCTTCCCGGCCAAGTCCTGAATTTTTCACACCTCCGAAAGGCATAGCGTCAATGCGATAATCACTGCTGTCATTGACCATAACTCCGCCTACTTTTAGTTTATGAATCGCTTCAAATGCGCGTTCCAGGTTTTTTGTAAAAATTCCAGCCTGCAGTCCAAAATCAACATTGTTTGATTTTGTGATTGCCTCATCAAGGTCAGAGACAGAATAAAGAATAACGACAGGTCCAAAAACCTCTTCTGAAGCAAGGATACAGTTATCAGGTAACTGCTCCAGTACGGTAGGATCATAATAGGCTCCGTGCCGTTTACCGCCACAAAGTAAAGCAGCTCCATGATCGACGGCATCATTTACCCAATTTTCGACCCGGATGGCCTCACTCTCTGTAATGAGCGGACCCATATCCGTTTCCGGTGACATTTTATCGCCGGTGACATACTGTTTCGTACGCTCTACAAATTTTGTTTTAAAGTCCTCGTAAACGCCTTCTGCTATATAGATACGCTGAACACCTATACAGTTTTGACCGGCAGCTGCGTAGGATCCGGATATCGTCGATTCAACAGCCTGATCAACATCGGCATCATCCAGGATAATGGACGGGGAATTTGAGCCAAGCTCCATCCCAAGTTTTTTCACACCAGATTTTGCGGTAATTTCCTGGCCTGTTTCCACGCCTCCTGTAAATGAAATCATTCGTATATCCTCATGCTCAATCAGTAAATCGCCTATTTCGCTTCCACGGCCGGTGATGACACTGAGTACTTTTTTGGGCAATCCGGCCTCTTCCATTAAAGCGGCCAGTTTAAGAGCACTTAAAGGAGTTGTGGATGCAGGCTTTACAATTAATGCATTTCCACTTGCTACAGCCGGCCCCACTTTGTGTGCGACCAGATTTAGCGGATCATTAAAAGGAGTGATGGCGGCAATGAGTCCAATTGGAAAACGGTAGTAATATCCTACACGATTCTCACTGCCTGGTCGCTGATCAAAGGATATGGTTTCACCTTTGATACGCCTTGCTTCCTCGGCACTGATCTGCAGCGTTTCAATGGCTCTGTTTACTTCGCTACTGGCTTCTGTAATCGTTTTGCTTCCTTCTTTCGCAATGGTTTCCGCAAATTCCCGTTTCCGTTCAGATAATAGACTGGCAGCCCGATTCAGGATGGATATTCGTTTATGAACAGGCAGTTCTGCAGCATTGTCCACCCCTTTTTTCGCTTCCTCTATGGTGTTGATCATGTCTTCTTTGCTTGCGGAGGGGACACTGGCAATCAGTTCATTATTTTGTGGATTGAACACATCAATCTTCTGTTCACGATTCACCCATTCACCGCCGATACACATTTTCACTTGCTCCACTTGTGCCTTCATACTTTAACACTCCTTTCGATTCAAATTTTCATCCATAAAGGACTGTCTATTGAATGACCTTTCGTTCCATATTAATGATGTCAATTAAGAGAGAATATCCGGTTTCAATAATGCCGGCACCCGCGCCCATTAAAGTAATCGGTCCTGATAAGTCACATTCATAGGTGGTGGCGTTTATGGCACCTTGAACACCGGCAAGGGGATCCGTCATATCTACTTTTTCAGGCTTTACGGATGCATAGACTTGATCATCCTGTCTGGTGATGCGCCCGAGCATCTTCCAGCGTTTGTTTTCCTGCTTTGCCTCGTGAACATCATCTATGGTCAGGCTGGAGATTCCCTTACAGAGTACATCTTCTTTTGTCAGAGGGATTCCCATAATGACATTAGCTAAAATGACAACCTTATAGAGGGCATCATAGCCTTCCACATCACTTGTCGGATCGGCTTCGGCATATCCGAGGTCCTGGGCCTGCTTCAGTGCTGCTTCATACGTCATTCCTTCTTCCATTTTCGTCAAAATATAGTTCGTTGTTCCATTAAGGATGCCGCGAATCTCCTGTATTTCATTTCCTGTCAGGGAAATCAGGGGCATTCGAAGTGCGGGTGTTCCGCTCATGACCGTACCTTCAAAGCCCCAGCTTACACCTCTATCTTTTGCAAGCTCACTAAGCTCATCGTAAGCAATGGCTACGGGACCTTTGTTGCTCATAACGACATTTTTGCCATTCTCGAAAGCAGCTTTACAGTGGTTAATTGCGGGCTGCCCCGTCTGAACATCTGTATAGGTGATTTCGACAATGGTGTCTGCGTTAGACTTTTCAATGGTCGTTAAACTATCCCAGCCTTTGATGAGTCCATCTTCCTCGGGGTAATCCTCTAATTGGCCTGATTCATCCATAATGGCAGCGATTCGCTGTAAATCAAGGCCATCAGGATGGTAAATGGAGCCTTTTTTTAAGTCAGAAATCGCTACAACCTCGATGTCTAATCCTAAATTGTTCGCCAGATTTCTTCCTTTGTTTAACAATATGTCCAATAACCCCTGCCCGACTCCACCAAAGCCGATAAAGGCAATTTTATGGGTCATAATCATTCCCTCCCTTATTGAATGAATGAATAGCTTCCTTTTAAAAACCGGCAGGCTGTTTCGGCAAGGATACTAACCCCATATATCAGAGCTTTCTCATTAATATCAAATTCAGGCATGTGAAGCCCGCGGTTTGGCTGATCATCTATTTTTGCTCCAAGAAACAACATGGCACTCGGTACCGTTTCAGCTATATGACTAAAATCCTCTCCTGCCATCCCAAATGGTTCATGCTTAATCGTAAACGAAGGGAATAAATCACAGACTGTGGTTTCAAACCAGTCTGTGATAGCAGGATGGTTGTACAGGACAGGCTCCCCGTGAGTGATGTCTAATTGATAGCTTCCTCCCATAGATTGTGAGATTTTTAGTGTCTGTTCCAATTCTGCTTTAAGCTGTTTGCGAATATCCGGATGATAGCTGCGAATGGTTCCCTGGAGATGGACTTCATTAGGTATGACGTTATAGGATGGTGTCGTTCCAATGTGTGTTACCGATAAAACGGAATGTTCAAGTGGAGAAACCGTCCGACCTGAAATACTCTGGATAGCAGGTAAAATACTGCCTAACATTCTGATAGGGTCGGAAGTCTGCTGTGGATAAGCGGCGTGCCCACCTGAACCATAGATTGAGGCTCTAAAGGTATCGACACTTGCCATACTGTATCCTTTATTGATTGTAACTGTGCCTGCTGGTTGAACAGGATCCATATGAAGGGCAATCGCTGCATCTGCATCATCCAGAATTCCTGCACGAACCAGGTAGGGGGCTCCGGTCCATCCCTTTTCATCGGTGTCCTCTTCAGCAGGCTGAAAAATAAATTTGACCTTTCCCGTCAGCTCTTTTTTCCTTACTTTTTGTGCCAGGATTTTGGCAGTACCGAGGGCAATAGTGGTGTGAGCATCATGACCACATGCATGCATCACACCATCATTCTGTGAACGGTATTCATGCTGATTTTCTTCTAAGATGGGTAAAGCATCGATATCAGCGCGAATGGCGATTGTCGGTCCACTCCCATTGGAAATGGAACCGACAACACCTGTTTCTAATCCAATCGCTTCTTTCCCTGAATGAACGGTTAATCCTTCGATGCTTTGAAGATATCTTTTAATAAATTCAGTTGTTCTATATTCTTTAAAGCTTAATTCCGGCTGACGATGAAGGTTTCGTCTGATGTTGATTAATTCATCGTGAATCGCCTGAGCTTCCGGGTGTATGTTCATGCAAAGGATCACTCCTTGAAACAAAGCTTCATTTACCTAGCTTTTTACCGTAATATAGGACAAGGCATTTTCAAGATCAGCAATCAGGTCATTTACGTCCTCAATCCCCACAGAGTAACGGATTAACCCTTCAGGAATTCCGAGGGCTTTTCGTTCTTCAGGTGTGCATTCAATATGGCTGGTTGTACGGGCAGGACCTACAACAGTTTCAACGGCACCAAGGTTGGCGGCCCGATTAGCGTATTGAAGTTTTGGTAAGAATTCCCTTACTCCATCCAGACCATCTTTGAGGGAAAAGCTCAGCATCCCTCCAAAATTGCTCATTTGCTTTTTAGCAATGTCATGATTCGGATGATCTTCAAGTCCTGGATAGAAAACATCCTCAATGGCATCATGCTGTTTTAAATAGTTGGCGATTTTCATTGCACTAGCACATTGGCGTTCATTTCTTATATCAAGTGTTTTCATACCGCGTAAAAGTAAATAGGCAGCCATTGGGTCAAGGGTGGCCCCGTTAATTTCCCGGTAATGGAAAATCTGCTCGACTAAATCCTCACTGCCAACAACGACGCCGCCAAGAGCATCGGCATGCCCGCCTAAAAATTTGGTAGCACTGTGAATCACTAGGTCAGCACCCAGTGCAAGCGGATTCTGATTCATAGGTGTTGCAAAGGTATTGTCAACAAACACAAGTGCATCCACGGCTTTAGCCGCTTTAACCATTCTTCTAATATCCGTAATTTTGACCGTTGGATTTGTAGGTGTTTCTAAATAGAGAATATTGCATCCCTTTGCAATTTCTTCTTCCATCTGTTCATGGTTGGCTGTTTCACAAAGTTCGACATCAATATTCAGCTTTGGCAGAAATTCAGAGAAAATCTTGTTCGTTCCCCCATAGGTATCCTTAATCGTTACAACCCGATCACCAGGCTGCAGGAAGGTAGCAAGGGAATTACTGATGGCGGCCATTCCTGTTGAGAAGCTTGTGGCACTTTCTGCTCCTTCTAAAATTTTCACCTTATCCTCAAAGGACTGCACGGTTGGATTGGTATTTCTCCCGTAAATATGTCCGTCTTTTTCTCCAATAGCTACGTCAAACCATTCGTCAATGTCTTCGTAACCAAAGGAAACGCTGTGTACAACCGGAACCTGTGTGGCTCCATGAACCAAATATTCTTTCTCGCCAGCCCAAACGGTTTTTGTTGCATTTGTCAGGTTATGATCCTTTGTCATGGGTCAACCTCTCCTTTCATATTTGTGAAATAAAAAGTTTTTTTAACAAAGAGATTTGCGATGTTTGCTGTAAAAGATAATGTGATAGGAATCGATTTATTTTTATGGTATGATACAAATAAAAAATTGAATATTCGCAAATTTGTATGAAAATATTCTTTTTTCTTTTGTCATTTTGCAAAAGGAAACGGGAGGGATCCTGATGAGACTGGCGATGGAGGAGATTTTACAGCTGGATTTGCTTGATGAGGGTTCCGTTGTTACTGATGAGCACACCATTCGTGATTCCATTGTAGAGTGGATATCTGTGATTGAAATGCCGGTAGAAAATTTTGTCCGGAAAAATGAATTTGTACTAACTACAGGTGTGGGATGTAAGGATGATGAGGAGTTACTCTTTCAGTTTGTGAAAGAGGTAATTGAATCAGAGGCATCTGGTCTCGCGATTGCGATTGGACGATACATTCATAAGCTGCCAGAAAGGATTATTCATTTTGCGAATCAGCAGGACTTTCCTATTATTTTGCTGCCCTGGGAAATTCGGTTTGCTGATGCCATCCAGGTGGTACTGCATGCATTAAAACAGGAGGAAGAGCGTCTTGTCGAAAAAAATAAAGAGACCCAACAAGAACTGCTGAACCTTATTTTAAAAAATGGCAGCCTGTATGATGTTGCGGATTATATTGAAAAGAAGCTGGGTAAAGGTGTCATTATTACGGATACAAGAGGACGGGTAAAAGGAAAAAGCAGAGGTGCATCAAAACTGGAAAAAACCTGGACAGAATTTCTCCAATCAGAGGACTATCGCTTCATGGTCACTTCTTTTGAAAATAACCATCCTTACAGTACTTCACCGAATGCCCGTGTAATGTCGATTGAAGGAAAAAATGTCCTGCAATTTCTTGTTCATTCAGCCAGTGAAATCCAGGGTTTTGTCATTGTGGAAGGGCTGACAGATGATGACGTGGATTATTTATTGGGACAGCAGACCGTACACCTGCTGGAGCACGCCGTCACAGCCATAGCCCTCTGTTTTTTAAAGGAAAATACCATCATAGAGACGGAACTAAAGCTAAGAGATGATTTTGTGTGGAGTTTAGCAAAGGAAAAGGATACCTCCTGGGATCAGGTGCTATCAAGGGCTAAGTCCTTAAAATACAATGTAAATCTTCCCTATGTGTGCATCATTGGCTATCCTGAAAATTTTATGGACGTATTTCAGAAAAACCTGGACCAATCCACCTATGAAAATTGGGAGCAGACGATTACGAGAAGAATTGAGGATGAAATTTATTATTCCGGAAAGTCGATGGCCAGTCAAACGATGATCACCTTTCAGCGTAATCATTTCATTATTTATCTGGAGGTAAACCATCATCAGGTTACAGAAACCGTTGAACAGTTTTTTCAGCATTTGGATAAACGGTTAAATCAATTCATACCTGAGCTGGTTTTTAGCTGGGGAATTAGTAAAACGGCAGGCCTCCGCCGTTTTTATGAAAGCTATCAGGAGGCACAGAAAGCGTTGGAAATAGGTCGTCGTCAAAAAGGACCCGGCTTTCAGAATATGTATGCAGATACGAGGGTGGACCGGGCTCTCATGAATCTTGTTCATGACAAGGAACTGAAGAACATTACAGATCAGACGATTGGGACGTTATTAAACTATGATCAGGAGCGGGGCATTAATCTTGTGCATACCTTTTCAGTTTATAACAAGAACAGGGGAAATGTCAGTCAAACAGCCAGAGAGCTTAATCTGCACCGGCAGTCGCTCCTTTACCGTTTACGGAAGATTGAATCACTGACCGACTGTGATCTGGATAAACCTGATGATCTCTTTCTTATTAATCTCTGCATAAGACTCTGGACTTTAGGGATTCTGGAGAACCGCAATGATGTCATTTAATTTGTAGAAGAAAGTAGGGATATCATGAATTCAGTACAAGCTAAAATAACCAAAGGAATCAACGCAATCAAAAAGGTAATTATGGGACAGGATGATGCCATTGAGCTTTTATTTGCAGCCTTATTAGCCAATGGTCATGTTCTGTTGGAAAGCGTACCGGGATCCGGTAAAACGAAGCTGGCGAAGACCTTTGCCGAAGTAGTCGACGGCCGGTTTGGACGTGTACAATTCACCCCGGATGTTCTGCCTGGAGATGTTACAGGCATTCAATTTTATAATCCAAAGACACAGGAATTTGAATTACGAGCAGGGCCGGTGATGACCAATGTTCTGTTAGCCGATGAAATCAACCGTGCGACTCCTAAAACTCAGTCAAGTCTGTTGGAGGTCATGGAAGAAAAACAGACGACCATAGATGGGGAGACCCTTGTTTTGGAACCCCCATTTATGGTGATTGCAACCCAGAATCCGATTGAGTCAAATCAGGGAACCTTTCCTCTTCCGGAAGCCCAGCTCGACCGATTCCTGCTGAAGGTAAGTATGGATTATCCTTCTTTTGATATAGAGAAGGAGATTCTGCATATATACCGGACGGACGAGCCCTTAAATGATATTGTTTCGCCAAGTTTATTAAAGGAAGAAATTTTGTCTTTGCAGGAGGAAGTCAAACTCATACGTATGGGAGATGCTGTCACCGAATATTTATTAAATATTGTAAGGCAAACCAGGCAGCACGCAGATGTTGAGGTCGGAATCAGTACAAGAGGGGCCCTTGCCCTTATGCGGGTCTGTCAGGCCAGAGCATTTATCAGAGGAAGAGACTATGTGAGACCTGAGGATATAAAGGAAATGGCTCCTTACGTTTTTGCTCATCGGCTTGTGTTATCCATGGAAGCATCGCTGCAGAAGAATCCGTCAAAGGTGATCGCTGATATTCTGGAATTAATAGAAGTTCCGGTAGAGATTGGAGAAAGCGAGTAATATGCAGTGGGACAAACAGTTTGAGGATAGCCAAAGCCAGTATTATGAGCTTCTCACCATTATTACGGTTCTCACGTTCTTTTTAAGTTTAATTTTCCAGCGTTCTTTATTGTTTCTGCTTGTAGGTTTATTACTGGCCTTAATCATACTCAGTAAGGGATATGACCGTATTGCAGGTAAAGGCTTAACGCTGGATGACTCCAAGCAGCAAATCAGGCTTTTTCCCGGGCAGGAGTCCACGATTCATTTTGTTTTTCAACATCAATCCCAGCTTCCTATGGTTAATGGAAAGCTTTCATTCCGGGCCGAGGATGTTATCGAGGTCGTTAAGTTTAAGGCAACAAGGGTGAGGGGCAAGAATCATTATGAAATTCCGTTGTCTGTTCTTTCAAAAGGTGAGACAAGGTTGAGGGTCGCCATAAAGGCTGTAAACCGAGGGGTTACTCGAATGACTAATATTCAATACGAATTTCCGCATCTTATCCATTTCCAGTCCGTTTTCTTAAAGCTTCGTCCCTTTTATCCGACAGAAATACTTGTGTATCCAGCCACGCTACCTGTTTCTGGAATGGAGGAAACCAATTACGACACGATAGGGGAGCAGAGGGCCCGATTTTCACCGTTTGAGGATGTAATGCAGCCAATTGGAACAAGAGATTATCACAATGACGCCTTTCATCGGATTCACTGGAAGGCATCGGCCAAAAGACAAAATCTACAGACGAAAGTGTTTGAAAAGACAAGGGATCACACCTGGGTATTAATCGTTAACCTCAGTGCCAGAACACGATTGGGAAATATTCATTGGGATGAAAATATGGAAAATCGATTATCTTATGTAGCTTATGTTTGTCAGTACCTGACGAGGAAGGGAATTTCCTATGAGCTCTGTATCAATACCAATCAGGGAAAACTTCAATCAGGAATAGGAAAGGAGCATTTACGTAAGGCGTTAGAGATATTGGCAAAAATATCGGGAGAACAAAATCTCATTCATCCTTCCCGGTTATTTCAGCAAGTGGACCAGCGAATGGAGCAGCCCCAAACAGTCGTCTGCTTTGGGGATTTATATGAGGAAAATCAATTCTATCTGCTTAAATGGCAGAAGCAGGGCATGAATGTCTATCAAGTAAAGGAATTTGAATCCGGGGCACAACTGGAGCCGGCACTTAAAGCAGGTGAACAGTATGGATAAGTGGAACTCTCTCCTGTTATTTTTGCAACAGACACTCGTGATTTATCTGATAGGTGTGCCTGTCCTATATCTGCTGAATGAGTTTTTGCCATTGCCGGAATATTTACTGATGGTTTTTCTCATCGGTTTCGTTCTGATTGAAATGAGGCAAAGGGTTAAAACGTATGCTCCGTATATTCTAACAGTACCGGTTGTCATTCTGTTTTGTACTCAATTATTAAAGTTATCCTGGTTCAGTTCCATCGTGCTGGCACTCACCCTGATCCTCTTATTTATCCATCAACTAAAAGAGGGAAGTTTCGAAAACGAAAAAAACGTTTTGCTTATAACTTTTTCACTAGCAGTTATAGAGGTGCTGATTTTTTCCCGACCTGAAGTGATCTGGGTAGCGGTTCTGCAATTTTTTCTGCTGTATGCAGGGTTTTATGTGAGGCAGTATACATCCATTCAAAGGCATACAGCGGAGGATGTCCCTGTTCAGCAGGTTATGAAGCTTCCCGGGCTGCTCGGTATTATTTTTCTGTCCATGGGCCTTCTCGTTTTTATGGTTTTCACTCCTGTACGAGCGGTTTTTCGGCTAATGCTTGAGGGAGTAGCTGTTATGCTCACAGCGGTTTTACAGTTTATCGGGCTTGGGATTGATTTAACAGGCATAACTGAGTTAGAGGTGGAGGATTCAGAGCAGTCTTCTATGAATACCTTGAACGAAGACATGAATCAAAATCAGTATCAATTTGTCAACGACGGGGCAGCTTCCGTCATTAATCAGTCCGTAAATGTATTGTTATGGATTGGAATGATTCTGCTGTTTATCGTGGCTATTTTGCTTGCAAAGAAGTTTTTCGGCAGGGAGCTCGTTGGCTATCAACCGAAACAAAATCCGTCTGATGTTGAATATATACTGGAAAGTAGTGAAAACGATCGTCTGCGAACCTCACTTTTAAAGCGCTTTTCCAGAAAACCGAATCATCAGGCGCGGCGGTTGTTTTTTCAGTTTGAGCAATTTGCCATAAAGCATGGATTTGGTCGCAAGCCGCATGAAACCATAGAGAATTGGTTTACGCGAATTGATTTGCCTTTATCTTCCGTCGATACTTATCAAAAGGTACGTTATGGAGAAGAGGAGACTACACCTCGGGAAGTAAAAAGATTAAAGAAAGAACTGGACAAGAAGAAACAGGAATTAATGAACAGGGAAAAGAAGAAGGAGGATGACCAGTAGGAAACCGGTCACCCTCCTCTTCAGATTTGGAAGAAATAAAAAACACTCAACACTATGATAAGACTTAAACCAACTGACGTAGTTAAATATAGAAAAGCAGACGCCCATTCCCGCTGTTCAATAAGTTTGATGGTTTCTAAACTAAAGGTTGAAAAGGTGGTAAACGCCCCGCAAAAGCCAATACCAAGGATATGTACCCATTGTTGCTGAATATCGATTCCAAGAATAATCCCCAGCAGAAGCGAGCCGACCACATTGACCAGCCAGGTCCCCCATGGATAATCATATTTATTTAGCCAGTGACTTATCCATGCTCTGGAAAAGGCACCCAAACATCCTCCAAGAAAGACATAGCCAATCATGATGGTTCACTTCCTATACGTTTTACCATCCATGTATAACTCAAACCGCTAAGAAAGAGTCCCCCGATTATACTTCCGAAAATATACAAAACAAAGAGCAATGTGCTGCCACTCTGGAGCAGCTCGATGCTTTCAGTGGAGAAGGTAGAAAAGGTGGTGAAGGACCCAATCATACCTGTTCCTATAATCTTTTTTAAATGAGGGTGCATACGGGGTAATAACAGAACAAACGGCAAGAAGAGGCATCCGATGTAATTGGTCATTAATGTGGCCCAAGGAAAGGCTGAAGCATCCAGTATGACTGATAATGCATAACGCAAAGCAGCACCAATTCCTCCACCAATCGCAATCCCTAACCAAATTAGTTTTGACAAAAGTCTTACACCACTCTTATTTTCGTGATTTTAAAAATAGAACAATCCCTAAAATAAGGGCTAACGCTACTACGATAGTGCCACCAGGCGGTATTTCAAAATAATATCCGCTGATAAGACCTGTAATAACGGAAAGTTCACCAAACAGGATACTATAAAAAATCGCCTGTTTAAAGCTTTTCGCCATTCGAATGCTGGAGGCAACCGGCAGAGTCATTAATGCTGATACCAGCAATACCCCAACAATTCTTATGGAAGCCGAAATAGCAAGAGCGGTTAACAGGATAAATAAAAAGTGGATCCATTTGGCATGAATTCCGGAAACCCGGGCATATTCCTCGTCAAAGGATACAGCAAACAGCTCTTTGTAAAAAATGATGACGGCAGCGACGATAAATAAGGAAATCCCTAAAATAAAATATAAATCCTGCTGACTAACCGCTGCCACAGAGCCAAATAGATACGCATATAAATCTGTGTTAAATCCGTCTGCCAGAGAAATAAAAATAACACTGAGTCCGACCCCTACAGATAAAATAATTGGAATGGCAATTTCCTGAAACGATTGATAAACACTCCGCAGATATTCAATGATAATGGCGCCAATAATAGAAAAACCAATCCCTGTATAATAAGGGGATATCGCTAGGAATGCTATTTTCTTTTCTAAAAACAGACCAAAGGCGATACCGGACAGTGTCACATGGGAAAGCCCATCCGCGATCAGGGATAAACGCCGTACAACGATAAAGGTACCCAATAGAGGAGCAATCAGACCGATTAACAATCCTGTATAGAAGGTATTCCGTAAAAACTCAAATTCTAAAAAGCTTTCTATCATTTTTGTTCCTCCCGTTAATGGTTATGAGAAATGGAGTGCATGGAATGGCCGTAAAACTGTGACAGCTCATCATCTGATTTTTGATGAAACTCAGAAGGATTTCCATGATAATGAATCGTTTTATTTAAACATAATAAATCCGAAACATAGGATGTGATGGTTCCGATATCATGAGAGACTAATAAAAGGGTAATCCCTTCCTTTTCATTTAATCGGGCGAGCATTTTGTAAAAACGCTCCACATTTTCTGTATCCACTCCTACAGTTGGTTCATCCAGAATAAGCAATTCAGGCTGGCTGACCAGAGACCGGGCAATAAATACTCTCTGCTGCTGACCACCGGATAAATCCCCGATGTTCCGATCTGCATACTCCCTCATTCCCACGTTTTCAAGTGCACGGTAAATTTGTGCTTTATGTCCTTTATTTAAAAAACGAAAATAGCCGACTTTACCGGTCAGACCCATGGATACCACTTCATACACCGTAGCCGGGAAGCCACGATTAAATGTATTGGCCTTTTGGGATACAAAGCTGACTTTGTTCCAATTTTTGAACTTATGAATCGGTGTCCCGAATAACTCAATTGTTCCTTTCTGCAATCGTAAAAGCCCAAGAATGAGTTGAATAAGTGTCGTTTTTCCTGAACCATTTGGCCCGACCAGACCCGCAAAGGATCCTTGCTGAATCGTAAAGTTAACACCTTCAAGCACATTCTGCTGTTCGTACTTATAGTCTAGTTGTTGTACTGATAGAACAGGAGCAGAAGCATCCATTCCCAATCCTCCCTTTTAATCTGGTGATACCGACTACTGATAAATGATATGTTTTAAATCAGCTGAATCCTGATCATAACTCTATCGTAATCATTGTCGTCACAAATCATTCATTATAAAACGTATTTAATTTTACCGAACTATTTTTAATTTGTAAATCATAATGGTTACGATTTATTATTGGGAAAAGCGGAGGCGACTGTTTAGGCCCGACGGCATAAGCAGAATCTCCGGAGTGGCCGCTTTTTGGCCATGTAGGGTATTCTGCTTATGAGGGCTAGGGCCTGGGAGCCGTAGCTGGACAGAAGAGGCTTCCGCTTTTGTTCATAAACATATTACTTGCCTGAAGCCTTTCTATGTCCTACGATAACTATATTTGAAAAGAATAGATTTAGGAGATGACAACATGAAAGGCATACTTCAAAATAAATGGTCGGTTATTGCTATAGCTGTGTTTTGTTCCATCCTGTGGGGCAGTGCATTTCCGGTACTGAAGATAAGCTATGTGGAAATGCAAATGGCGGCAGATGATATCATTGCAAAAATTGTGTTTGCGGGGATGCGCTTCTTATTAGCCGGACTTATTGTGTTATTATTTTTAGTTTTTATGAATCCATCCAGCATTCTCGTTTCCCGTAAACACTTCATGATTTTACTGATTTTAGGGATTGTACAAACAGCCCTTCAATATTTTTTCTTTTATAATGGATTAGCCAAAGTTTCAGGAATGCAGGGGGCTATTTTGAGCTCAAGCGGGACCTTCTTTACCGTACTTCTGGCACACTTTTATTATAAAAATGACCGGTTAAGCTGGAAGAAGGTTGTAGGATTGCTTGCCGGCTTTTCGGGTATTGTGATTGCCAACTGGGGCCAGGAGTTTCAGCTCAGCTTTCAATGGGATGGAGAAGGATTTATGATCCTGTCAGGTGTTACGAGTGCAATTGCGACAATCATGGCCAAAGAGCTCGCGACAGGTATCCATCCCATTGCTGTCACTGGCTGGCAGTTGTCCTTAGGCTCTATACTTATGCTGCTCGTTGGTGTTCCACAATTAGCGGAGGGTGCAATTGTATTTACAACTTTTGGATGGGGTTTACTAATTTATTCTGCCTTCCTTTCAGCTATAGCCTTTACCCTTTGGTATTCACTGCTGAAATACAACAATGCAGGAATTATCAGTATGTATAAATTCATCGTTCCAGTTGCCGGTACGCTACTTTCTTCCATATTTATACCGGAAGAACAGTTGAATATTTTCATATTATTGGCTATCGCAATGGTTGCACTGGGAATAATTATCGTGAACTTTAAAGGAAGAGAAAAAGCCCACCTGCAGCAGAACGAGGCTGTGGGAGTTAAGTGAGATTAGGGCTGCATGAAGAAATTCTTAAAATTAATAAGATGATTGATAAGCCTATCCAGCTATGTGTTAGGTAGGCTTTGTTTGTGAAATTTAGGGATTCACGCTTGATTGGCTGTGGATGACGGGTGAATCCGCCGAGAGAAGGAGAGTCACGGTAGATTCAGATGAAAAGGAGAATGAATCCGCCGAGAGAAGGTGTGTCCCGGCAGATTCAGGTATAAATTCAATAAGAAAGAGCCGTGATAGGAGCAATCACGGCTTATATCTTTTTTATACCAGCCCTTCCCCGCTCGCCTACGCTTTTCTGTGTCCAGCTCCAGGGCCCTTCCGCTTTTCTTCACTGCAAATAGGGCAATTGGTTTTTGTAACCGGCGTATTGCTGATAGCTTTGTTGCATTTTCTGCTGGTCGGCAACTTCCAGGCTATACCAGCCATTTTTAAACATAAGATCGAACAGGTTGCGCTGGCAGTCCTGAGTTTCTTTAAAAATTAAGGAAACGTCCTGATATAACCTCTGATTACTGACCTCGTTCATAGCTGTGGTATAGGATGCGGTCATGTATTTTTCTGTAGCAAGCATATCATTTACAAAATCACGTTCGTTCATTTGAGGGGTTTTTGGTACTTGGGTTTCCTGATTGGAAATGGTTTGACTCTGTTGTAGATTTTGTATCTGTATGTTCCGCTGCGCCTGCTGTTTTAATTGATCTTCGTTTGTCATATCATTCACCCTTTCTATCATTCACTTTTAATGATTTACCTGAGGACTGGGATTCTGATTTAAATACTGCAGGATTTTCTCATAATGGCGCTGATGCATTTCACCAGCGGATTCCAGTGCTGTTTTCACTTCCTGATTCTGACACTGCTGAGCAAAGAAATGTGCTTTTTTACTTGCAAGCAGATTCCATGAAAGCATATCTGATAAGTAGGACTGATCTTTGGTACTGATCATATTTGGCGGTGCTGGCATAGGATTGGTTTGCTGATATTGATTATTTTGCTGTTCCTGAGTCATTTTCAATAGCCTCCTTTTAATAATGTCACTATTTTTTAGCATGTCACATATTTTTGAGAAAAAACCGTTGCGAAAAGTCTGAATATATTTTATAGTTAAATTAAGACTTGGATAGGAAACTATCTAATTTTTTTCGCACAAAAATGAATGAGTATTCATTCGAAAGGGATAGGGGGAAATAGCATGGAGCGATCAATCAAGCGCGCAGCTGTTTTAGGCTCAGGAGTGATGGGGTCCGGAATTGCTGCACACTTGTCGAATTTAGGGATTCCTGTACTAATGCTTGATATTGTACCTCGAGAACTGACTGACGACGAAAAGAAAAAGGGATTAACCCTTGAGGATCCAAAAGTTAGAAATCGTATGAGTAACCAGAGTAAACAGCAGCTGAAAAAGCAGAAGCCATCGCCGATTACCAGCAAGAAGAGTCTTGATCTTATTGAAACCGGAAACATGGAAGATGACATGGAAAAGCTTCGGGAAGTGGACTGGATTATTGAGGTTGTTGTTGAAAATCTTGATATTAAGAAGAAGGTATTTGAGCAGGTAGAACAATATCGGAAAGAAGGAACGATTGTCAGCTCAAACACGTCAGGAATATCCATTGAAGGGATGGCTGAAGGTCGATCCGATGACTTTAAAAAGCACTTCCTGGGTACACACTTTTTCAATCCGCCACGCTACTTAAAGCTTTTAGAAGTTATTCCAAATAAGGAAACTGACCCGGATGTATTATCCTTTATGAAAAAGTTTGGAGAAGATGTCCTTGGTAAAGGTGTAGTAGAAGCGAAGGACACACCAAACTTTATTGCCAATCGAATCGGTACGTACGGGTTATTGGTTACCGTTCGGGAAATGCAAAAAGGCGGATTCAGTGTCGGTGAGGTTGACTCTGTTACAGGCCCATTAATTGGACGTCCAAAAAGTGCTACCTTCCGTACATTGGATGTTGTAGGTCTGGATACCTTTGCCCACGTAGCCAAAAACGTTTATGACCAGGTTGAAGGAGAAGAAAAGCAGGTATTTGCAGTGCCTGACTTTATGAATCAAATGCTTGAAAAAGGCTGGCTGGGTGCAAAGTCAGGCCAGGGATTCTTCCTTAAGAAAAAAGGAAAAGATGGAAGCGTTATTTATGAGCTGAATCCGGAAACGTTAGAGTACGAAGACCGTAAAAAACTTAAAACCTCTGCTACAGAGGCAGCTAAACAGGAAAAAGGACCTAAACGTAAATTGAAAGCGCTTGTTTCGGCAAAGGGAGATCGTGCCGGAGACTTAGTCTGGTCTATCTCTAAGCCAGCACTCATCTATTCAGCAGAACTTCTGGGTGAAATTGCCGATGATATCACTGCCATTGATGATGCGATGAAATGGGGCTTCGGCTGGGAGCTCGGTCCATTTGAAATGTGGGATAGCATTGGTGTAAGGAAATCTGTTGAACGTATGAAGGAAGAGGGAGAATCTGTTCCACAATGGGTAGAAGACATGCTGAACAAAGGCTATGAGTCTTTCTACAAAACCGAAAATGGAAAAGTCTATTATTACGACCAGGGTGAATACAAAGAAAAACAAGTAAATAAAAAGGAAATAAATCTAAAATTACACAAAGATCAGGCAGGTGTCATTAAGAAAAATAGTGGTGCCAGTTTAATAGATCTTGGTGATGACGTAGCCTTGCTGGAATTCCATTCACAGAGCAATGCCATTGGTTTAGATACGATTCAGATGATCAACAAAGCCCTTGAAGAAGTTAACCAAAATTACCGAGGATTGGTTATTGGTAACCAGGGTAAGAACTTCTGTGTCGGTGCTAATTTAGGCATGATGTTAATGGAAGCACAGGACTATAACTTCATGGAATTAGGAATGATTATTAAGCAATTCCAGCAAGCCATGATGAATATCAAATACAATGAAAAGCCTGTTGTAGCCGCTCCTTTTGGAATGACACTTGGTGGAGGTACAGAGGTATGTCTGCCGGCTAGCTCCATTCAGGCATCTCCTGAATCCTACATGGGTCTTGTTGAAGTCGGTGTAGGTCTTATCCCAGGAGGAGGCGGTAACAAGGAGTATTATATCAAGGAATTAAAAGGACTTCCTGAGGGTGTGGACTTTGACCTGCAAAAAGTGGCCAATGATGTATTTGAAAAGATTGCCATGGCTAAGGTGTCAACGTCTGCCGAGGAAGCAGGAGAGAATGGGATTTTAAACAGTAAGGATGCTATCAGTAACAACCCGGATCATTTAATTTATGATGCAAAACAAAACGTTCTGTCACTGGATAAAGCCGGCTATCAAGCACCTAAGAGAGATAAAGTACCAGTAGTTGGGGAAGCAGGATATGCAGCCATGTTGCTTGGTGCCAAACAGCTGAACATCGGCGGATATGCGTCTGATTACGATTTTAAGATTGCTGAAAAACTGGCATTCGTCTTAGCAGGTGGCAAATTAAAACAAGGAACACTGGTAGATGAGGATTATTTGCTGGATTTAGAGCGGGAAGCGTTTCTTAGTTTAATAGGAGAGCCAAAGACTCAAGAGCGTATGCAGCACATGCTTTTAAAAGGAAAGCCGCTTCGCAATTAATTAGTTGAAAAAACTCCAATAAGCAGAGGGGGAAGAAATGTGAAGGAAGCTGTAATTGTTTCAGGTGCCCGTACACCTGTTGGAAGAGCAAAAAAGGGTTCACTTGCCAACACACGCCCTGACGATCTTGCGGCGCTTACTGTAAAGGAAACATTAAAGCGTGCAAATAACTATGAGGGCAATATAGATGATGTAGTCATTGGATGTGCAATGCCTGAAGCTGAGCAAGGGATGAACATGGCACGTAATATTGCGGGTCTTGCCGGTTTATCCATTGATACACCTGGAATAACGATTAATCGTTACTGTTCATCAGGACTTCAAAGTATTGCTTATGCAGCAGAACGGATTATGCTTGGTCACAGTGATACCGTTCTTGCGGGTGGTGCTGAATCAATGAGTCTTATCCCAATGGGAGGGCATGTCATTAAACCAAACCTTGAATTGGTAGAAAATGCACCCGGCTATTATATGTCAATGGGACACACAGCGGAGGAAGTGGCAAAGCGTTTTGATATCTCCCGTGAAGATCAGGATGCTTTCGCTGCAAGAAGTCATGAAAGAGCAGCAAAGGCTCTTCAGGAAGGTAAATTTGATGAAGAAACGGTTCCGGTTGATGTCACCGTTCGTGAACTGGGAGATGACAACAAAGTTCAGGAAAAAACATTCACGTTAAAACAGGATGAAGGCGTACGTCCGGGGACCACTCCGGAGGTCCTCGGGAAGCTGAGACCTGCCTTTTCCATTAATGGAAGTGTAACGGCTGGAAACTCATCACAAATGAGTGATGGTGCCGCAAGTGTACTGGTTATGGATCGTGAAAAGGCAAACACAGAAGGCCTGGAACCTCTGGCTAAGTTCCATTCCTTCGCCGTTGCAGGTGTGGAACCGGAAATCATGGGTGTCGGCCCGATAAAAGCAGTCCCTAAAGCACTGGACATCGCCGGACTAAGTCTATCAGATATAGGCCTGTTCGAATTAAATGAGGCCTTTGCTTCTCAATCTCTGCGTGTAATCAGAGAGCTTGGTTTGGATGAGGATAAAGTGAATGTTAATGGTGGAGCGATTGCTCTTGGTCACCCACTTGGATGCACCGGTACAAAGCTCACCTTATCTTTAATCCATGAAATGAAGCGCAGAAACGAGCAATTTGGTGTTGTTACGATGTGTATCGGCGGCGGTATGGGAGCTGCTGGTGTAATTGAACTTTTATAATGGGGAGGAAATAACATGAGTGAAACGAAGGATAAGTTAATTAAAGGTGGAGGCTTTTTAGTAGAGGATTTAGCTGGTGAGGATATTATTACTCCAGAGGATTTCTCTGAAGAACATCATATGATTGCTAAAACAACAGAGGATTTTGTTGAGGGTGAAGTTGTACCAAAAATTGATCAGCTTGAAAATCATGAATTTGATGTATCTGTCAAATTGCTAAAGCAGGCAGGTGAACTTGGTCTGCTGGGGGCTGATGTACCCGAGGAGTATGGAGGACTTGGACTGGATAAAATCAGTTCCTCACTCATTACGGAAAAAATGTCTCGTGCAGGTGGTTTCTCGATTTCCCACGGCGGACACGTAGGAATTGGTTCTCTTCCTATCGTATTCTTTGGTAATGATGAGCAAAAGAAAAAATATCTGCCTGACCTTGCAACTGGTGAAAAACTGGCCGCCTATGCGCTAACAGAGCCAGGCTCAGGTTCAGACGCCCTTGGAGCAAAAACAACAGCAAAATTAAATGAAGCCGGTACACACTATATCTTAAATGGGGAAAAGCAATGGATTACCAACTCTGCATTTGCTGATGTTTTTGTTGTCTATGCAAAAATTGATGGGGATAAGTTCACTGCATTTATTGTTGAAAGAGAATTCCCTGGTGTGTCTACTGGACCAGAGGAAAAAAAGATGGGGATCAAATCTTCCTCTACCCGTACACTCATTTTAGAGGATGCAGAAGTTCCAGTGGAAAATGTACTTGGTGAAATTGGACGCGGACATGTGATTGCCTTTAACATCCTGAACGTTGGTCGTTATAAGCTTGCCATAGGTGGTGTAGGTGGATCCAAGCGTGCCTTTGAAGTAGCGGTTAAATATGCGAATGAGCGTAAACAATTTAAGACACCTATTTCAGGGTTTTCACTAACTAAGGAAAAGTTCGGTACAATGGCTTCCGAAATTTATGCTAATGAAAGTGCAGTATATCGCACAGTGGGTCTGTTTGAACAGCGCTTAGGAAATCTTTCTCAGGAAGAATTAAATGATGGTGGGGAAGTTGCGAAAAGCATAGCTGAATATGCCATCGAATGTTCCATGACCAAGTATAGTGCAACAGAATTACTTGATTATGTGGTGGATGAAGCGGTACAGATTCATGGTGGTTATGGATTTATGCAGGAATATGAAGTTGAGCGTGCCTATCGTGATTCTCGTATAAACCGTATTTTTGAAGGTACGAATGAAATTAATCGTCTAATTGTTCCAGGCACATTATTAAAGAAAGCGATGAAAGGCGAACTTCCTCTATTACAAAAGGCAACCGCCCTTCAGGAAGAAATTATGATGATGATGCCGGAGCAAGTAGGCGATGAGACACTTGAACAGGAAAAATATCTATTAACGAATGCTAAGAAAATTGGCTTGCTTGCAGCAGGTGTTGCAGCTCAGAAGTATGGCGAGAAGTTGGAAAATGAACAGGAAATACTTGCCAATATTGCGAATATGGCTGCTGAAATCTATAATATGGAATCAGCCATTTTACGTACGGAAAAAGCGATCAATAATACAGGTGAAGAACAAAATAAGCAAAAGCTTCTATATACACAGGTCTTTACTCAGGAAGCATTTAACCGTATCGAAGCTCATGCAAAAGAAACATTAGTAGCCAGTGAAACAGGGGATCAGCTGCGCATGATGCTATCTGCCTTAAGAAAGCTTACCCGTCATGACCCTACGAATGTCATTGCAAAGAAACGTGAAATTGCAGAAACAGCCATTAATGAAGAGAAGTATACCGTATAAGCTTTGTTTGACTGATAAACGGACCCTTTACCCTAAAAGTAAAGGGTCTGTTTTTTGTTAGGTCTCTGGCAATGGACTTGGACCAACGGGCGCTCTCGCTTTTGATTCATGAAAGGTGATAATGGGAGCAGGAATATGTTAAAATATTGATAATTGAGCTGGAGGGGGTAAAACGATGTCCTTAAAAGTATATCAGTATCCGAAATGCGGGACTTGTAAAAAGGCCCTTAAGTGGCTGGACGAACATAAGATTGATTATGAATCCATACATATCGTCGACAATCCACCATCAAAAGAGGAGCTTGCATCTCTTGTCGAGAAAAGCGGTCTTCCTACTAAGAAATTCTTTAATACAAGTGGAAAAAAGTATCGTGAACTCGGTTTAAAAGATAAGATAAAAGAGGCAACGAATGAAGAAATGATTGATTGGCTGGCATCAGATGGAATGCTAATCAAAAGGCCAATTGTTACAGATGGTGACCAGGTTACGGTAGGTTTTAAAGAAGATTCATTTGAACAAGCATGGAATTCATAATATAGGAATAAATTGGAGGGAATAGAATGAGTTTACCAAAGGATCTATACTATTCAGAAGAACATGAATGGGTAAAAGTGGAAGGGAATAAACTTCGTATAGGAATCACGGAATTTGCTCAATCTGAATTAGGAGACGTCGTATTTGTGGAACTTCCGGAAGTGGGGGATGAAGTAGAGGCCGATGAACCATTCGGAAGTGTTGAATCTGTGAAGACCGTTTCCGAGCTGTATGCCCCGGTAGGAGGAAAAGTGGTTGAGATTAATGAGGATTTGGATGATAGTCCGGAATTTGTTAATGAATCTCCATACGAAAAAGCATGGATGATCGTTATTGAACCGGACGGAGAGCCAAAGTTAGACCAATTAATGTCAGCAGAAGCGTATGAAAAAATGGTCAACGAAGAAGAATAATATGTGGCTTAAAGAGACAGGCAGTGTGCACACGCTGCCTTTTTATTACGCATTAACCGTCCGTAATCCCGTACTTCAAATCTTAAGGGTAACCTAACAAGACAAAGTGGGGGATAAGCGGCCAGTAAATGCCTTATAATTTTCCTATCTATAAGATTAATAATTACATATAATGTTGTGGTGATTGTTATGATCGAGGTAGAGAAAGTCATCATTGTCGAAGGGCGTTCCGATTATAAAAAAGTGAAAGAAATAATCAACGAGCCTCTGCAGATTCTTTACACAAATGGTACGATAAGTATGGATCGGTTGGAAGCTCTTGTAGACGAACACTTCCTGAATGACAAGGAAGTTTATATTTTAGTGGATGCAGATGATCCTGGACATAAGCTCAGAAATCAACTTAGACAAGAGCTCCCCCATGCTATTCATTTATATGTAGATCGTTCTTTTCGGGAAGTAGAAACAACCCCGAATCATGAATTAGCCTCTGTCTTAGCATCCGCAAATCTTAAAGTACACACGGATTTTCTAAAGGGGTATGGTTATCATGCAGGAAATTAACGAAAAAGACTTGCCCATTATTCTGGAAAGTCAATATAAGCAATTTATTTTTCTATACACACCTTTTTGCGGGACGTGTAAAGTGGCGGGGAAAATGCTGGAGACGCTGGAGAATATAGAAAATCTCCCAGACTTTCATACGATGAATGCCTCGCTGTTCCCTGGTTTTATGCAGAACTATCAAATTGAAAGTGTTCCATGTCTGGCTATTATACAGGAAGGACAGATTTTAGATAAAACCTATGCATTCCATTCTGTCCCATTTATGTATGAGAAACTGCTTAAGTATACAGCTGACAAAGAATGACAGCATATGTCAGATTTCCCGGGAAATAAATACGTGAAAAAACAAAAGATATTCAGCGAAAACTGTTGACTGGTTCTAACAGACTATGCTAATATATCAATTATTCAATAAAAATATGAATCTCGTCTTATCAAGAGAGGTGGAGGGACTGGCCCTGTGAAGCCCGGCAACCTTCAAATCATTCTTTGTCTATGATTTGAAACGGTGCCAAATCCTTCAAAGTTAGAGCGCTGGCTTTGATAGATAAGAAGAGAGATAATCGGTTTGTGTTTATCCCTCTTCTTATGGAAGAGGGATTTTTAATTGAATAAGTGAATAGATCTCTTATCACGAGTGGCGGAGGGACTGGCCTGATGAAGCCCGGCAACCATCAGACAAAAATGTTTTGTTTGAGAAGGTGCCAATTCCTGCAAAGCGTATAGCTTTGACAGATAAGAGAACAGAAGATAATCCAGGCTTTTCTGTTCTCTTGTGAACGGAAAAGCTTTTTAATAATTGTTTAGGAAATTATAAAATAGGCAAATTGTGGATAAGAAAAACAAATGAGGCCACGTCCGGCTCCGGCGCCCAGCGACTAGCGAGACTTCCTTCACCTCCGTCCGATAAGTCAACATTGACTTACAAGGTTCGTCGTGTTTCCTTTATCTCCTACGGCTCAGTCCAGTCCGTACGTCGCTAAACGGGCGCTTCCGCCTTTGTTCTAATCAAAACGCAATCATGAAGAGGGTGAGTAAAAGTGATTTCCATTAAAAACCTTTCAAAAATATATAAAAGTAAAAACCGGGATGATGTAACGGCCGTTGATAACATAGACCTTTCGATAAATCAGGGAGAAATCTTTGGAGTTATCGGCTATAGTGGTGCCGGTAAAAGTACATTTATTCGTCTGCTTAACCGTTTGGAAGAGCCGACAGACGGCAAAATCATCATGAATGAAAAGGACATGACGAATTTAAGTAATAAAGAATTACGTAATGAAAGACAAAAAATTGGAATGATTTTTCAGCATTTCAATCTCCTGTGGTCCAGAACTGTATTTGACAATATCGCCTTTCCACTTGAAATTGCCGGGATACCAAAGGAACAACGGAAAAGCAAGGTTCAGGAGCTGATTGAGCTTGTTGGTCTTGCAGGCAGAGAAGATTACTACCCTTCACAGTTAAGTGGAGGGCAAAAGCAAAGAGTGGGAATTGCAAGAGCCCTTGCCAATGATCCGAAAGTTCTTTTGTGTGACGAAGCAACTTCTGCGCTGGATCCGCAAACAACCGATGATATTTTGGATCTGCTGGTGAGCATTAATCAAAAGCTTGGGCTTACCATTATTGTCATCACACACGAAATGCATGTCATTAAAAAGATTTGTCAGCAGGTTGCCGTTATGGATAATGGGAAAGTCATCGAGCAGGGTGAGGTTCTGGAGGTCTTTATGCATCCGAAAGAGAAAACGACTCGCCGTTTTGTACAGCAGGTGATGGGCGAACAGGTGGAGCAGAGCCCCATTCATTATTTCGTGAAGAATTATGAATCTGGCAAGGTTCTCCGGCTTCACTTTGTTGGTGAAACAGCAAATCAGGCTATAATCAGTAAACTTGTAAAAAGGTTTAATGTTGAAATCAATATTTTACAGGGGAACATTACGCAGACTAAAGATGGAGCCTATGGTACTTTGTATGTCCATATGGATGGTCCAGAAGAAGTAGTGAATGAAGCTATTAAATATATACAGCAAACCTCGGTAGAACTGGAGGTAGAAGAGAATGCTTAGAGAATTGTTTCCGAACGTTGTTATGGAAGATTTGAAAGTCGCGACAAATCAAACACTTTATATGACAGGGATATCAGTCCTTGGAACATTGATTCTCGGAATTTTACTTGGATTATTACTGTTTTTGACGGATCGCCAGGGCATACTTAACAGGAGTTTGAATTTTATTACAGCTACTATTGTGAATGTCTTTCGTGCGATACCGTTTATTATATTGATCCTCCTCTTATTCCCTTTTACAGATTGGCTGATGGGAACAATTAGAGGACCAAAGGCAGCTTTACCAGCTCTTATCATTGGGGCTGCACCATTTTATGCAAGGCTTGTGGAAATTGCACTGAAGGAGGTGGATAAGGGGGTAATTGAAGCAGCCAGAGCAATGGGAGCAAAAACGAGACACATCGTATTTAAGGTTCTTTTGCCAGAATCTATGCCCGCTTTAATTTCAGGCTTAACGGTAACAGCCATTAATTTAATTAGCTTTACAGCTATGGCAGGAGCAATCGGTGCCGGTGGTTTAGGAGACTTAGCTTATCGGAAAGGGTTTCAGGCCTGGGACTTTGATGTTGTGTTTGCATGTACTGTACTTATTGTAATTATTGTGTTTATTTTCCAATTTGCAGGGGATTTCTTATCTAAAAAAATTGATAAACGATAAAGGAGAGAGAAAAAAATGAAAAAATTGTTCACATTATTATTTGTTTCCTTGTTTGTTTTTGTTTTAGCAGCATGTGGTGGCCAAGATAGTACACAGGAAGACACAAATGGCGATGATAGCCAAACGGAAGGGAATACTACTGAGCAGGCGGAAGAAAGTGAAGAAGAAGCGACAACCATTACGGTAGGAGCTACAGCCATTCCTCATTCGGAAGTATTAGAAGAAGCGAAACCATTACTTGAAGAAAAAGGCATTAACCTGAATATCGAAACCTATGATGAATATATCCTTCCAAATCGTGATTTGTCTGAAGGACGTATTGATGCTAACTATTATCAGCACACCCCATTTTTAAATCAGCAAAAGGAAGAATTTGACTATGACTTTGCCAGCCTTGGCGGCATTCATATCGAACCAATGGGTGTTTATTCCAAGAATATTAACAGTGTTGAGGAAATTCCTGATGGTACTACTGTTATTTTAAGTAACTCTGTAGCTGATCATGGACGAATCCTTGCCCTTTTTGAGCGTGAAGGACTTATTTCCTTTAAAGATGGTGTTGATCCACAATCTGCTACGTTGGATGATATTACTGAGAATCCAAAAGACCTGAAATTTGATGCAAAATACGAAGCAGCTACTCTTCCGCAATATTACGAACGTGAAGAGGATGTACTTGTTGCCATTAATACAAACTATGCGATTGAAGCAGGGCTGCAGCCTAGTAAGGATGCATTAATCCTGGAGGGTTCTGAGTCCCCTTATGCGAACCTTGTTGTAACGAAGAGTGAAAATAAGGACAGTGAAGCTCTTCAAACATTGGTGGAAGTTCTTCGATCAGAAGAGATTCAATCTTTCATGGAAGAAAAATATAACGGGGCTATTGTTCCTGTCAGCGAATAAAAAGAACAGTAGAGTTATAGGAAGAATCACGTTCTATTTATAAAGAAAGGAGATGTAATTTTCGTATAAGAAGTTACATCTCCTTTTATATGTTCTAAGATTTGAATCTGCCCTTTGTTTTAACAGGAAATGAAGTGGTATACTTCTTACATATAATATTGAAAGGATGATTTAGTTATTTCTTCTGACAGTTTAGGATTACAGTATACTGGTGAAATGGAAAAAGCCATGCAGCAGTCCCATGGGATGGGATATATGGAGTATAGCCGTAAGCTTGATAAAAGAATGTTAGTTGAAAAGCGAAGGGAAATGAGCTATCAGAAAAGCAGGCAGGTTGTTGCTGAATATGATCGTCAATTATTCAGATAGACTTTAAAGGAAAAGGGCTGGGCCAGCGGAATTTGGTCTCAGTCCTTTTCTTTTTAAGTTTTACTTCATTAGATCCTCTCATAATTTTTTTAATTACAACGAAAAAGTGTTATAGTTAATTTAGATATAATTCTCAATTCTATAAGCTTACATATCAATGGTGGACAAGTTATCAAACTGAGAATTCCTGTACCATGGATCATGCAATGTCGCTGGTTCACTCCCTGGTTAAAAGTGGGATATTTCGCCTATTCTGCTAATGAGGTCCTGTATGGATTCGGTTGCCCATGTTTTCTTTATAGGAATACAGGTGCTCATTGTTGAATCCAGTTTCTATTTGTTATAAGATTGTAATGAGAATAGATTGAGAATAATAGTTATTTTATTAAATACAATAAATGGAGGTATCGTTATGGCAGGTTCAACATTAGAAATCAAAGATCTTCATGTCGAAATTGAAGGAACAGAGATTTTGAAAGGGGTTAACCTTACAATAAATAGCGGAGAATTCCATGCGGTAATGGGACCTAATGGTACAGGTAAATCCACTTTAGCTTCTGCTATTATGGGGCACCCGCATTATGAAATTACTCAAGGAAGTGTAACCCTTAATGGAGAAGACGTTCTTGAGATGGAAGTGGATGAGCGTGCAAAAGCAGGATTGTTCCTGGCGATGCAATATCCAAGTGAGGTCAGCGGAGTAACGACATCTGACTTTCTGCGTTCTTCCATTAATGCACAGCGTGAAGAAGGCGATGAAATTCCGCTTATGCAATTCATTAAAGAAATGGATGAAGCATTGGATTATCTTGAAATTGATAAAAACATGGCACAGCGTTACCTGAATGAAGGATTCTCAGGCGGTGAGAAGAAGCGTAATGAAATTTTACAGCTTCTTATGCTGAAACCGGAAATTGGTATCCTTGATGAAATTGATTCTGGTCTAGATATCGACGCCTTGAAGATTGTTGCCAAAGGAATTAATAAGCTGCGTGATGAAAACTTTGGCTGCTTGATCATCACTCACTATCAGCGTTTGCTTAACTATATTACACCAGATAAAGTTCATGTAATGATGAACGGTCGTGTTGTGAAATCCGGCGGTCCTGAACTTGCACAGCGTCTGGAAGCTGAAGGGTACGATTGGATTAAGAAAGAACTAGGAATTGAAGACGAATCGGTAGAACAAAAAGCGTAATCAGATAGGAGGGTTATCATGGCCGTAGAAACGAAATTACCATACGATAAAGAGTATGTGAACCAATTTTCTGAAGGACGGGGCGAGCCGGATTGGATGAAAGATTTTCGTTTAGAAGCACTGGAGCAAGCTGAAAATCTTCCAATGCCTAAACCGGAAAAAACGAGAATTAAGAATTGGAACTTTACAAACTTTGATCATAATGTTTCCGGGGATAAGGTAAATTCCATCGATGAACTGCCAGAGGATATAAAAGTCTTTTTAGATCAGGATCCTGAAAATGTAATCATTCAGAGAAACGGCAGTGTAGCCTTTTCATCCGTAGCTGAATCGCTAAAGGAAAAAGGGGTTATCTTTACCGATATTCGTACTGCCTTGATTGAACATGCAGACCTGGTTAAGAAATATTACATGAAAGATGCAGTTAAAGTTGATACCAATCGGTTAACAGCACTTCATGCGGCATTGTTAAATGGCGGAGTTTTTATCTATGTGCCGAAAAATGTAGTTATTAAAGAACCTCTGCAAACCATTTTCTGGCAGGAGGATAATGAATCCGGCCTGTTCAACCACGTTTTACTTGTAGCTGACCAGGGCAGTGAAGTAACTTATGTTGAAAATTACCTTTCTCAAAACCATGAGAAGAGTGCTGTTGCAAATATTATTTCTGAAGTTATTGCTCATGATCAGTCCAAGGTTCTATATGGTTCAGTTGATAATTTTGCACAGGGAACCACAACTTATGTAAACCGTCGTGGTGTTGCTTATCGTGATGCAAAAATTGAATGGGCATTGGGACAAATGAATGACGGCAATACTGTTTCTGAAAATCTTACTTATTTAATGGGGGATAATTCCTATTCTGAAGCAAAATCTGTCTCTGTAGGACGTGGAAAACAGAAACAGGATTTCGTCTCCAATATTACACACTATGGTAAATTCACAGAAGGATATATTTTACAGCATGGGGTTATGAAAGACCAGGCAAGCTCAATCTTTAGTGGAATTGGAAAAATTGAATATGGAGGTTCCAAGTCAAATGCCGAGCAGGAGTCCCGTGTTTTAATGTTAGATCACGGAGCAAGAGGGGATGCAAACCCAATTCTGCTCATTGATGAGGATGATGTTGAAGCTGGTCACGCAGCGTCGGTCGGACGTGTTGACCCTGTTCAATTATATTATTTAATGAGCCGTGGAATTTCCAAGAAGGAAGCAGAAAGACTTATTATCCATGGATTCCTTGCTCCCGTAGTAAACCAGCTTCCTATTGAGTCCGTTAAGAATCAGCTTACGGAAGTTATTGAAAGGAAAGTATACTAATGGATGTAAAAGAGATTCGAAAAGATTTCCCGATATTAAATCAGGAAATTAATGGCCATCCTTTGGTTTATCTCGACAGTGCTGCAACTTCACAAAAGCCACAGCCTGTGATTGAAAAGATCAATGAATATTACTCTATGCACAACTCAAATGTGCATAGAGGTGTTCATACCTTAGGCAACCGTGCTACGGAAGGATATGAAGGGGCCAGGGAGAAGGTAAGGAAATTTATTCATGCAAAAAGTACAAAGGAAATTATCTTTACCAGAGGAACAACAACATCCATTAACACCATTGCCTACAGTTATGCACGTACCAATTTGACTGAAGGTGATGAAATTGTTCTTACTCCAATGGAACACCACAGTAATATTATCCCGTGGCAGCAGGCGGCAAAAGCTGTAGGTGCAGAACTGAAGTATCTCCCTTTACAATCTGATGGAACGATTCGTTTAGAAGATGTGGAAAACACTGTATCAGAACGAACAAAGATTGTGGCTATGGGGCATGTTTCCAATGTTTTAGGCACCATTAATCCCATAAAGGAAACAGCTGAGATTGCTCATCGTAACGGTGCAATTATGGTTGTGGATGGAGCCCAGAGCACTCCTCACAAAAAGGTAGATGTTCAGGATCTGGATTGTGACTTTTTCACCTTTTCAGGACATAAGATGTGCGGTCCAAGTGGAGTTGGAGTTTTATATGGAAAAAAAGAACTTCTGGAGGAAATGGAGCCTGTTGAATTTGGTGGAGAGATGATTGACTTTGTTGGTTTATACGATTCCACCTGGAAGGAACTGCCATGGAAGTTTGAAGGCGGTACACCAATTATTGCCGGTGCAATTGGACTCGGAGCTGCCATTGACTATCTGGAAGATATAGGTCTGGAAAACATTAATAAACATGAGCAGGAGCTTGCTGCTTATGCATTAGATCAATTTGATAAGATAGAAGGTGCTGAGGTATACGGTCCTAAAGAACGGGCTGGCTTGGTCACATTTAACCTGGACGGAGTACATCCTCATGACGTGGCTACAGTACTGGATCAGGATGGTATTGCCGTTCGTGCTGGTCATCACTGTGCACAGCCATTAATGAAATGGTTAAATGTAACAGCTACAGCAAGAGCCAGTTTTTACCTTTACAACACCAAGGAAGATATTGATATACTAGTAGCAGGACTTCAAAAAACAAAGGAGTTTTTTGGTGATGTCTTTTAATAATCTTGACACACTATACAGGCAAGTCATTATGGACCATTATAAAAACCCAAGGAATCGTGGTACCTTGGAAGGTGAAGATCACTTGAGCATTGATATGAACAATCCGACGTGTGGTGACCGCATTCATCTTCAATTACAGGTAGAGGATGGAAAAGTGACGGATGCCAAATTTGAAGGTGAAGGTTGCTCTATCAGTATGTCATCTGCTTCCATGATGACACAGGCGATTAAAGGGAAATCCGTAGATGAGGCATTAACACTTTCTAACTTGTTTTCTGATATGATTCAGGGAAAAGAAATTGATACAAATGGTTTAGATATAGGAGACATTCAAGCCTTAGAAGGAGTGTCCAAATTTCCTGCACGAGTGAAATGTGCAACCCTGGCATGGAAAGCCATGGAACAGGGTGTAGGAGAGGACAGTAAGGAATAGGATTTGGCAATGGAGTTCGGTTTCTTGCGTTTTTAAGAAGTGAGAGTTTAGCTCTTTTCTAAATTAAAGGAGGTATGAAACATGGCTAAAAAGGCACCAGAGATTGGTGATTACAAGTACGGGTTTCATGATCGGGACGTTTCTATTTTCCGTACTGAACGAGGCCTGACTGAAAATGTTGTTCGTGAAATTTCCAGAATGAAGGAAGAACCAGAGTGGATGCTTGAATACCGCCTTAAAGCATTGGAACACTTCTATTCAAGACCAATGCCACAATGGGGTGGAGATTTAAGTGAACTTGATTTTGATGAAATTACCTATTATGTAAAACCATCCGAGCAGACACAGCGTTCATGGGATGAAGTACCAGATGAGATTAAACAGACATTTGATAAACTGGGAATTCCTGAGGCTGAGCAAAAATATCTTGCCGGTGTTTCAGCACAGTATGAATCAGAGGTTGTTTATCACAACATGAAGGAAGATCTTGAAAACCTGGGAATTGTATTTAAAGATACAGATACAGCTCTCCGGGAAAATGAAGATTTGTTTAAGGAGTACTTTGGTAAAGTTATTCCATATTCCGATAACAAATTTGCTGCATTAAATTCAGCTGTCTGGTCCGGTGGTTCTTTTATTTATGTACCAAAAGGTGTAAAAACGGACACACCATTACAAGCGTACTTCCGTATTAACTCAGAAAATATGGGACAATTTGAGCGTACGCTGATTATCGTTGATGAGGGTGCTTCTGTTCATTATGTTGAAGGCTGTACAGCGCCTGTTTATACAACAAACTCCCTTCACAGTGCGGTTGTTGAAATTTATGTGAAGAAGGATGCGTACTGCCGTTATACAACAATCCAGAACTGGGCGAACAATGTTTATAACCTTGTAACTAAACGTGCAGAAGCACATGAGAATGCCACCATGGAGTGGATTGATGGAAACCTTGGTTCTAAGTTAACCATGAAATATCCATCTGTACACCTTAAAGGTGAAGGTGCCCGGGGAAATACACTATCCATTGCGTTTGCCGGAGAAGGACAATTACAGGATGCGGGTGCGAAAATGATGCATTTAGCGCCAAATACTTCTTCCACTATTGTTTCAAAATCCATTTCTAAAAATGGTGGTAAAGTAACGTATCGCGGAATTGTACACTTTGGTAAAAAGGCAGATGGTGCCCGTTCCAACGTAGAATGTGACACATTGATTATGGATAAAGAGTCCACATCAGATACCATACCTTATAATGAAATCTTAAACGAGAACATTTCACTTGAGCACGAAGCCAAGGTATCAAAAGTATCTGAAGAGCAGCTCTTCTATCTCATGAGTCGTGGTATTTCTGAAGAGGAAGCAACTGAGATGATTGTTATGGGCTTCATTGAGCCATTCACAAAAGAGCTTCCAATGGAATATGCAGTGGAAATGAACCGTCTGATTAAATTCGAAATGGAAGGTTCTATTGGTTAATCCTTCACACACATTATAAAATAAAGAAAAACCCGTTTCCGGTTATCCAATCGAAACGGGTTTTTCTTTTCCAAACAAACCAAATCATGTAAACTGGGTAATAAGAAAAGCGAAGGCGACCGATCAGAACACGATCGCATAAGCAAGCAGGCTTAGCTTGTTTGCAGAACATATAGACATAAAGCAGGGATGGTATTTTGGTATACATTATAATGTTAGCATTAGGATTTCTATCTGCCTTTGTAGGAAGTATAGCAGGCCTGGGTGGAGGACTGATTTTTGTTCCAGGAGTGTTACTGCTCTCCGAATACTTCTCATTTTTTTCATGGGCTTCCCCGCAGGTTGTTGTAGGGATGTCCCTGTTAGTGATGATCATTACAGGTTTCTCATCGACATATACATATTTAAAATATAAGCGTGTAGACTTAAAAAGCGGTGGAATCTTTTTGGCAGGAAGTATTCCGGGAGCTTTAAGCGGGGTATGGACCAACCGTTTTGTTGAAGATAGTTCCTTTCAACTGTATTTCGGTATTTTAATGATTGTCCTGTCCCTTATGTTTTTTCTCAGAAAACAGGGGGATCCGAATCCTCTGATAAAAAACGGAAGTGGAATCAATCGTGAGTTCATATTAAATGGAGTCACATATCGTTACAGTTTTCCTGTTTCATTGGCTCTCATTATTTCTTACGCTGTAGGCTTCTGCTCAGGTTTATTTGGCATTGGCGGAGGCTCTCTTATGGTCCCTGCCATGATTCTGATATTTGGTTTTCCGGCAAAGATTGCAGCACCGACATCCATGTTTATGATCTTTGTTTCCAGCAGCGTCAGTTCGATTGCCCACATATCACTGGGACATATTATATGGGAATATATTTGGTTTTTTATACCAGGTGCATGGATAGGTGGGACGGCAGGGGCCATCATAAGTCAGCGTTTAAAAGGAAATACAATCGAATGGATCTTACGTATTCTCATGATCATCGTAGGCATTCGTCTCATATGGAATGGTTACACAAATCTGTAAGGATAAAGGCTTTAGATGGAACATCAGGATAGGTTTTTGACGTAAGGAGAATGCTCTATGAAAGAACATCTTTATTTATATTTCACGAGTGATTTACATAGCCATTTTGAAAACTGGCCTAAGGTTGTCCACTATTTAAAGGAACAGACCGAGAGACATAAGCGGAACGGAGAATCGTATTTTATCCTGGACAATGGTGATCATTTAGATCGTGTCCACCCTATTACGGAGGCTTTTCTGGGGCAGGCAAATGTAGACTTTCTCAATGAAGCCCGGTTTGATGCGGTGACGATTGGAAATAATGAAGGAATCACATTACCTGATGAAGATTTGTATAATCTCTACAATCAAGCCAAGTTTGAAGTCGTGTGTGCAAATTTACATAAACAGGACCGGCCATCACCAGACTGGCTAAAACCTTATACAATTCTTACAGCTGAAAGTGGTTTAAAACTTGGAGTACTGGGACTAACGGCTCCATTTAATCTTTATTACGAGGAAATTGGCTGGCACGTGAATTCTCCTTATGAAGCGCTGGATAAGTATATTCCTGAATTAAGAGAAAACTGTGATATTCTTTTACTCCTTTCTCATTTAGGTATAAATGAAGATGAGTACATCAGTTTGAACTATGATGAAATCGATCTGATTATAGGTGGCCATACGCATCACCTTTTTAAAGATGGTGAGCACATCCATAACACATTAGTAGGTGCTGTAGGGAAATTTGGACGTTATGTGGGTCGGAAGAATTTAGTCTGGGATCATCAGAAAAAAAGGCTGATAAAAAAAGAGGGTTCTGCCATAGATATCCTTGAAAGAGAAGATGATACGGAAACCTTTGACTTGATTCGCCGTTATCGAGACAAGGCTGCCGAGGTCTTAAATGAACCTGTTGCTATTATAAACAAGAACTATGATATTGATTGGTTTGAAGAAACCGAACTCATGAAACAGCTGGTTCACACGTTAAGAGAGTGGACGCAGGCTGACTTTGCCATGCTTAATGCCGGGATTGTTCTGGATGGCATTCCAAAGGGGAAGGTCACTCGTGGAGATCTTCATCGGATATGTCCTCATCCAATTAACCCATGTAAGGTTCGGCTGACAGGAGAAGTCATTATTGAAATGATTCGTATGGTGCGTTCTCAGAGGTTCGCTGAATTCAAGCTGATTGGATTAGGTTTCCGCGGAAAAGTAATTGGAAAGATGATTTTTTCCGGCATTGAAGTGAGTACAGATGAAGATGAAAATGAATATATTCATGAGGTTTGGATCAATGACACTCCCATTGAAAGGAAGAAGGAATATGATGTCGCAACGGCTGACATGTTTACACTCGGGAGACTCCTTCCTCCATTGGCATCAGCCTCGCATAAGAATTACTATCTTCCGGAATTTATACGGGACCTGCTCGGGGAGACCGTAAAAAAATTAAAGAATTAGTTCACCTTCACGCTCTTTCCTCATACATTGTAGCAGAAGGGAGCGTGATGCATGTTGGTAACCGTTGAACCTTTATGGATCAAGGATAAACCTTTTACAGCAGTACAGGTTAAATTACCGAAAACAAATTTATTGGTGGTCTCGAATGAAGTCGGGTACATTATGTGTGGCGCGCTGGATGTTGACTTATTAAGTGATCGATTATATGAAAGGGAAATTGTTGCCGGCCGGGCTTTAGGAGTGAAAACCATTGATCAGCTTCTTGAAGCCCCTCTTGATAAGGTAACCATTGCAGCTAAGGAGAAGCATGGCTGGGAGGAAGGCATGAACGCAAAAGAGGCCTTGCTCCGTTTATAAATTTCGTATAAAAGCCCGTTGGATGGTTCATGAATGCCATTCAGCGGGCGCTTCTGATGGATATACTTCTGTAATTTGGAATTAAACGTCAAACATGCTTTTTAAAAATGTGGTCAACCCCTCAGGAAATTGTGCATATATATTTCTCAAGAGGGGGCTATTTCATGAGGAGAAAAATGCTGTTACAACGTAGACCAGGACGGCCTCGTGTGGGTCAAGTTTTTATTTTAACCTTATTAGTTTTTTTTGCTACTGTGTTCTTAACTTTATGGCTGATTGATGAAGGCATCGAGCCAACACTGATGAACATTGCAGAAACAAAAACCAGACAGGTTGCCAGAGAAGCAATCAATGAAGCAGTTGATAAACGAACCGCAGATGAATTGGAAAATGAAAACATGATCGAATATAGAACTGATGATGAAGGAAATATTGTCGGGGCAGGCTGGAATTCTGAATTAGTCAATGAAGTACATAGAAATACAACAATAAGAGTACAGAACTATTTAAAAAAAATCGAAAATGGGGAGATAACCCCGGAGCAATCGCTGGATATTGAAGCCCAGCAGGAAAGTGAAAGTGGTGTAAATACCGAAAATATTAATGAGCATCCTGCTATTGCTGAGATCCCTCTTGGTCAGGCAACCAATAATACGATTCTTGCAAATTTAGGCCCAAGAATACCTGTGCATTTTCAACTATTAGGTGATGTGCAGTCGGATATCGTTGATGAATCCGAGCCTTTAGGTATTAATGGTGCTATTTTAAGTCTGTATGTAGAACTTCGTGTTTCCGTCCGTATTGTTGTACCATTTTCAACGGATACTGCAAAGGTTACGCAAAAGGTTCTGGTGGACAGACGAGTCATTCATGGAGATGTTCCTGAATTTTATGGTGGGGGAAGTGAAGGTGGTGGCAGCAGCCCTGATGTGACGGTTCCATATGATTCCTTGCAATAGTTCAAAGGTCATGATAGAATTTAAGAGTGAAAAATGAATAATGACTTTAACCTTATCAGAACGATGAGGTAGAGGTGCAGTTTTCAAGAGTACTCAATGGGAGGATGACAAACGGTGATCATTGAGGAAAGGGGAAGTCTGCCGAAGTGAAAATGAGGATCACCGAGTTTTCGCTGGTATATTTCTAAATAGGAAATATACTGTCATGCAAGGAAATGGATTGCATGAAGCGCTACTGATCGTGATTAGGACAACATATTACTGCGAGGTAATGATTGGTTGCTAATCATTGCCTCGTTTTTTTATGCTCAGTAAGCTTCCTTCATCAATCCTGACAATTTTGAAGGGAGAGATACACATCATGACAGGAACGATTTATTCATTAATTCCACCACTTATTATGATCATCTTAGTATTACTAACGAGGAAGGTTCTCCTTTCCTTGGGTGCAGGAATTCTTCTGGGGGCACTCTTTATTCATCAATTTGATATAGGTGATTCACTGAAAGAAGTTTGGAATTCTTTTTATGGAATCTTTATTGATGGAAACGCCCTTAATATCGGCAATTTCTATTTGCTATTATTTTTAATTTTCCTTGGGATGATGACGGCATTTATGACTGCTTCAGGCGGCACACAGGCATTCGGAGCGTGGGCCAGCAAGAAAATAAAGACCAAAAGAGGAGCTCAATTACTGCCTTCTGTCTTAGGAATTATTATTTTTATTGACGATTATTTTAATAGTCTTGCCGTTGGACAAGTTTCCCGTCCACTTACAGACCGTCATAAAGTTTCCCGGGCAAAGCTTGCTTATCTGATTGATTCAACATCTGCACCTATGGCGGTATTATCACCTGTTTCAAGTTGGGGTGCTTATATTATTGGTACGATTGGAATTATCATTGCGGATCATGAATTGACGAATTTTCAGGCGTTAGGTTCCTTCGTTCAAATGATTCCGATGAATATTTATGCCATTATCGCTATCGTATTGGTCTTCTTTGTCACCCTGTTCGAACTTGATCTGGGCGCTATGAGAAAACATGAACAGCGTGCAGAGGAAACAGGTGATTTAGTTGATCCGGAAAGAAAAGATATACCAGGTGACCTTAAGGATCAATTCGCACAGGTTGAGTCCGGCCGTATTTTCCACCTTCTTGTACCGATTATTGTTCTTGTTATCTCCACGGTTTCAGCTATGATTATCACAGGTATGCAAAATAGTGGGGCAGGCGCTACATTGCTTACAATCTTTGAAAATACGAATGTAAATAAGTCTTTATTTAGTGGAGGACTTATAGCCGTTTTACTTGCATTTTTATTTTATCTCTTACAGGGTGGAAAGAAATCTCCTTCCCTTAAAGTTCTTGCTGAAGGAACAAAATCCATGCTTCCGGCTATCTATATTTTAATTCTGGCGTGGATGATTGGTACGATTATTGAAAACCTTCAGACTGGCGAATATCTGGCACAGGTCGTACAGGAATCTGAATTAAGTTTAGCTTATTTACCATTAATTATTTTTCTCGTTTGTGGATTTATGGCGTTTGCTACAGGTTCTTCCTGGGGAACATTTGGCATTATGCTTCCGATTGCAGGGCAAATTGCCGTTGCCATTGATGTGAATATGCTTCTGCCAGCTCTGGCTGCGGTGCTGGCTGGTTCAGTATTTGGAGACCATTGTTCACCGATCTCTGATACAACCATTCTGTCTTCTACAGGAGCAGGTTCGCACCATATCGATCACGTCATCACTCAAATTCCATACGCCGTCATTGCAGCACTGGTTACAGTGGTAGGATATCTTATCTTAGGATTTACCGGCTTTGTATGGATTTCATTATTCGCTTCCATTTTACTGTTGCTTGTCATTGTTATGGTTTTAAAACGAATAGCAGGATAATATACTGAAGAGCAAGGCTTAGGCTTTGCTCTTTTTTCTTGGCCTAGGAAATTATAAAATAAACGATATTTGGATAAGAAAAACAGGGGAGGCCACGGCCGGCTCCAGCCCCCAGTGACTAGCGAGACTTCCTTCACCTCCGTCCGATAAGTCAACATCAACTCTCTACGTTCGTTGTGTTTCCTTTTCCGCGTGTTAACTGGCTGTAAGACCCCCTGTAAGAAATAAGTGGGGGTCAACAGCCAGTAAACACCCGATTTGTTCAACTAACAATCGAACCCCCACTGATTGAGTTTCACTTTATCTCCTACGGCTCAGTCCAGTCCGTACGTCGCTAATTTAAAAGCGGAGGCGACCGTTTAGGCCCGACGGCATAAGCAGAATCTTCGGAGTGGCCATATTTTGGCCATGGAGGAAATTTTGCTTATGATCGCTTGGGCCTGGGAGCCGTAGCTGGATAAACGGGCGCTTCCGCCTTTGTTCTATTCGTCATGATGAAAAGAATTTCGACATTGAAAACGCATACTCAAAAATAATCCTTTGACACTAGGACTATTTGTTGTATAATACAGACAAGTTAAAATTATCTGAAAACAGGTAATAATCTAAATAAAGGGAGGTCCTATTCATGCAAAATCGTTCACAATGGGGAACAAGATTAGGTTTCTTACTTGCTGCCATGGGTTCAGCTATTGGACTTGGCAACATCTGGCGTTTTCCCGCAACAGCTTACGAAAATGGCGGGGGAGCATTTTTTGTTCCTTATTTATTTGCATTACTAACAGCAGGTATTCCATTGCTTATTATGGAATATACAATTGGGCATAAGTATCGTGGCTCTGCACCAAAATCACTTGGCCGTGTAAGTAAAGGCTTCGAATGGATTGGATGGTGGCAGGTATTAATTTCCTTTGTCATCTCTACATATTATGGAGCCATTATCGCATGGGCAATTATGTATTCCTATTATTCCTTTGGGCAAGTATGGGGAGATGATACTACAGGATTCTTTACTGGTGATTTCCTGCAAATGACAGATGCGGGTGCATTTGGAGGATTAGTTCCAACAATACTAATACCTCTCATAATCGTTTGGGTATTAGTATTAGGTATTCTGCTTGCAGGTGTAAAGAAAGGGATAGAACTTGCTAATAAAATTTTCATCCCACTACTTGCGGTATTATTCTTGATTATTGTTATTCGTGCTGTAACACTTCCAGGTGCTGCGGAAGGATTAAATGAATTCTTCCAGCCAAACTGGAGTGAAATCATGAATGGATCAGTTTGGGTAGCTGCATATGGACAGATTTTCTTTAGTTTATCGATTGGTTTCGCTATTATGATTACGTATTCATCTTATCTTAGCAAGAAATCAGACATTACAAATAATGCCTTTATTACAGGTTTTGGTAACTCTTCTTTTGAATTACTGGCAGGTATAGGTGTGTTTGGTGCCCTTGGGTTTATGGCACAATCTACTGGTCAGGAGTTTACCGAAATAGTTCAAGGAGGAGTTATGCTGGCGTTCTCGGTATTCCCGCAAATTATTAATGAAATGCCGGTAATGTCAGGTCTGTTTGGTTTCTTATTCTTTGCCTCTTTAACATTAGCAGGTTTATCATCGCTAATATCCATTTCTGAAACCTATGTAGCTGGTGTTCAGGAGAAATTTAATGTTTCAAGAACTGCTTCAGTGCTCATTGGCGGCGGTATTGCAGCTGTTATTTCGATTGCCTATGCCAGTCAAGGTGGTCTGGTTCTCCTTGATACCGTTGATTACTTTATCAACAATTACGGTGTAGCACTGGCCGGCTTGTTTGAGGTAGTTGCAGTTGCCTGGTTCGCCAGAGGATTGAAGGATCTGCAAAACCACGCCAATTCGGTATCAGATATTCAACTTGGCGGATGGTGGCGTTTCTGCCTTGGTTTCATCACTCCGATTGTACTGGGGTACATGATGCTGCAAAACATACGTAATGAAGTTACAGGGGAGCCATATGAAGGCTATCCAATTGAGTTCCTGTTTAACTTTGGCTGGATTGTTGCTCTAGGTGCAATGATGCTAGGAGCGGTTATCACCATAAAGAGATGGCCGAATCGTGATTTGGATTATAAACGCCATTCATCTGTAGAAACATCAGAAGATAAGGAGGTTGCGCAATAATGACAGGAAGCGCCATTGCAATGTTCGTTATCGGTGGGGTGATTATCTGGGGCGGCCTGCTTGGAAGTGTATTTTACGCAAGAAAGGTTGCCAAAACGAAAAAATAAGGAGAAAAAAGCTGTTTCACTTTTGTGAGGCAGCTTTTTTTCTCCTTATGCAGTCGGGTCTAATCAGTCGCCTCCGCTCTTCGTTGTCAAGCTCCGGCTCACAGGTCTGCGCGGATATAAGTTAGAGCCATTACGTGGCAAAATCGTACCACTTCATGTCTTCGTCTTATCCCGCGAGCCCTATTCGTTCGCCTCCGCTCTTCGTAAATAAGGATAGGGGTCAAAGGAGTGTTCGGTTTCTCCGGTGTCTTTGTACATTCCATAGTGCAGATGGGGAGGGAATTTGCCGGATGTTCCCTTAGGACCATAGCCTGATGCTCCTACATATCCGATAACATCCCCGGGTTTAACAACCTGACCGACCTTAATATTGTCCTCGTATCCATTTAAGTGAGCGTAATAATGATAAATGTTGTGTGTATCCCGGATTCCTATGCGCCAGCCTCCGTAACGGTTCCAGCCTTTCATCTCAACTACACCATATGAGGTGGAACGGACGGGGACACCATAATTGGCAAAAATATCTGTACCTTCGTGAATACGTCTCCCGCCAAATCCGCGTGGATCTCCCCATGTATTACGGTAACTGTAATTGTAGCCTTTTGGTAAAGGGAAAGCGTGTTCCTCTAAATTCAGCGTTTTAAAAGATTTATAAACCTTTGCCGTATTCATAATGGTCTGTACAGATAATTCCCGATTATAAAAATCCCAAATAGCAATTTTAATGTCCTGTTTTGAATGACCACGTCTGGAGAACCAGTCTGCCATCGTCTGGATAATATCTTCATCATCGGTTCTGTCAGCAATGTTATCACCGTTTCCGTCTGCTCCAATTCCGTTAAAGAGGTCAATGAATGCCTTATGCTGTTGATCATTTTCAGAAGGATTGGTCTTGCCATTCCATAAATTTTTTGGAAAGGTGATACTGATAATCCCGCTTTCTGAAGCATATTCATCATGGATATTTCGTTCATATTGATCTATGGCAGCATAGTAATACCAGGGGATTTGAGAAATGGCCTCTGCTTTTTGATAAAGTGCCATGCGCATTTCCTGTTTTTCTTCATCTGTTAATTCTTTTTCTTCTGTATCTGATTCAGCCATTGTATAATGCGGAAGAAGTACGATTGCAATCATAACGGCCAGAATTTTTACTGCGAATTTCATACTTTCACCCCGTAAAATCAAATGATATGTCTATTATTTGATAGTTATAGGAAAACATAATTGGAACATTTATCCTTGAGAAATGTGAACTCAGGATTTAAACTTTCTTAATGATAAAAAGGCTGACAGTGATTCCTTTATGATCCATAAGATGAAAAGCGATTAGAATCAAAGGAAATCCCTTGTCTGATTCTGACAAGGGAGAACGTTTTTTTCACGCATTCACTGGCTGTAATACCCCACTTCAAGTCTTGAGGGTAATTCACCAAGAACTAAGTGGGGATAAACGGCCAGTAAATTCCTGATAAGTTCAACTAACCATCAGTGGGGATGGGGAAATCCCCACTGAAGGAAGTGACACTTTATTTTGCTTAGGCCTGTTACATTTGATTTTCTGTTTCATGGATCCCCTCTTCAGGGGCTTCTTCCTTTATTTGTTCAATTAATTCATCAACTGCACGCTTGGGTCCGTCCTCTGTTGTTGTATTGTTACTTAAACTCTGTAAATCATCAAAGGTATGAGATTCGGTTGAAATGTAGATATTGTACCATTGAGGGAGGAAGGACATCGCTGTTTTTTTGACTTGTTCGGTTGTATGCCCGGTATCTTCTGATTCTTCAGAAGGAGTATAGGCAATGAATGTGTGGCTGTCTGTTATTAACGTCGCAGCTTCTTCAACAGTCGGCATTTGCAGTAAGGTTTTCGTAATCATATCTGCCATCTGCTCCCGATCGATTTCAGGCTCGAAGTTCTGTTCCCTTTCTGTATTCAATTGTTTTTCATTGTAACGGACATATCCATATTGGGAATTCTGTTTTTCTTCAGTTGTTCGAGTATTCATATTATCAGGTGTTTTCCCCTTAAGTGTGCCATTGTCAGCACCCTCCTGCATGGTACATCCTGACATAAACAGTATGAAGATACTCATTCCACCATAAAAAATGGCTTTTTTCATAGACGAAACCTCCTGTATATTCAATGTTCTAATGAATGGGTCCATCCTATTCATACTATCCCTTAGCTTGTTTCAAAAATTTCTGTTCATGCTAAGAATTATGCTCTCCTGTAAAATGGAAAATATGATACACTGTATACAGGTGATAAAGATGTTAGAGTTTTACGGAAAACAATATGAAGTGCTGGATAATTACCGAAACGGTTTTCAGGAGGATGCTGTTAAGGAAAGATTTAGTGATATTTTAACGAAGTATGATTTTATCGTAGGAGATTGGGGTTATGGACAGCTGAGAATGCGAGGCTTCTATGATGATCAAAATCCCAAGGCATCCTTTGATACGAAAATTTCCACGCTGGAAGATTACTTGTATGAATACTGTAACTTTGGTTGTGCCTATTTTGTTATGAAAAAGCAGGATGTTTAAAACCCGTTGGATGTGGTTGTCCAACGGGTTTTATTAACTTCTGCTGTAATCCATTTCAGTCTTCTTCATCGTGGGTAGGATGTGAATGGGGGAACTGTCTTGGTAAATCTTCATGTAAGTGTTTATTTTCATAGTTGAAGCCGGTATAATGCCTTTGTCCTTCAACAATCTCTTTATTTTCAACTTTTGAGTGTTTACGGATGGGTGATCCATAAGGTCCATCAGGTAATTCTTCAGGTACCGCATATTCTCTTTGGACCTCGGCGTTAGCAAAATCATCATAGTCCTTCTTTTCACGATCACGACGTTTATAACTCAAATGCAAAACCCTCCTTTGAACTATTATTATAGCCCGGGAAGGGGATTTTCATGAGTAATCAAAGAACCTCAAAAAGGAACTCCCTGAATTCTTCTGCTTCAATTTCGGTTAAATGGAAGGCATGCTCTAAGTATCCCTTCTCTCTTAAATCATCCTCACCAATTATGGCAAATCGACTTCCCTGGAGATCCATGACCACCTTTTTCCCATAGTAGCGATCTGTTGTAATAATAGCGAGATCATAACGGCTATCCTGTCCCATAAAACTGACATAACGAATATCCGCCTGTTCCTGTTCATCATACAAAAAGAATCTTTCTTCCGCCATGTTCGTACACTCCTTTTATTACGAATGAACGAGCTGTAATTCTTGCCACAAGATATGTGGAAAACAACGGTGAAGTTGGCGCTTATCAGCTCGTAACTGGATCTTGTTCCTTATCATAGCAAATTTAAGGGATAGATGAAATATAACTTCCTTTATTCAACAATAAAATTAATTTATGGTAAGATGTTATGGAGAAATAACTTCAGGAAGCCACTAATTTGGAGGGGTTAACCATGTATTTTGTTGATCGGGATAAAATTGAACGGACGTTATTATATAACGAAGTGGTGCTGCAGCAGTTTCAGCAAAATCATTATGAGACATTTTTGGAAAAGATGGCCCTGGAACGTATGGCTCAAATGTTCATAGAATCTGTTATTGACGTAGGAAATATGATGATTGACGGGTTTATTATGCGTGATCCCGGCAGTTATGAGGACATTATTGATATTCTGGTTGATGAAAAGGTTCTTCCGGCTGATGAACAGGATCAATATAAAGAAGTGTTTCAATTACGAAAAACAATGGTAAGAGATTATTTAAATGTGGATCATGAAAAGATAGAAAATGTGCTTAAAAAGAATTTGAATGCTTTTAGTACGTTTAGTGAAAGGGTTCGTACATATCTGGAGAATGAATTAGGCCCTGTAACTGCCTTTACAAAATCTACGGATGAACAAACCGACGTTTGATAAGGAGATTGGAATGAAAAATTATCAAGGCTATTTGATTGATTTAGATGGAACTGTATATCTTGGAAAAGAACGTATTCCCTATGCTCGGGAGTTTATTAATGCCCTCAATGAGAAAGGGCTTCCTCACTTATTTGTGACTAATAACTCCTCTAAACGTCCAGACCAGGTAGCAAAAAAATTACGGGATATGGATATTCCGGCTGAAACAGATCAGGTCTTTACAACCAGTATGGCTACAGCAACGTTTTTGTCTAAAAAGAAGCCGGATGCCAGTGTTTATGCCATTGGAGAGGTAGGGCTATTGGATGCACTTAGTGACCATCAGCTCGAGCTTGTGGACGAAGACGCTGATTTTGTTGTGATTGGGATCGACAGGGATGTTACCTATGAAAAACTGGCCAAGGGCTGTTTGAATATTAATGATGGCGCGGGTTTTATTTCTACAAATGCTGATGTAACCATCCCGACTGAACGAGGCTTTTTACCTGGGAATGGTTCACTGACTTCTGTTCTAGAGGTTGCGACAGGACAAAAGCCAACATTTATAGGAAAACCTCAGGCGATTATTATGGAGCAGGCCTTGGAAAAGCTTGGACTTCCTAAAGAAGAAACATTAATGGTAGGGGATAACTACCCGACTGATATTTCAGCCGGAATGAATGCCGGCCTGGATACCCTGCTTGTTTTAACAGGAGTGACGAAAAGAGAGGATTTAAAGCATGTTGAAAAACAGCCAACTTATGTGATGAATCATCTTAAGGAATGGCTCGATCAAATGAAATAGAAAAGATGGAAAAAACCAGTACCCTGAATAGGGACTGGTTTTTGTTCTTCATAAATAAGGTTAATCATCCTGAAATAGCTCATCTTCATAGGTATGGGCTAGTCGGCTTGAGGCGGCGGCTGCGATTGCCCCAACGATATCGTCTAAGAAGGTGTGACATTCCCCGGAGGATTTGTCATTAAGCTTCTTCAGGATGCCTGGCTTTTGTTTATCGATATATCCATAATTGGTAAAGCCAATTGACCCGTAGACGTTAATAATGGAAAACGCAATAATTTCATCCACGCCATACAAGCTTTCATCTCGTTCGATAATATCCTGCAGGGGCTGCTCCAATTTATTTTGCTCGGCCAGCAGATCTAACTGGATTCCAGTAACGATGGCATTTTGGATTTCGCGTTTTTTTAAGACTTTGTCAATGTGCCGCTCACATTCTTCCATTGTTAGTTCCTCATGGTAAGGAGACTGAAGGTAGTGCACTAATTCTCCGATATCGTGAATGGTTACGCCTCTTTCCTCCATCCAGGTTCTTGCTTTCTGCTCTAAAGGCTTCATCTTGTTTTTGCTCATTTTTTACCCACCTTACACATTCATAAATATTTCTCCGCATATAGTTAGTATAGTCAGTTTGAACAAAAATCTTGTCCACTTTAGGAAAGAATTTTTTTGTTGTTTAAAAAGGAGAATGAAAATGAGGGAGCTTTTGAAGGAGAAGTTTTTATTCCACAGCGAGTCCGAGACGAATCTGCTGGGTTTTCCTGCCTATAGAGGTTCAGATGGATATGCTGTTGTCATTCCCGCTGATTATACAGATGAGAATTTTATTACGGAACAATATGTTATTGCAGATTATTTGAACCAGAGTGGATTTTCACATATTGCCAAGCCCTTGTATTCGAATGAAGGAAAATTTATTGTGCCGATTGACGAAGAGTCTTCTGTTTATACGTGTCATGTAGAATCAATACCTTCATCTGGTGAGAATCTTCAGGAGCTGATTTCCTTTTTATCTTCCTTTCATCAGGCGGGTCATGGCTTTCCGTATTCACCTGTTCATTTAAACCGATATGGACAATGGAAAAGCAACTGGGAGCAAATCATCAATCAGCTGGAATGGATTCGCAGTGTGATTATCGAAAAGTCCTACATATCAGACTGGGAACGGTTATGGCTGGAAAGCTGTTTTTATTTTATTGGCATAGGAGAGAATGCCATTCAGTTTCTTCAGGAAAGTGAGCAGGAAAACCTTTATAACCAGTATGACCAGCCTGTTTTTACATTTGAACGGATGACTCCCTTTCCTCATCAGGAGATTGTTCTTCCCAATCGAATTGTTCATGATCATCCATCCCGGGACCTGGCTGAGGTTATGCGTTATTATATCCTTACACAAGGCATAGAAAGTTACTCTAATCTATCAGGTATGCTGAATACTTATCAGAATCATCGCTCACTTAGTGTCTTTGGATGGAGACTGTTATTTGCCAGGCTGGCGTTTCCGATTCATTTTATTGATTACACGGAACAGGTTTTAAGCAAAGAAAAAATAACTCAGCAGGATTACGATGATTTTCAAAAGCTATTAGACCATCAATCCCGTCATGAGAAAGGACTTCAGTTTGCTGCCCGCGAAATGGAAAGAAGTCTCGGTTTTGATTTAGAAGTCATGGACTGGATTTTTAACAGTTAAAGAATATGCTACGATAAGCGCAGGAGGTCTAATGATGAAGCCAAAGATATATATTTCCAGAAAAATTCCTTCCCGGTTTATTGAGCCATATAAGGACAGTTGGACGATTGAAATGTGGCCGGAGGAAGATGAGGTAGTGGAACGGGATGTTCTGCTGAAGCATGCCAGAGAAGCAGATGCTTTATTTACCACGCTGACAGAAAAAGTGGATCGGGAGCTGCTTGATCAGGCAGTAAATCTAAAGGGGGTTGCAAACCTGGCTGTGGGCTATGACAATATTGACGTTGAATATGCACGGGAAAAAGGGATTGTCGTAACCAACACTCCTGATGTCTTAACAGATACAACGGCAGATTTAACGTTTGCTCTCCTGATGGCCACCGCAAGACGAATCGTCGAAGCTGAAGCATTTATCAGAAGCGGAAGGTGGACAACCTGGACTCCATTTCTTATGGCAGGTGCGGATATCCATCATAAGACGATAGGAATCGTTGGAATGGGCAGGATAGGTGAAGCTGTAGCCAGACGTGCACGAGGATTTGAAATGAATGTTTTATATCATAACCGCAGTCGTAAAGAAGAAGTTGAAAACAATCTTGGTGTACAGTATGTATCCTTTGATGAACTTATCCGTACAGCAGATTTCGTTGTCAGTATGACGCCACTTACGAAAGAAACTGAACATATGTTTGATGATTCGGTATTTAAAAAAATGAAGTCCTCCGCCATTTTTATAAATACATCCAGAGGCGGCGTGGTCAATGAAGAGGATTTATATCAAGCTTTAAAGAACCATGATATTCAGGCGGCCGGATTGGATGTCTTCAGAAATGAACCGATTGCTGAAAACCACCCGCTTTTAAAATTAGATAATGTAACAGCCCTGCCTCATATTGGTTCAGCTACTTACGAGACCAGATCAAAGATGATTGAATTATGTCTGAAGAATATTGATCACATATTAAAAGGCGAAGAACCGGTGACACCTGTTCAATAGGAAAGAACCTGCTGTATGGGCATAAGCCAGTTTTTCCTTCCTTAGAAAATAACGATGGATATAGCCTGTCAACTCACCCAGTGGTTGATAGGCTATTTTTTTTATTTGTATAAAAGATTAGTTGAGTGAAAGAGCCTCGTGATGGAATCAGCCGAAAGTGTTCCTGATCTCCCTGATTACTGATAAAATTTTAACAAAAATTCGCACTTTTCTTATTGATACATTGTTTCATTCGCGTTATAATGTCTATCATATATAAACAAATGTACTTTTGAAGTGTATACATCCGGGATTAGGGGGAAATAAAATGGCTGCATGGAAAGGATTGCTTCAGGAATATAAAGAATTTTTGCCTGTTGGAAACGAAACACCACTCAACACGCTTCATGAAGGGAATACCCCTTTAGTGAAGCTTCATCGTTTATCTGACAAGTTGAATACAGAGGTTTACACAAAAATTGAAGGATTAAATCCGACAGGCTCATTCAAAGACCGTGGAATGGTGCTCGCGATTGCCAAGGCATTAGAGGAAGGCTCAAAAGCTGTCATTTGTGCATCAACAGGGAACACTTCAGCATCAGCAGCAGCATATGCGGCGAGAGTTGGATTAAAATGCATTATTGTGATCCCGAACGGAAAAATTGCTCAGGGAAAACTTGCGCAGGCCGTCATGCACGGGGCTGAAATTGTTTCAATTGAAGGCAATTTTGATGAGGCCCTGAATATTGTCCGAACAGTAAGTGATACAGAGCCGATTACCCTCGTTAATTCGATTAACCCTTATCGAATTGAAGGTCAGAAAACGGCTGCATTTGAAGTATGTGAACAATTGGGATCAGCTCCGGATTATTTGTGTATTCCGGTTGGAAATGCAGGAAATATATCTGCCTACTGGAAAGGGTTTAAGGAGTTTCATGAAAAATTTAACTATGATTTGCCAAAGATGATGGGATTTGAATCCAGTGGCGCAGCAGCAATCGTCCGTAACCAGGTAGTGGAACAGCCTGAGACGATCGCTACAGCCATCCGGATTGGAAACCCTGCCAGTTGGAACATGGCCATAGATGCCTATCAGGAGTCAGGTGGAAATATTGATGAGGTAACGGACGAGGAAATCATAGAAGCCTATCATTGGCTGGCAAAACATGAGGGCATTTTTGCTGAGCCTGCCTCCTGTGCCTCAATAGCCGGGTTATTTAAGGCCAGCAAACAAGGAAAAATAAAGCCAGGTTCGACGGTTACCTGTGTTTTAACAGGAAATGGACTCAAGGATCCTGATACGGCTGTCGAAACCAATCAGTTTGAACCTAAGGTACTGCCTAATGATCCGGATGTCATTTACGAAAATATCAGAAGGCGTGTGTCATCATGAAGAAAAATGCCTTTAAAATTAAAGTTCCCGGTAGTACGTCGAATTTGGGCCCAGGATTTGATTCTATCGGTGTTGCATTAAATCTTTATTTAACCATCTACTGTACAGAGAGTGACGAATGGAGATTTGTTCAAAAGGAAGAATCCAAGCAGCATCTGCCGACGGGAAAGGATCATCTATTATATCAATGTGCAAAATTTGTTGCCGATAAGTTCGGCTATGATTTGCCTCCTTATAAGGTAGATGTGGAAAGTGAAATACCGATAGCCCGGGGATTAGGAAGCAGCGGTGCGATTACAGTTGCAGGAATCGAAATGGCCAACCAGATTTTGAATCTCCAGCTATCCCTGAAAGATAAAATGCTTATTGCTTCTGAATTAGAGGGTCATCCCGACAATGTTACCCCTTCTTTTGCAGGTGGATGTGTGGTTGCTTATTATCATAATGATGACCTTTATTATATGAACAAAAAGGAAATGGAGAAGGTAGATTTTGTTGCCATGATTCCATCCTTTGAACTGAGAACAAAAATGGCACGGGAAATTCTGCCTGCAGAGCTTCCATTTATGCAGGGGATTCAGGGAAGCGCCATCGGAAATGTCTGTGCAGCGGCTATATTTCAGGAGGATTATGTGTTACTTGGAGAGTTAATGGAAAAGGACCTGTTTCATCAGAATTATCGGAAGAAGCTGATTCCACACTATCAGGAAGTAACAGCCTACATGAAAAAGGAAGGAGCCTATGGGACGTTTCTGAGCGGTGCAGGCCCTACGATGATTAGTATATGCGAAAGAGGATGGCCGGCAGAGCAAGGACAAAAGTGGAAGGAAGACTTACCTGATTTGGAATGGAGAATTTTAAAGGTGGAAGACGAGGGAGTCCGTGTCGAAAAAAACTAAGCTGGTGCCATTGAGCACCAGCTTAGTTTAATCTGGGAAAATATAAAATAAAAAACAGGAAAAGCCGCGTCCAGCTCAAGCGCCCGACGAGTCTTCCTTCATCCCGGGCGCCTCTGCTTTTAGTTTAGAATACTTGTTCAACTTCTCGAATGCCTGGTACTTCAGCTGTCAGGGCGCGTTCAATACCAGCTTTCAGGGTAATGGTTGAACTTGGGCAGCTTCCACACGCTCCCATCAAACGTAGACGTACAATACCATCTTCCACATCAACTAGTTCCACATCCCCGCCGTCACGAAGTAAGAATGGACGGAGTTTGCCAATTACTTCATTTACTTCTTCAAACATCAACCATCTTCTCCTTTCTTACTCTTACACTTATTATAAAACGTTTACGTGAAAAAATCTATTCTTGATGACCAGGAATCTTAAATTACTTGAGAATCATTATCATTTTAACTTTTTCTGCGTATTTTGTAAAATATAATTAACCAGGAATGAAGGGGGAACTGCAAACGATGGAAAAGGAGATTACAATTACGGTTTATGGTGCGGATCAGATTTGTGCAAGCTGTGTGAATGCACCCGGTTCAAAGGATACGTATGAGTGGCTTCAGGCTGCTATTGCACGTAAGTATGGGGATGCCAATATTCATTACACTTATGTGGATATATTTTCTCCTCCAGAAGATGAAAAAATACAGGACCTCGCCCGGCGTGTAGCAGACGATGAGTTTTTTTATCCCCTGGTGCTTGTAGACGATGAGATTGCAGGAGAAGGGAATCCTCGCTTAAAAACGATCTATTCCAAATTGGAGGAAAAAGGTCTGCAGCCAAAAATGTAAAAGAAAATCAAACCAGCAGCTAATTTTAAGGATGGAGTGGGTGTCGTGAAAATCAATTTTACCAAAATGCATGGGCTGGGAAATAATTATATTTACATTAATATGTTTCAGGAGACGTTAAAAGAGGAAGATCTCCCTTCCATTGCAGTGGATGTGTCCAATATAAATACGGGTATTGGTTCAGATGGGCTGATTCTCATTACCCCTTCAGACAAAGCGGAAGTCGGCATGAGAATTTTTAATAAGGATGGATCTGAAGGCAGAAACTGCGGAAATGGTTTACGGTGTGTTGCTAAATATGCCTATGAGCATCACCTGGTCCATTCCGATCATTTTACGATAGAAACGAAAGCAGGGATTGTGGATGCTTATATAACGCTGGAAAATGGTGACGTTTCTGCTATTACCGTTGATATGGGGATTCCCGAACTAAATAGAAGGAATATTCCTATGATAGGAACCAATAGGGAAAAGGTTGTTTCCGAGCCCTTTGACATTGGTGCAGAAACGCTGGAAGTAACAGCTGTATCAATGGGGAATCCACATGCTGTCTTTTTTGTTGATGATATTGAAAAAAGCCCGTTATATGAATTAGGACCTTCTATTTCTACCGACCATCGTTTCCCTGAAGGTGTTAATTGTGAGTTCATTGAAGTTGTTAATCCCCGTGAAATTAACTTTCGGGTGTGGGAAAGAGGTTCAGGCGTGACGCAGGCCTGCGGAACAGGTGCCTGTGCATCTGTAGTCGCTTCTATATTAAATGGATACAGTCGTAAAAACGAGGAGGTTTGTGTTCATTTAGGCGGAGGAGATTTATGGATCAAATGGGCAGCCGATGGTCATGTCTGGATGAGAGGACCTGCTGAAACCGTAGCGAAAGGGGAATATTACTGGTTAAATGGATAAATTCATCATTTTATTTCGATTTAGAGAACCAGAAAATTGAAGTAGCCATTTAAAAATGTTACTATACTGACTAAGAAAAGGAGGTTTTAGTAAATGGCTATAACCATCACGGAAAATGCAAAAATGCAAATTAATGAAATGATGAAAAATGAAGACGAGCAAAGTGTGAATTTACGCTTTGGTGTAAAAGGGGGAGGCTGCAGTGGCCTATCCTATGCACTTGGTTTTGACTATGATATTACCGATGAAGATGAACAAATGGAGGTAAATGGCATTCCGGTTGCCATTCGCAAAGAGGATATCCCTATTGTTGAAGGAACAACGATTGATTTCAAACAAAACATGATGGGCGGCGGTTTTACGATTGATAATCCGAATGCCATTGTATCATGCGGATGCGGCTCCTCATTTAAGACGAAAACAAATGTAGGATCACCGGAGAAGTGCTAATACATGTCCGCTGAAAGTCTGCCTGAATGTTCATGAAATACACATTTAGGCAGACTTTTTTTATTTAATAAAATTCCGGTGACAGGGTTTGTGTTGTTTGGCAAAAGATTATTTTTCACAAATGTGGACGTGTTAGAAAAAATGGACAAGGTGATAAGGATAATGGAATAACCGAATGAATAGATTTGGAAATAAACGTTAATACCTTCTCAAAAATGAACAGCCATACTCGAATGATTTAATAACATTTACATATTCAGATAACTTTAAACAGGTCCAAGTGTATTTTCCAAAAGATTTCTGCGGGATCATCGTTGTTCACAGAAGGTTAGGGAGATTTACCAAGAAGAGAGAGGAGCAGGGTACTTTATGAAAAAACCAAGTTTATTAACGCAAATTTTACTGGCTTTTGTTATTGCCATTATTTTGGGGGCAATAGTAGGACCGGATATTAAGGTTGTACAGCCCTTGGGAGATTTATTTCTCCGTCTCATTCAATTTATTATCGTTCCGTTAATTTTGTCCACACTAATCGTTGGTGTAGCAGGTACCGGAAATGTGAAAAAACTGGGACGTATGGGTGGTAAAACCATTATTTACTACCTGGCAACCTCGGCAATTGCTATCACTATTGGACTGGGAATTGGTTATGTTTTACAGCCTGGAGCTGGAGTTGACATACCTTCTGAATCTGTTGGGGATGAACCAGTGACGGAAGAACAGAACGTGACGGACACCCTTCTGAATATTATTCCACAGAATCCATTTCAGGCTATGGTTGAGGGAGAAATTCTCCAAATAATCTTTTTCGCTCTTTTTGTGGGTATAGCGATATCCCTCGTCGGTGAAAAAGCACAGACTGTCTACCGATTCTTTGAAGGCTTTGCGGAAGTGATGTACAAAATCACAGGAATGATTATTCTCCTTGCGCCTATTGGTGTGTTTGGATTGATTGCACCGGTAGTTGGAGAATATGGTATTGGTGTTATTCTGCCTTTATTAAAAGTTATTTTAGGTGTACTTATTGCTTGTCTTCTTCACGCCATCATTACCTATTCCATGGTTGTCAAAGCTTTCGGTAAAATGAATCCGCTCGTTTTCTTTAAAGGAATTGCTCCTGCCGGGTTATTTGCGTTTAGTTCTGCCAGTAGTGCAGGTACATTGCCGTTAACCATGAAAAACGCACAGGAAAATCTGGGCGTGTCTCAGAAAACCAGTAGCTTTGTCCTTCCACTCGGGGCAACCATAAACATGGATGGTACGGCCATATATCAAGGTGTAGCAGTGCTTTTTATTGCCCAGTTCTATGGGATTGAGTTAAGCATCTCACAGCTTTTATCTGTCGTTCTTATTGCAACATTAGCTTCTATTGGAACAGCAGGGGTGCCAGGTGCGGGGATGATTATGCTGACCCTCGTACTCACGAATATCAATTTACCGCTTGGGGGCATTGCGCTTATTGCCGGTGTGGATCGTATTTTGGATATGTTCCGGACTTCTATAAACGTCATTGGTGACGCTGCCGGAGCTGTAGTTGTAGATCGTACAGAGAAAAAGCATGCGGATGAAGATAAGAATCTGGAATATAGTGTGTAATAGCGAATAGAATTTATTATTTAACAAAAACCCCATTCACATGAAAAGAATGTGAATGGGGTTTTATCACAATAAATGGTGTATTCTACTTATGCCGTCGGACCTAACCGCTCGCCTCCGCTTTTAATTGTCCAGCTGCGGCTCGCAGGCCCAAGCGGTCATAAGCAGAATCCCCTCCATGGCCAAAAAGCGGCCACTCCGGAGATTCTGCTTATGCCGTCGGACCTAACCGCTCGCCTCCGCTTTTAAATCTACTGCGGGAACATGCTTGTGGAGTGTTTTGGCTGGATTTTTGCTTTTGGGTCCATGTATTGTTTGGCATTGTTTACCGCTGTTGGACCTTCTCCAAACCCTGATGCAATGAGATTTACTTTGCCAGGATATGTACAGATGTCACCGGCTGCATAAATGCCGGGGATGTTTGTTTCCATTTTTGAATTGACAACGATGCTGTTTTTCTCGATTTCAAGTTCCCAATCTTTTATCGGTCCCAATGATGAAATGAATCCATAGTTTACGATGATATCATCAACAGCTATGGTTTCTGTTTCTTCTGATTTGGCTTTTTGTAGTACGACTTTTTCAATTTTATCCTCACCAATCAGCTCATTTGGAGCATAAGGCGTTTTAATTGCAACTGATGAATTCATCAGACGCTCTACACTGTGTTCATGAGCACGGAATTTATCCCGACGGTGAACCAAAGTGACTTTTTTGGCGATTTCCTCTAACATTAAGGCCCAGTCGACTGCTGAATCTCCACCTCCGCAAATCATGACTTCACGATCTTTAAAGGCTTCCATATTCGGAACATGGTAATGAAGGTTGGTCTCCTCAAACCTTTCACTGTCTTCTATTTTTAATCGACGAGGCTGGAAGGCACCATTTCCTGCTGTAATAATTATCGTTTTTGTGTAATGGACTTCCTTATTGGTTACCAGTTTAATCGTACCATCTTCTAATCGGTCAACAGTGTCAACCGATTGCTCCAGGACAATCTCAGGATCAAACTGATTGGCCTGCTCAAGCAGGTCATCCACTAATTTTTGTGCGCGAACCTTTGGAAATCCGGCAACATCATAAATATATTTTTCTGGATACAGTGCGGACAGTTGCCCTCCTACATGTGGAAGACTTTCAATAATTTTTACACTAGCCTGCCGCATTCCTCCGTAAAAGGCTGTGAATAAGCCAACAGGGCCAGCGCCGATGATGGTTATATCATAAATCTGATCTGACATGGTTATTCCCCCAATCTGAAAAATTCAGTGTATGAAAATAAACTTATCCCGAATAAGTGTAAAGAGCTAAAGAGCTTAAAGACAACGTACATCCTATATTGTAGCATATTGTTATTTTGAATTCTTTTCTTGTTTCATGTCTATTCATGAATTTTATTAATAAGATATATAAATTTATAATATATCAGAATAATCAGAATAATTTCAACATGGATATTGAACTATAAAGGGTTGAAAATAACATAAAAAAGTTCTATTATTGTCATGGGTAAATCATTATAACACTTTTGTGACAGTGCTTTCGTCTTTATATCTTTATTTACATTTACATAAGTGAATGATGTCACAAGCGGTCGTATAAGACTAAGGCTATGTATACCTGGAAAACAAAAATAGCAAATGGATGTGATAAAAAATGAGAAATCCCAGAGTTGTGATTTTGGGCGCCGGTTATGGCGGAATCATGACAGCTGTCAAATTGCAAAAGATGGTGGGAACAAATGAAGTAGATATTACTTTGGTGAACAAGCATGACTACCACTATCAGACCACATGGCTGCATGAAAATTCAGCTGGTACGTTACATCATGATCAGACAAGAATTCCAATTAAAGATGTTGTTGATTTTAACAAGGTGAACTTTGTACAGGATACCGTAGAATCTATTGATCCAAAATCTCAAAAGGTTCAATTAGAGAATGGGGAACTGGAATATGATTATTTGGTCGTAGGATTAGGCTTTGAAACAGCAACCTTTGGCATAAAAGGCTTAGAAGAAAATGCATTAATGATTAGTAATATTAATAATGCCCGCTTAATTCGCGAACATCTTGAATATAATTTCTCCCGTTATAACAATGAACCTGAAAAACGTGACGATTTGATTACGATCGCTGTTGGAGGAGCAGGCTTTACTGGTATGGAGTTTGTTGGTGAGCTGGCCAACCGTGTACCTGAACTATGTAATGAATATGATATTCCACGTGAGAAGGTACGTATCCTTACTATTGAAGCTGGTCCTACTGCATTGGCAGGCTTTGATGAAGAGTTAGTGGAATATGCCATGAATCGTCTGGAAGCTAAAGGCGTGGAATTCTTAATTGGTACCCCTGTTAAGGAAGCTACTGAAGACGGAATCATTGTCGAGAAGGATGGTCAGGAAGAAGAGATTAAAACGAAAAACTTCATCTGGGCTGCAGGTGTTAAGGCGAATTCCATCGTAGCAGAGTCCGGTTTTGAAGTGAACCGTGGAAAAGTGGAAGTACGTGATGATATGCGTGCTCCTGATTATGATAATGTATTTGTGGTTGGAGACTGTGCTCTTATTATGAATGAAGAAACAGGCCGTCCTTATCCTCCAACTGCACAAATTGCTATGCAGGAAGCTGAAGTTATTGCTCATAACCTGAAAGCACTGGTTCGTGGCAGCAATGAACTTGAGTCCTTTGAATTTAACAATCGAGGTACCGTTGCTTCCCTGGGCTCACGTGATGCCATCGGTGTTGTCTTTGGGGATAAGAAGCTTTATGGCTGGACAGCATCCGCAATGAAAAAAATTATTGATAACCGTTATTTACTGAAATTAGGTGGAATTGGTCTGTTACTGAAAAAAGGGAAGTTTAACTTTTTTCATTAATCGTTAAATAAGGTCTATGAAATAGCAAAGGCTTTTGGATGCCTTTGCTATTTTTTTGTGATATCTTTTATAGTATACATACCTATGTGTAGGGGGAGAAGACTTTGGAGTTTAACATTCTGCATCTGATCGTGGGTTCATTACTGTTTTTTGTCCTGTTCTTTGGAATTGCTTTTATACTGAATATGCTTTTAAGAAAAACCTGGGTAATGGCTTTTATTTATCCCTTTATTGTATTTCTGATTGTGGATGATTTTACATTTGGAAATTATTTTACAAATACTGCCTGGGCTCTGCAGGAATTAGGTACGAACTTGCTGCAATTAAAAATGATGGATATTGTGATGCTATCTATGGGATTTATAGGAACCATTGTCTCGGGTATTGTAATCAGGACCCTGAGGTCAAAAGGTTATCAAATGTTTTAACAGACAGAAAAACTTCGCTAAGAAAATGTTGGCGAAGTTTTTCTATTTAATGCAGAAATTAATCTCTAATTTGTATAAAAAAACGTAAAGTGGACATGATGACATCCAGAGAGGTGTTATCATGAAAAGGAAGATTTTGAGAGGAACCATTACTGGAATTCTTCTTTTAAGTGCCTTGTTCACAACGTATATGAGCGTTGCAAATCTATCTGCAGAGGACTTAAAAGCCTGGTTCCGTAATGATGGGGAAACCATAGTAGTCTCTGGAAGTATGAATGATTTGAAGCATGAGAAGAAGACACTGGACCTTAAGGAAAAGAATATTAACAACATACGTCCAAGTAAACGATACATTTCGAGTCAAAAGGTAAATGCACCAGAAAGTCTTCGTGACGCTATTGATTTTTCAAAATATCCAACAGAAACAGTAATGGCTACAGGATATACAGCAGGTGCAGAATCGACAGGGAAAAACCCCGGCCATAAATTGTACGGAATTACGTACTCAGGTGTGAAAGTGCGCCGGGACTTATACTCAACGATTGCTGCAGATTTGGATAAGTTCCCTATTGGCACGATTTTGTTTATCCCTGATTATGGATATGGGGTCGTCGCTGATAAGGGTGGAGCTATTCAGGGAAATAAAATTGACTTGTATTATGAGACTGTTGAAGACGTTTATGATCACTGGGGTAAAAGGAAGGTAGAGGTTTATGTTGTCAAAAAAGGCGACGGTACCCTTACTTCTGAAACGCTGAATAAACTCAATGAGAATGAAGCCCTGCAGGTGTTTCGTGAAAGAATTAAAAAGAACTAAGGGCAATCCATGAAGGAATACTGATGAAAGAAGTATCCAGACAACTTTAATTGGTGGCATTAGCAGCCAAAGCGCTCCGAATACTGAGCGCTTTGTTGCGTTTAGATTGAAAAATCATAGAAAGAAAATCAGGCCAGCTTTGAAATAAAGGATACTCGTTTGACTAAAATGACGGCCAGAGATGCCACTAGAAATGTCAGACCGGTGTCTTTAATAAGAAAAGGCAGCATTATCACCCAGGCTCCTCCGTATGAAATAGCTCCTCCAATCCAGGTGTTTAAAGCAAGATAAAGAAAGGAAGTTCCTATTCCATAATTTACGAGAAGTCCGGCAAAACTTGCAGTGATGTATGTAGCGAATGAGGGAGAAGAGCTTTTTTCCACAATGTAACCGGCAATCCATGCAACAAAAATGAAGGACAGAATAAATCCCCCTGTAGGCGTCATTAACTGAGCAAAGCCCGCCTGCATGTCAGCAAAAACAGGTACCCCGATAATTCCAACCATACAATAGACAAACATTGAAAATGCGCCAAGTCTTCTGCCTAACATTAAACCGGCGAGAGTTGCAAAGAATGTCTGAAGTGTGATTTCTACGGTGGCACCTCCAAAAGTAACCTTTAAAAAGGGCAACCATACAACAATATTTGCACCTATTGCCATCAAACCTACAAATAAGGCACCAAGTGTTAAGTCTATTGTATGGAAGTCATTTTTTGATCTGTTAACCATGCTCCTCACTCCTTTATAACATATCTTAAAGGGGAGCACGCCTATTGTCAACTTCATATTTTAAAAGGTTAACAATAATGGTCATTTACCAGTGTAATTCCATAACCAGCCTGCAGCAGTCCATATCCTTTGTTTGTGCAATTAAGGTAATCCGAATATTATCGGGATTAAAATCCACTTCAGCCGGATGGGAAATATCCAGACTGTTAATGAGATTTTTAACTTTTTCATGCTCTGATTTTTGCGCAGCATCCATAACTTTAAAGGCAAATTCCTTTGAATGGGCAAATTCCTCAATAATGATTTCAGCATCCTGCATGAGAACCTGAAATGCCTGAGCTGATTCTGTGAAATTTGTGGTGTCAATGTCCGGATAGGGATTCTGTCTGAAGACTTTTGGCTTGTGATCTGTATGAAAAAAGCTAGGGATATAAAAGTAAGGGGGTAACAAATAATGCATTGTATCAGCCTCCTTTATCATCACTATATGATGAAGGAAGGCGGGTGTGTAAAAAAGTGGATTTATAAAAAATGCTCCATGGTTATTGCTTAATAAACCGGAATATAGCAAAGGTTTATTGAAGACCGAAACCTCTATACTATTGGCCGATATAGGCTTGAAATTAATTGATACATTTTGCTGCCTGACGGATATTTGCACGACACGGAACGAATACATAAGCAAATCGACCAATAAATTCATTGAATCGATTATTAGCTCTTTTTATAATTTAATTAAAAAAAAAACTATCACGGTGATCATGCCGTGATAGGGGAATTGTGATTGATTAACTGAATTTTCGGCCCAACCTGTCGCCTTCGCTTTTCTACTTAATAATCGTGTCCAAGGCGATTTCCATCATGTCGTTGAAGGTGGTTTGTCTTTCTTCTGCTGTCGTTTCTTCACCGGTAATAATGTGGTCACTCACTGTCAGGATGGACAGGGCTTCCCGATTGAATTTAGCAGCAAGTGTATACAGTGCTGTAGTCTCCATTTCAACAGCCAGCACATTATATTTAGCTAACAACTGATTTAGTTCCTGTGCGTTGTCACGATAAAAGCTGTCACTGGTAAATACGTTACCTACTTTTGGTGCGATATCTTTATTTGTACTTACATCATATGCATTTTTAAGTAAATGAAAATTTGCAGAAGGAGCAAAATCGATGTTCCCAAAAGTCACTCGATTCATTTGGGAGTCAGTTGTTGATGTGGATGCTAAAATAACATCGCGCACATTTACATCCTTCTGTAAAGCACCACAGGATCCAACACGGATGAGCTTCTGAACATCATACTCCTGAATCAGCTCGTTTACATAAATCGATATGGAAGGGACACCCATTCCTGTCCCCTGAACAGACACTTTTTCACCTTTGTAAGTTCCTGTAAATCCATACATACCACGAACCTCATTGTAGCAGACCGGATTTTTAAGATAGGTTTCAGCTATGTATTTAGCCCGCAGCGGATCGCCGGGTAACAGGATTTTATCTGCTATTTCACCTTTTTTTGCGCCAATATGTACACTCATGAATATCTACCTCCTGATTAATCTAAGTTAAAATTATCACATACCCATTCGAAACACAAATAAGGAAGGGTCAATCAATTTTGCTCTTTTTCGTTTTTTGTTATAATACATTTAAATAGGTACTGAAAAAGGTTGTGACTGCAGAATGGAATTTTTATATTTCCCTGAAGATAAAATGGAATACTTCCCCGGAATCATTGTTGTTCTGTTTTTCTGTGTTATTGCCGTTATTGTGACACGGATGTTTATTAAAATTTCCAAGAGAGAAGAAGCAAAGTTTGATGAACAATATGGTGAAAAAATGGACATTAACCGCCAGAATAAGCAGGATGAATAAATGACTCACCTCAACTCAAAAACTGGAGTTGAGGTGTTTTTCTTTGTCCGGTTTAATTTAACAGCTCTTTGGTAAAACTACCCTTGTAACCTAACGATGAGAAAGGTAGTTGTTCGTTGTGAAATATGTACGTACCTTGTTCATGTTCTTGATTTTGATGGCTTTAACTGCTTGTCAGGATGAAAGCCGTTCTCCTATTGAAATTGACATGTACAATCCAGATGGTGATTCCCTTGGCAAAGCCACTTTAGCGGAGGATCCAAATGGAGTTAAAATTACGCTTAATTTATCTGGTCTTAAACCTGGGTTGCACGGAATTCATGTTCACGAATTCCCAAAATGTGATGGCCCTGATTTTAAGTCTGCGGGAAACCATCTGAATCCTGATTCCAAGCTGCACGGATTAATGCATCCGGAAGGTCCGCATCTGGGAGATATGCCAAATATTGAAGCGGATCCGGACGGAAAGCTGTCCGATGTTGAAGTCACTGTGCAGGAAGCTACATTAAAAGATGGAAAGAAATCGTTATTAAAAGGCGAAGGGACGTCTTTGATTATTACCGAAGAGCAGGACGATGGAATTACCCAGCCGGCAGGAAATTCTGGGAAGCGTATGGCGTGCGGAAAAATTACGTTAGGAGAAAGCAATGAATCAGAGACGCCATCAAACCCTGCTGATGATGGGCCGCAGAAAGAAGAATAAATAAGAATGGGAAGTAAAAAATGCTTGGGTTACCCAAGCATTTTTTGTGGATTTAATTACATATCTTTTAAAGCTGCTAAAATACGATTTACACCTTCTACCACGGTTTCTTTAGGACAGGCAATATTCATTCGCATAAAACCATCACCTTCATGCCCAAAAGAAAGTCCGTCGTTTAATCCGACCTTTGCTTTGGATTGGAAAAACTGTTTTAATTCACTGGAGCTTAAATTCATGCTGCGACAGTCGAGCCATAGCAAATATGTACCCTCTGAATCTAAAACGTTTATGAGATTTGTATTGTCATGAAAAGCTTTTTGTACATATTCTTTGTTTTCATGTAATACCTCAAGCAGCTTGTCAAGCCATTCCTCGCCATGTAAATAAGCAGCTTCCATTGCGACAATCGCGAATGTATTCAGCATACCAAGACCCTGGCTGGAAAACTGGTCCTTGATCTTTTGGCGTTTATCTTTATTAGGGACAATTAAATAGGACCCCTGCAGCCCCGCTAAATTGAAGGTTTTTGAAGGTGCCATACAGGTAACAGCATTCTGACTGAATTTTTCTGATAGGGAGGCAATGGGTACATGAGTATATTCTTTATAGGTTAAATCCCCATGTATTTCATCTGAAACAATGGTTACGTTATGTTTTAAACAAATGTCAGCCATTGTCGTAAGCTCCTCCTTCGTCCAGACACGTCCCAAAGGGTTATGAGGACTGCACAGAATAAACATGGTTACCTGATGATCAATGATCTGCTGTTCAAAATCATCAAAATCAATCTCGTACTTTCCTTCTTTTAACTGTAGACTGTTTTTTACAACATGACGATTATGCTTTTTCACGGCATCATAAAATGGTGGATAAACAGGAGTCTGAATTAAAACATGATCTTCTTCATTTGTTAAAGCCTGAACCACCATATGTAAAGAAGTGACGACTCCTGGACTGAAAAGAAGCCAGTCTGTATTGATTTCCCAGTGATGCTGCTTGTTCACCCACCCATGGATTGCGTCCTTTAAAGGCTGGTCAGTCACACTGTAGCCGTAGATATTATGCTTAGCGCGCTCGGTGATAGCCTCCTGAACGGCATCGACGGAAGGAAAGTCCATATCAGCAACCCACATAGGCAGTACATCTTTATCTTTAAAGAAGGTTTTCGTTAAATCCCATTTCACCGATCTGGTTCCTTTACGATCCCATTTCTGCTGAAACTTTTCCACTTTAATCACCTCTCCTAACTACAATATGATATTATTATCATAACGAATAAGGAACAAAAAGAGAAATGATTCATACAGAAGTCAGGCAAAGCAAAAAAAAGCAAAGCGCCTAAAACGCTTTGCTACACAGGGGGAATACGAGAAAGTCTTACGTTATATAATATAACCGCATTATACAATTCTTAAACATGATTTTTTAAATTTTTTGTGGGTGAATCGAACTAAATTATACTCTGTACCAAATAAAATTCAGGCTGCAAGTCCTTTTGCCTGCCACCTCAGTTTATGATAAAATCATATATTGCGTAAAGAATCGAGAAAAAATAGTCGGGAGTTGTTTTGTGATGGAAGAGAAAATAGAAGTTGGTCAGGTCATAGAAGGTAAGGTGACAGGAATTCAGCCTTATGGTGCCTTTGTAGCACTAAATGATCAAACACAGGGGCTTGTTCATATTTCTGAGGTTACTCATGGGTATGTAAAAGATATTCATGAACATTTAAAAATTGGGGATGTCGTCCAAGTTAAGGTTCTCAATATTAATGAAGAGGAGGGGAAGTATTCTCTTTCAATTCGTGCTACAGAAGAGCCTCCTAAAAAACAGCCGGTCCAGGAACAAAAACCAGCACGTACTAAAGAACAGCCTGATACAAACGCGGCAGTTGGCTTTAACACACTTAAGGACAAGCTGGAGGACTGGATTCAGCAATCAAAAGAACGTGAGGAAACCTATCGTCATTAAGAACTAAGACGTACTATTTCGTACATGATAAAAAAACGGCATCGACTGATTCTCAATCAGTATCGATGCTTTTTTTAAGAAAGGAGCTTATACAATGGAAAACTTCACTTTTTATAATCCGACAAAGCTTGTATTCGGCAAAGGACAAATGGAAAATTTGAAAACCTTCATCCCTGCTCACTCAAAAAATATATTGATCGTATACGGTGGGGGAAGCATAAAGAAAAATGGAGTTTACGACAAGGTAGTAGAAGAGCTGACATCTCTGAATCTTAATATTCATGAGTTAGCTGGTGTTGAACCTAATCCCCGATTAGCAACAGTAAAAAAAGGTGCTGAAATTTGTAAACGGGAGAATGTTGATTTTATCCTTGCAGTAGGAGGCGGCAGTGTGATTGATTGTACCAAAACCATTTCCGCTGCAGCTAAATACGACGGAGACCCTTGGGATTTCGTTACGAAAAAGGCCAGACCTGAGGATGCTGTACCATTTGGAACCGTGCTGACATTGGCGGCAACAGGTTCTGAGATGAACGCCGGAGCTGTGATTACCAACTGGGAAACGAATGAAAAGTATGGCTGGGGTAGTCCATTGTTATTCCCGCAGTTTTCCATACTTGATCCGGAGAATACATACACCGTGCCTGAGAATCAGACGGTTTACGGGATTGTCGATATGATGACTCACATTTTTGAACAATATTTCCATCAGCCAACCTATTCACCGGTTCAGGACAGAATGTGTGAAGGGGTGCTTCAGTCCATCATTGAAACTGCACCTAAACTGCTGGAGGACTTAGAATCCTATGATCATAGGGAGACCATTCTGTATGCAGGTACGATAGCACTAAATGGCATGCTTCAAATGGGTTACAAAGGGGATTGGGCAACTCATAATATTGAGCATGCCGTATCAGCCGTGTATGATATTCCTCATGCAGGTGGATTGGCCATCCTGTTCCCAAATTGGATGAAGCATAATGTTGAAGTGAATACAGAACGTTTTAAACAATTAGCCGTTCGTGTCTTTCATGTGGATCCGGCAGAGAAATCGGACGAGCAGATTGCCTTGGAAGGTATCAATGAGCTCCGTAAATTCTGGGATTCACTGGGTGCACCTAATCGTCTTGCAGATTATGATATTGATGAATCCAAATTTGATCAAATTGCTGAACACGCAATATTTAACGGCGCATTCGGAAACTTCCATAAGCTTGAAAAGGATGACGTTTTAGAGATTTTACGCAAATCGTTATAATTTTGCGGTTTGTCCTTGTTTATTCGCGATATAATAAGAGTGAACCAACACAGCAAAGGAGTAATAGCTATGACACATGTTAAGTTTCGCTACAATTATGCAACAGATTATGTCCAGGAGCATGAGATTGACTATATGAAAGATGCTGTAAAAACAGCTCACCATACTTTACATAACCAGACGGGTGCCGGGAATGACTTTTTAGGATGGCTTGATCTTCCAACGAACTATGATAAAGAGGAATTTGCAAGAATTGAACAGGCGGCTAAAAAGATTCAGCAGGACTCCGATGTTTTACTTGTGATTGGAATTGGGGGCTCCTATCTTGGGGCTAAAGCTGCTATTGAAGCTTTAAACCATTCCTTTTATAACATGCTATCCAGTGAACAGCGCAAATATCCACAGGTGATTTTTGCCGGTAATAACATTAGTGGTCCTTATGTAAAGGAATTGTTTGATGTATTAGAAGGTAAAGATGTTTCGGTGAATGTTATTTCCAAAAGTGGAACTACAACGGAACCTGCGATGGCGTTTCGTGTATTCCGTAAGTTCTTAATTGATAAATACGGGGAAGAAGAAGCGAAAAAACGTATTTTTGCCACTACAGATAAAGAAAAAGGTGCCCTGAAGAAACTGGCAACCGATGAAGGCTATGAAACCTTTGTTATTCCGGATGATGTCGGAGGCCGTTATTCTGTACTGACAGCTGTTGGTTTACTGCCTATTGCTGTAACAGGCGTGGACATTTCCAGTATGATGCAAGGGGCGGAACAGGCCTCGAAAGATCTTAACCATGAAGATCTGTCTGAAAACCCTGCTTATCAGTATGCAGCCATTCGAAATATTCTGTATCGCAAAGGAAAGTCCATTGAGCTGTTAGTTAACTATGAGCCGGCTCTTCAATACTTTTCCGAATGGTGGAAGCAGCTCTATGGAGAAAGTGAAGGGAAGGATCATAAGGGTATTTATCCATCATCCGTCAACTTCTCAACAGACCTCCATTCCCTGGGACAGTTCATCCAGGATGGACGTAAGCAAATGTTCGAAACGGTCTTACAGGTAAATGAGCCACGTACAGACATTGACATGCCGGAAGATGACCAGAACCTTGATGGATTAAACTACCTGGCAGGAAAAACCTTTGATGATGTCAATAAAAAGGCATTTCAGGGTACATTGCTCGCCCATACAGACGGTCAGGTTCCAAACTTAATTCTGGAAGTACCGAAACTGGATGCTTATACATTCGGCTATCTTGTTTACTTCTTTGAAAAATCCTGTGCCATCAGCGGATACTTGATGGGCGTAAACCCATTCGACCAGCCAGGCGTAGAAGCCTACAAAAAGAACATGTTCGCCCTCCTCGGCAAACCAGGCTTTGAAGAGGAAAAAGAAAAACTCGAAAAACGATTTAAGTAAGAAGAAAAGCGGAGGCGACTGTTTAGGCCCGACAGCATAAGCATAACCCCCGGAGTGGCATGGTTTTGGCCACGTAGGGGGTTATGCTTATGACTGCTTGGGCCTAGGAGCCGCAGCTGGACAAAGAAAAGCGGAGACGACTGTTCAGGATCTAAAAAACCGCCATTTCATATTTATGGAATGGCGGTTTTTCATATTTCGGCTCTGATTGATAGTGGCCGGAATTTTTTATCCGTCAAATTACGAGTTCTATCGGTCGATTTCTCCTTGGTATCGACCGATTTACACTTTAATCGCGTCAACTAGTTGCATTTATCAGTCAAAGATCAATTTTAAAATAATCCATCAGTTGATTTTGAGCTGATATCAGTCACCTGTAGAAGGGTATCCACGAAATTAAGCCTTTATCCACCGATTTTCCAATGACATCAGTTGAAATGCAACATGAATCAGTATAATGGAATCCTATCGGTTATTAACCTCCATTAATCAATCAAAATCATGGATCAATCCGTCAGTTTTATGGATTAATCAATCAGTAATACGGATTTATCCGTCAGAGCACTCCAGAATCCAGCCCCCACCCCCAATAGCAGGTCCAGTCATAATATGGCAACTCATATATTCATGGGAACAAGAAGGAACGGTTATACTATGCCTAACATTCCTATAGAAAAGGTGAGTTGTTATGCTTCAATTAGATTCAGCTATTGAAAATCAGGTATTTTCGTTAAATGAATTGGAAAATAAATTAAAACCCCTTAACTTTACAATAGGCAGTAACTGGGAATACGATCATGGTTATTTTGATAATCAACTGCAAAGTGAGGGTACCTATTATTTTTTGCGTATTCCCTTTAATGCAGAAATTGGTCAATTGGATGAGCCGGGTGTCCAGGTAAGAGTAGGCAGACCCTTTTTGTTAGGACACCAGTATGCTTCGGGTACGGATGAGGATGCTGTGATTGGAAATATGACAGCCATTGTGAACCAGTTCCAATCCCCTGTTGATCCTGATACTGAAGTACCTGAGGATATTCAGAGCAAGGGTGATGAGCTTATAAAAACAGTGGAACAGGCATTACTCTCTTAAGGAAACGAGAACAATCAGCTTATCTCCTTTTTCCAAATCCATCTGGAAGGGCGGATTAATCAGTACATCCCCTTTCCGGATGATTCCCAATAATAATTCATCTTTTTTTACATAATCATTCGAGCATTCCAGAAATGTCCGTCCTATCTGCTCGTCTGGCAGTTCATGCTGATTATATTGCTGGCTGGCCAATTGCTCCAGCATAATGTCAAACGGTTTGACTGGCTGTTCACGGTAAACCTCATGGAAAAAAAGCGTACTCATAAAATCATTTGACCGAATAACCGTATCCGCACCTGCTCTCTCAGCATTAGGAATTTGGTTTTTCGTTAAAATTTCCGTACTAATCGGTACCTCGGGGTTTACTCCTCTGACGGCAACCGTTGACAATATGGCCAATTGATCGGCTTGTTTTTCAGGTCTTGATTGATCAGAAGTAATAATCACGTGTCTTGCTTCAGATATATTTGCTTTTTTTAACGTATCATCCAAAGAGGCGTCCCCGTGAATAAAATGGAAATGGTAATGATGTTTAGGGCTTTTGCTCAGGGAATTATCAACCAGCACAACCTCTTCCGTTGGTTTAAAATCATTAATCATATTTAATAGTTGCCTTGACCTTTCATTCCAGCCAATGAGAACGACATGATTTTTTCCTTTATAAGCGACATTGCCTTTTTCCATCTCTTTTTCACGTTCCACGGCCCCTGAAGCTACCGTCACCATGTAGTATGTAACAATTCCTCCTCCTGCAAGAATCATCAAAATACCAATAACCTTTCCCAGAATGCTATTGGGTACAAAATCTCCATATCCTACCGTTGAACCCGTAACAAAGGCCCACCAAAGCCCGTCAAAAAGGCTGGGAAAATTAACAGGTTCCACAAAATGCATGACACTGCCAAATAAAAACATGAAGAAAATGACCGTTAACAAAAGCCGTAAATATATAGGAATCTGAAAATACCAGCGAAACAACATTTGAAGCATTCTTCCCCGCACCTTTCAACGATCTGTTAAGTTTGATATACTTTTTTGGCCAGATGTGCTATTTTTTCTCATATGCACTAGTTTGACTAAAAGCATTTCAATACATACATGAAGGAGTGAAACCTATGCTTGAAAATCAATCTTTTTTAATGGATTTATTAAAAACCCCATCTCCATCCAGTATGGAAATGGAAATTCAGAAAAAATGGATGAACTACATCAGACCGTATGCAGATGAAATTAAAACTGACCATGCCGGAAATGTGATTGGTGTATTAAACCCGGACGCAAAGTTCAAAGTTTTGCTGGCCGGTCATTCTGATGAAATTGGGTTTGTAATTACAAGAATTGAGGATAATGGCTTTCTTCGTATAAGCAAGATGGGTGGTATAAGTCCTAAGATTGCAGTTGGGATGAAGGTACATATTCTCGGAGAAAACCAGACGTTAACAGGTGTGATTGGGGCTAATGCCGAGCATCATGGTGGCGTGAAAGAAAAGCTTGAATTTGAAGATTTGTACATTGATTGCGGTGCGAAATCCAAGGATGAAATCGCAAAATCTGTACAAATTGGTGATCTGGCCATTTATAAACGGGAACCAGAAGTACTGATGGATCGATATATTACAGGCAGAGGACTCGATAATCGGACAGGTGCCTTTATGGTTGCTGAAGTGCTACGAAAATTATCTGAAAAGGACATTCAGGTAGGGGTTTACGCGGCTAGCACTGTAAATGAAGAAACCAATATGGGAGGAGCTTATTTTGCTGCAGCTGGTATTAAGCCGACGATGGCCATTGCCTGTGACGTCACCTTTGCTACAGATTACCCAGGTGTAAATACGACAAAACATGGGGATATCCAATTGGACAAAGGACCTGTACTCGCGAAAGGGGCTCCTATTAATCGTAAAATAAACAAACTGCTGCAGCATTCAGCTCAAAATTTAAATATGGCTGTTCAATATGAGCTGACACCAAGAAACACAGGTACCGATGCAGATAAGATGCGTTATACAGGTGCAGGTGTCCCTATAAGCCTGGTTTCCCTGCCGCTTCGGTATATGCACTCACCTGTTGAAACTGCCAGCATGAAGGATATGGAGGAAGAGATTGATTTAATCGTTCATATGATTGAAGGATTAAAGGGGAATGAATCGTTGAATCCATTGGAGGACGAACATTAAAAACTTTAAGCAAAACACTATGCATATGAGGATAAGTACGCTATAATATAGATAAATAAAAAAATGAATAGCCATTCAATCTTCGGGGCAGGGTGAAATTCCCGACCGACGGTGATGAGCTTCACTGAAGTTCTAAGTCCGTGACCCGTGAGGTAATAACCGAGCGGCTGAGCCAGTGTGAATCTGGGACCGACAGTAAAGTCTGGATGGGAGAAGATGTGAAGCGATATAGGAAAAGCGGAGACGATAAGGCAGGATGTAAAAGCTTGCTTTGGTACTCATTGACGGCTTCTATATATGGTTCAGAACCTTTAATACAGGCCATTGCTGAATTGTCCAGTTTTGTGCAAATAACGGACAAACGATTATGTGGAAGTACGTTCATCATATGTCTCCGGACTTTATTACCCGCTGCTTGCAAACCCTAAAGCCCCTTATAGCTTTAGGGTTTATTATGTTTTGGCAGGTTTTGGGGGTCGCTTCCCTTCACTTTTGAGATTTGAATGGTAAAGTGAGGGAGGAGAAGGATCGATGCAACAATCATCAAATTTATTAAAGCTTATTATTTTAGCTATCTTATCAACTATTGCCATGGTATTAATGCTGCTCAATTTTCCCTTGCCGTTTTTACCAGGGTACCTGAAAATTGACTTTAGTGATGTGCCGGCAATTATAGCAGCCTTTATATTTTCACCTGTAGCCGGTGTAATTGTTGAAGCAATGAAAAATGTCATTTATTTTCTTTATTCAGGAGCAGGAGATCCGGTAGGCGTTGTTTCAAATTTTATTGCCGGTGCAATGTTCGTATTACCGGTTTCCATCTTGTATCACAAATATAAGTCAGTAAAAAGTGTTATTTCAGGTATCGTTACAAGTACAGTAATTATGGCTATTGGGATGTCGGTCTTAAATTATTTTCTCATTCTGCCTGCCTATTCATGGTTCATGGGCTGGGAAACGATGAGTGATACAGTGAAATTATCCACAGTATTAGTGGGGATTTTACCGTTTAATGCCATTAAGGGAGCAGTTGTTGCCTTGCTGCTGATTCCTTTATTTGTAAAAATCAAGCCATGGATAGAGGAAAAGCAAATGAATCTGGCCAGGTAAGAACTAATGTGGAAGCCTCCGTTTAAAATTTCTATACAACAAAAAAAGGAGTTGTCTCCCTTTCAGAGATAACTCCTTTTTTCATAAACTTGCCGCAACTGGACAAAGAAAAGAAGTGGAGCCGGAGCTGGATCAACGGCCGCTTCCGTCCTTTGTAGGCTCTAGTCACGTTTGGAGACAACACCAAGTGTACATCTGGATATGGAAATTAATTGGTTATTCTCATCCTCAACTTTAATTTCCCATACCATGGTCCGGCTTCCGATATGTATTGGCTCAGCCGTACCTGTCACCATTCCTGAACGCTTACTTCTTAGATGATTGGCATTGATTTCAATTCCAAATACGTTTTGCGTTTCGATGTCAATATTTAAAGCACCGCCAATGCTGGCAGCGGTTTCAGCCAACGCAACACTGGCACCGCCATGCAGATAACCAAAAGGCTGATGGGTTTTGGGACCTACAGGCATGGATAAAACCACTCGATTTGGATTCATTTCAACCATCTCGATATCTAAGGCTTCAAGCATTGTATTGGAAGTCTGCATCATATCCATATGGTTTCTTCCCTCCCGGAGCAATTTTTTATTACGCATTAACTGACCGTAAATTTAGTTTACCATGCGTGAATGGGAAGTGCTACTCTTTACAAAGAAACATCCGTAAAAATTTAACAGTCAACAATTGAAGCGTTCCACAATCCTGTTGTAAGGGGAACTGCTTGAGATACAGTGAAAAAGGGATTAAAATAAGATTGGATTTTAAGTTCCGTGTTAAAATAATAAAAGTGTGTGTAAGAAGTCCCTTTTGTTTTGGAGGTAGTGAAAATGATCGAAACCCGACAGCAACGGTTTACCGAGTCTATAAGTGAAGCACTTGATTATCAGGCTCACAAGGATACACCACAGCTGTTTAGCTATACAGAGAAAATAGCAGGTGTTGAGGAGATCAACCCGATTGCTGTTTTTCAATATACACAGTCTTTCAAAGGATCGAGATTTTTCTGGACAAGTCCTGAAGACGGAATGGTCCTTATCGGTTTAGGGTCGGCCTATCAGTTTAAAGAGAATAAAACTAACGGAGACCGTTTTGAACATGTCCACTCTGAGTGGAATGACTTGCTGAAATCCGTTTACATCGATAACCCATATAACCAGCCTGGCACAGGACCCGTCATCATGGGTGGTTTTTCCTTTGATCCTGAAGAATCCAGTGAGCTTTGGGAAAATTATCCGAGCAGTCAGATGACGTTACCTGAGTATATTATTACGATAGATGACAGTGACGCCTATCTAACCTGTCATATCCGGTTCGATGGACAAGTGGATATAGAAAATTGCAGGGCGTCATTTACTCAGATGATAGAGACAATGAAGCAGCATCCACAACAAGGTTCTAAGGATCCTGAATGTGTAAATCAGCAGGCGAAAAGTGCTGAGGAATGGAAAGAAACGGTGAGATCTGCAACAGAACGTATTGAAAATAAACAGATGAATAAGGTAGTCCTGGCTCGGGAATTGCGGGTATCCTTTACTCAGACGATCCCTGTTTCCAGGGTGCTGGAAAACCTGCTGGAGCAGCAAAAGCAAAGCTATATTTTTGCATTGGAAAGCGGAGAGGACTGTTTTATTGGAGCAACTCCCGAAAGATTGGTGAAGGTGGAAAATGGAGAACTCCTTTCCACCTGTCTCGCCGGTACCTCCCCGAGAGGTGAAACACCCCAAGAGGATGAGGTGTTAGGAAACGAACTGCTTTATGATGAGAAAAATCGGATGGAGCATGCTTTTGTGGTTGATATGATTAAGCAAGCTATAGAAGCCTGCAGTGACAATGTAGAAGTGCCGGAATCTCCTGTACTGTACAAACTTCGAAATCTGCAGCACTTATATACACCAGTAAAGGGGAAGTTACGGGAAGGACATTCTTTATTAGAGGTAGTCAGAAGTCTCCATCCTACACCGGCTATGGGAGGGGTACCCCGTGAAGAAGCCCTATCATTTATAAAAGAAGAGGAGAAGGCGGACAGAGGCTGGTATTCAGCTCCTATTGGATGGATGGATGCGATGGATAATGGTGAATTCGCTGTAGCCATCCGGTCTGGTTTAATCCAAAAAAATGAAGCTTCTTTATTTGCGGGCTGTGGTATTGTTAAGGATTCAGATCCGGAAAAAGAATTCCAGGAAACCCAGATAAAATTTTCACCTATGCTAATGGCGCTAGGAGGATTACAATGAGCCACCAGGAAAAACTAACCTATTATATTGCACAATTCGTAGATGAGCTTGCGAGAAGTGGGATTACAGACGTTGTCATTTCTCCGGGCTCACGTTCCACTCCTCTGGCGCTAACGTTCGCTGAGCATTCATCAATCAAACACTGGGTCAATCTTGATGAACGGTCGGCAGCGTTTTTTGCTTTAGGCATGGCAAAAGAACAAAATCGTCCGGTCGCATTAGTCTGTACTTCCGGAACGGCTACCGCTAATTACTATCCGGCTATTATTGAGGCCTATTACAGCAGGGTTCCGCTGGTTGTTTTGACAGCTGATCGTCCGCATGAGCTTAGGGACGTGGGAGCTCCTCAAGCAATTGACCAAATCAAAATGTATGGGGATTACGTCAAATGGTTTCATGAAATGGCCTTACCGGAAAAGCATGAATCGATGCTGAATTATGCACGAAGTATGGCTTCCCGTGCTGCAGCAACAGCATATGAAGGTAATCCCGGACCGGTACAGTTGAATTTTCCATTACGCGAACCTCTCGTCCCTGATTTTCATCTTCCGGATATTTGGGAAAGTCCGACAAAAGATGTTTATTTTCCCCATGTTTCGGGTATACGTACATTGGATGAACGTCAGCTTGATCGAGTACTCACCCAGCTTGCCGACAGAAAGCAGGGGTTATTAGTCTGTGGTCCGCAAATGGATACAGGGCTGCGTGAGAGTATTGCCAGGCTCGCTAAGACCTGGAATATCCCGATTTTAGCGGATCCCCTTTCCCAGATCAGAACAGGACCTCATTCCAAAGAGCTCGTGATTGAAAGCTACGATTCTATTTTAAAAAGCTCCAAGGTTCGCAGTTCGCTAAAGCCTGACTTCATTATACGCTTTGGTGCTATGCCTGTTTCCAAGCCTTATCGTTTCTTTATGGAGGAAAATCCGGACATCCTTCACATTGTGGTTGAGGCATATGAGGGCTATCGGGAACCAACCCTTACAAACACACATTACATATACAGTGACCCTGCCCAATTCTGCATACAGAGCGCTGATTACAGTGCTGGTATGGAAATGGATCCCGATTGGACAGATAAATGGAAAAAACTGAATCAGATGGTAAGACGGAAATGGGCAGAAGGGGAAGAATTAACGGAAGGTCATGCTGTGTCCATTCTTAATCAGGTGATAAAGGATCAGCATCTTCTGTTTGTCGGAAATAGTATGCCTATCAGGGATGTGGATACATTCTTTACCGCTATTGACCGGGATTGTGTCATTGCGGGCAACCGGGGAGCAAATGGAATTGATGGAACGATTTCCTCTGCTGCTGGAGCTGCGGCACATGGGAGAAAGGTTACATTATTACTGGGGGACTTAACCTTTTTCCATGACTTAAATGGCTTACATGCGGTCAAACAATATGGAATTGATTTAACCGTGATTGTTATTAATAATAATGGCGGGGGAATATTTTCCTTCCTCCCACAAGCGAAGGAATCATCGGACCATTTTGAGGTCTTATTCGGTACACCTCTCGACTTGGACTTTCAGCACGCGGTGACCATGTATGGAGGTCATTATGAAAGAATAACCTCTCTGGAACATTTAAAGTCTTCTTTAAATCAGGCCTATAATAATGGAGGATTAAAGGTTCTAGAGGTTCAGACCAACCGAGAGGAAAATGCGGAGTGGCACCGTAAGCAATGGAATGAAATCGAAGCGTATGCCCTGGAAATTTCAGGTGAAAACTGATGTATATGAACGTTGATGGAAAAAAATATTGGGTAGAAGAGGAAGGAACAGGGGAACCCCTCGTTCTTTTCCACGGGTTTACAGGTTCAACGAAAACCTGGGCTTCCTTTATTTCGCAATGGTCAAAAAATTTTCAGGTCATTAACCTTGATCTTCCAGGGCATGGGAAAACCATTGTTCAAGAACCATTTTCCATGGAAAGCGTTTGTGATGATTTAGATCAGGTATTGAAAAAACTTGGTCTGAAGAAGGTCCATTTGCTTGGTTATTCGATGGGAGGAAGGACGGCTCTATCTTTTGCCCGTTTTTATCCGGAAAATATAAATACCCTGATTCTGGAAAGTGCCTCACCAGGATTAAAGACGCAGGAAGAGCAGGAGAAGCGTCAAAATAGGGATGAACAGCTGGCCAAAAAAGTGGAAACAGAAGGGCTGGCTTCGTTTGTGGATTACTGGTCGGCCATTCCTTTATTTGAAACCCAGAAATCCCTTCCTAAGCGGGTTCAAAATCAGCTGAAACAGGAACGTCTCAGTCATGAACCAAAGGGACTGGCAGCCTCGCTTCGTTATATGGGGACAGGTACACAGCCCTCGTGGTGGAAGGAACTACGTGAAGTTCATGCACAAACGTTATTATTGACAGGCGCTCTTGATGCGAAATTCACTTCCATTAATCATGAGATGCAGGAAAGGCTCCCCAATGCACAGCATCAGATCATTAAGGATGCCGGCCATACAATTCATGTGGAAAGACCCCGAATTTTTGGTAAAATAGTAAGTGATTTCATCTTACATAAATAAGTTTTAAGGATTAGAAGGAGGATTTTTATATGGCAGTTGAATGGGTTAAAGAACGCGAATATGAAGAAATTATGTATGAAACGTATAATGGTATTGCTAAAATTACCATTAATCGTCCAGAGGTTCTTAATGCATTTACCCCTCTGACTGTAAATGAGCTTATTGATGCCTTTTCCAGGGCTCGTGACAACTCTGACGTAGGTGTGATTATTTTAGCAGGTGCCGGGGATGAAGCATTTTGTGCTGGCGGTGACCAGAAAGTACGCGGTCACGGAGGCTATGTAGGAGATGACCAGATTCCACGTCTGAACGTATTGGATTTACAACGCCTGATTCGTGTCATTCCTAAGCCGGTTGTAGCGATGGTCAGCGGCTATGCTATCGGCGGCGGTCACGTACTGCATGTAGTCTGTGATTTAACTATTGCCGCGGATAATGCTGTATTTGGACAAACAGGGCCAAAGGTAGGAAGCTTCGATGCAGGATATGGTGCAGGTCTTCTTGCCCGTATGGTAGGTCATAAGCGTGCCCGCGAAATTTGGTATCTGTGCCGTCAATATTCCGCTGAAGAAGCGTATGAAATGGGCTTAGTAAACACAGTTGTTCCTCTTGATCAATTGGAGGCTGAAACGATTCAGTGGTGTGAAGAAATGCTTGAGAAATCTTCAACCGCTCTTCGTTTCCTGAAAGCATCCTTTAATGCGGATACTGATGGTTTAGCCGGATTACAGCAAATGGGCGGAGATGCCACCCTTCTTTACTATACAACCGATGAAGCAAAAGAAGGACGAGACGCCTTTAAAGAAAAAAGAAAACCGGACTTCAAGCAATTCCCGCGTTTCCCTTAATGGTTTCGTTCCCTTATTTTACAGAACCCTTGTCGTATCCAGCGATAAGGGTTTTTGTAAGTGAATAAGTTTAAACCCGAAAATGAAATTAAGCAGAAACAAAGAAAGGATGCAAACGAGTGACATATATTCCGCACTGGCTGGAAAAGCGCTACGATTTAACGCCGGAAAAAACAGCCATTCAATTAAAAGACCGGACGAAAATCCCCTTTTCAAAGCTGCGACAGGATTCCCTTGAGATGGCCGGAAAATTAAATCAAATAGGCATTTCCCAAAATGACCATGTAGCTCTGTTATCCAAAAACAGCTATGAAATGGTAACAATCATCCATGCCATTACCTATTTGCAGGCGACCGTAGTGTTACTGAATACGCGCTTAACAGCAAATGAGTTATTATATCAATACGAAGATTCCGAAAGCAGCTTTTTCCTATACCAGGATGATTTAGAAGAGAAGGGAACAGAAATTCAAAAGAAACACCCTGATCAGATGTACAGCATTCAAACAATCAAACAGCAGCAGTCCAAGTCCTTCGCCATCCCCGAGGAAATGAATCTGGAGGACACGTTTACCATTATTTATACATCAGGCACAACCGGTTTTCCAAAAGGTGTTCAGCTTACGTACGGAAATCACTATTGGAGTGCCGCTTCATCCGCGTTAAATTTAGGGCTTTATGAAAATGACCGCTGGCTCGCGATGCTTCCGCTCTTCCATGTCAGTGGCCTCTCGATTCTTGTAAGAAGTCTTCTCTATGGAATGCCTGTTCACTTACATGAAAGCTTCAATCTGGAGGAGGCTTTCCGTGAGATTACAGAGGAAGGGGTAACCATTGCATCTGTTGTTACCATTATGCTCGAACAAATGGTGGATCAATTAGGTCATCGGTCCATTCCGGATACATTACGCTGTTTTTTACTAGGAGGGGGACCTGCTCCCAAGCCATTACTGGAAAAATGCAAGTCAAAAGATATACCCGTATTTCAGAGCTATGGGATGACGGAAACAGCTTCTCAAATTGTTACGTTAAGCTCACAAGATGCCCTGAGAAAACTTGGTTCTGCTGGTAAACCCCTGTTCCCGGCACAGCTTCGGATCCAACAGGAAGATGAAGGGAGCAATCGACCTCATGAAACAGGAGAAATTATGGTAAAAGGTCCGATGGTTACAAAGGGGTATTATAAACGTGAGGAGGCTAACCGGAAGTCTTTTGATCAGAATTGGCTGAAGACAGGGGACCTGGGATATCTTGATGAGGATGGCTACCTCTATGTAGTGGATCGTCGCAAGGATTTAATCATATCCGGCGGGGAAAATGTGTACCCGGCTGAAGTGGAATCTGTATTAAAAGAAATAAACGAGGTTCAGGATGCTGGCGTAGTAGGGACTGAAGATGATAAATGGGGACAGGTTCCAGTAGCCTTTGTTGTGGGAAGAGAGAACCAGAAGATGGATAAGGACCGAATCATGGAGTATGCCGGGACAAAGCTTGCTTCCTACAAAGTCCCAAAAGAAATTTATTTTGTGGACACTTTACCTCGCAATGCATCTAAGAAATTGCTCAGATCAACCCTTTTGGAGTGGACGAAAGGAATCCATAACCATGATGAATCTTAAATATATACAGCTTAATCAGATATCCATGCCTCTGAAACAGCCCTTTACTACACATGCTGGGGCTGTCAAGGAAAGGGAGGTTATTTTAATTGAAGCTGTTGATGAATATGGGACAAGCGGATGGGGAGAATGTGTTCCGTTTGCCACACCATTTTATACAGCCGAAACCATTGACACTGCCTGGATGTTATTAACGGATTTACTGATTCCCATGATCCTAAGTGCGCCTATAGAGCACCCTGCAGATATTGCGCACCGGCTGAAGGCTTTTAAAGGAAATCAAATGGCAAAAGCAGGTGCAGAAGCGGCTATATGGGATCTGTTTGCCAGACAGCAAAAGATGAGTCTGGCTAAATGCATAGGAGGAGTCAGAGATAAAATAGATGCCGGGGTTGTTATCAGTCTGGGTGAGGACTTAAAGGAAAGACTGGCAGAGTATGAAGCGGCAGGTTATAAACGATATAAGCTTAAAGTGGAAAAAGGAAAGGAACGTCATCTGCTGGATCAGGTTCTGTCAATCAATCCAAATTTACCGCTAATGTTTGATGGAAATGGCATGTATGGCGAAAAGGATATCGACCATTTAGTTTCCCTTGATGATTTAGGTCTGCTGATGATTGAACAGCCCTTTCCGCCCGGTGATTTCGTTTTGCACAAACAGCTTCAGCAGCGAATGCAAACACCTATCTGTCTTGATGAAAGTATTGAAAGCTATCATGATGCCTGGCAGGCTATACAGCTCAAAAGTACGGAAATCATCAATGTCAAACCGGGAAGAGTAGGAGGACTTACAGAGGCTCTCAGCATTCATAACCTTTGTGCGGACCATCATATTCCGTTATGGTGCGGGGGTATGCTGGAAACAGGTGTTGGCAGGGCTCATAATATTGCCCTGGCATCCTTGCCTCAGTTTACTATACCAGGAGATATTTCAGCCTCTGATCGTTACTATGAAAGGGATATTATTACTGAGAAAATTGAAGTAACAGAAGGTGAAGTTCAGGTTCCTGAGGGCTATGGCACAGGTGTTAAAATTGACCGTGAATATGTAGATTTTTTGACAACTCGAACATTGACCCTTTAAGAAGGTGATTATTGATAGAAAACTCTTGAAACGATAATCATTTTCAATTAAAGTATAAAGTAAGAAGAGTTTTCATATACATGAGTTGTGAAGAATTTGTTCGAACATAAAAAAAGTCCGGCTACTTACGCTGAATACTAACGGACTTTACAATTTTTATTCTCTCACTTCAAAGGAGAGGTTTCAATGGAATCACTTGCAGCCAATCAATTAACACTTGGATATGGTGACGAAATTATTATAGATGATTTGGATATTACGATTCCAAAGGGAAAAATGACTGTTTTTATCGGAAGCAATGGATGCGGAAAATCTACGTTGCTGCGCTCATTGGCCCGTTTAATGCAGCCTAAAAATGGTGAGGTTATATTGGACGGTACGGATATTGCCAGTTTGCGTACAAAGGAAGTAGCCAAAGAAATGGCCATCCTTCCACAGAGCCCTTCGACACCTGAAGGATTAACTGTTCAACAGCTTGTAAAATTAGGACGTTATCCCTATCAGGGTCTGATGAAGAAGTGGAGTAAGGATGATGATGAAGCTGTTGAAAAAGCTCTGGAATCCACCAATATGCTGGATTTAAAGGACCGTCTGGTTGATTCCTTATCCGGTGGTCAAAGACAGAGGGCATGGATTGCCATGACATTGGCCCAGGATACAGATGTTATTTTTCTCGACGAACCGACAACATACCTGGATATGACCCATCAAATAGAAATTCTGGATCTCCTATTTGAATTAAATGAAACCGATAACCGTACCATTGTGATGGTTCTTCATGATATTAATCTTGCCTGCCGATACGCAGATCATATTGTTGCCCTAAAGGATAAAAAAGTATGGGAGCAGGGGAAACCTGAAGATATTGTAACGATTGACTTTGTCCAGAACGTTTTCCGTATGGCCTGCGACGTAACCTATGATCCTTTATTCGGTACACCAATGTGCATCCCTCACGGTAAAGGAAGATGTTTGATTAAGCAGGAGATGCAAAAAGCAAGGTAACTTATAAATAATGATATTAAGCATAGCCCAGGTCTAGTGTACTTGGGCTTTTTTACGTGAGATTTCATCAAGTCTCTCTATTCTGGACAACAAGAAAGCCTCTGTGAATTTACATTGCACGAGAAAATCCGTATATCATTTATATCCCCACTATTAGGAAGTCATTGAACTACCCACTACCTTAGCGGAGGGAATATACGTAGACTCCTGGTCGGTTAAAAGCGGCACGTCCTGTGCCAACACCGACACTAGAACGTCCTGTTCGTCGTGGAGGAAGGCCTAGGTGAGACCCCGTAATGAAAAGTGAAGGCGACCGTTTAGGCCCGACAGCATAAGCAGAATCCATGGAGTGACACGCTTCCTGTCACGTAGTGGATTCTGCTTATGACTGCTTGGGCCTGGGAGCCGTAACTGGACAAGCGCGATAGCGCGAGGAGGCTCACCAGCCGCCCACGGCAAAGAAGACACTATGAAAACGACCTTTGGGAGTTTGAATAGATGTCGCACTTGTGCCCTTGGGTGAAAGCGAAGTATATTCCCGCAGCGGTGGTTAAGTGCGCTCATTTAAATTTAAAGATTCCACGCAAAAAACGATTCATAATTATCCCGCCATTGTAAAAGGTATAAATAGGAGGGATAGTTATGGACAAGGAAAAGTATTATGTAAGCCTGGGAACTCAGGAAATTTCACGTTTAAAAGCCTTCAATAATGAGGACTTTGTCATATATGCAACTCCGGAAGAAGTCATTGAACTTCGGGAGTTATTTGATGAAATGTACGACGCGGATCGAGGTGCATTCTGGCGTGCCCATGTCCCAATCAGGGAATACCACAATGATGAAGTGAATGACGATTTTGATGATGGACTCATTAATGTTCTGCAAGTGCTTTATCGTTTAGGTGACGATCAGACCAGGGAACATATTGCTTCAATGGGTGTTCTGGAAAATCCGGATGATTAGAGATGAAACCTGAAGTACCATATGATAAGTAGAGTAAAACCCTTGCCAGTATTACTGACAAGGGCTGTTTTATTTTACTGAAATTACGCTTCCGCCTGTTCTTACGGCTTTAATTCCTTTGCATTATTTTTTACGTTTTCCGGTAGTTTAATATCACCTATTTGATTAAATTGGCTGTAGGTAGCATCGATGGCCGTATCTGTTTTTGTTGTCTTTCCATTCTGTTTGCTATTGGTTTTCATTGACATGGAATAGGTTTGAGGATAGTATGTTTCCTTGTCAACTTCTAAGGATATTTCTACGTCATGAATAGTAATATTTTGCAGTTGTTTTTCGGTAAATTGTTGATCTGGCAGTTCATTTTGCCTAAGCTGTTCCAGGACATAGCTTTTCATTTTATCTCCTGAAGCTGTAATGGAAAATACGTAATTGTTCTTCTTTTCCTCCATATTTAATTCATCGACAAACTCCTCCAACTGAGAAAGCTGTTCATTTGGGGAGTGTTGTGACTGTGTTAACTGATTGATTTGGTCGACTACCTCTTGCGGAGCCTTCATCCAGTTTTCCTCATCGGATGGTTTTAAATAAAATTCATCATTTACATAATATACTTTTACTTTCTGACCCATCATATCCATTTCCTGATACATGGCTTCCGGATCAACTTGAACCTTTGTTTTGCTTGTCATGCTCATTGGCAGCGACTGATTCATGTCAGACATTTTGATCTTCTGCTCCATTTCCATATCTACCTGGAAGCTTTGTATATTTTCACTTTCCTTTAATGCCTGCTGAAAGACATCTTCCGGTATCTCAGCTGTTCCACATCCTGTTATAAACAATGGAACAAGAAGCAGCGTCAGAATAAATATTCTTTTCACAAATTTTCCTCCTTAAAATAAAAATATCATGAAAGATTTGGACAAAAGTTTATATATATGAAATCAAGGTATATAACTTATGGGAGGTATTCTTCTTGGACTTATTAGGTACAAAATCACTATTACTTATCGTAAGTTTTGTTCCATTTATTAGCTTATCTCACCATGACAATATTTTACAAGAAATTCAAACGAAAAATATTCCAGTAGAAGAGAGTCATGCATCATCCATGCATGAAGAGATAAAGGAGGCTGATGACTTAACACATGAACAGATTAAAGGATTAACAGAAAAATTTATGGATATCCTGGTTCAGGAAACGAATCAGGAAAACAGGGTTCTTTCATACAATACAAAGGATCAATTAGTGCAGGAACTTAAAAGTATCGCCAGCTTATCGCTTGCAAAAAAGTATGTAGATTTATATTATAAAGAACGGAATCAACAATTATATATCATCCCAACAGAAACTCCACCCTGGTTTATCCCGGATAACTCATATGATATACAGACAGAAAATGGACAAGCCACCATTGTTCAGTCTAATAGCAGCGAATTATATGGGAATTATAAGATAAGGATAGAGTTCAAATATAAAGAGCAAAAAGGCTGGGTTATTCATAATGTATATTACCCCTGACATGTTATAAGAGACTCAGGGCTCTTTGATAAAGTGCAGGAGGGAACATCATGCGCTACTCCCTCCTCATAAGTCCCGCTTAATAAAGGTAGTGAATAATATATGATAACGTTCAAGGATTATTATCAAAATAATGTTAAGCTTTCTTTTACAAAAAATCCATTTTCTAAACAGCCCAAGCATGTATGGGTCATTACAAAATATAAACACCAATGGCTTCTGACTAAACATAAAGACCGCGGGTTGGAATTTCCGGGTGGCAAAGTGGAAGAAGGAGAAAAGGCTGAAGACGCTGCTGAACGAGAAGTTTATGAAGAAACAGGAGGTATTATATCGAATCTTAAGTATATCGGCCAGTATTTTGTGGACGGAAAAGGTGGGGAGGTTATCAAAAACGTTTATTACGCTGAGGTCGATCAGCTGATAAAGCAGCCCACTTATTTTGAAACGGATGGTCCTGTACTTTTAGATACGCTTCCCGAAGATATTCAGGAAAGCTCCCTGTTCAGTTTTATGATGAAGGATGCTGTATTACCCCAAAGCTTAAAAGTGATTAAAAAAATGGAGGCCAATTCCTTAAGGTAAACATTCGCTCTGCGATTTGATCTTACCTTAAGGAACAGCCTCTTTTTATTTCACTTCCGGTCTCGTTTATCACGCATTAACTTTATGATTTATGGTTAATAAGTTTGTTTTCAATGGCTTCCACGATTTTGTACATTACTGCGGCAAAAATGGCAATAACAATAAGACTTAACAGGACAAGGTTAAAATCGAATACCTGGAAGCCGTAGACAATCATATAACCTAATCCTCTTTCAGATACTAAAAATTCTCCCACAATAACCCCGACCCAAGATAAACCGACATTGACTTTTAATGTGGAAATCATCGTTGGGAAGGAGGACGGTAAAATGGCTTCTTTAAAGATTTGTGCTCGGGTAGCCTGGAAGCTTTGCAGCACTTTAATATAGTTTTGATCCACTTCACGAAAAGCCGAATAAACATGAATAGTGGTAATGATAACAGATACAAGAATCCCCATGGAAATGATGGATGTGTAACCAGGACCCAGTGCTACGATAAGGATAGGTCCTAAAGCCACTTTAGGCATGGCATTAAGAACCACTAAATAGGGATCCAGGATTTTTGACAGGGTGGAAGACCACCACAGAATGGTCGCCATAATAATCCCAAGCAGGGTGCCTAGAATAAAGCCTGCAATCGTTTCCAGTCCGGTAATTTGCAAATGGCTTAGCAGGGATCCGTCATTGATCTTTTCAATAAATAAACGCCCTACTTTGGAAGGTGAACTGAAGATGAGCGGGTCAATCCAATGAAGTCTGCTGGCTGTCTCCCACAGAATGAAAAACACAATGAAGATGATTCCCTGCCATGATAGCACAAAACGTTTTTCCTTCTTCTTTTTTTGCCGGTATTCTTCGTATAGACGTTGATCATCTGTATTACTCAAGACTCTCCAGCTCCTTCCATACAGTTTGGAAAAAATCGGAGTATACTGGGCTTTGTCTGGAATCAAAAGGAGTTGTTTCTACAATCTCTTTTGGTACATCAAATATCTGTGCAATGCGACCTGGATTTGAATTCAGTAATACAATACGCTCACTCATTGCGATAGCTTCTCCGATATCATGGGTTACAAGTACTGAGGTCATTTCATATTTTTTCAGGATTTCCAGTACCAGGTTTTCCAGTTTAAGCTTCGTCTGATAATCAAGAGCTGAAAAGGGTTCATCCAGCAACAACAGCTTCGGATCTGTAATCAAAGTTCGTGCCAGGGCTACGCGCTGTCTCATACCACCTGATAATTGGCCTGGATAGGCATCTTTCGTTTGCCCAATGCCAATTTCCTCCAGCAAATTTGCTGCTTTTTGTTTGATTTCCTCTGTAATATTTTTTTGAATATGCGGGCCAATCAGTACATTTTCCATAATGTTTTTCCAGGGAAATAAATAATCCTGCTGCAGCATATAGCCGATTGATGAATTCTGGTGATCAATTGGCTCATTTTCCAGTAGAATTCTTCCTTTTGACGGCTTAATTAACCCTGCTATGATGGAAAGCAGGGTTGTTTTTCCGCAGCCGCTCGGGCCGATAATTGATACAAAGCTTCCTTTATTAACATCCAGCGAGATTTCCTCAATAGCTTTTGTATAATCCTTTTCTGTAAAATATAAGTGAGAGATTTCTTCTACCGTCAGATATGCCAATGATCTTCACCTCTACTCATTCATAATTTTTTCGGCGATTTCGGTGTTTACAAGAGTATCATGCTTGATATCCTCAGGAAGTTCGCCTGCTTCATCCATGATATCCTTCAGATTATTCCATTCCTCTCTATCGAGTACCGGGTTTAAGGCATAGGCTCCTGAATCTTTGTATCTTTCCACAGAATCAGCAATAATGTCTGAATCAGTATCCTCAAAGTAAGGCTGAATGACTTCTGCCACTTCTTCACTACTATGGTTTTCCACCCATTTTTGTGCTTTGAAAATGGCTCTTGTAAATTTCTCAGCTGTTTCCGGATTATCGTTCAAAAAAGATTGCTTTGCCATGAATACGGTATACGGAACCTTCCCGGATGCTTCACCAAAGGAAGCAAGCACGTGACCGACTCCCTGCTTTTCAAATTTACTTGCGGTAGGTTCAAATAGCTGAACGTACTCATAGTCGCCGCTTTGAAATGCCCCGGGAATGTTGCCGAAATCGACATTCTGGGATAGGTTCAAGTCCTGGTGAGGATCAATTCCGTTTTGTTTCAAAACAAATTCACCTACCATCTGCGGCATTCCACCTTTACGCTGACCGAGGAAGTTACTGTCTCTCAAATCATCCCAGGAAAAATTATCGTGTGCTTTTTTGGATACTAAAAAGGTTCCATCCTTTTGAGTCAATTGAGCAAAATTTATGACTGGATCATTCGCACCTTGAGAATGAACATATATAGAGGTTTCAGAGCCTACCAATGCGATATCCGAACTGCCGGAAACCAGGGAAGTCATTGTTTTGTCGCCACCCCAGGTAGTGGTTAAATCTACACTCAGGCCTTCCTCCTCAAAAAATCCATTTTCAAGGGCAACATATTGCGGTGCATAGAAAATACTTCTTGTGACTTCAGCCAGTTTAATGGATGATTTTTCATCCTGGCTGTTATCGGAAGAACAAGCTCCAAGAACAGCTGCTAATAAAAGGCTGCATACGACCGTTACAAAACCCCGTAGACCTCTCATGTATTTAAATCCTCCTTGTTTGTTAAGTAAATCTAGATGTATCCTATGCGAATGCCTATATTTGTGTGACCAAAAAAAACTGCCTGCAATTTATGCAAGCAGCCTCAAATCTATATAAAAGGATATGAGAGAAGCGAAGTTTATTGCGGGGTATAAAGTGGTCCCGCATTTTTAATGTCATCTGTGATGTGGTTGAATTTCCTGAAGTTTTCATGAAATTTCACAGCCAGCTCCCGGGCTTTTTGATCATATTGTTCCGGCTGATCCCAGGTTTTCTTTGGGGTCAAAACCTTGCTTGGTACACCAGGACAATGAGTTGGAATGTTGAGCCCAAACACATCATCCCTGACTGTTTCTGTCTGATTTAGTTCTCCATTTAGAGCGGCATGGATCATTGCTCTTGTATAAGACAGATCGATACGATTTCCTGTACCATAAGGTCCTCCAGTCCACCCTGTATTGACGAGATAGACGTTTGCGTTAAACTGATCAATTTTTTCGCCGAGCATCGTTGCATAGGTCACAGCAGGAAGAGGGAGAAATGGTGCACCAAAACAGGTGGAAAACGTAGCCTCTGGTGAAGTTACTCCTCTTTCTGTGCCTGCAAGCTTACTGGTATAGCCACTTAAAAAATGGTACATGGCCTGTTCTTTTGTTAATTTGCTGATCGGCGGAAGTACGCCAAATGCGTCAGCAGTAAGGAAGATAATTGTATTCGGATGTCCGGCGATACTTGGCTGTACAATATTATCAATGTAATCGATCGGATAAGCGGCACGGGTATTCTCTGTTAAAGTTGTATCGTCATAATCGGGTAATCGCGAATGTAAATCAACCATCACATTTTCCAGCACAGAGCCAAATCGGATGGCATTATAGATTTGCGGTTCTTTTTCAGCTGAAAGATTAATACACTTTGCGTAACAACCACCCTCTATATTAAAAACTCCATTATTGGACCAGGCGTGTTCGTCATCTCCAATCAGTTTTCGCTCCGGATCTGCCGATAAAGTGGTTTTGCCTGTGCCTGATAAACCGAAAAATAAGGCTACGTCACCCTCCCGACCAACATTTGCAGAACAATGCATAGACAAAATATCCTGATTAGGAAGTAAGAAATTCATTACTGAAAAAATCGATTTTTTAATTTCTCCTGCATATTCGGTTCCTCCAATCAGAACCATTTTATGCTCGAAGGAGATCATTACAAAACATTCTGAATGAGTTCCATCTGTTTTCGGGTCTGCTTTAAAACCTGGAGCAGAAATGACAGTAAATTCAGTTTGATGGTCAGTTAATTCATCGTCATTTGGCTTAATGAACAGCTGCCGGGCAAAAAGGTTGTGCCAGGCAAGTTCCGTTACTACGTCTATTGGTAAACGATAATGAGCATCAGCGCCAGCGAATCCCTTAAAAGAATAGAGTTCATTTTGTTGTTTCAGGTAATCCATAACTTTATCATACAAATTGAAGAAAATATCCTCAGAAATAGGCTGGTTAATGGATCCCCACTCCACCGCACTTTCACTCAATGAATCTTTTACAATAAATTTATCTTTAGGTGAACGTCCTGTATATTTTCCCGTAGTCGCTCGTATCGCACCGTTAGACGTCAGAATTCCTTCCTTACGATTTAAAATTTTTTCAACTAAATCAGCAGTAGATAAATTGGTATGCATAGAGCCCATAACATCTTCCAGACTAGTTTTCATGGCCTTTTGACTCACTTTGTTCATTTCGCGTTTCCCCTTTATCAACATATTTGAATGAATCTGTCATATTATTTTTAATTAGTATAACATATTTATATTAATCGTCCATACTATTTGTGCAAAAAATTTATGGCATCTTTTTTATCACGCTTAACTGTCCGTAATACCCCACTGATGGAAGTTTCAGTTTATGGATGATTCCGTTATGTCGAGCGGTTGACATTCTGATTCCTTAGCGCTATTATTATTGTTGCGGAATAGCGTCTGAAAACTTCGTACAGCTAAGTTTTGGATGCTAATAAGGAGGAAATAAAAAATGGCTGTAAAACGCCGGCTTTTTACATCAGAATCTGTTACAGAAGGTCATCCTGATAAGATTTGTGATCAGATTTCTGATGCTATATTAGATGAAATTATTAAAGACGATCCGAATGCACGAGTAGCCTGTGAAACAACTGTGACAACGGGTCTTGTTCTTGTTTCAGGGGAAATTTCTACAACTACATATGTAGATATACCTGCCATCGTGAGAAATACGATAAAGGATATTGGTTATACACGTGCAAAATTTGGATTTGATGCAGAAACGTGTGCTGTTTTAACGGCTATAGATGAACAATCCCCGGATATTGCTCAGGGCGTTAATGAAGCATTGGAAGCCAGAGAAGGCAGTATGTCAGATGAGGAAATTGAAGCTATTGGTGCAGGTGACCAGGGATTAATGTTCGGCTATGCTTCAAACGAAACTTCCGAACTCATGCCGCTCCCTATTTTCTTAGCGCATAAGCTGTCCAAACGCCTGGCTGATGTGAGAAAGGACGGGATTATTGAGTATCTTCGTCCTGATGGAAAAACACAGGTGACAATCGAGTATGATGAAAACAATCAGCCCGTTCGTGTGGATACCATTGTTATTTCTACCCAGCATCATCAGGATATTTCGCTGGACCAAATCAATCAGGATATCCGTAAGCTTGTCATTGATGAAGTGGTTCCGGATCATTTACTGGATGAACAGACAAAATATTTCATTAATCCTACAGGACGATTCGTCATTGGTGGTCCTCAGGGTGATGCCGGATTAACCGGACGTAAAATTATAGTGGATACGTATGGTGGATATGCGCGACATGGGGGAGGAGCCTTTAGTGGTAAGGATCCGACAAAAGTGGATCGTTCAGCCGCTTACGCTGCAAGATATGTAGCCAAAAATATTGTTGCCGCAGGACTGGCTGACACCTGTGAGGTTCAATTAGCCTATGCAATAGGTGTAGCACAGCCGGTTTCCATATCCGTTCACACATTTGGAACAGGGAAGGTAAATGAGGAAGATATGGTCCAGGCGATACGCAATACATTTGATTTAAGACCAGCAGGGATTATCAAAATGCTCGACCTGAGACGACCTATTTATAAGGACACCGCCGCATATGGCCACTTCGGCCGCATGGATAAGTCCTTCCCTTGGGAACAGACCGATAAAGTAAACGAATTAAAAGCTTCCCTTAGCGTATAGTTATATCATGCCGTAATGTGCTGTAACCCCCACCTTTATGATTTGTGAAACGAATTGTGAGTATGGGGGACAAATCGAAAGTGCCTTGATGTGTTTCGTTAACAATCAGTGGGAAGGTAACTCCACTTATTGGATTTTCTCTTTAGTGATTGAGCCCTTGATTTTTAAAATCAAGGGCTTTCTTATACTTTCCTTCATAAAGCATCAGTTTTATCGAGTGTGGGGGTGAACGACCAGTAAATTCCTGATAAGTTCAACTAACCACCTGTGCCCCCCACTGCTGGAAGTTTCACTATATGGATTGTCGTATACCGTAATACATAATTAATATGATATACTAAAAATAATAAGGGTAAGAACAACGAAAGAGAGGACAAACATCATGTGTGGTTTTATTGGAATGATTCGGCACAGCAATAAACAATTAAATGATGCGGAAATGAATCAGTTTCAGCAGCAAAATAATATGATTACACATAGAGGACCTGATGATGAAGGCTACTTTCATGATGAATTTATTTCCTTAGGATTCAGGCGATTAAGTATTATTGATATAGATAGTGGAAAGCAGCCGTTCAGCTATGAAGATGATCGCTACTGGATGGTCTTCAATGGTGAAATTTATAATTATCTGGAACTGAAAGCAGACTTGCAAAAGGAAGGATATGAATTTACGACAGAGTCTGACACAGAAGTGATATTAGCCATGTATCAAAAATATGGAGAAAACACCTTCGAGCATCTGCGTGGCATGTTCTCCATTTTAATCTGGGATAAAGCTGAGCAGATGTTGACTGGTGCACGGGATCCTTTTGGTATTAAACCATTGTTTTATTTTGAAGACGATGAACGTACCTTCTTCAGTTCTGAGAAGAAAAGCCTTTCCATGATCCTGAATCAGGAGAAAGTGGACTTGGAAGCTTTACAGCATTATTTGAGCTTCCAATACGTCCCTGAGCCATTAACGTTAACAGATGGAATAAAGAAAGTAGAACCAGGCCATTACTTTATTCAGAGGCCAGGTGAACGTCCAAGCTTTCATCGTTATTTCCATGTGCAGTTTAAGCCTCTTCTGATGGATAAAAAGGATTGGAAGAAGCGGATTCAAAACGTGCTGTACAATTCCGTGAATGTTCATATGCGCAGTGATGTTCCTGTAGGCTCTTTCCTGTCAGGAGGTATTGATTCCTCTATCATTGTGGCATTGGCCAGAGAATTTAACCCGAATATTAAAACCTTCTCTGTTGGCTTTGAGCGTGACGGCTATTCGGAGGTTGATGTAGCGAAGGAAACAGCAGAAAAACTTGATGTGGAAAATATATCCTATGTCATCACCCCAGAGGAATACATGAATAAGCTTCCTAAAATTATGTGGCATATGGATGATCCACTTGCCGACCCAGCCTGTGTACCACTTTATTTTGTAGCCCGTGAGGCAAGTAAGCATGTGACGGTGGTGCTGTCAGGTGAGGGATCCGATGAACTTTTCGGAGGCTATAATATATACCGGGAACCCGAATCCTTAAAAATTTTCAACTCGATTCCGGGACCTGCAAAGGATTTATTGAGAAGAGTGGCCCAAACCCTTCCTGAAGGAGTAAAAGGGAAGAGCTTTTTAGAGCGGGGAACAACACCTTTAAGTGACCGTTATATTGGAAATGCAAAAATGTTTGATGAAGCTGAAAAGCAGCATCTATTGAAGCAATACAATCAGGCTAATCCTTACCAGCAAATAACGAAACATTTATATCAGCGAATTGACCAGGAGCCTTATGTAAATCAAATGCAATACATTGATATTCATACATGGCTTCGTGGGGATATTTTACTTAAAGCAGACCGAGTGACCATGGCTCATTCGCTGGAGCTGCGCGTACCTTTTCTGGATAAAGATGTCATGAAGGTGGCCAGTGAAATTCCAGTCGAATACAAAATCGGAAATGGAACGACAAAATCGGTTTTAAGAGAGGCTGTAAAGGGAATTGTTCCTGATCACGTTTTAGATCGTAAAAAGCTGGGCTTCCCGGTTCCTATCCGTCATTGGCTGAAGGAGGAAATGTTTGACTGGGCTGAGAACCTGATTCAGGAGAGCCAGACCGGCCATTTACTTCATAAAAAGGTTGTACTGGATCTGCTTTATCAGCACCGTGAAGGTAAAGCTGATTATTCACGTAAAATCTGGACTGTACTCATGTTTATGCTTTGGCATCAAATTTATGTTGAAGGCAAATATTCTTTTGAACAGCTGCAAAATGAAGACCTTACAGAAAGCAAGCTTGCTATTTCATAAAGAAAAAAGGCGGAAGCACCCGTTGTCCAACTGCCAAGTGGACAAGCGGGGCTTCCGTCTTTGCTATATTTCCTGTTTTGATGTAGGTGGTTTTATGGTTATGGCCTGGTTCCCCATTTGCTCCCATGCTTCTACAAAGTCATCAAATGGAGCTTTCTGCTTTTTATCCAATGGGTCATTGAAGTATATATAATCTTCATCATATCCGGTTACCAGCACCGAATGCTCATTCATTGTAATTTCGACCGGTCCTTTGGAAGTGTACCAGGTTTCGAAAGCCGACTCTGGGAGTTTTTTGTATTTAGCATTGATAATGACCACAACAGGTTGCTCCTGGTTTAAAGCCCTGAGAACGCTGTAAAAGGATTCGCCACTAAGATTTTGTACTCTCTCCTTGCCGACATACTTTTCTGCCAAATCAGCAAGTGGCTCGTTATAAACACCGTATCCTGGTTCATTAAACGTGTACATATTCCCCACAAATCCTATATGGGGATTTCCGAAATGGATTTTCCCATTCTCTTCTCTATAACGAGAAGGGTCTCTTGTGATTTCTTTGGCGAGGGTCATCTTATTAGCATCAATCCCATAATATTGCAAAAGCATCGTTAACGATGTGACTTCACAGCCGCGGGGCAGTTCAGGTAACTGAAGGACGTGCGGCGCTTTTATGTTCATGGATGATTGGATCTCCACCTCCTCAACGAAAGGGGAAAGAGAGATTTCCTCGTGTGCTGATACAGCAACAGCATTTACTTTGTCTGAACCTTGCCGGCTTGCTTCCGGTCCAGAAGGCCATGTTTGTTTATATTCAGAAATGGTTACCATAACAAGTACCAGAGCTGTTATGAAAAATAACCGGCTGTAGGCTGCAGCTGTTTTTTTAAAGGATGGAAATGATTTTTTTGTCTTCCATAAAAGAATACTCATAAAAAAACAAAAAAGAACAAGAAAATTGAACAAGATGAACCCTCCTCTCCCTTATCTTATGGAAGGTTTGGCTGCTTACGTGATGGATTTTCTGCTAATAGAGTAAAATATCACCATCAGCTTCGTTCCTGTAAGGATTTATAGTATTGTCCTTTATCAACATAGGTCTGCCGTACCCGGTCCATCTCTTTTATATCTTTATCGGTTAATTCACGAATAACTTTAGCCGGGCTGCCAAACGCCATTGTACGAGGAGGGATTTTCTTGCCGGGTGTAACCAGACTTCCGGCACCAATAAAGGCTCCCTCTCCAATTTCGGCGCCATCCAGAATTTTGGCACCCATTCCAATGAGGGCATGCTTACGTATTATAGCTGAATGAAGAAGTACCTGATGTCCTACCGTTACCCCATCCTCTATAATCAGTGGAAGGTCAGGACTCTGATGAAGCATACATTGATCCTGAATATTGGTATTCTGACCAATTTTTACGGAAGAGACATCGCCACGAATAACCGTCTTAAACCAAATGCTTGCGTATTTTTCGATGGTTACATCTCCTGTAATCACAGCATCATCGGCGATAAAAGCTGAAGGATCAATCTTTGGGTTCCATCCTTTATATTCATCAATCATATGTACAATCCTCCCTGTAAAAAGTATGTTACTATAAGTATATCAAATGAACAGGAGGCATTGTTCTTGAAGAGAATTCAAGAATCAAGCAAAGGTACCATTGTTCTTGTCCATGGCGCGTTTGAGCATGCAGGGCGCTATGAATGGCTGGCGGATAAATGGGAAGAAGCCGGCTTCAATGTGATTTGCAACGATTTGCCCGGTCAAGGCAGAACAGATGGATTAAGAGGTCATATTGATTCATTTGATGAGTACATTGAGGCCATATCCGGCTGGCTGAATGAGGCAAAAACCTATCGGAAGCCTGTATTTCTGTTTGGACACAGTATGGGGGGCCTTGCAGTAATCCGAATGCTGGAAGAAACAAGACCGGACCTTAATGGGGTGATTTTATCCTCACCTGGTTTGGGCTTCGCATCGAGACCACCTAAGTGGATTTTGTTTTTTACAAGGATGCTGGAAAAAAGAATACCCAAGTTTCAGGTTAAGCTCAATCTCCACCCTTTTATGTCTACCAGAAATACTCGTTTGCATGATCGGAATAGGGAGGATCCTTTATTTTTGAAGAAGGTCTCCATCCGCTGGTATCATGAGTTTGAACGTGCGATTGCACAGGCTTTCCAAAAGGTCAGCCAATACCCGGAAATCCCTACTTTAGTTTTGCAGGCGGGGAAGGATCTAATTATACAGGCGCAGGAAGTTCAACGCTGGTTTAAAAAACTTCCGATTCAAAATAAAAAGTATATGGAATGGCATGGTCTGTTTCATGAACTCTTTAATGAGCCGGAAAGAGACGATGTTTTTCAGTTCACACAATCATTTGTAAACAAAAAGATTGAATAAGACAATGGAGGATGTACGTTGAAAGACAATATACCAACAAAGCCATTACCCTTAATGGTTACAGTCTATCGAAAAATATTCCCGGATGTGAACAAAGAGTTAGATGCATGGAAACAAATAGCGAAAGAAATCCCTGATCAGGAGCTACGTACACAGGCTCTGGCAAGTATTGAATCTAAAACCTTTCATTGTGAAGGCGGAGGGATTTATGCTTTGTTAGCAAGTGAAAAACGTCCGGAGGCTATTCAATTTATCGTCGCATACCAGACAATCAGCGATTATCTGGATAATTTATGTGATCGCAGTACGTCACTTGACCCGCAGGATTTTGAATGGCTGCATCAGTCCATGCTTGATGCATTATCTCCCGGTGAAGAGGTTAAGAATTATTATGCGTATCGCGAGGAACAAAACGACGGCGGTTATTTACCAGAATTGGTGCGCACCTGTCAGAATATACTGGGCAAAATTGAGAATTACAACGAGCTTAGCCCCTACCTGATTCATTTGGCATCCTTATATCGTGATTTGCAGGTACACAAGCATGTTAAAAAGGAAGAACGTGTTTCCAGATTAACCAACTGGTTCCATTCGCATCAGGATCAATGTCCGGACCTTACCTGGTATGAATTTTCTGCTTGTACCGGATCAACATTAGGGGTTTTCTGTCTTGTATCCTATGGTTTAAGTGGTAAATCTTCTGCAGAGCTGGCAGATATCATTTTTTCCGGTTATTTTCCTTATTTGCAGGGTCTTCACATTATGCTTGATTATTATATTGATCAAAAAGAGGATGCAAATGAGGGTGATCTTAATTTTTGCAGCTTTTATTCAAATGAGCAGGAATTAGAAACCCGGTTCATGTACATTTTTAATCAGACTGGAGAGCATTTGCATTCGATTCCGAATAAAGCCTTCCATCAAATGGTACAGAAAGGCTTGGTGGGATTGTATTTAGCCGATAAAAAAGTAGAGCAATTAAAAGATGGAAGCCGGTTCGTCAAAAACTTTTTAAAGGTTGCTGGTTCAAAAGCAAAGTTCTTTTATGTAAATACGAAGCTTTATCATAAAATTAAGCCCGCTTTGTTACGAAGATAACATTAGCGGGCTTTTCTCTTCTCAATAGCTAGCAGAAACGGGGGGTTATTCTTCTGATTAATAAAACTGTATTCCAGCACACTGAACTCTTTCTGATCCAGCTGCTTGACCATTTCTAACAATTCCTCTTTCTCTTTGTCTCCTCCTTGATGTCCATAATAAACGACTAAAACAATGAGTTTCCCTTCTCTTAAATTTTCCAGCAGCTGCTGTATGGCAGGGATTGTCGACTCGGGCATGGTAATGACCGATTTATCACTGCCGGGCAGGTATCCTAAATTAAAAATGGCCCCACCGATATTTTTGTGCATATGTGTTTTTAAATGTCTGTCCAGCTGACTGTGACTATCATGAATGAGAGTGGCGTGTTCAATGTGGTGCTCCTGAAGACGATGACGCGTATTCTGAATCGCCTGCTCTTGTATATCAAAGGCTAATACATGACCTGTCTCTCCGACGAGGTTGGCAAGAAGCAGGGTATCGTTCCCGTTTCCTGCTGTGGCATCGACAACGATATCTCCTTTTTCCACTGACTGTTTTAGTAATTCATGTGAGAATTGAAGGGCTTGTTTGACCATTTTCTAATGCTCCTGTTCTTATTGTTTTCATCATTTATTTTAGCATTCTTTCCAGAAAAGAGAAAAGTTGGCTATTGATCTGCGGTATAGATGTACAATACTGGTTTACATTAAGAATGAGGTGATGCTGATGGCAACCCGCGACTCCATGGAACAACTCATCACAGAGATTAAAGACAAAATCGATACAGCAAAAAAGGAACTGGATGAGACCAACCGCAATGGGTATGACGTGGACAGCGAATATACCAATGCCCAAACGAATTTAGAACAGGCGGAAGCAGAGATTGAGCATATGAAGTTAAGTGCCAATCATCAGCAGAGAGAACAGTTGCACAGGTTACACCTCCAGGTTTCCCAAGTATTGAATGATATGTATTTAGATCAAGTCGACCTTAATGAATACAGCTAAGAAGATTGATCGGAAGTGCAAGCGGCACTTCCGATTTTTTTCATATATTCAACTTTACATCACCTTTGTCATAGTGTACTATTTAACTAGTACAATTTTTACAAAGGGGCGTTCGATATGAATAGGCGTGCTTTTATGGGAGCTTGGAGAAAAGAATGGAAAATGATGAAGCATTCTTTTGCTTTTATTTTATTTATTGCCATGTTACTGGTGATTGGAATGTTTGGAGTAACAACAGAGCTTGAATCAGGCTTTACCAGTCTTGGTGTTGGTGTGTTTATGTTTCCGGCTTATTTTTTGCTTAGTTTAAATACGGAAGCTCTTCAGATGCAGCAGTTTTTACATATGAATAAATCTTTACATAACGTCATTTTGGCTAAATTTTTGAATGGGTTGTTATTGACTGTTTCCTATGCTTTTGTAATGGGGATCATTCTCTTTATCATAAATCAGATAAATGGTCAGATTCCTGCAGCTGAATTTGTAATTAATTTGATTTTACTTGTGACGAATATTCTCTTGCTTACTGTTTTTCCTACAATGATTATTTTCCTTGTTTGGAGTCTTTATCACGTTGTTCGGAAATTTCATACAGCCATCGGAATTATTGCCATTATTCTGTTTTTATACGTTTTTAATGAAGGGTTTCGAGCATTTGATGATACAGCCTTATATGATGCTTTAACCAACTGGGGAACAGTAACCTGGGAAACCGGCTTTCCTGTCGTTGATTTTGGTACCTATTCCGCATTCCCTCTTACTTCGAGTGGCGATATTCAATTTCAGTCAGGTACGATTTTGTTTTATGCGTTTTTGTGTCTAATCTTTTACCTGATATCCATGTACCTTCTTGAACGTAAAGTGGAGGTGTAGCCATGGGGATAGATTTTAAACCGGATAAGCCCATTTATCAGCAAATTATGGACCGGATTTCCAGTGAAATTATTCGTGGGGAGCGTCAGGCTGGGGATAAGTTGACATCTGTAAGGGAATATGCGGTGGAAGTAGGAGTGAATGCAAATACAATACAAAGGGTGTATCGAGAATTAGAGCAAATGGAAATCGTTGAGAGCAGAAGAGGACAGGGAACATTTATTACTGAAAAGCAGGAACGGCTTCATCAGTTGAGGGAAGACATGAAAAGGCAATACATTCAATCTTTTATCTCTGATATGCAAGGAATGGGATTTTCAGTTCATGAGATGATTGATGGGATACGCCAATCCAGTGAGGGGGAGGATAACAATGATTAAGTTTGATGCCGTCTATAAAAAGTACTTCCTAAACGTTGCCATAAAGGATTTTAGTATTACTTTAGAAAAAGGAAATATCATAGGCATTATAGGTGAAAACGGGAGCGGGAAATCAACTCTGTTACGACTAATCGCTGGTCTTCTCAATCCCAGTAAAGGAAATATTACAGTAGATGGTGAACATGTATCAAGGGAAATACGTGAAAAGATTGCCTATTTAACGGATCAGGATTATTATTTTCCTTACTTTACGATTCGCGAATTAATGAATTATTATCATAGTCAATTTTCTGACTTTAACATCACAAAAGCAGAGAACATGATTGACTTTTTACAGCTTGATCCAGGTACAAAAATCGGACATTTATCCAAAGGCAATCGGGGCAGGGTGAAGTTTTTAATGACCATATCCCGTAACGCACCGTATATTATTATGGATGAACCTTTTAGTGGACTGGATCCAATGGTACGTGCTTCGATTATTAAAGGATTAATTCAATTTGTTGATTTGTCAAGGCAGACCGTTATCTTAACTACCCATGAATTAAAGGAAGTGGAATCTGTTTTGGATGAAGCAGTGGTGTTAAAGGCAGGAAGGCTCTTAGCCAAAAGTTCAGTTGAACAAATAAGAGAAGAATTAAACATGAGTGTTCTTGAGTGGATGGAGCATCTGTATCAGGAGGAGAAGAGACTGAAGGCTTAAGGCTTTTGCCTGATTTTTTGCCGATTCTTGACAATTTTTCTCTCCTTCATTACAATTATCATACATATAAGTAACCACGGGAAAATGACGATGAGAAGGAATAGTAATGAATGGTCAAGAATCCAGAGAGACAGCGGCTGGTGTGAGCTGTCCTTGATGTTCATGAACTCGCCTTTAAAGTTGCAGATATGAACATCATAGTAGTATCTGACGTGAGCTCGCGTTAAGAGCATCAAGTGAACACTGCTATGTGTTAATTTGGGTGGTACCGCGGGAATACAACTCTCGTCCCATGTTTGACTGGGATGGGGGTTTTTTATATTCACAGATATACATAAAGAGAAGGAAAACTAGATAGGAGGAAAAGAGTATGGCATTCGATCACAGAAGGATTGAAAAGAAATGGCAAACCTACTGGGAGGACAACAAAACCTTTAAAACCAATACAGAAAGTGAAAAAGAGAAGTTCTATGCCATGGATATGTTTCCGTATCCATCAGGCTCTGGCCTGCATGTTGGTCATCCTGAAGGGTATACCGCTACGGATATACTTTCCCGGATGAAACGCATGCAGGGGTATGAAGTGCTTCATCCGATGGGCTGGGATGCTTTTGGTCTCCCTGCTGAGCAATACGCACTTGATACAGGAAACGATCCGAAAGAATTCACGGATCAGAACATCGAAACCTTTAAACGGCAAATTAAGTCTTTAGGTTTTTCGTATGATTGGGATCGTGAAATCAATACAACGGATCCTGATTATTACAAGTGGACCCAGTGGATTTTTCTTAAACTTTATGAAAAAGGTCTCGCTTATATTGATGAAGTAGCGGTAAACTGGTGTCCTGCACTGGGAACCGTTCTTGCAAATGAAGAAGTGATTGATGGAAAAAGTGAACGAGGGGGCCACCCTGTCGTTCGTAAACCGATGAAACAATGGATGCTGAAAATTACCGAGTATGCCGATCGTCTGCTTGAAGACTTGGAAGACCTTGACTGGCCGGAAAGCATTAAAGACATGCAGCGCAATTGGATTGGCCGATCAGAAGGAGCACAGATTACGTTTTCGGTAAAAGATTCAGAGGAAACATTTGAAGCATTTACCACTCGTCCTGATACGTTATTTGGTGCAACTTATGCTGTGTTTGCACCTGAGCATCCACTGGTTGAAAAAATAGTCACACGTGAACAAAAAGAAGCTGTCGACAGCTATTTAAAAGAAATTGAGACCAAAAGTGATTTGGAGCGAACAGACCTGGCCAAGGATAAAACCGGTGTATTTACAGGTGCTTATGCAGTGAATCCTATTAATGGTGAACAAATGCCAATCTGGATTGCAGATTATGTATTAATGTCTTATGGTACTGGCGCTATAATGGCTGTTCCAGCACACGATGAGCGGGACTACGAGTTTGCGAAAAAATTTGATCTTCCTATTAAAGAAGTTGTGGAAGGCGGTAATATTGAAAAAGAAGCCTATACAGAAGATGGGAAGCACATTAATTCCGACTTCCTGAACGGTCTGGAAAAGGAAGAAGCGATTGAAAAGGCTATTGAATGGGTTACGGATCATGGACATGGTGAAAGAAAAGTAACCTATCGTCTGCGTGACTGGTTGTTCAGCCGCCAGCGTTACTGGGGTGAGCCGATTCCAATTATTCACTGGGAGGATGGCACCCTGGAACCATGGCCTGAAGATAAACTTCCTCTTGAGCTTCCTGAAGCAGATGAAATCAAACCATCAGGAACAGGGGAGTCACCTCTTGCCAATATTAAAGATTGGGTTGAGATAACGGATCCTGCCACCGGCAAAAAAGGACGTCTCGAAACAAATACAATGCCACAATGGGCCGGCAGCTGCTGGTATTATCTGCGCTATATTGATCCGGACAACAGTGACCAGCTTGCTGATCCGGAAAAACTGAAAAAATGGCTGCCTGTTGATATTTATATAGGGGGTGCAGAACACGCTGTACTTCACCTGCTATATGCAAGATTCTGGCACAAGGTCCTGTATGATATTGGTGTTGTACCGACAAAAGAACCATTCCAGAAGCTCTTTAACCAGGGAATGATTCTTGGAGAAAATCACGAAAAGATGAGTAAATCCAAAGGGAATGTTGTAAACCCTGATGATATTGTAACGACTCATGGTGCCGACACGCTCCGTCTCTATGAAATGTTTATGGGACCTCTGGATGCAGATGTGGCTTGGAGCGCCAATGGATTAGATGGTTCACGTCGCTTCCTTGAACGTGTGTGGCGATTGTTTGTTGATGATAATGGAGAGCTTAGGGAAACGGTTAAGGATGAACCAAATGATGATCTTATCCGTGTTTATCACGAAACGGTCAAAAAGGTGACAGAAAACTTTGAAGGGCTGCGGTTTAACACAGGTATTTCACAAATGATGGTATTCATTAATGATGGATATAAAGCACCGCATATTCCTAAAGAATACGCAGAAGGATTTGTAAAGCTTTTATCACCAGTGGCCCCACATCTTGCTGAAGAGCTATGGTCCATCCTGGGTCATGAAGAAACCATCAGTTATGAACCATGGCCACAATTTGATGAATCCAAGCTCGTAGAAAATGAAGTAGAAATCCCTGTTCAAGTAATGGGGAAAGTAAGAGCAAAAATGATGATACCGAAAGATGCATCGAAAGAAGACATGGAAAAACTGGCGCTTGAAAATGAACGTGTTCAGGAGTGGATAGAAGGAAAAACGGTTCGAAAGGTTATTGCCGTACCAGGGAAATTGGTCAATATTGTAGCGAATTAAACATATATAAGATAAGAAAAGGATAGACTTTTACTCTCTCTATCCCTTTCCTTTTGACTTTTTAAAAGGAGGATTTAAAAATGGCTGATGAAATAAAAGAAATCACCCCTGAGGAAGTAGAGGAAACCTTACATACAGACAACTACACTGTTATCGATGTAAGAGAAGATGAGGAAGTTCAGCAGGGAATGATTGAAGGAGCAAAACATATCCCTCTGCAACAGATACCTGAATCGCTTGACCAGTTAGATAAAAATGAAGAATATGTGCTTGTATGCCGTTCAGGCCGAAGAAGCTACAATGCATCTCAATATTTACAGGAACAAGGGTATAAAGTACGAAATATGACCGGTGGCATGTTAAATTGGAAAGGTGAAGTCACCTTTTAAACCTTAAAAAAATCCTCAGAATAATGATCTGAGGATTTTTTTATTACGTTCCTGACAAGTTCGACGAAAGAACCCCCACTGATGGAAGCGAGAACCCTCCGAAAATTAAAGTTTCGCTTCTTGATATAGGCTCCCGTTAGATAGATGGTAAAAAGTGGACTGTTTAAATGTATTGATAAAAAATCATACACATGGTATATTTATTTCTGCCGTTGAAAAAGGGCATTTAAATCATCAAATTGTTACTGGGTTTTAGTTGTTTGTGATAGAATAGTAATTGCAAATAATACTTGTATTATGTATAAATGCTAATAATAGCTGATTGAAGTTAATCTTGACTTTCATTGGTTCATGTGTTACATTTAAATATGTTGCATTTGAAGCGACAATGCTTTATAAATTAGCTGTTGAAATTAATCACAAAGCATGTTATATTATTATCTGTCGCTTTAAACGGCGAACAAAACAAACTAAAAAAGTTATTGACTTTCAGTTGATAACTTGATATACTAATTAAGTTGCTTTAAAGGCAACTGACTTCGAACTTTGAAAACTGAACAAAACAACCAGTACGTCAATTCGCTATTTAAATAGCATTTTGAATATGAGCATTATGGATTTTAACATCCAAACT
>NZ_BAAADO010000007.1:0-163978 GCF_039522525.1 Salinibacillus aidingensis
AGGTCACACCTGTTCCCATTCCGAACACAGTAGTTAAGCTCTCCAGCGCCGATGGTAGTTGGGGTTCTTCCCCTGCGAGAGTAGGACGCTGCTGGGCCAATTAAAACAATTCCACCGTAGCTCAGAGGTAGAGCAATCGGCTGTTAACCGATCGGTCGTAGGTTCGAATCCTACCGGTGGAGCCATAATGCTTCCATAGCTCAGTCGGTAGAGCGCTTCCATGGTAAGGAAGAGGTCGCCGGTTCAAGTCCGGCTGGAAGCTCTTTGGAAACTTTTCAAGGATAAATTTTATTTTGAATGGCCCGTTGGTCAAGTGGTTAAGACATCGCCCTTTCACGGCGGTATCACGGGTTCGAATCCCGTACGGGTCATCGTAAATATAAGGATGGATGCTGAAAAAAACAGGCATTATCCTTTGTCGGAGGATTAGCTCAGCTGGGAGAGCACCTGCCTTACAAGCAGGGGGTCGGTGGTTCGAGCCCGCCATCCTCCACCATATATCTCTTTAAATATGCCGGCCTAGCTCAACTGGTAGAGCAACTGACTTGTAATCAGTAGGTTGGGGGTTCAAGTCCTCTGGCCGGCACCATTTTAAACTCTATTGTTATCAATGGAGGGGTAGCGAAGTCTGGCTAAACGCGGCGGACTGTAAATCCGCTCCCTTTGGGTTCACAGGTTCGAATCCTGTCCCCTCCACCATATTTTGGGCCATAGCCAAGCGGTAAGGCAACGGGTTTTGATCTCGTGATGCGCTGGTTCGAATCCAGCTGGCCCAGCCATGAGCCATTAGCTCAGTTGGTAGAGCATCTGACTTTTAATCAGAGGGTCGGAGGTTCGAATCCTCCATGGCTCATCAAGGAAGTTATGGTTGGATTCTCACCTGCGGTTCCCCTTGTTATCTATTGATATAAAGGTAGGAAACAAGGACTAGCCGGGGGGCGTCGGAATCCTCCATGGCTCATTTTTCTTTTTGCGGAAGTAGTTCAGTGGTAGAACACCACCTTGCCAAGGTGGGGGTCGCGGGTTCGAATCCCGTCTTCCGCTCCAGAAGAAATGATTATATATTAAGGGGCCTTAGCTCAGCTGGGAGAGCGCCTGCTTTGCACGCAGGAGGTCAGCGGTTCGATCCCGCTAGGCTCCACCAGAATATAAATATTGAACAGTGTACTGTCTCGAATTTTCCGTGACAGTTTTTTTGTGTACGAAATTATAAAATAACTGATTTATGGATATGAAATCAGCAAGCCGCGTCCTGCTCCATCACCCTGCGATAACACACAATAGCGTTATAAAGAATTTTGGTTTACCAAAGAATAGTTATATTCAAGCAGGAGATCCTATATGGAATAGGAAGATTAATTAGAAACAGGTAGGTAAAAATGGTGTATCGCTCAGTGAATCATTAGTTATTAAACCACTTCATTATGCAGGAATCATCAACACTTCTAAAGGCCTCCAACGTCTGTCAGCATCAATCATATTCCCTCACAGCCATCTGATCTAAACCGCCCTTCACTTTTTTTCTCACCGTATATATATACATAATTTTGTCAGGTTGAAACATCGTCTCCTTTGTATCTAAAATAGTGATAACTGAGGAGGGGGAGAAGTATGAACAAATATATATCATTAATTGGAGTACCGATGGATTTGGGCCAGAATCGCCGTGGGGTTGATATGGGTCCCAGTGCCATCAGGTATGCAGGGGTAATGGATCGTCTCGAAAAGTTGAATTATATGATAGAAGACTTAGGAGATATTGATATTCCTAATCCGGGAAACCGTCCTGATGATAAGGGGCTGAAAAATTTAGATGAAGTATCGGAAGGAAATATCCGTCTAACCAAGGTTGTGGACGAAACAGCAGCAAGAGGTCATTTTCCTTTAGTTTTGGGAGGTGACCATAGTATCGCTATTGGTACCCTTGCAGGGATCGCCAAGCATGCAGAAAACCTCGGAGTCATCTGGTATGATGCCCATGGAGATTTAAATACCGGAGAAACGTCCCCATCAGGAAATATTCACGGAATGCCGCTTGCGGTCAGTTTAGGGATAGGAAACGAAAAACTGACTCAAATCGGAAAGTATGCTCCGAAAATACGTCCGGAAAACATTGTTATTGTAGGAGCAAGATCTTTGGATGAAGGAGAAAAGAAGCTCATAAAGGATAAAGGAATAAAGGTGTACACCATGCATGAAGTAGATCGGCTGGGTATGACTCAAGTAATGAATGATACAATTGAGTATTTGAAGGAGCGAACAGATCAGGTTCATTTAAGTCTGGATTTGGATGGATTAGATCCACAGGATGCACCGGGAGTAGGGACGCCTGTTGTAGGCGGGCTAAGCTTTAGAGAAAGTCACTTAGCCATGGAAATGCTCTCGGAAGCAAATATTATTACCTCAGCAGAATTTGTGGAGGTGAACCCAATATTAGACGAAAAAAATAAAACAGCCTCTGTCGCCGTTGATTTAATGGGTTCTCTGTTTGGGGAAAAATTGTTATAATTATAGCTGTATAACAAACGTCAGCAACTTGTCTTTGCACAGGTTGCTGAATTTTTATCACGCATTAACTGGCCATAATACCCCCACTTCAGGTCTTGAGGGTACCCCAACAGTACTAAGTGGGGGGATAAATGGCCAGTAAATTCCTAATAAGTTCAACTAACCATCAGTGGGGGATGAAGAAAAGCCCCACTGATGGAAGTTTCACTTTATATAAATCACTTCCAATGGATAAAACGAACAACATGATAAAAAATTTTATAAAAATGAAACCTGATTTGTCTGGTGTTCGTACATATAGAGAACCCGCAGATCTAGCGGAGGTACAGGGATGGAAACGATAATTAAACAAAAAATTCGACAGGTTAAAAAGGGAGATCAATCCGCATTTGAAGATATCGTTAACTTTTACCAAAATAAAGTTATTCAGATATGCTATCGAATGCTCGGAAATTTACATGAAGCAGAAGATATTGCCCAGGAGGCTTTTGTGAGAGCTTATACAAACATCCACTCCTTTGACGAAAAACGTAAATTTTCCACCTGGTTATATCGAATTGCAACAAATTTATCGATTGATCGAATACGAAAAAAGAAACCTGATTATTATTTAGATGCCGAGGTTAAAGGAACAGAAGGATTAACGATGTATTCACAGCTTTCTATGGATGAACCCTTACCAGAGGAAAAAGTAGAGAGTATGGAGCTTAATGATTACATTCAAAAACAAATTTTATCCTTACCTGAAAAATATCGATCGGTTATTTCTCTTCGCTATGTCGATGATTTATCGCTGCAGGAAATTAGTGAAGCACTGGAGATGCCGATGGGTACAGTTAAAACTCGAATACATCGGGGAAGAGAAGCTTTGCGGAAAAAGCTTCGCGATTTGTAAAGGGGTGATACCTTGAGCTGTTCAAAGCGCTATATTGAGTTAATGCATAAATATCTGGATCATGAAATTCTGAAGGACGAAGAGGATGAGCTAAAACAGCATTTGATGCAATGTAAGTCCTGTCAATCACACTTTCATGAATTAAAGCGAACGGAAGCACTGCTTGAGAGTCCTTCTCATGTGCAAGCTCCCGATGACTTTGTGCAACAGGTCATGAATAAACTTCCAAGGGAGAAGAAATCTGTAAGTTACAGAAAATGGCTGAAGGCGCACCCGATTTTTACCGCCGCTGCTATCTTTTTTATTCTGATGTTTTCCAGTGTTGTAACCCAGTGGAGCCAGGATGGACAATTGACGGTTTCAAAGCAGGAAGGGATTGTTATTGAAGATGATACGGTTATTATCCCGGAAGGCCGGACAATCAGTGGAGACCTGGTTGTGAAAAATGGAGATGTTCAAATTGAAGGAAAACTGCAGGGCAATCTTGTACTGATCAATGGGAAAGTAAAAAATAGAAATGCTTTACGGGCTTCGGCTGGAGAAGTGACAGGTCAGATTGAGGAAGTGAATCAGGTTTTTGAATGGGTCTGGTACCATTTAAAAGAGGTTTCTGGTGATATTATCCCCTTTTAACGACAAGAAGCTATTAACTTGGACTTCCATAAAAAAATGGCCGCTAATCAAGCGGTCATTTTTCACGTGGTATAGAAAATAGTCAAATGGCAGAGGAGCGGACAGGAAATCAGGGGAGATCACGTCCGGCTCCAGCACTCAACGAGACTTCCTGCATCTGTACAATAAGTCAACAACGACCCACACAGTTTTTGTCGTGTATCCTTTGTTCTAAGATTGTTCACTTTGAGGTTTAAAGGGTTATGGCTATAGGGAAATATGGTATAATAAGGGAAGTTCAGGATTTAACTACATAGTGATGGTGATTTGTCGAATGATGTTTTACTTCGTCACAATGAAAAACAACGGTAGAAGGAAGTGTGCGCATGCTTGATGGGGGATTTAATTTCGTAGAACTTTTACGAATTGTTGTGGATGTCACCCTCGTATGGTTCGTTTTATATAAACTATTTATGCTGATTCAGGGAACGAAGGCTGTTCAGCTGTTAAAAGGAATATTTGTCATCTTAGCCATTTTTTTTGGCAGCTCCCTTTTAGGGTTGCAGACGGTTCAATGGCTAATGTGGCAAACCATGATGTTTGGTCCTCTCGCCATCATTATTCTCTTCCAGCCAGAATTAAGAAGAGCTTTGGAACAATTGGGTCGAGGAAAGTTCTTCTCAAGAAACACGCATTCTGAGGAAGAGGAAATGAAGGAGTCGATAGAGGCAATCATTAAATCCTGTAAATATATGGGGAAGCGTCGAATCGGTGCTCTTATATCCATTGAAAGAGAAACCGGTATGAGTGATTATGTGGAAACCGGGATTAAAATTAATGCAAATCTGACGAGCGAACTTTTGACGAATATTTTTATTCCGAATACCCCATTACATGACGGTGCTGTTATAATTAAAAGAAATGAAGTGATAGCAGCTGCATGTTATCTTCCGTTGTCCGAAAGCCCCTTTATTTCCAAGGAGCTGGGAACGCGCCATCGTGCAGCATTAGGGATCAGCGAAGTAACCGATGCATTAACTATTATTGTATCTGAAGAAACAGGAGCCATTTCCTGTACCAAAAACGGAGAATTGCATCGTGATTTAGAAGAAAATGCATTAAGGGAAATTTTGACGAGCGAATTAAACCCTGAGTTTGCTCAGACATCAAAAAGCTGGAACTGGAGGGGGAAGAAGAATGGATAAGTGGCTAAAGTCCCCTTGGTTTATTCGAATCATTTCATTACTTCTGGCTATAGGTTTATATGTATCTGTAAGTTTGAGCGATAATGAAGCGAGTGCATTGCTTCCAAAGAGCTCCAGTGAAACAGCAACGATGAGTAATATTCCTTTACAGGTTCGGATGGATGAGGAAAAATATGTTGTACGAGGGGTTCCTCAAACCGTTAATGTTTCGATTGAGGGATCGGGAGGTATCGTAACGACAACAGAAAGAGTAAGGGCTTTTAATGTATTCGTTGATTTGGAAAAGCTTGAGCCTGGTAAACATGATGTGAGGGTTCAGCATCAGGGATTTTCAAATAATTTATCGGTTAATATTGAACCTCAGACCATTGAGGTGGTCATTGAAGAAAGAGCAACAAAAGAATTTAATGCAGAAGTAGATATCCTTAATCAGGATCAGTTAAATGAAGGAATGATTTTAGGTGATCCTTCCGTTGACCCGGAAACTGTAGAAGTAACGGGAGGGAAATCCGAGGTTGATAAAATAGCGATGGTAAAAGCCATTGTTGACCTGAATAAAATAGATGGGGAAAAAATTAGTGTTGATAACGCCCCTGTAAAAGTCTATGATGAGCAGGGGAACGAATTAAACGTTTTTGTAGACCCATCAACTGTACAAGTTGATATTCCGGTTGAAGGGGGACAAAAAGAGGTCCCATTATCCGTACAGACAAAAGGAGAACTTCCGAATGGATTAAGCTTACAATCCATATCAACCAAACCTGAAACAGTCACTGTTTTTGGACAGGAATCTCTCCTGAAAGATGTAAAAGAGATTTCAAACTTAACGGTGGACCTGTCATCCTTTGAGAAGGATGGCTCGGTTGAAATAGATGTTCCGCTGCCATCAGGGTTAACAAGAGTGGAACCGTCCACTGTACAAGCCCAAATCGACGTTGAAGAAACCGTTGAAAAAATACTGGAGGACATACCTGTTCAGGTAAATGGTTTGGAAGAAGGCCGTGATATTACGTTTATTGAGCCTGAAAACCAGGCAATCACAGTTACGGTAATGGGTACCGAGAAGCAGCTTCAGGAAATTACAGCGGAGGACTTTACTGCTACGATCGATGTACAGGGTTATTATGAAGGTGAATTTGACGCTGAAATCCAAATTAATGGTCCTGAAGGCTTTGATTACACAGCAAATTTCAATTATGCACGAGTTCGAATTGAATAAATAGAATGTAAGAACTAGCAGGATAAAATGAAAAAGCCTTGCGCATAAAGGACATAGCCTTAAGTTTAGAACAAATGGTCTCATGCTTGGGCTAACCATGCCTTTGCGCTTTGAAATAAGGACGAAGGAGCGATTATAAATGGGAAAGTATTTTGGTACGGATGGTGTCAGAGGCATAGCAAATAAAGACTTAACACCAGAGCTGGCTTTTAAAGTTGGCCGCTATGGCGGATATGTATTAACAAAAATGAGCGATAGTCAGCCAAAGGTGTTAATTGGCCGTGACACCCGTATCTCCGGTCATATGCTGGAAGGAGCTCTTATAGCCGGTTTGATGTCTATTGGAGCTGAAGTGATGCGTATTGGCGTAATCTCGACTCCTGGAGTTGCCTATTTATCAAAAGCGATAGAAGCACATGCGGGAGTAATGATCTCCGCTTCCCATAATCCTGTTGAGGATAACGGAATTAAATTTTTTGGACCTGATGGGTTTAAGCTGACTGATGAGCAGGAAGCTGAAATTGAAGAACTCATGGACCGTGAGGAGGATGATCTGCCACGACCTATTGGTGCTGAAATCGGACAGGTGAATGATTATTTTGAAGGCGGTCAAAAGTATCTTCAGTATTTGAAACAAACCATAGACTTTGATTTTGAGGATATGCATATAGCTCTGGATTGTGCACATGGTGCGACATCCTCTCTTGCTCCTCACTTATTTGCGGACCTTGAAGCTGACATTACAACGATTGGAACCTCACCAGATGGATTAAATATCAATGATAAAGTAGGTTCCACCCATCCTGAAGCATTACGGGAGGTTGTTCTGGAAAAGGAAGCAGATGTGGGTCTAGCCTTCGACGGAGATGGAGACAGACTTATTGCAATTGATGAAAAGGGAAATATTATCGATGGCGACAAAATTATGTATATATGCGGAAAATACTTAATGGAAACAGGACGTCTTAAGCAGAATACGGTAGTCTCTACAGTAATGAGCAATATAGGACTTTATAAAGCGTTAGAGAACCATGATATTTCCAGTGTGAAAACAGCCGTGGGTGACCGTTACGTAATGGAAGAAATGAGGAAGAATGATTACAATCTTGGCGGTGAGCAATCAGGTCATATCATTTTTCTTGATTATACGACAACTGGTGATGGAATGCTTTCTGCCCTGCAATTAGTAAATGTGATGAAGGATACCGGGAAGCCTTTATCAGAATTAGCGGCGGAAATGGAGAAATTTCCACAGGAACTAAAAAATATAAAAGTGGTTGATAAACATCAGATCCATACCAATCAGCGCATTCAGGAAGAAATTCAAAAGGTGGAGGACATTCTTGGAAACGACGGTCGTGTACTTGTTCGTCCATCAGGTACCGAGCCGCTTGTTCGTGTTATGGTGGAAGCACCGACACGGGAAGATTGTGAAAGGTATGTGGACCAAGTATCAGCCGTTGTTCAGCAGCAATTAGGAATGAAGGAAGAGTAGGATATGCGCAGGTATCACAAAAAAGGGTACCTGCGCATATTTTATTAGTGATTGTGTAGAGGCCTTTATATAAAAATTATATTGACGCATACTTTTCTTTTTCGATAAAATATTAGTGATCTTTATTTTTTAACCAAAAATCAAAGATAGCATTCAGGAATGGAAAAGGAGGATTGCAGTTTATCATTTCTTTAAAAAGCGCCAGGACTATTTCCAATTAGGGAGCAGGGATTGTATTGATTTTACTGGAGCACACTAAGGAAAATTAGATCATATTCCTTATCCCAAGGGAGGAAATAGTTGACGAGGAGGAGGTTCATCGAGATTTCGGCGGATGCCTCCCGGTTGCCATCATCTCAACCGTACGTTTTAAACGAAAAACAAAGAGGTGACTCTTTGCACAAACGTTTAAAACAAGATGAGCGGACGTTAACTTAACACGAGAAGGGGGCAAACATCGCCCCTATTGTTAAAATAGTACTTTGTTTGCCTCTTTCTTAAAAGGGAGGAAACAAATATGTGTGGAATTGTAGGATATATCGGACAGCAGGATACAAAGGAAATTCTGTTAAATGGATTGCAAAAACTTGAGTACCGTGGCTATGACTCAGCTGGTATTTCAGTTCTGAATAATAACGGAGTTCACCTTTTTAAAGTGAAAGGGAGAATTGCAGCTTTACGCGAGGAAGTAGATGAAAACGTTCATGCAACGATGGGAATCGGCCATACACGATGGGCCACACACGGAGCGCCAAGTGTGGAAAATGCTCATCCACATCAAAGTGCGTCTGGCCGCTTTACCCTTGTGCATAACGGCGTCATCGAAAACTATACAGCTTTACGCGATGAATACTTGAAGGATGTTCAATTAAAGAGTGAGACAGATACAGAGGTTATCGTTCAACTGGTTGAAAAGCTCAGTGAACAATATAACGATGTGGAAAAAGCGTTCCGTGAAGCGGTACGTTTACTTGATGGGTCTTACGCAATTGCTTTAATGGATGAACAGGATCCAGACCAAATCTATGTAGCGAAAAACAAAAGCCCGCTTTTAGTTGGCCTGGGCGAGGATGGCTTTAACGTTGTATCCAGTGACTCTTTAGCCATGCTTCAGGTAACAGATCGTTTTGTAGAGCTTATGGATAAAGAGGCAGTCATGGTAAGACGTGATCAGGTAACCATTCAGGATCTGGATGGTCATGAAATTGAAAGAGAACCGTTTACAGCTGAAATTGATGCCAGTGATATTGAAAAGGGTACCTACCCACACTTTATGCTTAAAGAAATTGACGAACAGCCAACTGTCATCCGTAAAATTGTTCAGGAATATCGTGATGAACAGGATGAGATTAAATTAGATTCTGACATTCGTCAGGCTATGCTGGATACAGATCGTGTCTATATTATTGCTGCAGGAACAAGTTACCACGCAGGACTTGTTGGAAAGCAGATGATTGAAAAGCTGGCCAATGTTCCTGTTGAGGTTCATGTAGCCAGTGAGTTTTCCTATAACATGCCTTTACTAAGTGAAAAACCACTGTTCATCTTTATTTCCCAAAGTGGGGAAACAGCGGACAGTCGTTCTGTACTTGTTCAGATTAAAGAGATGGGTCATCCAGCCCTTACGATTACGAATGTTCCGGGATCTACCCTTTCTCGTGAAGCGGATTATACCCTTCATCTTCATGCAGGGCCGGAAATTGCAGTTGCTTCTACCAAAGCATACACAGCGCAAATTTCTGTGTTAGCCATCCTTGCTGTGGATACAGCTAAAGCAAAAGGGATTGACCTTGATTTCGATCCACTGCAGGAGCTTGCAATTGTTTCCTCTGCTATGGAAACCCTGTGTGATCAGAAGGAAGAAATTGAAAAGATTGTCTCGGAATTTTTAGAGACAACACGAAATGCTTTCTTCATTGGCCGTGGCATTGATTATTTTGTCGGTCAGGAAGGAGCACTAAAGCTTAAAGAAATCTCCTATATTCAGGCAGAAGGCTTTGCTGGTGGTGAATTAAAGCATGGAACCATTGCTTTAATTGAAGAAGGAACACCAGTAATCGCTATTGCCACTCAGGAAAATGTGAATTACTCCATCCGTGCCAATGTGCAGGAGGTTGTTGCTCGTGGAGCCAATGCCTGTATAATCAGTATGGAAGGCTTAGATGAGGAAAACGATACATTTGTGGTACCAAAAGTGCATGAACTGCTGACACCACTGGCTTCGGTAGTCCCTATGCAGTTAATTGCTTACTATGCAGCCCTGCATCGTGATTGCGACGTAGATAAACCACGGAATTTGGCGAAAAGTGTTACGGTTGAATAAGGAATAACGTGAATGAGAGTGCGGGTGTCTCCCCGCAACTCTTCTTTTCAAAAATGTAACTCTTCTTACAAGATGTAAGTAAGTTTTACAAAGAAGGGAAAGCGGAGGCACTTATGTATCGGTTCTTATGTATCACTCTAATCAGAATCGGGAGCGTACCGTTGGTACGCCTTCTCGGTTCTTTTTTTATTGGGTGAAAGCCTGGAAAGATAGATGACGTAAGGGATTAAAGCCATCCAAGCAGGAGAAAAAAGCGTGAAGAAAAGCGTGGGAAAACGCAAGAAAATCCCCTGTTAATCCTTAAACCTTATCTCTATTGCCTCCTTAATTTCTATTCTGTTTTGTAAAACCGAGTTCCATTTTTCAATATTTCATCGCATGTTTTTCGCCTGATTTCTGTAAGAAATAGCGGTTTTCTTTGTAAAACTTAGTTAAATTGAAAGGGGATATTTAGGGGGAGAAAAGGGCGTGAGGGCAAGTGGGAGAGGGTGTTGCGGGGGAGGGAGGGGTTTTGTAAAACTTAGTTCCAAAGGCATATAGTAGAAGATAAGGGATAGGGTAAATAGGAAAGGATTGCTAATTAATGTAAAATTGTAAGTTGACTTTTAAATCACTGTTAGTTATCATTTATATAATTTAATAAATAATTTGATGACGAGAAAGAGTAGTTATGTTTATCTTATCTACAGAGAGTTGACGATTTGCTGGAAGTCAATGTTAAGACCATAATGAAAATCCTCTCCGAGAAGCAAAGTTGAAAGGGCTTTTAAACTTTGACGGCATTCTACCGATATCCAGAACACGTATGATAGTACGTAGTGTAATGAACTGATAAAAACCACTACTATGGTTTTTTTATTTTGTTAAAGGAAGATTATATATTTATATATAAACTCGATTCTACGTATGTAGGGTCGAGTTTTTTTAATTATAATGAGGTGATAATGTTGAAGGAGTCCAGTGTAGAAAGGGAATTAAGGGTTCGTGAAAAATGGGAAAAGGATGGAACGTTCGAACGTTCTATATCTAACCGAGAAGGAAGGGAGACCTATGTTTTTTATGAAGGGCCTCCAACTGCAAATGGATTGCCACATGCAGGTCATGCCCTTGGGAGAACAATCAAGGACTTTGTAGCGAGGTACAAAACAATGTCTGGTTATCAGGTTTTAAGAAAAGCGGGTTGGGATACACATGGCTTACCTGTGGAATTAGAAGTTGAAAAACAATTGAATATTCGTGGTAAGGATCAAATTGAGGAGTACGGAATAGAAAATTTTATTCAGAAATGTAAAGAAAGTGTCTTTGCCTATGAAAATGAATGGAAACAATTTACTGAGGCTCTTGGTTATTGGGTAGATATGGAAGATCCTTATGTAACCTTAAACAACGAGTATATTGAGTCTGTCTGGAATATCCTATCCACTATACATGAAAAGGGTTATTTATATAAAGGACACAGGGTTGTACCTTATTGTCCACATTGCGAGACTTCACTTAGTTCTCACGAAGTTGCACAAGGGTATAAAGATGTTTCTGATTTATCCGTTACAGCCAAATTTCGATTAAAGGGAACTTCAAATGAATATCTTTTAGGTTGGACAACGACACCATGGACATTACCAGGTAATGTTGCTGTTGCTGTAAATCCTAATATGAATTATGTACGAGTTAGACAAGGGTCAGAAATATTTGTTCTTGCAGAGTCTTTGGCTTCCATTGTTATGAGGGAGGATTATGAGATTTTGGAAGTTATGAAAGGAAAAGATTTAATTGGTCTCTCTTACGAACCGCCTTTTAATTATGTCGCAGTAACCAATGGACATAAAGTTCTCGGTGCAGATTTTGTTACTGATACAAGTGGAACTGGTATTGTGCATATAGCACCTGCCCATGGAGAAGATGATTACAAGGCAATTAAGGATAACCAATTTGATTATGTAAATGTTGTTGATTCCAAAGGTCGTTATAAGGAATATGTAGCCCCACTTGCAGGACAATTTGTAAAAGATTGTGACGTAGAAATTATCAAAATGCTATCGAAGCAAAACCTTTTATTCGATAAGCAAAAGTATGAACATAGTTATCCCCATTGTTGGAGATGCGACAGTCCTCTTCTTTACTATGCCATGGAGGGTTGGTTTATTAAGACAACAGCAGTTAAGGAAAACATGCAATCAAATAACCAAGGGGTCGAGTGGTTTCCTTCTCACATGAAGGATGGAAGGTTTGGAAACTTTTTGGATAACATGGTGGACTGGAATATTGGAAGAAACAGATATTGGGGGAACTCCGCTAAACGTTTGGGTTTGTCAAGATTGCAGTAAAGAAAAAGCCCCGCATTCTGTTAAAGAATTAAGAGAGCTTTCTATAGAAGAATTGCCAGAAGATATAGAGTTGCATAAACCATACGTAGATAAAGTACATCTAACTTGCTCTTGTGGCGGTACAATGGTTAGAACAAGCGAAGTTATTGATGTATGGTTTGATAGTGGCTCCATGCCATTTGCTCAATATCATTATCCATTTGAAAATAAAGATATGTTTAAAAAGCAATTTCCTGCTGATGTAGTAATTGAGGGTGTTGACCAAACAAGAGGATGGTTCTACAGCTTATTGGCGGTTTCTACTCTGTTTACAGGACAATCACCTTATAAACGTGTCCTTTCTTTAGGACATATTTTAGATGAAAATGGACAAAAGATGTCAAAAAGTAAGGGTAATGCCTTGAACCCTACTGAGCTAATTAATGAGTTTGGTGCTGATTCTTTAAGATGGGCGTTGTTAGCTGACAGTTCACCATGGAATAATAAACGCTTTTCCAAAAAGACTGTTAGTCATGCTAAGTCTAAAGTAATTGATACACTTTTAAACGTTTATTCTTTTTACTCCATGTATGCAGAAATTGATCAATTTAATCCAGATAGTGACATGGGTGGAACTCGAACAACTCTCGATAAATGGGTTCTTTCAAGATTAAATACTGTTATTAGGGAAGTTGTCCAAAGTTTAGATGATTATGATGTAACAAAAGGGGCAAGATCCATTGCAACGTTTGTTGATGAACTTAGTAATTGGTATGTAAGACGTTCCAGACAAAGGTTTTGGAGTAGTGGTATGACTGATGATAAAAGATCGGCATTTAGCACCTTATTTGAGGTCTTAAAGAAGCTCACGCAACTAATGGCTCCTTATACACCTTTTGTTACAGAAGATATATACTCAAATTTAGTGAAAGATAGTGTGCATGTATCTGATTACCCTCAACCAGATGAAACGCAAATTAATAAACAATTAGAAAAGAATATGGATGTTGTCTTACAAATAATAGAGCTAACAAGATCCCTTAGAAATAAAGTTGGAATAAAAACCAAACAACCATTAGCTCAATTGGTTGTAGTCCCGACAGAAGAAACCACTCTATCTCAGTTGCAAAAGTATGTATCTATTATAAAAGATGAAATGAATATAAAAGAAGTAATTTTTAAGAATGATTATCAAGATTTGTTACAGGTTGATTTCAAATTGAATTTCTCAGTAGTTGGGCCAAAGGTAGGCAAAACAGTAGGCGAAGTTAAAAATAAAGTTGATGTGTTAGACGATTACGAGAAGGGAAAATTTCTTGAAAATAGAGAAATACAGTTATTATTAAATTCAGGGGAAACTATCACTCTTAATTCGGATGACATACTTATTGAGAAAAAAGGAAAAAATGGTTTTGAATTGCTGGAAGGGAGTAAATTCATAGCTCTATTAGATACTAATTTGACGCAAGAATTAAAAGAAGAAGGATTAGTAAGGGAATTTGTTCGGGCTGTTCAGACATATCGGAAGGAATTAAATCTTCCAGTTGAATTACGAGTAGATCTTTTTGTTCAGACTGATTTACAGCTTCAAGAAGTATTGATTAAATTTGATGAATTAGTGCAAAAAAACCTAATAATAAATGCAGTTCATTTTGAAAGTAAACCAGATATGATAAGTTTCAAAGTAGAAGGGCATGAGGTTCAACTGTACATTAAGTCATAAAGTTGACCCTAAAAGACCAGTGGAAAACAATAACTATCTGGTCTTTTTTAGGGATTGTCCGCTAACCGATTTATGGTTTAAATATATAGAAGGTGTAGGCTCTTCCGCAAAATGTTCAGAATCATCAATTTCTCGATTTAATAGTTTTAAAAATTTGAAACAAGAACTAAATCCGCCATAAATGGATAATTATGTTATTATTTAATGAATAATTGAAGTTTTGGAAAGCGAGGTTTAATTATGAGTGATATAGAGAAAAAGTTGGATCTAATTTTGGATGGCATAGAAGAACTCAATGAAGAGGTATCCTCGCATCAAAATGAAACGAATGCTAAGTTAGAACAAATTGAATCAATGCTGAGAGAAACTTTGGATGAACGTAAAAATCTAATAGCGAAAGATAAAAGTGAATCGGGTAAAAGCAAGCGATTAAAAATAGTGACTAAAGAACCGAGAGTAAGGTTTGGTGAAGTTGGCGTAGATCCACATACCGAGCAGGTAATGAAGCAAAACGACAATATCATTAATAGGGGCATTAATTAAAAAGGTAGTGTAGAGATTATTTTCATAGAGGGGAGATAGAAAGTTGACGAAAGCTGGAATTAGACGCAGTCCACGAAAAAATCCATCTTGGAGACCAATGAGTGTTGATGTATCAGATAGTTTCAGGCCTTTATTTGAACGGAATGAACAACTGTTGCAACAAATTGATAAACGAAGGAAGCAAGCTATTTTAAATTTGATTATTAAAGAAAGACCTTGACAACTTATATGACTACCTTTCTTTCTTTAGTAAGGTTTGTGTGCTTAAACCAAAAAGATAGTTATATTACCAAAACAAGTAATTGAGGGGGAGAGGCCTTTGTCCAACCAATACGAAAATATAATAGAAAATGCTCTAAGTCATTATGAGATTTGGGTTTATACTAACATTTATGTCTAAGACGCTTGTATAAAGTGTACAGATATTAGAGGGGAAATTTTAGCAATGAAATGTGATTATCTTACTAAGGCTATCCAAAAATTGGATTTAAAAAATATACAGAACAAACAAATTTCCAAAATTGGTGAAGGTGCTTGGCATAATGTATATAAAATAGAAAGGGAATTTGAAGAGGACATTGTAATAAGAATTAAGAAGAAGGTGGCATATGGGCATTTACAAGAATATAAAGAGAATGATTTGATTTCTGAATATGAATCTACAAAAGTTTATTACCAGTATGCTAATAAGTGTTACTTTAACATTTGTCCTACATTTTTTGATTACTATTTAGATGAATCATTAGTATTTACTATAGAAAGTTTTATGGGGAAAGGAAATACACTTCAAAGTTTAAATCATACCGAAGCCTTTTCGGTTGGAGAAAAATTAGGAGACTTTTTTAGTGTTATGCACAGTAATCCCCACGATATAAAAGGATTTGGTACTTTAAAATGGTGTGGGATACATCTTGAAGGGGAAATACAAAAGGAAGCTAACCAAATTTGGCAAGATGATAACGACTTTTACATAAATGTATTAAAGAAATTAATTTCTACTAATTTAAACTTTGATACTGAAATTGTTGCGGATAAGATTTTAAACATAATCGGACAACGACGCAGGAATCAGCAACGAATTTCATTAGTTAATCAAGATGTAACACCAGAAAATATAATACTTAATTTAGATAATGTTTCGATAATTGATCCATTTCCAAGGTTAGATTTCGATTTAAAATATGCGGGCTATTTTGTTTTTTGTTATAAATTCCTCCTTCCTGCTTATTCTAATGCACCAAGATATCGGAGTAGTTCCTATAGTCAAAATGCGAATAAAATGAGAGAAATTGCAGATGGATTTATAAAAGGTTATACAGGAAATAATGTGAGTTTGACTAAGTGGATAATGAGCGAATATATCTTATGGATTTTATTAGAAACTTATGAACATCTCGAAGTTTTGAACGAGAAAGATATAGGTTATAAGACTTTACAGCAAATGGGTGATGAAGACATTATTAAAAATAGACTAATAGTATGTTTAAAAGAGCTTGAAAATTCATGTTTAACTTTTTAATCGTTTTAGATAAATTTACCCTATAAGTTAATGTTACACCTATTATTACACCTATTTTAAAGGTGCAACTCTTATTTTTTCCCTTTCAAAGATGTAAGTAAGTTTTACAAAGAAGGGGAAGTGGAGGCAGGTATGTATCGGGCTTTATGTAATACTCCAATTAGAATCGGGAGCGTATCGATGGTACGTTATCTCGGTTCTTTTTTATGGTTAATATACTGAAATAGCATGTGGGAGTGGGAGGGAAAGTTTAAAGTGGAGAACAATAGGATGAAAAAGGTAGAATTACGTTGGTGAGAGTTTTGTAAAACTAAGTTCCTTTCTAAGAGAATTAGCTATTGATTATTCTAAATAAATGGAATATAATGGCGTAATATTTATTTTTAGGTTAGGAGGGTAATGATGAAGCAGGAAGATGCTGTTAAGGCCATTTCACATAGTTTAATGAAGGATAAACTTGTAAAGGCAATCTTCTTAAAAGGCTCAATGGGAAGAGGGGAATATGATGAATATTCGGATGTTGACCTTTACTGCTTGGTAGACGAAGAAGATGAAGAGAAATTTTTGACACAACGATTAATGCATTTAGAGTCTTATAGAAAGATATTGTTTTATGAAGATTTTTTTATCATTGCACCTCAAATAATAGCAGTTTTTGACAATCTCCTTCATGTAGATTTATTTACTGTTACAGAAAAGAGTTTCAAAGAAAAGGATTTTTTCCATGTGTTATATGATCCAGAAGGAAGACTAACTAAATTTCAATCCACTCAAAATTTGCTTCTTTCCGTAGAGGAGTTTAGTGGTTGTGCTTATGATGTTGCTTGGTATCTATTTCAATATAATAAGGCAAAACAAAGGAGAAATGACTTATGGGCTGTGGAGATGTTGCAACACGTTATGGTCAACCTATCTAAAGTGTTGTTACATAGATATAGACCTGAAAAAGCTCAATTAGGATTAAAAAGTCTTGAATCACAATTACCTCCTATTCAGCTGGATAAAGTACAAACAATTTTCATGTATATAACACCTAATTCTCATAAAAAGGCGGTATATTACTTAATTAACTTATTGAGTAATGAAATCGATTGGATAGAATCCAAGGTGGAAAAGAATTCCCAAGCAGTTCCATTTATAAGAATGATGATAACCCTGTTAAACCAGCAAAAGAGGGAAGGAAAAGGCAGTAAGGTTTAAGTTAGAGAAAGCAAAGTAATGTAAGAAATAAACTTTATCAGACCGCTATGTTAGTATAAGACCTATAATTTGTGTATGGATACTTATACAATGGAGTAGGTAATTAGTTCATTCTATTAACCTAATATTCAAAATGGGAGGCGTAAAATTGATCCAATATCCATTCTTAGAAAAAGGTATGACTATAGGAGTAACTGCACCATCATCAGGAGTGCCAAGTGAATTACATGAATTGCTACATTCAGCGTTTAAAAGTATGGAAAAGAAGGGTTTCCACATTGAATGTGGTGACACACCTTGGACTCAGGATAAGGCAAAGTCTGCATCTGCAAAAAAACGAGCAGAAGAATTTAATGATATGATGTTTAACGAAGATATTAACATTATTATTCCTCCCTGGGGTGGAGAACTACTTATTGAAACGCTTGAATATATCGACTTTAAAAAAATACAGAACAAATGGGTCTTGGGCTATTCTGACATTAGTTTACTATTGTTAGCTATTACCTTAAATACAGGTATAGCTACTGCTCATGGAACAAATTTAGTAGATTTAAGAGGGGATTATTCTGATGGTACGACTGCAATGTGGCAATCTGTTTTATCTACCCAAAAAGGCGAATCAATTCTACAACGTTCATCAGAAAAATATCAAAAAGAATGGCAATTTGATAAACCCACTCCTCATATTTTCAATCTAACAGAGAATACTTACTGGAAGTCAACTGCAAATCATAAAGTTAAGGTTCGAGGAAGATTACTTGGTGGATGTATTGATACGATAAGACATTTAATTGGTACACCATACGGGGATGTACAGCATTTTAAAAATAACTATATTGCAGGAGATTCAGTCATATGGTTTCTCGAAAATTGTGAGTTACCGACCACTGACTTACGTAGATCTCTAATACAAATGAAATTGGCTGGTTGGTTTAATAATTGTAATGGTATTATGTTTGGAAGGAGTTCAGCTAATACACCTGTCAGAAATTATACAGTTGACGATGTTTATAAAGAGCTTTCTGACGAACTCCAAATTCCTATAATATACGATATTGATTGTGGTCATGTACCACCACAAATTACTTTGATAAATGGAGCATTCGCTGAAATAGAAGTCGATAATGGAAAAGGTACTGTATTACAAACCTTTAACTAAAAAAGAGTAACTCCCCTTTTCAACAAAATGGTGTCCTTCTATAAATCTGAATGGAGATTCAAGGGGAGTTGCAAGATAAAAAGAAAAAATGATGCAGACAAATGATCTATTCGATTAAGAATTACAAAGAATGATGACCATTATAAACGTTTATGGAAGGTTTGATTGGTTTGCAGACGAATTTGTATTTTGTTAGACATGCTCATTCTACATATACGCCAGATGAGTTAGGAAGACCTTTGTCTGAATGTGGGTTTACTGATGCAAACACTGTAACTGATTTGCTTAAAAGAGAGGCTATTGATTATGTTTATTCAAGCCCATACAGACGTGCAGTTCAAACAGTTGAAGGGGTTGCAAAATACATAGATAAAGAGATTGAGTTAGTAGAGGGTTTCAAAGAACGCATCTTGGCGGAAAAGCCTGTAGAAGACTTTTCAGTAGCCATTACAAAGGTTTGGAAAGACTATGATTTTTCATGGAAAGGCGGAGAATCGAATAGGGTTGCTCAAAAAAGAGGTATTCATGCTACTTTACAAGTATTAGAAAGCAATATAGGTAGGAATGTAGTAATCGGTACTCATGGTAATATTATGGTGTTAATTATGAACTATTTCGATAATCAGTATGGATTTGATTTTTGGAAGAAACTCGAAATACCAGATATATATAAACTATCATTTAACGGAAAGAAAATGAAAGATGTTCAAAGAATTTGGAATAAATCCTAATGATGTTGTTCAGAAAACAAGAAGAAACATGACTTGGACATAAAAATTTGTTGAATAATTGGTTATATGAGTGATAGAAAGGGAGAGGTATATTTGAAACTTAGGCAAATGGCGGTTGCGTTCTTATTTAACAAAAATCAAGATGTCTTATTTCTTCAAAAAAAACTTAATAACTCCTTTCTTCCTGGATTATTAGTTCCAATCGGCGGTCATATTGAAAAAGAAGAAATGAGTGATCCGAATAAAGCGTGTCAAAGGGAAATCGAAGAGGAAACAGGATTAGTTGATACTGATATTAATAATTTGATGCTTAGGTATGTAGTCCTCAGAATAAAAGGCTATTCAGAAATTAGGATACAATATGTTTATTTTGGAAATGTATTAGATGTCTATAAAGTAACTGAAAGCGAAGAAGGTCAATTATGTTGGAAAAACCTTAATGAAGTATTGTCTGATAACGTTACAGAAACAACAAAGGAAGTAGTAAATCACTATGATGAAATTGGACAATTTTCAGACCAGGTGTATGTTGGCACAATGAAGTCTGATGATGGAACTCCTGAAATTACATGGGCTATTTTAGAAGATTGGGATAGACCTATTAAGTAATAGATTTGGTAAAGAAATAGAGTAAAAGGAGTAGGTAAATGTCATTTAAACATTGCTATTTCATTAATGAGTTGATGTCCGATTTTAATAAAATATGGTTTGTTGTAGGCGGTTGGGCAATTGACCTTCATATCGGTAAAGAAACAAGACTACATAAGGACATAGAGATATCAGTTTTCCGTAAAGACCAACTAAAATTAAAGGAATACCTACAAGAGTGGGAATTCCAAAAGGTCATTAAAGGTGAATTCCATCCTTGGAAAAATGAATACCTGGAACTACCCATTCATGAAATACATGCTATAAATAAATTGAGCGGGGCAAAAATGGAAATCCTTCTAAATGAGACATGTGGTAATAAATGGATATTCAGAAGAGATATGAGGATTTCCTATCCAATTAAAGAATTATATAGATATTCAGTTCAAGGAATCCCGTATCTAAATCCTGAAATTGTACTATTATATAAAGTTAGAAATACAAGAGAAAAAGATCATCAAGATTTCATGACAGTAAAAGACTATCTTAATGACCACCAGAGGAAATGGTTAAGTGAAGCAATACAGATCCACGAACCACAGCACGAATGGCTTAAATGTTTAGGTTGAGATTATTTCTCTTTAGGAGGTTTTCTTTACAGGGAATAAATTCCAGGAAGAGAAAATTACCCTTCTGAGGGTCAATATTATTTCAATGTGGAAGATGTCGATGCACTATGAAACGCAATAGATTAGGTTGTGTTCATGATGACTAAAAAAGTAACTAAAATAGTGCATTATTGACCAGTCTGGCAGGTTATTTTATGATGATAATATAAAATAAAACCTTGAAATTTAGGATGATAAACATGAAGTATCCATCGACCAACCTTCAAAAGTTCATAATAGTGAATTCAAACGCTCAGACAAAATGGGCGTTTTTTTAATGCAGTTAAAAAGTAAACAACATTAGGATGTATCTGCGGGTAGAGGTGTAAATGGTGGAAAGAGTGATGAAAAGGAGATTATACATTTTCCTGAAAGGGTGGGGGGTAGAGCATGAGTGATGCAAAAAATCTGTCTAAAAATGAAATAGTTATTAGAATGTTTGTGAATGCATATACCGAAGATGAAATAGCCAATGTTACTGGACACAGCATAGAACAAGTACAACAGCAATTGTCTTATTTTCAAACTGGAGAAATAACAAGAAGTTTTGATATAGCTTCAAACATGCTTCGAAAAGGATTCGAAAAAGAAGTTATATCTGAAATTACGGAGCTTGAAGTAAAGTTAATAAACGAATTAAGACATGAAATGATCAGAAGAGGAGATTTTCCTGAAGAGAGAAAATAAATGAGCTGGAAAAGTAAAGGTGATTACGGAGATTAGGTAATACTTAGAAAGGGTCGTGGACTATGAGTAATAAACAGGACTTCGAGGGGATTACTAAAGAAGCAAAACAGGAGATTTGGAAAATTATTATTAGTTTGCTTACAAAGAAGGTTGATATCGATACAATTTTTTCTGTTCTAACATTCAATAGAGAAGAATTGGAAGATGTAAAGAGGACAATGCAAGAATCAAAATTCCCTTTGTTAGCAATGAATCCTTTAAACTTAATTTCTTCTTGTTATGCGTGTAATAAAGCCCAAGAGGGTAAAGGTGATCGAGTTTCAAATCCTCCTATAGTAACTCCATACAACGAGATGATTGGTGGAAATTTTGAATTTAAGATTAATTTTGAGGATGAATTTATAACATTGCAAAATAATGGAGGAAAGGCACATGAGAACTATATAAAACTACTAAAACTTGATTCACGATATGCAGATCCATTTATTTTTAGTAATGTTGATGATAGGGCAAAAAGTTTATTTGAATCTTTATCTAATTATGGTTCTCCATCTAAACAGAGTATATTTTCATATATTGATCAAAGAGAGAAAAGAGAAAATTTATCTTTTGCTTTGAGGTCTGCTATAAGTAAATACCCTCAATTTGATAAATATAAGTAATCGTTTGGGGTTAATTCTATTTCTGTGTATGGTCTTACGAAGAACGGTTCTTATGGTAACGGTAGAAGAGTAGTCGAATTATTAAAGAGAGGGAAATTTGTATGTTTGAAACTATTGATTATTTGAGATTTGGCAATCAAAAACAGAAAAATGCTTATAATGCTATTAACAGTTTAGGGATAATGGAGAGTTTATCTGAATTCAATCCTATCCTATGTGGAACGTTACCCATTGGAATTGATATAGAGGGGTCAGATTTAGATATTATTATGGAGGTTTTCGATCCCAATAAGTTTGAGAAAAAGGTGAAATTGTTATTTTCAAATAAGGAAAAATTTATATTTAAGAAGACTGTGATTAGGAATTTCTCCGTAGTAAAAGCAAATTTCATGTATGGTGGATTCGAATTTGAGTTATTTGGTCAACCGCAATCTGTCAAAGAACAATATGCTTATTTACATATGGTAATTGAAAACTTCATAATATCCAATCATCCGTCTGTACAAGAAGAGGTAATATTATTAAAAAAACAAGGATATAAGACAGAGCCTGCTTTTTGTAAAGTTTTAGGGTTAAAAGGAGACGCTTATGAGACACTTATAGATTTTGGGAAAAAGAATAGGATTGTTTGATTTACTTATGGAAATGTAAAGAAGAAATTGATTTGTTCAGTATTATGAAAAAAGAGTATGTCTATGTAATTAGAATTTGCTCTTAAACCCTTAATATCTATTATGTCTCCCTGTAACTCTCCCTTTCAAAGATGTAACTCTTCTTACAAGATGTAAGTAAGTTTTACAAAGAAGGGAAAGCGGAGGCACTTATGTATCGGTTCTTATGTATCACTCTAATCAGAATCCGGGAGCGTACCGTTGGTACGCCTTCTCTGTTCTTTTTTTAATGGGTGAAAGCCTGGAAAGATAGATGACGTAAGGGATTAAAGCCATCCAAGCAGGAGAAAAAAGCGTGGGAAAACGCCAGAAAATCCCCCTGTTAATCCTTAAACCTTATCTCTATTACCTCCTTAATTTCTATTCTGTTTTGTAAAACCGAGTTCCATTTTTCAATATTTCATCGCATGATTTTCGCCTGATTTCTGTAAGAAATAGCGGTTTTCTTTGTAAAACTTAGTTAAATTGAAAGGCGAGGATTTAGAGGTGAAAAAGGGCGTGAGGGCAAGTGGGAGAAGGTGTTGCGGGGGAGGAAGGGGTTTGTAAAACTAAGTTTCAAGGGCACAGTTTTTTAGAACAGTTTAGTCCATTATAATATTTGCACCGTTTCATCCCTTTAGATATGCTTATTTAAAGGGATGTTTTTTTATAAGTAATTTGTAAATAAGATCTGTTTATCCTCCGCCTTTTCAGTATATATATATGGACTGGGGAGTAATGGTATTTATTACAGCTCATGAATAGATGATAAGTAAAATTTAACCAAGGCAGACTGTGGCCACCTATAATATTAAAAGCACTGGTGTTTGATAGGCACCTGTTTGGAGGTGGAAAAATGATACCTGAAGATTGGAAAGAACTGATTAAAGAAACCCTGAAAGATCGCTTGCAGCCAGCATTTTTGATTGTGTTTGGTTCTTATGCCATGGACTCAGCCCATGATGATAGTGATCTTGATCTTGCCTACTATTCAAATCAAATCTCTACTAGTTATGAACGATTTTTGCTGATGGAAGAGCTTGCAGAAAAATGTAATGTTAATGTGGATCTTGTAGATTTAAAAAATGTCGACACTGTCTTTGCTGCACAAATATTTACAACCGGTGAACCCATTTATGTTGCTGATAAAAATGTATTCATTAAGGAACGAATGAAAACTCTTTCCATGTATGCGCGATTAAATGAACAACGTGCAGAAATTATACAAGGAATTAGGGAAAGGGGGAATATTTTTGGTTAGTGACGTAGTATTAAATAAAGCGGAAACCATTGAAAGGTGTATAAAACGTATACTCGATGTATACGGTGATAATCCGGACAATTTAAATGATTTTACGAAACAAGATAGTATCATTTTAAATATACAGCGCGCTTGTGAGGCAAGTATTGATTTAGCTATGCATATGGTTAGTGAAAAGAGACTTGGATTGCCAAAGTCCAGTCGTGATGCATTTAAAATGTTAGAAGAAGAAAATATTATAGATAGAAAGTTATCGAAATCATTGAAGAGTATGGTAGGCTTTCGTAATATCGCAGTTCATGATTACCAGGCAATTAAACTTGATATTTTGCAGACAATTATTGAAAAGCACTTACATGATTTTAAGGATTATACGAGGATTATTTTAAGTTTAAAATAAATTTACCCATCCAGCCTGGAAAACTGCTGCCTTATAAGTTTTCGCATTTGATACCATGTGATTATTAAGTCCAATAAAAAAGGAACCGGAGAAAATCATTCCTCTCCGGTTCCTTTTTTACGTTTTCTATTCTCTTGGTATCCCTTTAAGCCATTCATCTACTTTGTCAGGGTTATTTTCAATAAATTCCTTAACAACATCTGCTGGGTCCTGACCGTCCTTATGAACCTTAGGCATCATTTCCTCCAGCATCTCATAGTTTTCATTATATTGTTCCATTACTTTGTACGCTCTTGGTGCATCTTCTTTTAATCCTTTACGGGCAACCGTGTAAACCTGGTCACCGTCACCGCCATAGATTTCCTGTGGATCTTCAAGCATTTTCAGATCCATGGTTCCGAAAGCCCAGTGTGGTTTCCAAAGGGGTACAATAATAGGCTCCTCGTTTTCAATAGCTGACTGCAGCGCAGCAAGCATAGCTGCTTCAGAGCTTGATGTCAGATTCCAATTTTCCAGCCCGTACTCTTCAAATACCTGTTGAGTATTCTGCATGATTCCGGCACCGGGATCTATTCCAACAATCTCCCAATCAACGGATTCACCTAGTTCTTCATTACCCTTTAAGTCCTCTATTGAATTTACATCTTCCATGTAGCTAGGAACGGTTAAAGCTAATGGTGCCTTATCAAGGACTTGCTTTACTTTCACAATATCGCCCTGGTATTCTTCCCAGTAAGAAGCGTGAGTGGCCGGGAGCCATGCGGATGTATGGAAATCAGCTGAACCTTCCGCAACACTGGACCACATTGGACCTGCCTCTACTTGTGACAGTTCAACATTGTAGCCGACCATCTCAAGCAATTCAGCAAGCATATGTGTACTAACCGTTTCTCTGGCCCAAGCAACGTATGGCTGCGTTAGATCCTTCTGACCGATTGCAGGTCCTTCCGTTGTTTCTTCGGAATTTTTATCGTCTGAGGAGTTGCTATTGTCCTCCTCATTACTATCTCCACCGCATGCAGCTAGAAACATCATGAGCATTAAAGCGAAAACGGTAAGACCAAATTTGATTTTACGATCCTTAAAAATAATAATACCTCCCAAATGAAATAGATTTGAGTAAGTTAAAGGCTATTTAAATTTAAATGGCCTGTTAAAAAGCTGCTGTGTACTGGTAACGGTTACCCAAAATTCAAACACTATTCATAATCATATCAAAAAAATTACATAAAACTAAATGAGCATTTTAAAGATATAGAGCATAAACGAGTATATGTTAGGGATACATAGTGCTATATGAAAATATTAAATAATTTCCAAAGATTATTTTAAATTACCAGACTATTTGCCTGTTTTCTTTCTTTTGCGAAACTTTTCTCGATCAAAAAACGAATCAAAGGGTTTGACGATGGCCATCAGAAGCTGATATTTTTATAATAGTAGAAAGGTTGTTCTATCTAATGAAGGAGAAGTAGATAATATGAGTCGATCTGTAAAAAAAGAAGCACTTCTTGAAGTAGCTGAAGGGCTATTCTATAAGCATGGATTTCGTGGTGTAGGACTAAAGCAAATAATTAATGAAGCGAATGTTGCAACGATGACCCTTTATAATCATTTTGAATCCAAAGACAATCTGGTTGAAGAAGTACTTAAGCAGCGGGAGGCACGTTATTGGTCTTATTTGGACTCTTACGTGGAAATGGATTCTGATTCACCTTTCATTCTTGCAGTTGAAGCCCACTGCCGCTGGCTAAAGGAACAATCCTATCAGGGGGATATGTTTTTAAGGGCGATAGAAGATTATGCAGGAACGGATAATGAGATTGAAAGCATTGCAAGAGGTCATAAAGCTAAATTACTTCAATATTTTCAGCGGTTAGCTCAAAAGAAAGGAAAGGATAACAAACGGGAAATCGCTTATCAGCTTACATTGCTGCTTGAAGGAACCACATCTATGACCACACTAATTGGTGCAGAGAAAGCAACCGAACATTCGATTGCGATGGCCAGGACGATTGTCCGGCATACATCGTAATTTTTTTCCTACAGAAATAGAAAGGTCGTTCTATATAATTTTTGCAGAACCGGGGAGGTGAATATGATGAAATTCTCAAAGCTGGTTCTACCAGGTATTACGATGATTGCGGTCACCTATGGATTAGCAAGGTTTAGTTTTGGACTGCTTCTTCCAGATTTGAATCAGTCACTTGAAATGTCCAACTTTGTATCAGGGATGGTCTCTTCATTATTTTACTTGTCCTATTGTTTTACCATTATTCTGTCTACAGTCATTACAACAAGAGAAGGGCCGAGAAGGATGATTATCGCGGCCGGTCTATCGGCATTTGCCGGATTAATGCTGATGGCAGTAACTCCAAACGTATGGATGCTGGCATTAGGTGTTTTACTGGCTGGAGGAAGCACAGGCCTGGTATCCCCGCCTTATGGTGCAGCGATATCCCTTTGGATTCAGAGGGATGAACAGGGGAAAGCAAATACATGGATCAATTCCGGAACAAGCTTTGGTATCGCTCTTACTGGAGCAGGGGCGATCTTATTATCCCCTAATTGGAGACTGACCTATTTCATCTATGCGATGCTGACACTCTTTATTTTGATCTGGAATTACCGTATCATTCCAAAAATCAGTGCAAATCCAAAGATCATGCTTGAGAAAGGGAGCTATTCGATACAAGGGGTTAAGGGTTCCATTCCTTTGATTCTGGCATCCCTGATTTTAGGGATTTCTACAGCAGCCTTCTGGTCATTTTCAAGAACGTTTATCCAGGTGGCTGGTGATTACAGTGAATGGCAGCTTGCTGTATTCTGGATTGTTATTGGTATATTTGGTGTGCTGGGGGGATTTTCCGGATCCTTAGTTGAAAAAGGAGGCTTACCATTCTCATATAAATTAGGAAGTATCGCTATTGCCTCCGCATCGATGATTCTATCGGTGGCTCCTGAACACTTATTCATGGCTTATTTATCAGCAGGTCTTTTTGGGAGCTCTTATATCTTTTTAACAGGCGTTCTTCTGGTCTGGGGAATTCGAGTATTTATTGATAATGCATCTTTGGGCATTGGGGTTCCGTTTTTGCTTTTGGCAGTAGGTCAGGTGATAGGTTCTGCACTGGCCGGCTGGCTGATTGGAACCTGGGGCTATGCTCCTTCGTTTGTCTTTTATGGTTCCGTTGGCATGGCTGCTGCCCTTTTAGCTCCTAAAAAGAGAAAAGAAGCGACTGGGCTTCCTGTGAATCTGGAACAGAACGTAACCGAGAGTACAAAGTAAAAGAGACTATGACGGATAGCGCTGACGAAAGAACAATGGAATCAAAAACCGGGAAGGCCATACAGATGGTCTTCCCGGTTTTATAAAGATAATCAGTTACTTATGAATGAAACGACGCATTACGCTTTAGTATGCTTATTTTTCGTTAATGTAAAAAAGGCAATACAGCCAATCAGTGACGTACTGAACAAGATCGCCCCCATCGGTACTGCTGTAGATTCATCAAGGCCCACAAGCGGTGAAACCAGGGATCCCAGTAAGAGGGGAAGCATACCAAGCACGGCACTGGCACTCCCAGCCCGTTTCTCCTGATGCTCCATAGCCAGAGTGAAGGTGCTGGTTAAGACCATTCCCATAGATGTCATATAAATAAAAATCGGAATCACAAGACTGAACAGTGGGCCTTCTATAATAGCCATCGTTAAAATAACCGTTGTTGCACTTAAGGCGATAATGACAGCTGTGCGCAGTAATTTTCGTTCAGGAATAATTCCCCCTAAACGGCCAATGATAAAACTTCCTGAAATAATAGCCAGTCCATTGATGCCAAACAGGACCCCGTATACCTGTGGGGAAACCCCATAAATTCCCTGATAAACGAATGGGGTCCCTGAGACATAGGCAAAGCTGCCCCCGTGAACAAAGCCTACAACCAGTGCGTAGCCAATGAACGAACGGTCTTTCATCAGACTTCCCATCGTTTTGATTGTATTTCCGACTGAGCCCGGAATCCGCCGCTCTTCAGGCAGAGTTTCTTTCAGCTTCCATGCTACGGTGAGCACAATTAAAATGCCGATTATCCCTAAAAAGTAAAAAATCGTTTCCCAACTCGCAAACGGCAAGGCTAAAATGGCGCCCCCTGCCATCGGGGCTATCATAGGGGCAACCGCATTAATAACCATTAACAGGGCGAAAAATTTTGTGAGCTCTCGTCCACTGAATACATCACGGACGACTGCCCGGGAAAGCACCACACCGGCAGAAGCGGTAAAGCCCTGGAGGAAGCGTCCGATAACGAGCGTCGTAATATTCGGTGCAATGGCACATATAAAAGAGGACAGGGCAAACAGGGAAATGGAGATTAATAGAGGCGTTCTTCTTCCCTGAGAGTCACTGATCGGTCCAATGATGATTTGACCAATAGCAAGGCCAATTAAACAAGTTGTTAAGCTGAGCTGTACGAGCGAGGCACTGGTATGTAAATCATCGGCAATGCCGGGGAAGCTGGGGAGATACATGTCGATATTTAGCGGTCCTAATATCCCCAGCATGCCAAGAAGAAAAGCCAGTCCCAGACGCTCTTTTCCTGCTGGATTATGAATTTCGAACACTCTCCCTATCAAATAGTGTGTAAGTTAATACAAATAAGATTAGTATAAGGTAAGAAGGATTGCCTGTCCAGAAAGAAATCCTCAAATAAATCTTTATGCTTATGATTCTGTTTTTACTTCATTTGCCCGTTCCTAGCCCGATTCCTTCTTCGATTAGACTGCTTAATCGCCAAACCTTAATGGCATTTTTGGAAATTTGATTTTCAGGTTCTTGAATAGGCTGCATCGGTAGATTCTCCTTTTTTGAACGATGACTACTATGACTAACTCATACGATTGTTTTGCTGATACGTTTCATCTCTTCTGTTTGGTTTTTATTTATAAACGATTATAAATAAAAAATAAATCCACCAGGTAACGAAACCCGAGTGGACTTATCTTCTCCAACTTATATTGTAACAGAATACATTTTTTAGAAAACATAACCTAAGACCTGTTTTTACCATTAAAAATCATATTTTGCCTCTTCTGCCTCACGGACCTTTGCATACGTTTCCGATAAAACCATCGTATCTTCAACAAGCCGGTCGAGACGTAAAAGAACATCATCATTGGTAATTTCTTTGCGATAGAAATCCTTTTCTTCAATAAATACATAGGTTGGAACGATCTGTGCTTTCATATAGGTCAGTATGGGCTTTAACTGCTGCTCAGCAATCAGGTAATGCTTTGGTGAACCGGCTGTAACAATGATACTTACAACCTTATCAAGAAAGGCCTGTTGGGGGAGCAGGTCAAAAATATTTTTTAATGTAGCGGGAATGGATGCCTGGAAAATCGGTGTGCCAATAATGATGGTATCGGCATCCATAAGGGTCTCTGCTACATATTTCGTATCCCCTTCATATTCTAAATAGTTTCGGCCATCACTGAATTGGATGTGATAGTCCGCTAAATCAATCACGGTAATCTCCGCATCCGGATAGCTTTCAGAAAGGGATTGAACTGTATAATTTATAGCTGTCCGTGTTTTTGATCCAACAATGGACCCTGACAATGCCACGACGTTCATATTGTGAGTACCTCCTAGTCTTTTGCTGTATATTTTTTGATGGCAGGAATAATTTCTGTACCAATGATTTCAAGATTCTTTTGCAATTTATCCAATGGCATACCGCCAAAATCAATTTGGGCAATATAGCGCTGGTGGCCAAATTGTTCATGCTGATAGAGAATCTTTTCAATGATCTCCTGTGGGCTGCCAACATTCATTATATTCCGACGGTCGACACCCTGTGCGAAAAGCTGTTTGGCAAAACCCCGGCCGTTGGTTTTTTTCATCCCCTCGTTAATATGAGGATAAAGCTCTCTTAACGCCTGCTGTGAGGTTTCCGCTGCGTAGAAAAATCCTGCTGTGGCTACCGGAAGCTGAGCTGGATCATGACCGCTGCGACGGGCTGCTTCCCGGTAAGCATCCACGGTTTGTTTAAATACGGAAACCGGTCCGCCCAGATGAGCCATAAACATTGGAACACCGGCAAATCCTGCTTTTATGGCACTGGCAGGAGTACCGCCAACTGCCCGCCAAATCGGAAGGGCTCCTTCTTTTGGACGAGGAATGACCTGTGCATTTTCCAGGGGTGCGCGGAATCGTCCCTCCCAGTTCACGGTTTCCTCCTGATTAATTTTTAATAACAAGTCAAATTTCTCTTCATATAAATCCTCGTAATCATTTATATCATAACCGAGTAAGTTAAATAGTCCAACTCTGGAGGCTCGGCCTGCAACAAGCTCGGTCCGTCCTTTTGAAACCAGATCAATCGTTGAAAAGTCCTCATAGACGCGTACAGGGTCGGAGGTACTAATAATGGTAGATGAACTTCCGATTTTTATTTTTTCCGTTGCCTGGGCGATCGCTGATAATACGACGGTGTGTGCCTGAGTTGCAAAATATTCCTGGTGACTTTCCCCTACACTGAAGAAGTCGACACCTGCCTGTTCAGCCAGTTTGGCATATTCAATAATTTCATGTATACGCTGCTGTGCAGAAATTCTTTCCCCTGTTGATGGGTCAGGGAGATGGTCCCCTAATGTGTAAATACCGAATTCCAAGCCTTTTTCCGGATTGAGTCGATACTGTTCCATATGTCTTCACCTTCTTTTCATTGTTAATCGTCCTTCTGTTATTTTACCATTGGTATATAAAATCTTTAGTATAAATGTTTCCACTGTTATTATAGTTTAAAAGGGTGTATCGTGTAAGTACACACTTTTTAGTAATATAGTATACAAAAGGATACTATGGAGGTCGGAACATGAAAATTGAGCCGGAATTATGTCGTGTGGAGGACGCTTTAGGAATTTTAGTAGGAAAATGGAAGCCGATTATTTTGCTTCATTTGCTAAAAGAAGGAACACAGCGGTTTAGTGAATTGAAACGAAATGTCCCTGGAATTACTCAAAAGATGCTGACAAAGCAGTTGCGGGAGCTGGAAGAAGAGGATATTGTCGAGCGTGTCGTTTATCCTCAGGTGCCTCCTAAGGTAGAGTACTCCATTACGGAATATGGAAAAAGCCTGCAGCCGATATTGGAAGCAATGCATGAATGGGGGAAAAAGCATACCCAGCATAAGCAGGAGAAATTAAAAAGGGAAAAAGAAACTTTAAGTGAAGGGTAGTAAGGAGAGAAGACCTGAAATAGGTCCAGCTCTCCTTTTATTTTTATGTTTCAGAGAAAAGTAAACAAAAAAGCGGGGATTTTTGGTTAATTTGTAGAAACGTATATATGAAGAAACATTCAGGGTGTTAATTTTCGGTTTCACTCATAAGATGGTGAGAAACGGCTGTATGTCTCCTTACCTTCTTTATAAACCATTAGAAGGCGGGAGAGGAGAAGCTACTTAAATTTTCTAAGCAAAAGCTCACTTATCCATACTAAGGCAGGCTGATTTCACAAAAGGAGGATCAATATGGATAATCGGGAATATAGGAAGGCAATGGGGAAGTTTGCCACGGGAATCACGGTGGTTACCGGTGAATTTGACGGGGCCTTTCAGGGGATGACGGTCAATGCGTTTATGTCTGTTTCCCTGGATCCGAGGCTCATTACCATTTCGATTGATGAACGGGCCTCCATGTATGAAAAGCTGCAGAGCCATGATCGCTTTGGGGTCAGTGTATTATCGGAGGATCAACAGCCCTTCTCCATGATTTTTGCCAAACAAATGGAGCAGGACAGAGACATTCCGTATGAATATAGAGATGGAGTACCAGTTATTAAAGATTCGCTGGTTACTTTATCCTGTAAAATCGAAAATAAAGTGAAGGCCGGCGATCATATGCTGCTTATTGCTGAGGTCACGGATGTACAGGTTAAAGAAGGAGATCCGCTTCTTTTCTTTAATAGTGAATATCGTCATATAAAAGATAAATAGACGACCAGGGCTGATGAGATCAGTCCTTTTTCTATAGGGAGGAGTTTAATTATGATCATTCATGGACATGCAGTAGAGGGAAAGGTGCGGGATAATAAGACCCGCTGTGAGCATTATCATGGGCGAAGAGATATTATCGCCATCAAATTTAAATGCTGTCAGACCTATTATCCCTGCTACAAATGCCATCAGGAGAAAACGAATCATCCCGTTAGCGTCTGGAAAAAGGATGAGTTTGCGGAAAAAGCTATTTTATGCGGGGCGTGCGGGTATGAATTAACGATTCATGAGTATTTACATAGTCAATCGATCTGTCCGAATTGTAAAGCATCCTTTAATCCAAACTGCAAATATCATTATCCCTTGTATTTTGAGAACAATTAGCGGAAACAGCCTCCTATCTTTCATGATTCTTTCCTATATTGATATAGGTCAATTTCTTTTTACCGCTTGGGCCTTACTATTAAAGATAAGGAGGAAATAAACATGAGTAAAGCTGTCCTGTATAAAAAAGATTGAAGGAACTCTAAATAAAACGGAAGGTGTCGACACAGCCAAGGTATTGTTTAACTCTTCTCATATCACGAATTTGGATTCTATTAAACAGGCAACGCTCATAGTGACCAGTATTATCGCAGCTGTACCTATTTTTATAAAGGCATATCAGGCCCTGCGTATGAAGGCGTTCAGCATTGAGTTACTCGTTTCAATTGCAGTAATCGGTGCATTCATTATTGGGGAATATGTCGAAGCGACTGTAGTAACCTTTCTTTTTTTATTCGGGGATTATTTGGAAGCCGGAACCCTGGAAAAAACCCGTTCTTCACTGAAAGAACTCGTCGAGATGGCCCCAGACGAAGCAACGGTAATCAGAGATGGAGAGGAGACCACCATTGATGCTGAGGATGTTTTAGAAGGAGACCGAGTCATCATTCGTTCTGGCAGTAAAATTCCCGTGGATGGGAAAATTGTCAGCGGGCAGGCCTCTTTAAACGAAGCGGCTGTTACGGGAGAATCCGCTCCTGCCGTAAAAAAGCAGGATGACCAGGTCTTCAGTGGAACAATCGTCGACCAGGGCTACATTGAGCTCATCGCAGAAAAAGTCGGCGATGACACAACCTTTGCCAAGATTATTGAATTGGTTGAAGAAGCTCAGGAGTCGAAATCAAAAACGGTGAAATTCTTAGATAAATTCGCCAATATTTACACTCCTGGAGTGGTCATTTTATCGATTCTCGTTTATGCCATCACACAGAATCTACACCTGGGGATTACGTTTCTGGTGGTAGCGTGCCCTGGGGCATTAGTGATCGGAGCGCCTGTCTCGAACGTAGCGGGAATAGGCAATGGAGCAAAAAACGGTGTACTGGTTAAAGGTGGGGAAGTCATGGACCAGTTTTCCAAGGTGGATACGCTCGTCTTTGATAAAACTGGAACGTTAACAAAAGGAAAACCGGAAGTAACCGATATAAAAACTTTTCATCAGCATAGCTCTGAAAAACTATTACAGCTTGTCGCCCAGGCAGAAACCATTTCAGAGCATCACTTGGGTCAGACAATTGTGAAGGAGGCCAAATCTCAAAAACTTTCTTTAAGTCAGGACGTAAACAATGGTGAAGTAATAAAAGGGAATGGTATCTACGCTGAGGTTAACGGCGATACCGTTGTCGCAGGAAATCGAAAATTGATGGAAGCTCAAAGGATCAAAATACCTGAGGATGTGACAGCTTATGCAATCAACCGAGAAAAGGCAGGAAATACAGCGATATTTGCTGCAATAGATGGAGAAATTGCCGGTATTTTCTCGATTGCCGACCAGATTCGGGCGGATGCACCGCGGGCTCTGGCTCAGATGAGGAAAAACGGGATTAAAAAAATCGTCATGCTTACGGGTGATAACAGACATACGGCAGAACTGGTTGCCAAAAAGATTGGCATTGATGAAGTACACGCAGAATTACTGCCGGAAAATAAAGTAGAAAAGGTCAAAAGGCTGAAGGAACAAGGACACGTGGTAGCGATGGCAGGAGACGGTATCAATGACGCACCTGCTATTGCCACAGCTGATATTGGGCTTGCCATGGGGGAGGGTGGAACCGATATCTCCATGGAAACCGCAGATGTGGTCTTAATGGCTGATAAACTGATGCAGTTCCCCCATGCTTATTCCTTATCCAAAGCAACTATCCGAAACATGAAGCAGAACACATTTTTTGCAGTCGGAACGGTGTTTATTCTCCTGTTGGGCGTATTAATGGGATCGATTCATCTGGCAAGCGGGATGTTTATCCATGAGACAAGTGTACTCCTCGTCATTCTGAATGCGATGAGATTGATTGGGTTTCATCGGACGTCAGCCAAAAGGGAAAGGATAATACAGACTGCAGAAGCTTAGGGGATATTCTATATAAGTGAATAGAATTTTGAGAAAAGAATCAGGAAGCCAGCCTAACAGGTTCAGTTCTAAAGGTGAAAATAATAAATAACAAACTACTTAGGAGTACAAATCGCATAGCGTTTCGTACTCTGTTTTTATTGACATAACAGCATTTATCGCATTTTACAACCTTAATTGACATTGTAAATAGCAACCTTTTTATCAAGTGTACATAGATTTATGTACTGTGTGGAATTAAGGTGCTAAAATAAATGTTAATTACTATGTTATTTTTATTGTCATTTGTGATGTTAATAATAAGTTTTTGCTGTACTTTAAGGACTTTAGGAGTTATATGATAAAATATAATTAAATATTTTGAAAAAATCATATTCTTCAACTAACTAGCGAAAGAGTTGAAAAAAATGGGCCTTAATAGTCTATGTTCGTATATATTGTTACGGAGGTGATTGGGTTGAAACAGACAGATAAACAGAAAAGCAACCTATCTATTTTAATGTATATGTTTACTGTCGTAATTTCTTTTTATACAGTAGGTGAACTTGTTGGTATTGATCATTCACCTGCTTATCATTACGAAACTTATTTAAAGGAAATAGCAATTGCTTTAGTCCCTCTCATAATAACTTTATCCTTTCCACCTATTAGAAAAATGCTTTGGCAATCATTTGACACTTCCCCTTTATCATCCAAAAAAATCTGGTTCTATATAATAGGATTTTTACTTGTATATTATTTTATTTTTAAAATTACCTTTGACTATGAAATATTTATTTCGAAAAGTTGGGTAATATACTATGATTGGGGAATACCTTATATAACTTATTTCACTTATCCAGTGTTAGGGTTTTCGCTATACATTTTTTCAAGAGTTATATTAGCTCCAATTATTGAGGAGTTTATTTATCGTGTATTCTTTATATCTTTTTTTAGCAAGTGGATTAACGTGTGGATAGTAGTTATCCTGCAAGCAGCTATATTCACTTTTAATCATCCGTTTTCTCCTTTTTTAGCTGGCATATTAGGACTTTTCTTGGGGATTCTTTACGTTAAAACAAAGTCTATTATTCCAGTTTTAATCTGTCATTCAGTATGGAACCTTTACAGTGCCTTAGTTATGAATTTTGATTTCTGGTTTATTCCAAGATGGTGATTGATAATATAATGCTGCTTTTTTAAACAACTTCCTTACTGTTATTGTATAAACGGAGGCTTTAGTTGAATAAGGATAGTAAATTTTTACGTTAAAAAACCGCTCATATTAATGTTTGTACTGCTATATTGTTGTTAAATTGTTTGCGAATTAGTCAGTTATTCATACTATTATTAGCATTTTTCTCTCCCAAAACTGACCCCGTTAAAGCCAGCCCTGGTTCTTTTTTTTAATCACGTATGAACTGGCCGTAAAACCCCCCCCACTGCAAGAAGTTTCACTTTATAAAATTGGTTGTTATGAAACGTTTTTCCCTTAAAATTCGTATAGAGGAGTAAGATGTTATAGAATTTTACGCAACAGGGAGGAATAACAGGTGAATGAACTAATATTGGCTGCTATGATTATATTTATCCTTTATAAATCTATCCGTTTTTATCAAGTCATCGCACGAATGAAAAACATTCGATTTCCAGCAATGGAAGATATGGCTGAGATTCGGAAACTTCCGGAGAAACCATTAAACGCCCCTTCCTATTCCCACCAGAAACTAGGGATGACCATTTATATACTAATGCTCGTATTTTTACTGGTTATGTTTTCGGTAGGAATATTTATAGGAGGAACACAATGGTATTCTTTTCTGCCCCTGCTCGTACCATTTGTATATGCCGGTGATTTACTGAATCTGTTTGCTATTTCAGATGACGGAATATTATCTGGTACCAGGTTTATCCCGTGGAAGAATATCCGTTCATTTGAATTTGTGCAAATTGATGTAAATCATCGATATTATGGTCATTCTAAAGAGGTGAATGACACTTACGAACTTAAAATTAAGACTAGAGGATTTCCTGTCAGTATTGTAGTGGTTACAGATGAAATGAAGGAAAAGTTGACCGAGATTTTGAATAATAAGTAAGCATCAGTTCAGTATTAAGAATTAAATGCCCCTAAGCCTGTTTTTAACTTATTAGTTATTAAAAACAGGCTTTTTTCTAAACTTTGTTGAGTTCAGGCTCTTTTCTCAAGGTTTTTTGCTGTCTCGCTTTTTTCAACTTCATCGTGATGTCTGTATGTCCCCAGTGTTTTGTCAACGGTGGTGTGTGTTACACCGTACCAGTAGTTTTCATTTTTATAATGATGCCAAAGATGTGTTTTTTTAATCTTTTTACCAAGCTTTGTTCTTGGTTTAATCGGTTTGTGAGCAACATAATGCTTCCATTCATAAAAAAGAAAATAAGTAATTAATCCTGTAGAAAACGCAACGGTTAACTGTAGATTAGTGGAGATGGAATAGAAAATCAGTGACAGGATTATAAAGTTAGGAAGACTGAACCATAGGGGTAAAAATAGCAGTTTTACATCTTTTGGATCCACATGATGATCATAGTGCAGACGTTTAATCATTTTTAGTAAAACTGGATTTTTAGGGGGTTTCATATGAAATACAAAACGATGAACCATATACTCGCTGATTGCATAAGCTATCGCTCCAATGATCATCGCAATCCATGTACCAATCTGAAGCAAATGCTGAAATGTATAAATTGCAACAGCGAAAAACAGGATAAGCATAACGGTGACATCCGGAAAGAAAACAAACTCCTTCATATATTTCTTCACAAATATCTTCTCCTTTTTAACGAATAGTATCTTCACCCTCTTTATAATCAGAGGAAATATGATTCTTCCATATGGTATAGCTTTTTTCCATCATAGAAGACACAGCACTCTCCGCTTGCTGATAATCCCCATTTAATGCAGCAGTCATCAGGTCCTTATAGTAGTTAAAAGATGCTTTTCGACAAAAATCCAGTGAAAAGTATTTCGTTGCCATTCTTACATATACATGATCAAAACTGTTTAACATCAATAAATAAATTGGATTATGCGACAGCCCTGCTACTCTTTTCTGTAAATGCCAGTCGAATAACGCAAAATCTTCTGCCTGATCATGCAATGTGTCCATTTCAGAGAGGATGGCAACTACTTTAGGATAATGGTTCATAACGGCTTCTTTTATATACTTTGTCGTGATTGCATTCCGCAGTTCCAGAAAATAGAGTACAAATTCGTCAGGGACTTCCTCATATTGCTGCACGATATCAACAATGGTTTTAATATTTCCCTCCTTCCAATAATCTTTTACGTAGCAGGGTGGCCACGTTGCAATCTTATCCACCCAGCATAAGATAAACGCTGTAAAACCTCTCGTATGGTCGGACGGCCCACCTCATATTGAACTGCAAGCTGTCTTTCGGGTTTTAATTGAGTTCCAACTGGGTATTCTCCTTGAATAATCGCTGTAATTATCTGTTTTTCGATAGCAATAGCAGACTGTTTCATGTTTTCCTCCATTTTGGTAAGACCAATTAGTTTTGTGGTATGACCATTCACCTTAAAATATTTAGAAAATTTAGTCAACATTTTATTCAATCATAAACTTGGATTACTCGTTTTATCTATGGATGAAGGCAGAAAAGGTATTGAAAGTTGACATATTATATAATGATCCGTAGTATCTTCAAAGGGCTAAAGATTTAACCATTTATCATTTAATGGTAATCGTAAACTTTTAATGAACTTCAAAGGAGGTTAGCAGCTATGCGGCTTGTGATTGTTGAAGTCTGTGACGGCAATTTGATGGCCAGAGTTGATCTGGAGGAAATTATAGAGCATGAATATCCGGAAGCTGCTGTGATTGAAAATAGCTGCCTTAACTTCTGCGGAATGTGTGCGAAGCGTCCTTATGCAATGGTTAACGGTCACCGTGTGTTTGGTCAGACTGCTGAAGAATGTCTGGACAAAATCCGGACTAAAATTGAAGAAGAATTAGCTGTATTTCATTAAAAGGGACAGTCCCCACATGCGCAAATGTGGGGACTGTCCCTAAGAGGGAGGCTGGAGGGATGCTAATGAAGAATAATCCTATCATAGATTTACCGCCTAGCAGAATTGTTAAAAGGCTAAATGCGGTTACTCTGATAATTATACTAGGTACATATATTTATTTAGCTTTTGTTTTCCCTGGGCTCCCCGAGGAAGTACCTATGCATTTCAATTTGGCCGGGGAAGCTGATAATTGGGGGAATAAAGCGTTTATTCTGGTTTTGCCACTTATTTTTGCTATTATCCTTTTGCCTTTACACTTTTTGCAAAGGACTCCATACATGTATAATTTTCCTGTGAAGGTGACTGAAGAAAATGCCAGTCGTTTATATCGGCTGGGACGATTACTTCTGGCTGTTATGAATGTGGAAATGGCTCTCCTGATGGTATTCATCACCTGGGCGGTGGTTCAAACGGCCAAGGGCCATCCATTTTTAAATGGGATTATGATTGCCTTTCTTCTCCTTCCATTGGTCACTGCGCTGATTTTCATCATAAAAATGGTAAAATCTAAGTAAAAGGAGCTGATAACGTTGAGTAAAACCTTATTTTCATTTCAAATTTCAACCCATGAAAAACAGTCTTTTACGAATTTAGATCAATATATACAGGATGCCTTAGAGCAAAGCAATATAAAAGACGGGATTATGGTAGTTTATTGTCCTCATACCACCGGAGCGATTACCATCAATGAAAACGCTGATCCAGATGTTAAAACTGATTTAAAGCTTGGGTTAAATGAAACCTTTCCCAATAAATCAGAATATGTACATATGGAAGGGAATTCAGACGGTCACATGAAGTCATCTGTCGTTGGGGCGAGTGAAACCCTGATTATTTCAAACGGACGCCCTGTGCTTGGCACCTGGCAAAGTGTATATTTCTGTGAATTCGACGGACCAAGAATAAGAACGGTTTATATAAAAATCATTGAAGGGTAATAAGAAAAGCGGAGGCGACCCGTTTAGGCCCGACGGCATAAGCAAAATCTCCGGAGTGGCCGCTTTTTGGCCATGGAGGAGATTTTGCTTATGACCGCTTGGGCCTGGGAGCCGCAGCTGGACATAGAAAAGCGGAAGCGACTTTTCAGGTCATGCGGGATAAGACGAAGACATGGAGTGGCATGGGTTTTGCCACGTAATGGCTTTGGCTTATATCCGCCTTGACCTAGGAGCCGCAGCTGGACATTAGAAAAGCGGAGGCGACTGGATAATCAGTCGCCTGCGCTTATGTTCAATAACTATTCTCCCTGCCATTCATTATGGTTTTGCACAGAATACGTACTCTTAATGGAGAGTATGGCTGTCACAAGGGACGCACCAATCAGAATTGCTCCAATAAAAGCATTTTGTTCAACGGTAGTCTGTTCAATGATGATACCTCCCAGTAAAGAACCGAATGCAACCCCGAAATGCAGGGCAGAGTTACTTAAACTTTGCTGAGTATCCGATGTTTCGGGTGATGTGTCGATCAGGTAGGTCTGCATTGCAGGGGAAATGGCCCAGCTTAGAATCCCCCAGATGAGCACCCCTATAAATAATAAGGGGATATTAAAGGTCATATAGGGAATGGAATAAACGATAACCCCAAAGATAATCAGTGAATAAACAATCGTTTGTTTTGTACCGAATAAATCTCCCAGCGTACCCCCGATTCCACCGCCACTGACAGCAGCAAATCCGAACGCAAAGTAAATCACGCTAATCCAGGTTCCATCCAGACTGGTTGATGACTGCAGGAACGGTTTTAAATAAGCATAAAGAGCCGTATGACCAGTCATATACAGAAATGTCGTAGCGTGTGCAAATACAATTTTGGAACTTTTTAAGGTCCTAAGTTGATCTCGGAGCGGTACAGGTGGAGTCGGTGTCCTTCTTTCCATTAAAAAGTAAACACCAGCCATTGAAATTATCGTCAGGATTGCAATTATGACAAAGGGGGCCCGCCAGCCAAGCCCTTCACCAATTAAAATGCCAAAAGGAACCCCTAATACGATGGCTCCACTGACCCCCATGGATACCATTCCGATAGCCCTGGCCCGGTACTTACGCTCAACTAAACCTGGAGCCATGACCAGACATAATATAATGAGTAATGCCCCGCTTGTTGCCGAAATCACTCGACCAAGAAATACTATACTATAGGTGGTACTGAAAACGGTGACCACATTTCCAATGAGAAAGATGAATAAGGATATCATCATTAAGGTTTTTCGTTCAATCTTAGCTGTCATCACCAGTAATATTGGAGACATGATCGCAAAAATAAGTGAAAATATTGTAATGAGAAAGCCGGCCTGTCCAAGTGATATATTCAGATCCCTGGCGATTAAATCTAAAATACCGCCAATGATAAGTTCGACCAGACCAATGACAAAGGCAATGACCATTAATAAATATACCCGTTTATCCATACACTGCCGTCCTTTCTTAGAAGTTCAATTCTCATCGTATACCTCTCGGCCGTTAAAAACAAGGAGGATTTACCTGGAGTGAAGAAGTCCTGCTTGACACACGGATTGAATAAAACCTATTTGCCTGTAAATGCTATAATAATTCATACATCATTTTAGCAAAACCCGGGTGATTACATGACTGGACGGATAAGAGAACAACTGCAGAAACCCTGGATTCTCGTATTAACCATTGGACTCGGTACCATGCTGAATCCATTGAATTCATCGATGATTTCTGTAGCACTGACTCGCTTGCAGTTTGAATTTGAATTATCGTTTGCGGATGCCTCATGGCTAATCTCTATTTTTTATCTTGCAAGTGCAGCAGGACAGCCTGTAATGGGGAAATTAAGTGATATGTTTGGTCCTAAGCGATTATTTATGACAGGGCTGGTACTGGTAGCGGGTGCATGCCTGCTGGCCCCTTTTTCACCAAATTTCGTCTTTTTGCTTGGGTGTCGGGCTTTGCAGGCGATTGGCAGCTCAACGCTATTTCCAAGCGGGATGAGTATGGTACGCACAAGTATCACACAAAAACAGGGACAAGCCCTGGCAGCCTTATCTATATTCGCCAATGTTTCGGCAGCATTCGGGCCATCTATTGGCGGCTTTTTAGTAGGTGCCTGGGATTGGCCTTCCATTTTTTTCGTCAATTTTCCTTTTATCATTCTTTCGTTTGTTATGGCTCTTTTTATATTGCCGAATACGGGTAAAATGGAATTTGATATGAAGCGAATTGATTTTGGCGGAATTTCTCTGTTTATTGTGTCGATTGTCGGCTTAATACTGTTTCTTCTTTCTTTGGAACAAACGGTTAATATATGGGCGCTTATCGTATTTGTATCAGCTGGAATCGCTTTTTATTTCTATGAAAATCGACATCAGGCGCCATTTATACATTTTCCGACCTTAAGGCAAAATCCGACCGTAACATGGATTTATTTACAATTTATGACGATTAATCTGGTTTATTATTGTTATTTCTTCGGGTTTCCCACGTATTTGCAGCAGGCTGCAGGTTATAATGAAGGAAAGACAGGCTTAATAATGCTTGCACTGGCGGGGTTCAGTGTCATTATCTCACCACTGGCAGGGGCCCTGATTGACCGTTTTGGATCAAAAGTTCCCATGGTTATTGGAGCCGTCCTCCTTTTAATTGGAACAGGACTCTTACTTACTTTCGATCAGGCATCCCCATTACTTTGGTTAATGGTGATTATGGCTGTGCTGGGAATGAGTAATGGCTTTAACAATATTTCCGCACAGACGGCCTTGTTTGAAAATGTATCAAGAGAGGAAACCGGTTCAGCTTCCGGACTATTTCAAACGAGTCGCTATTTAGGAGCCATATTATCCGGTAGTCTGCTTGGGATCACCTTTAATCAATTTGTCGATACCAAGCACCTGCACCTTGTGGCTATCATCTGCTTTATTTTCTGCCTGATCATCGTAGGTCTCTGTCCCTGAAGCTACCAGGGGAAAACAGGGCTTCTAATTCAGGTCACCTTGACAGCTAGCCCCATTATCCGATATAATTTATTTTGAATTCGAGATATTAAAAGATATTTTAAAATAAGGGTTGATAACGATGAGTTCAACTGAAAATTTTAATCAGGAAAGTGAGCTTTCTTTAAAGTTATTTATCGTTTTAACACGTGCATTACAATCCGTAGAAAAAAAAGCCATCAAAGATATAAAGAGTCTCGGACTTAATCTGACCGAGTTTTCCGTTCTTGAATTGCTTTATCATAAGGGGGAGCAGCCGATTCAAAAGATCGGAAGCAAGGTTCTCCTTGCCAGCAGCAGTATTACGTACGTGGTCGATAAACTGGAAAAGAAAAACTATATAAGAAGACGTGCGTGTCCGAATGATCGGCGTGTGACCTATGCAGGTGTTACAGAAGCCGGGAAGCAGTTAATGGATGAAATCTTTCCAAAGCATGTGGAGGCGATTAATGATATTATGGGCGGCCTCAATAATGATGAAAAGCAAACGATGATTGAATATCTGAAAAAGTTAGGCTATCATGCGGAAGGACTGGAAAAGGAGTAAGCCAGCTGGTTGATGAAGGACCTGAGCTTGAAAATTGACAAGGTCCTTCCTTTTATTTAAAATAAATCTCGAATTCATAATAATTGAATTTGTAATAATTAACTTAAAACAATTCATGAACACAGGAGGAATACATCATGCTAAAGATAGGTATCGTTTTGGGAAGTGTAAGAGAGGGGCGTAATGGAGAGGCAGTAGCCAATTGGATCAATGACTTTGCCGGAAACCGTAATGACGAAGCAGAGTATGAAATTATCGATCTTAAAGATTACAGCCTTCCGTTATTAGGTGCAGCCGTACCTGAAAACCAACAGGAGGAAGCCAATGCTGCAGTAAAAGCCTGGTCAGAAAAAATGGCCTCTTTTGATGGGTATATCTTCGTCGTACCTGAGTATAACCATGCAGTTGGTGGAGCCTTCAAGAATGCCTTAGATTATTTAAAATCAGAAGTAAATAATAAGGCAGCGGGCTTTGTCGGTTATGGAAGTCTGGGTGGTACTCGTGCCCATGAAAATCTCCGTTTAATTTTAGGTGAGCTTCAAGTAGCTGATGTGCGTACAGCTGTTACATTCTCTCTTATGACTGATTTTGAAAACATGAGTGTGTTTAAACCAGCGGATTACCATGAAAATAATGCAGATGAAATGCTGGATCAGCTTCTTGCATGGAGCGGTGCATTAAAAACAATTAGATAAACTGGAATAAAAAGGCTGCCACACATTGTGGCAGCCTGTTTCCTATAAAAGGCAGGCTTTTAAAATCATCCGCCGTAACGGATAAATATGAAAGGAGATGAACATATGGAAAAGCAGTTTTTTAATGAGAATGCCATTTATGTAGGAGAAGTAAATATTAAAGTGACGAACTTGGAACAATCCATCACGTTTTATAAGGAAATCATCGGATTTGACGTTCTGGAACAGACAGAAGGGAGGGCTGTTCTGACAGCTGATGGGAAAACACCATTGGTTACTCTTGAACAGCCAGAAGGTATCCAGCCAAAAGAAGGAAGAACAGCTGGCCTTTATCATTTTGCAATCTTATTGCCTTCGCGTGCTGATTTATCCCACTTTTTATCTCACATTATTCAAACGAAATACCGCTATGGCCTTGGTGCTGCCGATCATTATGTCAGTGAAGCTTTATACCTCTCCGACCCGGATGGAAATGGGATTGAAGTTTATCATGACCGCCCATCTTCTGAGTGGAACTGGGCCAATGGTCAGGTGGATATGGCAACCGTTGAACTTGATGCACAGGGGATTCTTGATGAAAGCAATGGAAAGTGGGCAGGACTCCCATCGGATACCATTATCGGGCACATTCACTTACATGTAAGAGATTTAGAATCAACGGAAGCTTTTTATATACAAGGACTGGGTTTTGAGGTTGTTACTCAATTACCTGGAGCACTCTTCACCTCAACAGCGCGCTATCATCATCATATTGGTCTGAACGTATGGAATGGTACAGGGGCAAAAATCCCGGATAAAAACCGTGTAGGACTCAATTATTTTACATTGGTGTTTCCGGATGATGACCAGCGGCAGCAGGCAGTAGACCGTCTGGAAAATCAGGGGGTACATGTAGAAAAACAGGGCGATATTCATGTAGTAGAAGACCCCTCAGGAAATGTTATTCATTTGGTGTAGGTGCCTGTCACCACCCGAATTTTGTCGAAGCATCACAGGTTGGGGGTCTCATCAACAACGTTCGTTAGAATTCTACAGGGTGAGAGGTTTTTAATTTAATCGATACCCTTCTTGTAACGCTACGAATTCCCCATAAGATGATACTGGCCAAAAGTATGGACCCAATAATGGATAGCGGCATTGGTACCTGATCTGCTTCAAAAGGGAGCCACTCCGGAATATACAGTTCACTGTATTTTTTCCTATCCTTTTATTTACAATAATCATTAAGGAGGGTTGATCATGGTTACCTTTACAGAACCTGCAATTAACAAAATTAAAGATGAACTGCAATCGGTTTTAAAAGATGGCGAGGAGCCTTTACTACGATTAACCATGGCAATTGGTTGAGGAGGCCCTCAATTACAACTGGCTCTGGAGGAGTCAGCCATGAAGAATGATCAACAGTTTGAGGCACATGGAATTGAGTTTTTAATCAATGAAAAGGATCAGCCATATTTCAATAACACAAAAATTGATTATACAAGGACCTTATTAGGTGGAGGAAAATTTGAAGTTCTGAGGGTATAATCATTTAAGGTGGTGACAACTTCTGTCACCACCTTTTTCAATGGTCAACTGCAGGGAGGGGAGTGCTTGGCCATAAAGAGATTTGATTGATGTCATCCGTACAGTGACTGATACCAGGGCTGAATCGATTGATATCGCACATGCAGCGACTGATATCATTGCCAAAACGACCGATAGCCCAAAAGTAAATTGATAAACAGAGAAAACTGATGGATGAATCCCGTTAACTGACGGATATTCCATAAATTTAGACGTGATTCTGCATAAACATAAAGGATAAACCACGAAAGGCGATTGATTTCCTGAAGTCCAATTGAAACCAGGACTGAAACAGATTATATTTTGGTTGATTCAAAGCCATAAGCAACCGATAACCCCATCCATCAGACGGATAAACAGCAGAAACCGACTGATCCCACACATTTGCCCTTTCCAATTAATAGCCATATGATCTCCAAACATCTCGCTATTCTCCTTAAAATGTCTCAATATTGCCATATCTCATATTTTTCTAATATACTGAATGTATAAACTAAAAAGGTGTGTGGATGATGAACATAGTCGTTTCAGCAGATTCATTTAAAGGCAGTGCCTCAACATTTGAAGTGAACGATTATATTGAGAGGGGAATCAGGCGGGTGATGCCTGACGCTCAAGTGACGAAGCTTCCTTTGGCTGACGGTGGTGAGGGAACGGTTGATGCTTTTATACATCATTTAAATGGGCAGCACATCGAACGGGAGGTAACCGGACCATTAGGGAAAAAGGTAAAAGCTAAGTTTGGTCTGGTAGATAATAAAGCTGTTATTGAAATGGCGGAAGCTTCCGGTCTGCCACTTATTACTGAAGAAGAAAAAAATCCATTCGATGCAACAACATATGGAACAGGAGAATTAATAAAAGCAGCACTGGACTACGGTGTAGATGAAATTTTGATTGGGCTTGGCGGAAGTGCTACAAATGATGGGGGTGCCGGTATGGCGCAGGCCTTAGGTGTATCCCTTAAAGACGACAGGAATGATGAAATAGGATTCGGCGCAGCCCAGCTGGAGCGTTTGTCCCATATCGATATGTCAGGAATCGATGAACGCCTGGCACATACAACAATCACGGTATTATCTGATGTAACCAACCCTTTATGTGGAGAGAATGGAGCTTCCTATGTGTTTGGCCCCCAAAAAGGAGCCTCTGACCAGGATGTGAAGAAATTAGACCAGCTATTAAGACATTTAGGTGAGAAAATTGAAAATGAACTCCAATTACAGGTTATTGAACAACCTGGAGCAGGCGCTGCTGGTGGGCTTGGAGCGGGATTAGCTGCCTTCTGCGGGGCCAGGATTCACTCAGGGATTGAAAAAATTTTGGAGATTATGCAACTGGACGAGTATGTCAGGAATGCCGATCTTGTTATTACAGGAGAAGGAAGAATGGATTATCAGTCCGTTAATGGCAAGGCCCCAATTGGTGTTGCCAAGGTGGCTAAGCGGTACAACCTTCCTGTAATTGCCATTGTAGCAAGTGAGGGTGAGCGAGTGACCGAGGTTTATCAGAATGGCATAGATCTCGTGATTGATATCATTAATGAGCCTATGACAGTTGAAAAGGCCATAAGTAAAGTGGATGAACTGACAGAGGGTGCCGGGGAAAAGGCTATTCGAGCTTTTCGATTATCTGTATAAACATCTAATTTTGTACCACTAAATGAATAGAAAAAGGCATAGAATGTAGTGTGGATAAGGGAATGGGTATTTGAAAGGAGCAGGATAATTGTATGCAGGACACTCCATTAAAGGATAAGTTTGGTCGACCATTTCAGGATCTCCGTATTTCAGTGACAGATCGTTGTAATTTTCGCTGCCGCTATTGTATGCCTAAGGAGATTTTTGGCCCGGATTTTTCATTTTTACCCAAAGAGCACTTATTATCCTTTGAAGAAATAGAACGACTGGCAAAGCTGTTTGTACAATTGGGTGTGAAAAAAATACGCCTCACTGGCGGTGAACCACTGCTTCGAAGGAATTTGTCATTGCTGATTCAAAAGCTGTCCAATATCGACGGATTAGATGATATAGCTTTAACGACAAATGCATACATGCTGGAAAATCATGCAGAAAAACTTAAGGATGCAGGGTTGAAACGTGTCAACGTCAGTCTGGATGCTATTGATGACGAAACATTCAAATCCATCAATGATGTAGGTGCGAAAACCAATCGTGTTTTAAAAGGAATCCATAAGGCCAAGGAAGTCGGGTTGGAAGTAAAAGTGAATATGGTTGTGAAAAAGGGAATGAATGATCATGAAGTCATTCCAATGGCCAAGTATTTTAAAGAGCATGAGATTACGCTTCGTTATATTGAGTTTATGGATGTTGGTCAAACGAATGGCTGGGACTTCAGTCAGGTCGTTACGAAGAAAGCACTCTTTCAGCAGCTTAATGAACACTTTAAACTGGAGCCTGTGGAACCTGCCTATAAAGGGGAGGTAGCTCAAAGATACCGGTACGCTGGTACAGATACGGAAGTCGGTTTTATAACGTCTGTTTCGGAATCCTTTTGCTCAACTTGTACACGCGGCCGCCTCTCTGCGGATGGGAAATTCTTCACCTGTTTATTTGCAACGGATGGTCTGAATCTGAAAGAATTGCTCAGAACTGGTGCCACCGATGACGAAATTATTTCAGCTTTCACCCCAACCTGGGAAAACCGTACAGACCGTTATTCTGATGAACGTACAGAAGAAAGTGTGAAAAACAGGCCTAAAATAGAAATGTCTTATATTGGCGGATAAGCATTTTCACTTCGCTATCTCTTTCATCAATGTTTTTTCACAAAACTTATCGACAAGTTCTATCCTCCTTTGATAGTCTATAGTAGGAAGAAAACGTTTTCTGAATAATGCTTACATCAATAGACAAAGGGTAGGGAGTTTACTTATGAAGAGATTAGTCATACTAGGTGGAGGCTACGGGGGAATGAAAATTGTTCATCAGCTGTTAACGAGCGGGTTTCCCCATGACGTGGAAATTATTCTGGTCGATCGGAATCCGTATCACTCACTAAAGACTGAGTTTTATGCGATAGCAGCCGGAACAACAGCTGATAAGGATGTACGTATTGAATTCCCTCATCATGAACAGATTCGTTATGTTTTTGGAGAAGTTACTACGATTGATACAGAAAATCAGTTGGTAAAAATGGGGGATGAACCTGATGTTTCCTATGATTACTTAGTCATTGGATTGGGTTGTGAGGACAACTATCATGGAATTGAAGGGGCAGAGGCGTATACCGAAAGTGTCCAGACAATAGCAAAAGCCAGAAAAGCTGGTTCAGCCATCGGAAATCTGGATGCGCATTCGAAAGTAACCATTGTTGGTGCCGGCTTAAGCGGAATTGAAGTAGCTTCAGAGGTCCGTGAGAGCAGACCGGATTTAACAGTCCGTTTATTGGACCGGGGTTCATCTGTCCTAAAAGCCTTTGACGAAAAAATCCAAAGGTACGTAGAAGACTGGTTTGCTAAAAATGATGTCGAAGTGGTTCATCATGCCAACGTGGAATATGTGGAAAAAGGCCAGGTCTGTAATAATGGCAGTTGTTTTGACAGTGATGTAACGATTTGGACAGCAGGTGTTAAACCCAATCACATCATTGAGGAAATTCCCTTTGAAAAAGACGAACAGGGAAAAATCATATTAAATGAATTTTATCAGGTGCCCAGTCAAACAAATGTTTATGTGGTAGGTGACTGTGCCTCATCGGTCCATTCTCCAAGTGCACAGCTGGCAGGTCAGCAGGGGGAAAAAATTGGAGATGTCTTAACGGATGTATTGCAGGATACAGAGCCTGATGTTCCTTCAGAAGTTAAATTAAAAGGGAAGCTTGGCTCATTAGGCAAATCGGATGGGTTTGGCAGCATGTTTAACCAGCCTTTTACCGGTTTTCTGCCACGCCTGGCTAAAACAGGAGTACTCTGGTTAAGCAAAAGACACTAAAAAAGCCTTGTCATTGTCGAGTTTCATTTCGACAGTGACAAGGCTTTTGTTGTAGAAGCGACGGCCGGCTTCAGCACCCTATTCCTGGCTGGACAAACGGGCGCTTCCGCCTATGCTTTTAAAATCGCTCGGTTATGGTTGTGGCTTGTCTGGATGTTTCCTCCATTAATTCTGACAGCTTTTGATGGTCATTGGATAAAGTATCAACGGTTGCATTCATTTCTTCTAAGCTGGCGGATGTCTGTTCAATAATAGCAGCCAGATCATTTGTGGAACGTTCTACGCCATTGGATTGATTTTCAACCATCTCTGCCAGCTCGGTAAAGCTCTTTAACCCATGAGTTAAGTTCTGCAGGGTTCTGGTAATATGTTCAAAATAGCCTGTGACATCATTTGTAGAGGAAACACTGTCTTTAATTGTTTCTTCACTTTGTCCCATCTTGTTAATGGCTTCCTGATTACTCTTATTTAATTCTACAAGATTTTTAGTGATTTTTTCCGTCGTCTGGCCTGTGACATCAGCCAACTTTCGAATTTCATCAGCTACAACAGCAAAGCCTGATCCAGCTTCACCTGCCCGCGCGGCTTCAATTGATGCATTTAAGGCAAGCAGGTTGGTCTGCTCTGTAATATCCTTGATCGAATCCGCGAATGTATTTGTTTCCTCAATTTTTTCAGTTAAAACGCCAAATGTCTCATTTAAGGATTGAATAATTTTTTCCAGGTTATAAATATGGCTGGATAAGGTTTCAATTCTATCCTGACCATCGTAGGCGAGATTCTTGGCTTCATTTGATTCCTCGTATAGTGATGTGGATGTTTGATAGACCTCCTGAGCACTTGATCGGGTACCTTTTGTGCTTTCGGCAATTTCAGATATTTGTTCCGTTTGAGATTGACTTCCCAGGGATATTTCATGAATTGTGGAAGCCATTTCCTTCTGGGCACTTAAATTTGTTTGTAAATGCTCGTTGGCTGATTCAATATTTTCTGTAATGGACGAGACACTGTCTTCCAACTGGGTCTTTTGCTCTTCCTTCCGTTTAGTCTCTTCTTCTGATTGAATCAGTAACTCCTCAATTTTTTTATCCTGCTGATTGGATAGATGAATGATGACGTAGAAAATCACACCCATTAATAGATAAACCAGCATATAGGTAGGGAAGATGGCTTTGATGACTTCCTGCTCCGGAGCAGCCATCACCAGATTCGCAATGACGGTAATAAGTCCTAATATAAACCCTTGAAGAAAGATTTTTGTATGTAAATGAATCGCTGAATATACGGTAAGAAATAATAAAATAACCATAACATCCAGGGTACTGCTATCAAAAATAATGCTGACTAAACAAAATAAGTAAACGATCCAAATAAAAATGGACGGTAAAATATTAGGCTTTTTAAGTGCCTTCTGAAGGATGAAATAAGAAAGCCATAAACAAAGCAGCTCTGTACTGTAGATCCCGGTGTTAAAACCTTCTCCCTGTATAATGGATAGTGTCAAGGCGGCGACAAGAGAGATTGACATGGTGACAACCATTAAAGTGTTCTTTTTGAATGTATTGCTCTTACGCATATGTTCTATACTGCTCATCATATTCCCCCTGATCTTGTTGAAAATTGTCAACTATGTATTTACGTCCTATTATATGTCTTTTTCCTCTTTTTGTCATACCAATATATGTAAAACTGGTTATCTTTAATAAAATTTATAAAAAGTTTGACGTTTTTGTGAACATTGTGAATAATATATAGTATAAGGGGGTTGGGAAAATGAACACCAATCAAAGGATATTGAATGCTGTAAAACTTACAGGCGGGTTGATTCTGTTAGCCGGAATTGTATTATTTGCTATCGGACTGTTTGAAAGCCATTACAGTATTCTGGTTTCTATTGGAACGGGAACCATTATAGGGGCCGTGTTTATTTTTCTAATGGGAGTTTTTCTTGTGATATCAGAGGAAATAGTGGAGAAAAAATCAAGCAGAGCAGAAAACATGAAGAAGATTTAAAAAGGAGAGCGCCTTTTGACGCTCTCTTTTAATCTTTAAATATATCCCCAGGCAAGGGCGAGCAAGGAGCCGAATATCGTTACTAATGCAATGATCAGCCCATAGTAGATGTTTGTATAAATGGCTCCTTTATCCTTTGATTCTCCAGCATGCATAAACACAACCAGCTGAAGAGCGGCCTGAGCAAATGCTGTAATAAGCAGAATCGTTAAACCGACTGTAAATGAAACATCGTAAAAGTAAACCAGCAGAGCCACAATTGTAAGGATTAATGACCCTGCAAAACCCATGACATGTTTACGTGGAAATAGTTCTTTCATCTTACATCATTCCTTTCAGGTAGACGAAGCTGAAAATAAAGATCCATACGACGTCTAAGAAATGCCAGTAAAGAGAAAATATGAATGATTTATTGGTCGTCTCTGGTGTTAAGCCACGTTTTTTAATTTGCATCATAATGAATATCCCCCAGAATAATCCAAAGGTTACGTGGGCTCCGTGAGTTCCCAATGTTGTAAGCAGAATCGATGTGAAACCACTGGTCTGCAGTGATGCCCCTTCATGTACATAATGGGTAAATTCATAGATTTCCAGCCCAAGGAAACAGACCCCTAAGAGAAGGGTGATTGCGAAAAAGGCTTGCATCGCTTTCTGTCTGCCTAATCGCATAGCATGCACACCCAGGCCAATGGTGAAACTGCTTGTTAATAGAATAAAGGTTTCAAGCATAATCGGTGTAATAGTGAAAATTTCCTCCCCGGATGGTCCACTTCCTGTTCGGTTTTCAAGCAGGAAGTAGGACGCAAAAAGGGTAGCAAACAGCATAATTTCTGCACCGATAAAGATCCAAAAGCCTAATATATTAAGGTTGTTTTGTTCTGTACTATATTCAAGAGGCTGCGTTTTTTCTATACTCATGATTTAGCACCCCCTAATTTTTCTTCGGTCTCTTTAATATGATCCACCGACAGATGGTGCCCATGATCCTGCTCCAGGGAACGGTGAGCCATACAGCCAAATATACCAATGGCCGAAATAATCGCCAGAATCCATAAGCTGAATACCATCGCAAAACCGAATACAAAGAAGAAAGCACTCATGATAAACGGAACACCGCTGTTATTTGGCATGTGAATTTCTTCGTATTTTCCTTTAAACAGGTTTCCGTTGTTCTTCTTGTGATTCCAGAATGCGTCACGAGTGGTAACCTCTGGTGTAACCGCGAAATTATATTCCGGAACCGGGCTGTGTGTTGCCCATTCTAAGGAACGTGCATTCCAAGGATCTGCAGGTATATCTCTGGATGCATATCGTGTACTGTAGTAAATGTTGTAAACGATAATCACAAACCCTATAGCCAGCATAATGGCTCCAACAAAGGCAATCATGTTCCAAATACCGAATCCAGTTGCTTCGGAATAGGTGTACATCCGGCGTGCCTGACCGTCAAGACCTGAAATAAACATCGGGAAGAAGGCGACACAGGTACCAATTCCGATCAACCATGCTGCCCATTTTCCGAGTTTTTCGTTCAGCATGAAGCCAAACATCTTTGGCCACCAGTACGTGAGGCCAGCAAGCATAGCGAATACAACACCTGGAATAATCACTAAGTGGAAGTGAGCAACAAGGAACATCGTATTATGATACTGATAGTCAGCAGCTGACATCGCCAGCATAACCCCTGTTACACCACCAATGGTAAAGATCGGAATAAACAGCAGGGAATATAGCATCGGTGTTGTAATCCGTATCTTCCCTTTCCATAGCGTAAATAACCAGTTAAAGATTTTAATTCCTGTTGGTACAGCAATCGCCATCGTTGTAATGGAGAAAATACTGTTGACCAACGCGCCCTGCCCCATCGTAAAGAAGTGGTGAACCCATACAAGGAAAGACAGCAGGGAAATGATCACCATTGAGGCAACCATTGATTTATAGCCATAAAGATTTCGGCCTGAAAATGTTGGGATGACCTCACTATAGACACCGAAAGCAGGCAGAATCAGAATATAAACTTCAGGATGTCCCCAAACCCAGAACAGGTTGGCCCAAAGCATATCCATACCACCGTTTCCGGTTGTAAAGAAGTGAGTCGCAAACAGACGATCCATAGTTCCCATCGCCAGAGCTACTGTTAACACTGGGAAGGCAAACACAATAATGATATTGGTAATAAGCGCTGACCAGGTAAACATTGGCATTTTCATAAGGGTCATGCCAGGTGCTCTCATTTTCAGGATGGTGGCAATAAAGTTAATTCCGGTCATCAGCGTTCCTATACCGGATATTTGAATCGCAATCATATAGTAGTTGGTTCCAACAGACTTACTAAATTCATTTCCAGCCAGAGGGAAGTAAGAAGTCCAGCCTGCATCAGGTGAGCCCCCAACTATGAATGAAATGTTAAATAGCATCGCTCCCATAAAGAATAACCAGAAGCTCAAAGCGTTTAATCTTGGGAAAGCAACGTCCCGGGCCCCAATTTGTAAGGGCACAACGTAGTTCATTAGGGCAATGATAAAAGGCATTGCCATAAAGAAGATCATGACAACTCCATGTGTTGAAAAGATCTCATTATAATGCTGGGAGTCCAGCAATGTATTATCGGGTACTGCGAGCTGAGCACGCATCATAATAGCGTCCACGCCACCACGGAATAACATGAGTATGGCAGAAATTAAATACATAATCCCAATACGTTTATGGTCAACCGTTGTCAGCCATTCGCGCCATAGATATCCCCATTTTTTAAAATAGGTCAGACCTACGATAATGGCAATGGTGGTAAGGACAATCGCTACCATCGCTGCATAAATTGCAGGACTGGGATGAGGTATGGCAAATCGTTCAAAAAACTCCATCCTGATTGCTCCTTTCAGTAAATGTCATGAATGTGTTTTTCGGTATAAATGAATCTCGTAAACTTTGAAAACAAAAATCTATCGTAAATCTATTCATTCGTGTTCATATTCTTACTGTCGTGATTCTCTTCCTTCATTGATGAACCATGCTTTTCAGGAGGCGGCATAAAGTCTAAATGTGTGCCTTTAAATGTCAATTGACCTAAATGACCCGGCTCCAGCAGTTCATTAAACCGTTTTTCTGTAATCGGTTCAGCTGTCTGTTTTACCTCATCTACCCACTCATCAAATTCCTTTGGTGGAACAGCCTTTACGTTAAATGTATTTTCGGCAAAGCCTTTACCACTGAAGTTTGCATTTCGTCCCATATATTCACCGGGAACATCAGCAGCTAAGTGTAAAGTAGTAATCATATCGGCCATAGCGTATTTTTGCCCGCCTAATTGCGGAATCCAAAAGCTTGTAATCGGACCATAAGAGTAAAGTTTGAATTCTAATGGTCGATCAGTTGGAACATATAAGTAATTGACCGTTTCGATATCCTGCTCCGGATAACTGAAATGCCATTTCCAGTTTGAAGATGATGCATAGATAACTAACGGTTCTTTATCTTCATATCCTTCTGGGGTGGATTCTACGGCATAGTTACTTTGAACCGAAACAAAGGAGAGAAATGTCACAATTAAAATAGGAACAACGACTACAATGGTCTCAACAATCGGATTTCCTTCGATGTGAGGTGGTTCATAATCATCCGGCTGTTTAGAAGCGCGATATTTTAAAAGGATAAAGGTCAGAATCCCAAATACGACAACCACAATGACTGACATGAGAACGATGGATAGTTTAATCACATCCGCCTGCGTTTCAGCTTGTGGTCCTTTAGGATCTAAAACGAGTAAATCACAGCCTGATAATATCGTAAAAGCAGTAAATACAATGGATAGGAAAGCCCATTTCATTTTCATGCAGGTACCCCTTTCTATTAAAAGTGAATCAATGGACTTGATTTAAGAAGGTGTGATACTTATCACTATCTCTATAGTGTTAATGTTATTTTAGCGGTATGGTATTTCTCAAGAAAAAGTGATGCATTTCACAAAAAGTTCATAAGAAATCAACGAATTTGTGACGGATATGATAAAAGTGTGACAAATCGGGCTTTAATATTTCGTCTATTCAAACTTGTCCACCATATTATGTGGGGCGTATCGACAATGGAGCGAAAAAAGCATACCCGTTTATGGGTATGCTTTAACGATACTGTTCTTCAATGAGCAGGGACAGTTCTTCCCAGCGTTCCATCGCTTTTTCCAGTTTTTCTTTTGTTTCCTGTTGTTCCTCGAATAAATGCTGAGCTTTTTCAACATCACTGCCGGCCTGCTCAATTTCAGCTTGTAATTCCTCTATCCGTTCTTCCAATTCAGTAATGTGGTCTTCTATGGTTCCCCATTCTTTCTGTTCATGATAGGAAAGCTTTTTCCGTTTCTGCTTTTGCGGCTTTTGGTTTTTTTCCTCTTTGTGCAGCTCTTTTTTCTGCTGTTCCTCATGCTGTTTTTCTTCTTTTTTTACGTCCATATATTCTGAATAGCTTCCATAATAAATACGTATTTGTCCATTTTCTTCAAAAGACAGCAGACGATTTACTGTACGATCAAGGAAATAGCGGTCGTGGGATACGGTTATGACAACCCCCGGGAATTCATCCAGATAATTTTCAAGAATGGATAAAGTCTGGATATCCAGATCGTTGGTTGGTTCATCTAAGAATAATACATTCGGCTCTTTCATGAGTATACTTAATAAATAGAGCCGGCGCCGTTCCCCTCCGGATAGCCGGTAAATATAGGTCCACTGCATACTCCTTGGGAACAGGAAGCGTTCCAGCATTTGCTCCGCAGTAATGTAATCCCCGTTGGAGGTTCGGATTACCTCAGCGCTTTGCTTAATATATTCAATGACTCGCAGGTTTTCATCCAGTTCCAGACTTTCCTGGGTGTAATAGCCGATCTTAACGGTTTTTCCAATATCAATATAGCCATCATCGGGCTGTATGCGACCAGCCATCATATTGAGCAGGGTCGTTTTTCCACTTCCATTAGGACCGATAATTCCGATTCGGTCCTTTGGTGTAATGAGAAAACTGAAGTCCTTTAACAGCGGTCGATCTTCAAACTGTTTTGAAACGGATTCTAATTCGATGACCTGTTTTCCCAATCTTGAGGTGCTGAGTTCTATATCAAACGTTTGATTGGTTTGCTGGGGAGTCTGATTTTTCAACTCCTCGACCCTTTGTTTACGTGCTTTTTGTTTCGTGGAACGGGCTTTCGCTCCCCGGCGCAGCCATGCAAGCTCATGTCTAAGTGTATTTTGCCGTTTTTGTTCATTGATTTGGGCCTGCTCTTCTCGTTCGGCTTTCTTTTCCAGAAAGACTTCGTAGTTTCCTTCGTATTGGTATAAGTTGCCTTGATCCAGCTCAAAAATCTGATTGGTCACACGATTAAGGAAATAGCGGTCGTGGGTAACAAGAATGAGAGCCCCTTCGTAGTGGGACAAATATTCCTCCAGCCATTCGATGGTTTCATTATCTAAATGGTTGGTTGGCTCATCCATGATCAGAATATCTGCTGGCTGAATCAGGGATTTGGCAATGGCCACTCGTTTTTTCTGTCCCCCGGATAAGGCGTGTACCGGATGGGAGAAGGTCGTGATTCCCAGACGTGTCAGGACGGTTTTGGCCAGTGCATTAGCATCCCAGGCATTGTCTTCGTCCATCTTTTGCTGAGCAGCCAAAAGCTGCTCCTGTTTTTGTGGGCTTTGAGGATCTGCATTTAAGTGAGCTAATGCTCTCTCATAGTTGCGCATGGTCTCCATGATTTGGGAGTTTCCGGCATAAATATACTCCAGCACAGTTTCGGAGCCATCAAATTCAGGGTTTTGCGGTAAGTATTCAATATGAAAGTGCTTAGCATGGTCAACCTGTCCTTCTTCAGCTGAATCCAGTCCCGCAATGACTTTAAGAAGCGTAGATTTTCCTGTACCATTGACCCCGATCAAACCAATCCGGTCATTTTCCTCAACTGTAAAAGAAATATGATCAAATAACACCTTTTCTCCATATGTTTTCGTTAAATTCTCTATGTTTAATAAACTCATTGGTGCCTGTCACCACCCGAAATTTGTCGAATTATTTAGTGTCTATAAACTAACATGAATAGTATATCATTTAAAGGAAGAGGGGTGGAATAAAAGGGCTAATAATTTAATTCACAAATACTACTGGATCTGAACGGGTTGTTCATGTGTATATTCAAATTCAAAATCATTTCCCATGTTATCAGGCTGTTTTGTATGATAATGATAGGATACACCGATTCCTTTTTTTATAACATATTCTTCTTCATAACGATTATTGGGATAGCCCTCTATTCCATTTATAAAGGATGAAACTCGAATTTCATCGTCCTTTTTATCTGTAATTTCCGAGGTCATAGAATAGGTTTCTCCATCGATTGAGACTTCCTGTTCCCAGGCGGAGCCCTTTTGCACATGATATGGAAGGATCATGCGGGTCGGAGCGATGCCATAAGGAAATGGGAAGATGTTTTCTGTGGAATTTGTTGCCGGATCATGGACTTGATAGACTCTTCCATCTCTTACAAGATAGCTAATAAAAAAGAATGGTGATCCTGCACTCGCTGGGTCTTCTACTTGAACATAATTCTCAAAGAGGGACTCGTGAGTTTCAGGCTCTGATGCTTGTTGAACCTGTACAGCACCATGGGAATATTCAAAGAGTCCGGAATAAATGATTCCTTCTTTATCCTTGATATCAAACCAATCCTGTAACTGTTTATTCTTCGTTTTTGTAAGAACATAATAGAGAAGGGATAATTCATTTTCGTTTAACTGATCCGACGAATGATCGAGCTTCTGTATATCAGAAAAGCCAAGGTCGGTCAAATCCTCTTGCACGACATTCTGAGTCTCTCTGTCTATTGATTGATAAGCCTTGTAAGTTTCTTTTAAAGACACTGGCTGCAATAGGTTAGGTTCCATTTGCGTATAAAAGTCATCGGGCCTTTCTAAGTGCTTATAAGCCGGAACTTTAATGCCTGAGTTTTTATGCTGATTCTGCGCTGGTGATGTGTCTATTTCCTTTTCTTCTTCTTCTGAGTTTATTTTCTCCTCTTCTCCCTGATTGTCTGGTGGATTAGATATAGTCTGACCATTCTGAGAGTTGGACTTAGCACCATCCTCACAAGCGGTCAATAGTAAACTGAATAGAAACAGGCCAGCCATAAACCTTTTTTTTAAAATCATCACGATATTCAAATCCTCCATTTCTTAACAATGAACCTTCCCTAACAAAAATAAAGTAAAACTTCCATCAGTGGGGGGATTACGGCCAGTTCATGCGTGATAAATTTATGACATGATATGTTATACTATTCACCGTTATCCTTTTTATGTCATGAATCTGTGAGGTTGGGAGAAGTGAAAATGAAAGACAATCAATCTCGTATTTGGACGTTTCTGAACAAAAATCGGTGGGCTATAGGGGTTATGATACTAGTAATTACACTCCTCTGGGGTTATGCCTGGGTTCTCATGAAAGATGCCCTTCAGTATATGGGGCCATTTACATTTTCGGCCTTTCGCTTTGGGACGGGTACACTCACAATGATCATCGTATTAGCCATTATGAGGATAGGTTTGCCCCCTAAGGATAAATGGGGTCACTTACTTGTGGCAGGTATTCTGCAGACTAGTATCGTCTTTTTGTTTGTGATGTATGGTTTGCGGTTTGTTGACGCTGGTAAATCCTCTGTTCTGTTATATTCCATGCCTATTTGGAGCAGTATACTGGCTGCTAAGTTTTTAAAAGAGAAAGTTCCCCGGATGAAAATGATTGGGCTTGGTATGGGGTTAATTGGCCTCTTAACCATTCTTGGCTGGGATATTTGGATAAACCAGAACCCGAGTATCATTATTGGAGAGTTACTGATTGTAACTGCGGCCATATCGTGGGGCGCATCAAATGTTTATTACCGCCTGAAATTGAGTGATGTGCCGCAGCTTCAGGTAAATACATATCAGATGCTCTTTGGTACATTGGGGATCATATTAGCAAGCATCGTAATGGAGTGGGGAGATTCGGTACAGCTTACAGGTGAGAGCATTTATTATGTATTATTCACAGGTGTACTTGCTTCTGCCTTGTGCTTCACAGCCTGGTTCTTTTTATTGAGTCTAATTGACATGGTCACAACAACGATTTCTACTCTGCTTGTTCCTGTTTTTGGGATGTTTTTTGGCTGGTTATTACTGGATGAGAAATTAACCATAAGCATTATTATTGGTTCCGTTCTGATTCTGAGTGGGATCATTATTGCCAATGTGTATCGTGGTCCGGCTAATCGCAAAACATATATTTCGAAGCATGAGGCCGAGAGCCAGGGTGGCTAAGGAATGGTCACTTCCGCTGATTAAAGTTTTATAGAATAACAGGCTCCCGTATCAAAAAAAGATGCGGGAATTTTTAATGGCCAAGAAAATTGTAAAATAATCGATTAGTGGATAAGAAATCGGGAGAGGCGACATCCGGCTCCAGCGCCCAGCGACTAGCGAGACTTCCTTCACCTCCGTACGATAAGTCAACATCGACTCACAAGGTTCGTCGTGTTTCCTTTTCCGCGTGTTAACTTCTGTAAGACCCCCTGTAAGAAATAAGTGGGGGTCAACAGCCAGTAAACACCCGATTTGTTCAACTAACAATCCGTGGGGGATGAACCCCCACTAATTGAAGTTTCACTTTATCTCCTCCGGCTCAGTCCTGTCCGTACGTCGCTAATAGAAAAGCGGAGGCGACTGTTCAGGTCATGCGGGATAAGACGAAGACATGTAGTGGCATGGGTTTGGCCACGGAATGGCTTTGGCTTATATCCGCCTTGACCTAGGAGCCGCAGCTGGACAAACGGGCGCTTCCGTCTTTGTTAATTTGCTCATATTTGTATTCATTTTGCTTTTCAGACGGAAAAAATGAAAATAACAGCTAAGCATTTTTATTTTTCATTTATTAAATCGGTCCTGTTTTCTCCTTTTCGGAATTTGCGCAGGGTATAAAAGAAAGACATAATAAGCACATTCAATTATTTATTTCAGGAAGGAGATTTAAAGAATGGCAGATTTTAAGTATGAGATTGTAAAAACCATTGCTGTATTGTCTGAGTCAACAAAAGGCTGGACAAAGGAATTTAATGTTATCAGCTGGAATGGCAGGGATCCTAAGTATGATCTGCGGGATTGGGCACCCAATCATGAGCGTATGGGCAGGGGAGTAACCCTGTCAAATGAAGAAGCGGATAAATTGAAAGAAGTGCTTAATGATCAAGTCACCCCAGAACTAACACCTGCAGGAACTTTAAAAGAATAGAAAAATAAAGGAACACATTCATCAATAAAGAGAATGTGTTCCTTCACGTAGAAATAGGTTATTCATGATAGCACAGTTTGAAATGGTTCTTACTTAGAGGATTTTACTTCGTGTGGTTAGGTTATGGCGGAGAAGGTGGGATTCGAACCCACGCGACGGTTGCCCGTCCTAATGCATTTCGAGTGCATCCCCTTCAGCCGGACTTGGGTACTTCTCCACATAGAAGATGCTGGTGAGAGGATTCGAACCTCCGACCCCTTCATTACGAGTGAAGTGCACTGCCAACTGTGCTACACCAGCATAATTTCATAGACAAGCGCTAAAAGTCACATAGAATATAATAAAACATTCTTCGGAAATCTGCAAGAGTCAGTTGATAAATTCCTCATTTTAACAGACGGACAGGGGGATTCGTAATGAATCCCCCTGTCTGGTTACTTTTGATTACGATCTGCATAAACCGCCATGGCATCACGCATAAATACAGCTAATCCTTCGCCGTACTGATCAATATTTTTCGTAAATCGTTCATCAGCGACATACATCTGGCCTAAGCCTTTAAATGCATCTAAGGAGTAGTGACCGATTTTATTAAGATAATCATACCAGACTTTAATAGCCACCTGAGCCTCTTCAGAATCGGGGGATGAATGACGGATAGCAGCCAGATCCTTATATATTCTGTCAAACTCTTCCCCTAATGCCTTCTGTTGTTCGTGAGACATACGTCCTATTTTATGATTGGATTCATCTACAGCTTTATCTCCCCATCGTTTACGGGCTTCCTGTTCATAGGGATTGTGACTGAAATCAAATCCTGCAAATTTCTCTTTATCAGACATGGTGATTTCCCCTTTCTCATTTTGAATCGTCCTGTCGATTGTTCTGATCATCTGGTCCAGACGCCGGCGTTTTTCCTCCAGCATTTTTCTATGCATAAGAAGAGCTTCTTCACGGTCAAAGTCCGGGCGATTCATGATTTCCTTTATTTTTTTCAAAGGGAAGTCAAGCTCTCGGAAAAATAAGATTTGCTGCAGTCTGCTCAGATCTTTTTCTGAATATATCCGATATCCTGAGGCATTTTTTTGCGCAGGTGTGAGCAAACCGATTTCATCATAGTGGTGAAGGGTGCGCACACTGATACCTGCTATTTCTGCCAGTTCTTTTACCTTCATTCTTATGAACCTCCCTTGTACTCTTAACTTTAAAGGATAACGTAACGTAAGGGTCAATAAAAATGTGAAAAATTTTTCTAGCCTATATTAAACAATGTTGCACCAGTTTCTTTCCTTCCTATGTCTTTCATCACAGACAATCGTTGAGGCAAAATGATAGTAATGGGGAAGGATAGTAGTACGGAAATGACGTAAAATTGGGGGAGAAAACAGTGAATAAGTGGTTTTACTTCAATCTGTTCCTGCTGGCGCTGGCGGTTTGGCAGGGGGTGCTTAATGGAATCGCGAACATTTCCATCTGGTTCGGAATAAGGGGATTAACGTTTATTTTATATAACTGGAATATGCACTCGTTTTTTTCGGAAATACGGAACGAATCTGATCGTAAACGGAAAATAAAAATAGCGAATATAGCCAGAAAACTGATGCCTCATCATACATGGGTCGGGTTTGCTGCCTGTGGTCTCATCACCCTTCATCTTGTCCTGATTTTGAATAACTATGGGTGGAATATCGAGAGCCTGAAAATGGTGAGTGGAGTCATTGCTTTCATGGCTTTGATTGCCCAAACCGTAAGTGGGTGGATGAGAAAGGTAAGGCTACAGGAAAAGACGACGAGCCCATTTACGTCTCGGCTTTATTCTGTTTTTCAGTATCCTGCTTCATATTTTGCTGTAGACAGAGGATTTTTTACACCCCAAAAAGAATGAAGTGATGTAGACTCATTATAAAGATACCTGCGTTGGAGGGGTGTATAGCTGTGACGAAAGTTCTGATTGTGGAGGATGAAAAGAAGCTGGCGAGAGCTTTGCAGCTGGAACTGGAATATGAAGGCTATGAAGCGGAGAGTGTCCTTGATGGGAAGGAAGCTGTTGAACATATTCTACAGGATACAAGGCTTGATTTAATTCTTTTAGATATTCAATTACCAGGACTGAGTGGCTTTGAGGTTTTACGAAGAGTCAGACGTGAAGGAGTTCAGATTCCTATATTGCTGCTAACAGCCCGGGATGAGGTCCATGATAAAGTGAGTGGTCTTGATTTAGGGGCGAATGATTACCTGACCAAGCCTTTCCAGATTGAAGAACTGCTGGCCAGGGTTCGTGCCCATCTCAGACAGCAGCCAAAGCAGCAGGAGGATATTCTCAGAATGGAGGAGTTATCCGTTAATCTTCAGACCAGAACAGTCAGGAGGGGGCAGGATCTGATTGAGCTGACCCCGAGAGAGTTTGACCTGTTAGTCTTTCTGCTGAAAAATGAAAACCAGGTATTAACCAGGGAACAGATTATTGAACAGGTTTGGGGCTATGATTATTTAGGGGATACCAATGTAGTGGATGTATATATCCGCTATCTGAGACAGAAAATTGACAAACCCTATTCCAAGGCCTATATCCATACGATTCGAGGGGTTGGCTACTCGGCAAGGAACGGTCAGGTATGAAGCTGAAAACAAAGATTCAGGTCTATGCTACCCTGGTTTTACTCATTACTATACTATGTATTAATACCGCTATATTCCTTCTGTTCAATAAGATAACTGTAGACGCTGAGGTTAATCGGGTAAAGGCTGAAGCTGATACGTTAATGGAATCCCTGGCAACAAATATGAATACAGGTGTCAATCTGGATGAACTGTTAAAGGCTTATGTTCCTAATCAGGGTATTGTACGTATCATTAATAATGAGGAAATGACCATCCATACGGTGACAAAAAAATCAAAGTATTACAACCTTTCAGCAGACTATATACAAAAAGAAACGCATGACATCGTGGAAGGACAGGATGGTATGCGATATGCCGTCATTTCAACCCCGATGATCTGGGAAAATGGGGAAGTCGTAACTCTTCAGGTAGCCGAGGAGCTTATCAACCTTGAAGACACTATGTCGACGTTATTTTATGTTTTGCTGTTTGCATCATTAATCATGGTGATTCCTGCACTGATTGGGGCCCGGGTCCTCAGTAACTCTTTATTAAGACCAATCCAGCGCCTGACCAATATTATGACTGAGAATGCCAGTCAGGGGCAAATGAAGAAAATTCGACTGTCAGGCCGTTCTAAGGATGAACTCCATCAGATGAGCAGTACATATAATCAAATGATTGATCGACTTAGAGAAAGCTTTACACGTCAGGAGCAATTTGTTTCCGATGCCTCTCATGAGCTGAAAACGCCAATATCTGTAATTAAGAGCTATACTCAATTGCTGAATAGATGGGGAAGAAAAAAACCTGAAGTCTTTGAGGAAGCTACTGAAGCCATTCAAACCGAGACTGATCGAATGGATGCGATGATTCGTCAAATGCTCACTCTGGCCCGGAACCAGAAGAGTGACCACCTTAAGCTTGAATCTGTCAATCTCACTGCTCTCCTGCAGGATTGTGTGAGAGCATTTTCGGTGACTTATGACAGAGATATTCAGCTTTTTTCCACGGAAAATAAGTTAGAAGGCAGGGTGGATCGTGAAAAAATCAATCAGGTGTTCTACATTCTGATTGATAATGCCTGTAAATACAGCCAGGATGAGGTTCATGTGTACACCGATTCTTCAGAAGGCTATATTCAGGTTAAGGTTCAGGACTTTGGCGAGGGTATTCCGGAAGCAGACGTAGAACGTATTTTTGACCGGTTTTACCGGGTGGATAAGGCAAGAAGTCGTGATAACGGTGGTACGGGCTTAGGTTTGTCCATTGCAAAGCACATTGTTGAGAGCCATAATGGAATCATTACTGTTGATACAGAGCTGGGTAATGGAACAGCCTTTACCGTTAAGCTTCCGAAATCTTAGATATTTCCATTCATTTTCTCATCAAATTTTAATCTTTCTCACATTGTCTTTTCATCTCCGTTGTCTATGATAAAGACAGTAAAAGAAATAGGAGGGAAAAGCATGAAGAAAAAAATTCTTGTTTCTGTCATGGCCATTATAGTAGCCTTTGGTGCGGGAATGGGGATCCATCAGATGACCAAAACTTCCTCGGCAGCATCATTATCTATAGAAGAGGCGCGTAAAATTGCCGAGCAGCAGTTTCCGGGTGAAGTGGTTGAAATTGGGCTTGAAAAGGATGGCAATCGTGCTGTCTATGAAATGGAAATTAAGGGTGATGGTCAGGAGTATGAACTGCTGCTTGATGGAGAAACAGGTGAAGTCATTAAATTAGAACAAAAAGCTGCAGCGAAAATTGACACAGAGAAACAGTCAGGACAGTCACAAAAGCCTTCAGACCAGTCGGATGATAAAAAGCAGGAGGGTTCATCCGGAAAGAAATCGGATGATGATGCAAATTCTGAGCCATCTCAAAATGACCCAGAAGACCAATCATCCAATCAGCCAAAAGATGATCATCATGATGACAAAGATGTAAAACAAGATAAAAACAACGATTCTAAAAGTGATGGGAATGGCAATCAAAAATCAGATGATGACCCTGAAGCAGTCAGATTCGAACAGCCTAAAAAAGAAAAACTACCCATTATTCAGGCTCAGGCTATTGAAATTGCCCGAGCAGAAATTAATTTTGATGGAAAAGTAGAAGAGGTTGAACTTGACGATGATGATGGCCGCTTATACTACGAAATCGAAATGGTAAGTGCAACCCATGAAGCAGACATTGAAATTGATGCTTATACGGGTGCTGTTTTATCCATATCCACAGAGCGAGAAGAGGATTAAGAACAAAAAATGGTTAAAAAAACACGTTATCCGAGAGTTATAATCGGATAACGTGTTATGTTCCGTTCACCTAAGGGAGAAACAGAATATCCTGTAGCTGAGCCTGAAGATGATGCACCAAAAGCACCAATGTGGACTGAGCGTTGGGGACTTTGGATGGCATTACTATTAGCCGTTATGGCCATGGCGTATGTTGTACCAATTGTTGATATGATTATGAATGCACCTCCAGGGTCACCGCCAATTAGAACCTGGTAAAATTTTTGAGCCAAGTATAAGTGGATCTGCTGACCATGAAATACTTGGCTCTCATTTTTAAAGGAAGTGATTCCATGAAGCAAAACAAGCGAAACTGGATGGCTGTGATTGCGGTTCCAAAATTTAACTTATCTGTTTTTCACTTTTATGTTATTTGCCATGGCCTGGATTTATATTAGCGCCGATGAACAAATTTGTAATAACTATCTTGAAGTAGAGCAGAAAACCCTCGGATGGGGGTCTTTAGCCCTTGCAATATGCTTAATCATCTATGTAGTACAGGTTATGTTTATGAATAAACCGGAAGAAGAGCGCTGACCCTTCAGTATATTAGCTGACTTAAGGGATCAGCGCTTTTGTTTTAATATCCTACTTCAACTGAGGCTACTGCGATAACCATTAAGTCGTTTTGGTCTTCTTTATCTTCAAGTACGATGCCGTGGGTGGTGGCAAGACCTCCGTGTTGAACTTCCAATGTCACCTGACCATATGGAATTTCAGCTTTTACGGCCTCCTCATCTAACTGCTCCTGATTGGAGGGTACACCAAGTTTGATCTTTACCTGCATATTTTCCAGACTTTGATCGGGTAGTAATTCCTTAATTCCAGGCATAGAGTTAAAATGAATGGCATTATGGACCGCTCGAACAGCAGCTTTTGTTACGTTCTGGCCGTGTACATCAATTCCCATTCCGGTTTCAATGAACAGAAGTTTTTTCATTATGAATGCTCCTTTATACCATTAAATATGCTACCCTATATTATAATAATATAAAGATAGCTGGGTAAAATGAGTAGCTTAATATTCAGACAGAGGAGGCCCGTGAAGACTTGGGAAACGTTTATACTTTAGCAAAAGTCATTCTTCAAATAGGTATTATATCTTTATTCTATATGGTGGGTACCTGGATTCAACAGCTATTTCATCTGATGATCCCCGGAAGTATTATTGGTATGCTCCTGCTTTTCGTTACGCTGCTGACAACAAAATTTAAACCGGCTTGGATAGAGGATGGTGCAAATCTATTAATAAAGCATCTGCCATTATTATTTATCCCTGTCACGGTTGGAATTATAAATTATTTATTTATTTTTGAGGGAAAGGGACTCGTTCTGATACCGATTGCCTTTGTCAGCACAATCCTGGTGATTGCAGGTTCCGGTGCGGTGAGTCAGTACCTGGCGGGAAAAAAGGTGACGGAGCATGAATAGTCTTTTGATCATCCTGGCAGGTTTGATAGGAACCTTTATCGCGTATACAGGAGCTTTATATTTGTACCAGAGATTCCCCTATCCAGTTTTGCTGCCTGTGTTTGTTGCAACTCTCATTATTGCTATATCCCTTCTTATGTTCGATGTTCCTTATGAAGCCTATATGCAAGGAGGGAAATGGATCGATTGGCTGCTTGGACCTGCTGTTGTGGCACTGGCATTTCCGCTTTATAAACAATGGGAGCTTGTAAAAAAATATCCCTATCCATTACTGGCTGGAGTAGGGGTCGGATCAGTGCTTGGAATTTCCACAGGACTATTGTTAGCCAAGTGGTTTCAGTTCGATGACCAGATTATATATTCGATGATTCCGAAAAACTCCACCACACCTGTGGCGATGGATATTACGGAGTCTCTGGGCGGAATCGCACCTATGGCAACCGTGTTTGTAATGATTGCCGGGATTGGTGGTGCCATTACAGGACCAACCATTTTAAAGTGGTGTGGGATTACTCATTTCTTAGGGATGGGAGTGGGGATGGGGAGTGCTTCTCACGCGATTGGCACCTCCAAAACCATGGAACAGAGTGTGCAGGCAGGAGCTGTCAGCACGGTGGCTATGACATTGAGCGCCATTGCTATCTCTATTTTAAGTCCGGTCTTTTCCTATCTTTTGCTGTAAATGAAGCCTTAAAAAGCAGAGCTAAAATGGCAGGTTGAAACATTCCTTTCCATCATCTGCTCCTCCTGCCTATTACTGCACCACATTCATCTCGGCCAGTAACTGCTTAATTTGCTTTGTGGCATCCTCGACACTTTCAGCCTTAATCGGAATAATATGATCCTCGGCATATTGGGTGATGGAGTGCAGATAACGGGGATCATAGTAATAATCCAATAAGCGATCAACAGCTGTCTTATAATCCCCCGTTTTAAGGGCTTCTTCAATTTCTTTCGCTACAGGTGTATGGATTCGCTTTTTAATTTTATTGAACGCTTCTAAGCATTGCTCGGGATAATTCCATGGCTGGTATTCATCCAGGATGACTCTGATTCGTTCTTCTCTGGGCAGCTCTATATAGAACTGTACCCCTTTCTCTTTTTTATTCATTAAAAAGTCTGGAAGGACAGCCTTTCCAATCCGCTTACTTTCACCTTCCATTAGTACATATTCACGGTCCTGATAATTCACGAGTTCCTGAAGAAGAAGGGAATCAAATGTCTTCTGGTTATGAGGTCTGCGGCCGACCTGTCCAAAAATGGATCCCCGATGATTTGCCATTCCTTCTAAGTCCAACACAGGATAACCTTCTGATTTTAATTGCTGCAAAATCTCAGTTTTTCCTGTTCCGGTGTAGCCATTTAAAACAAAGGCACGGGGCTTCATATCGAAGTTTTCCAGCGTTTCGACGACCCAATTCCGATAAGTCCGGTAGCCGCCATTCAGACGGTAAACAGGGGTTCCGGCCAGGTCTACAACTGTTGCAGCAGCTTTACTCCGCATACCTCCCCGCCAGCAATAAACCACCTTTTCTCCTTTTAAATCCTTCACTTGTTTTATAAAATCAGGAAGCTTGGCAGAGAAGATCTCAATTCCCCGTTCTCTTGCTGCTTTTGGGCTCTCCTGCTTATAAATGGTTCCAACTTCTTTTCGTTCTTCATCATCAAAAACAGGGATGTTCACACTTCCAGGAATCCTTGAATCCTCATATTCTGATGGTGATCGGACATCAATGATGGAGATTTTCCCCTGCTCTGCTTTTGTCTGTAACTCATCTAATGCCATGTCTTGAAACATATCAATCAGCCTTTCTAATCTTAGAAAAAACGTATCCTTCATATATTGTAAATCTAATTCGTAAAAAAAGAAAATCACAGACGCCCAGTGAATTAATGGAAATGATGATTGATTTTTTCATATTCATCGTTAAGGTGTTCCCTGTTGATTAAGTAAATAAAACCCAGACTAAGTAAAGAGGCAATCACAGCCAGAAGAATCATCCATGTATGCGCAGTGCTGACTCTGTTCATAACAGCAAAATGACTGGCAAACCCCGTCATTAAGAGAGTGATTCCAATCGAAATAGACATTTTCATTTTTTTCGATGGATGGCTATTCTGTAATAAACCAGCCTCTGAAAACAGGGTAAAGCCTAAACGATAGCGATAAAAAAGAATGGATAGATGAAAAACGATAATGGCATATAGAAACTGCATGGTCATTAGCGATGTAAAGCTTGTCAATGTTGCTGATACCAGGTCACTATTGATAATTTCCAGCTGATTTAAAAGTGTATATACAGGGCTCTGGATTATTGATGCACTTAAATAACCAGCGATTGTAACCATAAATGACTCCCATAATTTGAGATGCACAAGAAGAAAGAAAAAGAGTATAGATACACTGTGGTTCACGATTTCCCCAAGGTAGAATGAGAGATTCCAGACATTATAAAACAATAAGGAAATCCCCGATATAACAAAACTAGTTAGCAAGAGCCGAAAATAGATGCTTCGAAAAGGGATACGAAAAAGGGTAATCGATAGCAGTAGTGTGGCAAATGCTTCAACAGCGCCAAATAAGAACTCTAAAATAAATAAAAAACTGATCATTTACTCGTCTCCTTTTAATCCTTTTCAGGTTTTTTAAACCAACGCTGTTTCGGCTCACCTTTTATCGTTGTAGTCCTTTGCAGGTCAAGATTATTCGCAATGGCTCTGTGGATAAGGGGAGAAAGAATTTTTTGTTTTATTTTTGCAATGGTCGTAAACGTTCTTTCTCCTTCCTGTTTCTGATCAAAGTAGACATTCCCAAGCTTCTCATCATATTCTTTTACATGGTTTAAATTAACGAGATTTGTACGATCCAGAGAAACAAAACCGTCCTGTTCATTAAGGACCTGGTGCATTTCACTTAATTTTGTGATCTGCAGGTAGCGTTTATCGCCAACATAGTATACGAGACGACGGTTTTCAGACTCTATATAGTCGACATCATTTAAATTAATCGTAACAAATTCTGACGTACTGTCGATTGTATCTTCTATAACAGTCATCCATTTACACGGTTGTTCAGCTGACAAATATTTCACTCCTTAGCACAATATGTAACTCCTGTCAATATAAATTCATGTACATCGATTTTTCTTTTATTACCTCTCATTCCTTTATATACTGAGAGAGGAGGATAACATCTCGTTTTTAACGAGGCTGACAAATAGGATGTTCATAAGCCATGGCAGACTTCATGAACGGTTTACTATTATATAAAAGAAATAGAGTAGCGTCTAGTTTCCGAGTGATTGATAGATATTAGAAAGTCTGTTGCCCTTATTGAACATCCATATCTGTCTTTTCATACCCTGCTGATAAAATTCCCCATAAGGATTCCTTCTGATTTCCTTCCTTAATGAATTACATAATTTCATCACGCATTAACTGGCTGTAATATCCCCCACTTCAAGTCTTAAGGGTAACCTAACAAGACTAAGTGGGGGATAAACGGCCAGTAAATTCCTGATAAGTTCAACTAACCACCAGAGGGGGGCCCCCCTCTGATGGAAGTTTCACTTTACAAATGTACTTTGCTGTTGATGTTCCTTGATTATTCACCGTGTTTATTTTATTGTAGATATGAAGTTTATATTGGAAATAGTTTAACTAGACTACATACTAAATTATATATGTAAAGGAGAATTTGTAATGGGCAAAGTACTCGTCTTTGGACACAAAAATCCGGATACAGATACGATTGGTTCAGCTATTGCTTATGCACACTTGAAATCAGAATTAGGTGCGGATGTTGAACCGGTACGTTTAGGTGAAGTAAATGGTGAAACTCAATATGCATTGGATCATTTTAATGTTGAAGCCCCAAGATATGTCGAAACCGTTGCTAATGAAACCGATCAGGTCATCTTGGTTGACCACAATGAGCGTCAGCAAAGTGTAAGCGATATTGATCAGGTGCAAATTAAAGAGGTTATTGACCACCATCGTATTGCGAACTTTGAAACCAGCGATCCATTATACTATCGCGCGGAGCCTGTAGGTTGTACGGCTACAATTCTTAACAAGCTTTATAAAGAAAATAATGTAGAGATTCCTAAGAACATTGCCGGATTAATGCTATCCTGCATTATCTCGGACTCTCTATTGTTTAAATCTCCTACATGTACGGAGGAAGATGTTCAGGCAGCTAAAGAGCTTGCAGAGATTGCCGGTACTGACGCTGAAAGCTATGGTCTTGAAATGCTTAAAGCAGGTGCAGATGTAAGTGATAAAACGGCTGAAGATTTAATCTCTCTTGATGCCAAAGAGTTTGAAATGGGTTCAGAAAAAGTGGAAATCGCCCAGGTCAATGTGGTAGACCCTAATGATGTATTGTCCCGTCAAAGCCAAATTGAAGAGGCTATTAATAAGACGATTGACGATAAAGGGTTAGGTTTATTCCTATTTGTCGTTACCGATATTCTAAATAACAATTCAGAGGCTGTTGCACTGGGAAGCCGTACAGATGCAGTAGAAAAAGCTTTTGATGTAACATTATCCGAAAACAAGGCAACACTTGAGGGAGTTGTATCCCGTAAAAAACAAATCGTTCCTTTCGTGAAAGAAGCGATGTAATAACAGAGATGCCTGTTTAGCAAAAAGGTTGTGAGCCATGACTTTGGCCCACAACCTTTTTTGAAATAGACTGGTACTTCCGTCTTTGTTACTTAATTAATTCAACCTTCTTAAGGCCATGCAAAATACCGTCCTCATCCACAGGCTTTGTTACTAGTTTTGCTGCTTCTTTAACTTCGGAAAGTCCATTCCCCATCGCAATGCTATTGGGTACAGCTTTAAGCATTTCAATATCATTTAAGCCATCCCCAAAGGCATAAACATTCTCGAGTGGAATTCCGAGATGCTGGATCATCTTTTGAATACCATTGGCTTTAGAACCCCCTCTGGGAATGATATCCATGGAAAATTCATGCCACCGTATAAATGTTAAGTCATCAAACGCTTCCTCGTAAGGTTTTTCTTCACCTGCCGTACAAAAGAGTAATGACTGATATAAATGACGGTCTTTAAAGAAGTCCGGGTCATATTCAGGGTGACTGAATTTTAAGCTTTTAAGGCTTTGATCCACATGGGGATGATATTCGATATTTGATTTCATCATAGATTCATTCATATAAACCAGTGGATGATCGTTTTCTACTGCCATTTTCGTAAGTTCTTCTATGCTTGTTTTATTAATAGGGTTTGTAAAAATAACCTCATCCTGAGAAACCGCATATTGGCCGTTATAACTTACGTATGTATCAATGCCTAACTCCTTCCGTAATGGCTCAAACATAAAGGGAGCCCGTCCTGTTGCAATGGCTGCAATATGCCCCTGTGCCTTTAAATCTGATACGGCCTGTTTCGCTGATTTCGGCAATTCCTTATCGTGGTCGAGTAATGTTCCGTCAATATCAAAAAATACGATGCTTTGTTTCGTCAAATTTCATCACCTGTTTCTTTTAGTCTGTATTTATTCTACAATAAAATCAGATTTTATCCTATGATGTTACGTTAAAGAAAGGTACGTGTTTCCTATGCTATGGAAAATTTTCATGCTCATTATCCTGGTGTGGATCATCGGACTGGTTTTAGACCTTTTAGGGAAGTTTATTCATCTTTTATTAATTGTCGCATTATTTGTTATCGTTTTTAAGCTTGGTCAGCGTTTCTCCAAAAAGTAAGCCTGCTTATTTTTTGGAGCCTGTGAACAAATATTTAAAAAAAGCAGCAAGCCTATTGGGTTTATCCTCCTGCTCCTGATTTGCCTGCTGTTCTTCTTCAACAGAAATATCCTCTTTCTCAATCGCATAATCTACCGCTAAAATTAATCCCAGATCGGTTTTTGCCTGTTTATTGGTGACAGATTTGTACGCAATGTTATATTTCCCCGCTAACTTTTTATACGGGTTAAAATAGGAGGATCTGACTTTTCCGTTAAGCAGAATTTCAGCATCAGGATAATCCTTCATCGCCGCTTCCAGTTGATCCATCCCTTTTTTCTTCATGACCTGTCCCTTGGTTAACACTAATATAACACGTTCCCTCAATGTTCCTAAAAATCGTCTTCTTTCATCAGGTTTTGTCTCCTTTTTTCCGTAGATTCCTTCTTCTATATATTCATCCATTTTTGATTTAGACATGGGATCTCTCTCCTCAGACAGAATTTGCCGTCGGGCCTAACCGGTCGCCTTCGCTTTTCTATGTCCAGCTGCGGCTCCCAGGCCCAAGCGGTCATAAGCAGAATACCCTCCATGGCCCAAAAGCGGCCACTACGGATATTCTGCTTATGCCGTCGGGCCTAACCAGTCGCCTTCGCTTTTCTTACTACTCCTTAAGTCTTAATTGAAAATATATCTGTAGTTCGTTATGTCCGGTTCTTTTTCTCGATATGATATAGACAAGCTATTGAAAGGAGGCGGGTGTAAATGAAAAAGTTTGTATTATTTAGTTTAGGGCTAATTGCTTTTCTTATATTACTGGCTAATATTGGTCCGATGATTTTATTAGCAGCCAGTGTATGGTTCCTGTATATCATATTTAAACAATTCATGAAAGCTGATTCCACTGCCGGTAAAATTGGCTGGGCCATTCTGGGGCTGTTTGTAGTGGGTATTGCCTTCTCTAATCTGTTTGCTGTTATAGGCCTTGCAGCAGGGTATGGACTGTATCTGATTTATAAAGAATGGAAAAGCAGCAGTCATCATCAGTCACAGCCTGAGTCCGATGACCCTTTTGTGAACTTTGAAAGGGAATGGGCCGAATTAAATAAATCATAAAGGAGAGATGTGCGATGGCAAATGTGTTTAAGCGATTATCGGAGAGTATTTCGGCGGATCTTCATCAGATGCTTGATGAAAAAGAAGAGAAAAATCCAATTGCAAAACTGAATCAGTATTTGCGCGAAAGTGAAAAGGAAACAGAAAATGTGCGTAAGCTGATTGAAAGACAGCATCGTTTGAAGGAAGAGTATACACGAGAATATTATCAGGCTGGAGACATGGCGGACAAGCGGAGACGTCAGGCAGAAATCGCGAAAAAAGCCGGTGAAATGGAAATGGAGCAGTTTGCCCTGCAGGAGCTTGCAGAATATGAGACTCGTGCTGAACGAATGAAGACCATGCGTGATGAAATGGACGAGAAGCTTACCATGCTTGAGCAAAAATACGAAGAAATGCAGCATCGGCTTAAAGACATGAAGTTAAAGCGTATGGAGCTGATGGGAAGGGAAAATGCAGCCCGGGCACAATATCGGATGAATCAGGTGCTTGATGAGTATCCGGAAAAATCCTTCTCCCGGTTTGATGAAATGGACCGCTACATTCAGCATCTTGAGCAGAAGGTGAATAGTGCCTATTATCGAAATACGTTTGACAGCAAAATCGCTCAATTAGAACGTGAACAGAATGAACAGGAAAAAAACTCTGCCAATTAAGCTGGATATGGTATGCTAATAACATAATTAGATAATCTTTTTATTGCTTCTTCTAACTATATAAAAAGGCGCAGAGCTTCTGTGTCTTTTTGTACATATCTGAATATACAAAAGGAGGGCTCACAGATGTTTCAACGGCTGCCGACAAATACGATAAACTGGATCATTTTAATTGTGATTGCTCTCTTTTTGTTCGAGATTCTCTTTTTTAACGGATGGTTAATTTTTTCTATTTTATTTTCTTCCTTTATGATATTTGTGGGCTGGAAAAACCTCTCTTATACATGGGGGAAAATCGTGTTCTTTTTCGGCTGTATCAGTCTTTTCTTCAATATTTTAAATACCATGGCTGTCCGTTTTTTAATCATAGCCGGTGTAGTCCTGTTTATTCTTCATTATCAGCGCTTAAAAAAGGAGCCTGAACAGATCACCCCTCAATTTACCAGGGATGATGCGGAGCAAAGGGCAGATGAGGAATCGTTAATAAAAGTGAAGCCTCTGTTAAACAATCGTTTATTTGATGATCAGGCAACCTCCCAGACCTCCTATAAATGGAGCGATATAAGTATTCATAGTGGCTTTGGGGACCGGATTATAGACTTAAGTCATACCGTTCTTCCTGAGCAGGCAGTCATATCTATACGTCATTTTATCGGAAATATTATTATTTACGTACCCTATGAAGTAGAAGTACAGCTAGTTCATAGTTCTATTTTTGGACGGGCATACATTTTAGGAGAGCATCATGAAAAGCTGATGAATGATACCCTGGCTTATAAAACCGAAAACTATGATAATCATATACCCCGGGTGAAGATGATCACCTCAATTGGATCCGGAGATATTGAGGTGAGGCGGATATGAAGTGGATACTTAAGCAGATGATGATTGGAATTGTCGCTGCGGTCAGTTTAACGGTACTTGTCCTGGCTCTTACCTTTATTTCATTTCCCCTGAATGACTGGAGGGGGCTATTTGATACTTACCTGTTCAATGATGTTCCCTATATCTGGTTAGTTTTGGCACTCTCCATCCTGGCAGGTGTCATAGGCGGCACGGCTTATGGGATATCTTCCAAACAGAATTTTCAATTTATCCAGAGAAGGCTGGATGAACTTCTCAAAGATCAGAAATTGACGATGGAAGACGACATCATGATGAAGGAAATTCAGCAGATTCAGGAGCAGATATTGGAGTTGGATAAGAAATTTAAGAAGCAGACAGAAACCTTTCAGCGGATGACAACCGAGCGGGCCCGGGAGCGGGAAAAGAGTTTGCAGGAGGTTGTTGTTCAGGAAAGGAACAGATTGGCAAGGGAGCTTCATGATTCCGTGAGTCAGCAGCTATTTGCTGCTTCCATGATGATGTCTGCAATGAAGGACAGCCATCCTCAACAGGACCCTGGTTTACGAAAGCAAATATCCTTAACTGAAAATATGATTCATCAGTCACAATTGGAGATGCGTGCATTATTGCTCCACTTAAGACCAGTAGCTCTGAAGGGAAAGTCTCTTCAGGAAGGGATTGAGGAGCTATTGGCGGAGCTGACGCAAAAAGTCCCAATGGAGATTGACTGGCATTTGGAGGACATGGAACTGGATAAAGGAATAGAGGATCAGTTATTCCGGATTTTACAGGAATCTGTCTCCAATACCCTCAGACATTCGAAAGCGGGTAAGCTGGAAGTGTTATTAATAGAAAGAGACGAAAACGTCATTATGCGAGTTTTGGATGATGGCATTGGCTTTAATGTAGAAGAAGCTAAAACCAGCTCCTACGGGTTACAGAATATGCAGGAAAGAGCCCTTGAAGTAGGAGGGAATTTAAAAATCGTGAGTATCGTGGGGGAGGGCACCAGGTTAGAGGTGAAGGTACCCCATTTATAAAACTTTAATATAGAATGACGAAGAGGTATTTTCTGCTGCGGAAGAAAGGTGGTGGCTCATATGATAAGTGTCCTTTTTGCAGATGATCATGAAATGGTTCGTATTGGAGTGTCCTCCTATCTGGCTTCGCAAAAGGATATTGATGTAATAGCAGAAGCCGGTGATGGTGAGGAAGCCGTCAAACTGGCTCTTGAATACAAACCAGATATTATTCTTATGGATCTGGTGATGGATAAAATGGACGGTATTGAAGCAACGAAACAAATTAAGGAAGCATGGCCACAGGCGAAAATTATTATAGTGACAAGCTTTTTGGATGATGATAAGGTTTATCCCGCCCTGGAAGCAGGGGCAACCAGCTACATGCTGAAAACATCCAAGGCGGGTGAAATAGCAGATGCCATCCGGGCGACCTATGAGGGGCAATCCATTCTGGAACCGGAAGTAACTGGAAAAATCATGTCCAAAATGCAGAATACAACTGGGGAACCGCATCTTCAATTAACAGGGCGTGAAAAAGAAGTCCTCTCCCTTATGGCGGAAGGGAAAACAAATCAGGAGATTGCAGATGAGCTGTTTATTGCCATGAAGACGGTGAAGGTTCATGTGAGTAATATTTTAGGTAAACTGGAAGTGCAGGATCGAACGCAGGCGGTAATTTATGCGTTCAAAAATAACCTTGTTTAGCTTTGAGCGGACGAAATATGTAGATATGAGCCGGACTCTGTTTAGCAAAAGCTGACGTTGCAAAACAGAGTCTGTTGTTTTATGATGAATATGCGATTTGAGAACGGTTATACGATTATTCGTACGCATGACATCAAGTGAGGAGTATACCTATGAATTATCAACAATGGCAGGAAGTCATGAAGAGGGATTTTTTTATCACTGATGAAGATCAGGAAGCTGTGATTTATTCCAGACCTTTGTCGGAACTATTGATAAAAGAAAATATGCAGGAACTGATTGATTTATATTCCCCCAACTTTAAAGCCTTACATCCCGCAGCTACAGCGGCAGCGCTGGCAAGGTGGTTTGCAAGCCTCCCGCTGGCTGTTCAGTACACATCATCGATCATGAATGAAACGGTAGATTTATCTCCTCAAAATGTTACCGTCCGCCTTTATTCCGTTCAAGGAACCTATCGTTTTTCTTTTAAGCTGGATCGATGGGCAACCTTTCCTTTCCATCATGATCAGCCAAGAGAGGAATGGCTGTATCAGCGACTTGCTGCTTTTTATAGGGAGACGATGCAGCCATTATTCGAAACCCTGGCCGAATCGGTGCAAATGAACGCCGGCCAATTATGGGGCCAGCTGCCGAGAAAGTTTGATATTTATTTAGATCAATGGAAGCACAGGGCAGGTGACGAATTACATGAGCAGATTGATCAGGATTACCGGTTCCTGGCTGAGAAGATTGAACCAGATGTTTTTGGCCGTAAACGAAATCCTTTTCGGGTAAAACAGCGATTCATTGATAGTTTAGATGATAAAAATAAACAGGTTCCAGTCGAGTGTACTTGTTGTTTGAATTATTTGCGTGAAGGTGAGAAGTTTTGCTTTACCTGTCCTCGTTTAACAGAAAAGGATCGGGAGGAAATGCGTAAAAACAGGGAAGAAGAAATCAGGGCAAATGGTTAAAAGACAAGAATCTCTCACTTCAACAAGTGTCAGATTCTTGTCTTTTTAATGCTCAACGTAAATTCGCTTTCCTGTGTGGCGATTATAGTAAACGTAGATCGTCTTTTTTGTTTTCGTGTCTATAAACGTTTCGGACGTTTTTTCAAATCCTTCAGGTACTTCGTTAGGCTGTAAAAACGCTTTGCGACTGTTTTTATCCGTTTGATGAGTAATGACTAAAATGACAATGAGCAGAAGGATTTGAAAAACAAAATATCCTATGACAAATTTCATCATTATTCCTTTTTCTCCAACCTTACCGCGGTACCATAGGCGACGATTTCACTCATGTTGTTGCTGATGCTGCCGGAATCAAATCGGAACATAATGATACCATCTGCACCCATTTGCTGTGCGTTTTCTGTCATCCGATCCAAGGCTTCTTTTCTTGCATCCTCAAGCATCTCCACATATTGGCGGACTTCACCGCCGAATAACCCTTTAATCGAAGCAGTGATGTCCTTTCCGACACCGCGGGCTCTTACCGTAAGTCCAAAGGTGGGGCCTAATACTTCGGTCACTTCATATCCAGGAACCTTTTCACCTGTCATAATAATCATGTTTGCAACACCTCGCATCATATTCTTCATTTTATTATTGAATAGTTGCTAATGCCCTATACGATAAACGTCCGGTATAGGTTTCATATCTTTTTATTTTAAGAATCTCTTTATACTGAATGGAGCAAGGTCAAAATCAACGTTTTCATTCATAGCCATTTTACTCAAAATTTCTCCAACCACACTGCTGAATTTATAGCCATGCCCGGAAAATCCACACGCAATTGTGACATTCGGATGCTGGGGCAGCTGATCAATAATAAAGTCCCCATCAGGAGTCATGGTATATACACAGGTTTTTCCGGTGTTTTGACTCTGAACATGCGGAAAATAGGCCTCTAATATATCTGAAACGTCCCCGATATCTTCTCTGTAATATCCATAAGGTTTTAGGGGACGACCCATTTGAAACTCCCGTCCACCGTCGTGTCTTCCAATTTTAACTCCGGACTCGTGAATGCTTGGAAATCCATAATAGGTACCCTGGCTAATAGCAAAGGTGAATGCTGGGAATTCTGCTGCATTATAAATTTGGTCATCGGCATCGAACCAGGAAAAGGTTTTACGTAAGGTGGTTAAAGGTAAAGATACATTCAGCTTTTCGCCTGTCTTTTTTGCCCATGCTCCAGTGGTCGCAATAAGATGGTCTGCTTCAAAGCTTTCGTTTTCTGTATACACGGTTGCTGAATCTTTATGTATGTCAATATCCACAACTTCGCTATTCACTTTTATCGTAGCCCCGAAGGATTCGGCCAGGGAACGATACGTTTGTATAATCCTTTCACTAAAAAGGACTCCTGAGGTGGTCTCTAAGCAGCCTATGTAATGATCGGGTAATGACAGCCCTTCCCACTTTTGGGAAATTTCTTTTGCAGACAGGGTTTGCAGTGGGAGGTGATAGGTTTCTGAACTTGATTGTACCTCACGAATAAAGGAAGAATCCTTTTCTCCTATATTTAAGACACCTGTTTGCAGAAATAAATCCTCCCCTGATTCCTTTTCCAATTCATACCAAAGCTCCTGGGCGCGGAGAGCTAATGGAACATAGTGTTCACCTTCCCCATAGGCATGACGTATGAGTCGGGTTTCCCCATGATGGGACCCGTCCTGATGCGGGGGATTATGAGAGTCGATAAGCAGAACCTTTTTCCCTTGTCTTGCCAAATAATATCCTGCAGCCATGCCCATGGATCCTGCCCCAACAATGATTGTATGAAAATGCATTTTTGACATCCTTTCAAATAGATCTGATTCTTATATTTTAAGTGGTGTAAACAAATTTTTGTACTTATAAATTTTTTAGTGTTACAATTATACAAAATTAAATAAAAAATTCCTTCGGGGTCGGGTGCAATTCCCTACCGACGGTGATGGAGCCGAAACTCCTCAGTCCGTGACCCGTGAGATGAAAATCGAGCGGTGGACCTGGTGAAAATCCGGGACCGACAGTGAAAGTCTGGATGGGAGAAGGAATGGAAGATCATACGGCAGTGATTCAGGTTATATGCATGGAAAATGGCTATTTTTCGGATTCCTCCTGATTCATTTGTTTTTTGCTATGCTGTCGTAAAATTTTTAATCATACACACCTTCTCCCTTCTGATTTTGAATCAGAAGGGTTTTTTAATGAGATGACCAAATCTTAAACATACGAAAGCAGGGACTGTTATGAATGATCAGTACTATATGAAATTCGCCTTATCCTTAGCCAGATCCGTATCGGGCCAGACCAGTCCCAATCCACCTGTTGGAGCGGTAGTGGTGAAGAATGGGCAGATCATCGGCTTTGGTGCCCATTTAAAAGCTGGTGAGCCCCATGCAGAGGTTCATGCGTTACAGATGGCTGGGGACAAAGCAAAGCATGCGACCATTTATGTAACGCTTGAGCCATGCAGTCATCACGGAAAGACCCCACCCTGTGCAGACTTAATCCTGCAAAAAGGTCTGTCACGTGTTGTTGTGGCAACGGTTGATCCAAATGAAAAGGTTGCAGGTCAGGGGATTAAACGACTGCGAGAATCGGGGGTTCAGGTTGATGTGGGGATATTAAAAGAGGAAGCTGACAGCATTAATAAAGCATTTTTTTATTATATTCAGCATCATAAGCCCTTTGTCACACTGAAGTCAGCTACAAGCCTGGATGGAAAGCTTGCCACTGTCTCCGGAGAAAGCCAATGGATCACAGGAGAGGAAGCCCGACAGGATGCCCATCTGTATCGGCATACCCATGATGCTATTCTGGTTGGTGTCAACACAGTATTAAAAGATAATCCAACTCTCACAGCCCGGCTGCCCCTTGGCGGTAAAAATCCGGTACGAGTGGTGCTGGATACCCATTTAAGAACGCCTCTTCAATCAAATATTATAACAAAGAAAGATGCCGAGACGTTGATCATAACGGGATCGGAAGCCCGACAGGATACCATTGCAGGCTATGAACAATTTGCCCATGTGGAAGTGATCCAGCTTGATCAGCCTGAAATCACTATTCCCAGAGTGCTGGAGGAATTAGGGAAGCGAAAAATTATGACCCTGTTTGTAGAGGGTGGAGCAGAAGTGAATGGCAGCTTTCTGAAGGAGAAGGCTGTTCAGCAGGTCATTACTTATATTGCCCCAACGATTATTGGTGGAAGGGGAGCGCCAACATCCATCGGAGGAGATGGCATCGAAAGTCTCTCAGACAGTCTGGACTTATCCATTACCTCCTTTGAAAGAATTGGCAAGGACCTCAAAATTGTGGCAGAAGCTAAAAATCATGATGAAGGGTGAAAATATGTTTACAGGAATTATTGAAGAGTTAGGCACCATAAAGGATATCCAGAAGGGTAAACAGGAAATTGAAATGACCATCGAAGCGAATGAAATTTTATCAGATATTAAGGTAGGAGACAGTATTTCGGTTAATGGTGTCTGTTTAACCGTGACAGGCTATTCAGATGACGATTTTCAGGTTGATATCATGCCGGAAACGGTGAAGGCGACCTCTTTACGAATGCTGGATAAAGGCTCACAGGTTAATTTAGAGCGTTCCATGCCAGCAAATGGCCGGTTTGGCGGACACTTTGTTTCAGGACATGTTGATGGTACAGGTACGATTATTGAGAAGAAACCGGTGGCGAATGCGATTTACTATCAGATTGAGCTTCCGGACGAATTGGAGAAGCTGATGATGCTAAAGGGTTCAGTTGCGGTTGATGGAACGAGTCTGACAGTCTTTGGAACAGAAAATAACGTTTTAACCATTTCCTTAATTCCTCATACAGCCGAAAATACAGTTTTAGGACAGAAGGATGAGGGAGATATCGTGAACATCGAGTGTGACATGTTGGCGAAGTACGTGGCTAATATGATTTCCGATAAGGACTGACCTTCCGGGCAGAAACATTTTAGATCAGCTTTTATAAAAGACGAAAAGGAAGTGACAGCATGTTTGATAAAGTAGAGGAAGCAATCGAGGATTTAAAGGCAGGTAAGGTCGTTATTGTAGCCGATGATGAAGATCGTGAGAATGAGGGAGATTTTGTTGCTCTTTCAGAAAAAGTAACCGCAGAAACCATCAATTTTATGATCACACATGGCCGTGGGCTTGTATGCACATCCATTACTGAAGATTTATCCAATCGTCTGGAACTGCATTCAATGGTTAATCAGAGTACAGATCCTTATGGCACAGCCTTTACAGTAAGTATTGACCATCGGGATACAACGACAGGGATTAGTGCTGCCGAACGGGCGCTGACCATCCAGCAATTATTGTATCCTGATTCGAAGCCTGCTGATTTTAAAAGACCTGGACACGTGTTTCCGATTGTAGCAAAAAACGGTGGCGTATTGAGACGAGCGGGGCATACGGAAGCTGCGGTTGATTTAGCTAAACTGAGCGGTGCCTTTCCATCAGGGGTGATTTGCGAAATCATTAAAGATGATGGAACCATGGCCAGAGTACCAGATTTACGCAAAATAGCTGATCAGTTTGGTCTTAAGTTTATTACGATTAAGGATCTGATTGAATATCGGAACCAGAAGGAAAAGCTGATTCAGAAGGAAGTTGAAGTCAATCTTCCTACCGAATTTGGGGATTTTAAAGCTGTTGCATATACCAATGCAGTGGATGATCGTGAACATATCGCCCTTATAAAAGGGGAGATTGATCCGGAGAAACCGACATTGGTCAGAGTCCATTCCGAATGTCTGACGGGTGATGTATTCGGTTCCTATCGCTGTGATTGCGGACCTCAGCTGCATACAGCCCTTGCACAGATTGAGGAAGCAGGAAATGGTATTTTGCTTTATATGAGGCAGGAGGGCCGAGGGATTGGATTAATCAATAAGCTTCGTGCCTATAAGCTGCAGGAGGAAGGCTATGACACAGTAGAAGCCAATGAAAAATTAGGATTTGCTCCTGATCTTAGGGATTATGGAATTGGTGCACAGATATTAAGGGACTTAGGTCTTAGAAAAATGCGTCTATTAACGAATAATCCGAAAAAAATTAAAGGACTTAAAGGGTATGGTTTAGAAGTAGTTGAGCGTGAACCTATTCAGATGCCTGCCCGTAAAGAAAATGAACGTTACCTGAAAACGAAGCATACAAAGCTGGGACATTTATTGGAGTTTCATACTCATTCATGATCGATAAAACAAGGAGGAAGCAATCATGGGACAAATTTTTGAAGGAAGCCTAGTAGGCACTAATTTAAAAGTAGGAATCGTCGTTGGTCGTTTTAATGAATTTATCACAAAAAAATTATTGGAGGGCGCAGTGGGTACCCTGCAACGTCATGGAGTTTCAGAGGAGCATATTGATACCGCCTGGGTTCCGGGAGCTTTCGAAATTCCGTTAATCTCGCAGAAAATGGCGGAATCTGGAAAGTACGATGCTGTGATTGCGCTTGGAACAGTTATCAGGGGCTCTACTCCCCATTTTGACTACGTTTGTAACGAAGCCGCGAAAGGCGTATCAAATGCTGCGTTAAAAACCGGCAAACCGGTCATTTTTGGTGTTATTACAACAGATACCATTGAGCAGGCAATTGAACGTGCAGGAACAAAGGCAGGGAATAAAGGCTCTGAAGCGGCTGCTGCTGCAGTGGAAATGGCTCAGTTAGTAAAAGATATGGAACAGTGAGGAATACAAAATGACAAATACCGTTGTAACCATTTTACATGAAGGGGATGCAGAGCAGTACTGGAATTTAAGGATAGAGGCCTTAAAGGAAGCGCCGGATGCCTTTCTTACCACCTATGAAGAAGCTGTTCAGCGGGAGAATCCGGTTGACCAGACTGCCGAACGATTATCAGACGAAAATAATATAACTTTTGGAGCCTTTACGGATGAAGGTTTAGTCGGTGTGACAACCTTACAATTCTCGGATAAAAGGAAGGAAAAACATAAAGCTTTTCTCTTAGCCATGTATGTGAAGCCGCAATATCAGAATCGGGGTATTGCGAAACAGCTGATTTTCAAAGCTATTCAGACGGCTCGGAGGCAGGGAGAAGTGGAACAGATTCATTTATCGGTGGTTTCCACCAACAACGCTGCTATTCACTTATACGAATCCATTGGTTTTAAAATGTATGCCACAGAGCCCAGAGCGATTAAAACGGACAAGGGATACTTAGATGAACATTTAATGGTCTTATCTTTATAAATTGTCTCGCTGGTGTAAAGTGCCAGTAGGGGAATGTCATGCATAGAGTAGTAATGAAACATTTTCCAAAGGAGCTGAAAGCATTGGAGCATCATAATACTCTTGCGTGGCATGAAGCGCTTGAACTGCATGAACTTGTCGCCTTCAAATCAATTGGTGTCATGAAAATGAAAATGGCCCTGCCGAATATCACGGACCAGACTTTAAAAGGTCTGTATGAACGCAGTATTCAGGAAAATCAGTCGGATCTGCAGGAATTAATGGAATTTTACCGTCACGTTCCATCCCCTGACGGCCGGAATGAAGAGGAACGAATACATGATACTTTTTTTGAAGGTGATTTACTCGCTTTTACGAAGGCAGGGGTTCGGAATTATGCCATTGCGATAACAGAAACCGCAACCCCAGCGTTAAAGGAAGTCCTGACAAAGCAATTAAATCAATGCATAAGACTGCATGATATGGTTTATCGCTATATGTTTAAACAGGGTCATTACCCATCGTATAATTTAAACAAATTATTTTCGAATGATTTAAAACTGGCACAAAAAGCGTTATCCATGTAAAGAAAAAGGGCTATCACTGAAAACAGGATAGCCCTTTTTGATATTCAGGCTGGCTGTACCTGGATCTGTCTGATCACCCTCAACCATTTCCTTTATTTCCGGCATAAATTTCATCCTTATATCAAAGGATAATGGATGAATCTATATGGGAGGTGCCGTATGAGTCAAAAAAATAATCGCAAATCAGAAAAGACGGTAGCAAATAAGTATTACGAGCCTGAGGACTACGAAAAACAGGATCAACTGTCTGCAGGAATCGCCGAGACCCATGAACAGGCAAGCGATACATTAACAGAAGGTACGATTGATGGAAAAATTGAACGTGAAAATGGTGAAAGTGAGGATATACCCCGAAAGGGATATGAATAATAACAACTTTCGTGGCTGTTCCTGTGTGGGGCAGTCATTTTTATTCTTTAAGAGGGGGATGAAGGACAGTTTCTTTGAATTATGGCACTCCAGTGTCCTTCATCCGCTTTTCTGTTATTTTTTATTTTTGTTTGGGAGTTTGTTGGAGGGGGCGTTTTTTCCCTGACGTCTGCGATTGCGTTGATCTTTTCTCTGTTTGTCATGGATTCTTTCAATAAAATCCTGGGTACTGTCCATAGATGGTGAACCTCCTTATGATGGATTCTTTTTGTTACTATGTCCGATTGGGATAGAAAAATGTAGGCATAGGATGATTAAATCATGGAAATTATACATTACGGTTGCATTTCCGGAGAAAAAGCGTTATATTTAAATAAGCAAAATGAAATTGAAGATCGAATATTTACTTGATGACCTCTTTATAAAAGTAGGTAAAGTAAGTTGCGGTTCATTTCTTTTGTAACATTATTTTTATAAGGAGGTCATTTTAAATGACTGGTACAGTAAAATGGTTTAACTCAGAAAAAGGCTTTGGTTTTATCGAGCGTGAAGGTGGAGACGATGTATTCGTACACTTCTCAGCTATCCAGGAAGATGGATTCAAAACACTTGAAGATGGACAAAGTGTTGAATTCGAAATCGTTGAAGGCGACCGTGGCCCACAAGCTGCGAACGTTGTTAAGCTATAAGCTGAAATATCAGGCACATTCCGTGTTATGCGGAATGTGCTTTTTTAATCGTCCAGGAAATTATAAAATTTCAGATTTGTGGATAAAAAATCATGAGAGGCCACGTTCGGCTCCAGCGCCCAGCGACTAGCGAGACTTCCTTCACCTCCGTACGATAAGTCAACATCGACTCTCTCCGTTCGCCGTGTTTCCTTTATCTCCTCCGGCTCAGTCCAGTCCGTACGTCGCTGATGGGCATTTCTTGTTCGAAATACTTGTAAAGAAGAGGATTTTGTTACAGGATAAAGAATATAAATTTTATGAAGAAGTTTAAATATTAAAGGAGGTTTTCATATGTCTGAACAAAAAGGATGTATTAAATGTGGCAGTACGGATGCAGGGAAGAAGGATGTGTCCATGACGGGTACAGGTCTTTCAAAAATGTTCGACGTACAGAACAATCGTTTTACTGTTGTATATTGTAATAACTGTGGATATTCAGAGTTTTACAATCAGGAGGCATCGAAGGCCAGTAACGTGTTTGACTTCTTTTTTGGTTAAACAAACGATTGATTGAAAAATGCGACACCAGCATTTCAACGGTCAAAAGAGCGGATAACTTTTGATTGGAACAAAGAACGCTAAAAAGAAGGTATAGATATGCAGTGGATACATAAGAATTTTGATCAATTAGCAGTAAGTGAACTTTACACATTACTGAGGGAAAGAGTTAATGTATTTGTCGTTGAACAGAATTGCCCCTATCCGGAAATAGACAATTATGATCAGCATTCCACGCACTTGTATTTAGAACATGACGGAGAGATCGTTGCCTATTGCCGTCTGCTTCCCCATCATACCATTTATCGGGAAGCTTCCATTGGCCGTATTCTTGTCACACAAAAGTTCAGGAAACAGGGCTATGCTAAAAAGTTAATGGATAAAGCATTAAGTATTATGAAAGAGGAATGGGGAGAGACCGAAATTAAACTGCATGCTCAATCACATCTGCAAAACTTTTACGGTCAGTATGGATTTGAAACCGTGACGGATGAATACATGGATGACGGAATTTTGCATGTAGATATGATATTACACACTAAAAAGAAGTAAGTCGGGTGCACCCATGACTTACTTCTTTTTGGTTGTCTAGGAAATTATAAGATTACGGATTTGTGGCTAAAAAATCATGAGAGGCCACGTCCGGCTCCAGCGCCCAGCGACTAGAAAGACTCTTATGACCGCTTGGCCTGGGAGCCGCAGCTGGACAAACGGGCGCTTTCGCCTTTGTTCACTTCTATTCTGTTACTTGTAAAAAAATAGAATCATATTTTTGGATAAGTTCCATATCTAAATCTGTAATTCCTTTTGCCCGCCATGAAGTAAGCTTGACCGTAACCACCTTGTACTCAACAGAAATAAAGGGGTGATGATCTACTTCTTCTGATAGTTCGGCAATTTCATTTACGAACTGAATGCCTGTTAGAAACTCCGTAAAACGGTATCGCTTCGTAAGCCAACGTCCATCCTCAACGTTCCAGTCTGAAAGATAATCCAGTTGTTTTTCAATTTCCTCCGCTGGTAAACGCTCCATTTGATAACCCCTTCCGTATCTAGATACACAGTAACATTATAAGGGGAAAGAGGCCTCTTAGTAAAACACATTTTTTCAAATAAATAGGTGAACGTTCGACAAATGTTTTATTTTCATGAGAACGTAAAGTGATGTTCGCATATTTTAAAATATCCTTTCTAAATTTCCATTTATATAAAAGTATACCATGATCAGAAATTAGAAAGGATATCTTCCTGCAGATTTAATGCTGATTTTCAATATAATGATTAATAAGCTCTTCAATTTGCTGCTCATCAGGTTTTTGTCCACTAAAAGAGAAGGTTAATTCTTCTATAAAGTCTCCTTCCCTATAAACATGAATGGAACCCTTTTGAAGACTGACGGCATATTCCACATCAAACTGATAATCACCCTGCTCAATTGCACCCATTAGATAACCCTCCAATAATGGTTTGTACATACTTTTCCCTGTTGAAGCTTATTCTATTTAACAGGAGGTGTGAAAATGCAGGAACGTGACAGACGTACTTATACAGGTGAGCCATCCGCCCATTTGGATGGGGAAAGAGAGGGGGTATATAAAGACTCGGCAGGTGTACAGGCAGGTGTGTCCATGGATGGTGATCCGAAGAAGGAAGTCAATCAGAATCCGGAAGATGCCATGATTAAAAGTGATCCTGAGATGCTGAAGCTTAATAAAGCTTTAAAGGGCAGAGATCAGACCGGGGAAAACTGATAGGACTTCCCTGTATATTTTCCACAGACTTGTCAATTACAGATAGGAGCATTTTGGGATATAAAAAACTCATCGCTCCTTAAAATGAGCGATGAGTATGCCTGATCAGGAGCTTAAGATTGTCACTTCTACATTCTTTACTCCCCACGTATTGGCTTTTGCCTCTGAAGGGATAAACACATCAATTCGCTTCCCTTGAATAGCACTTCCGATGTCTCCGGCAACAGCTTCCCCATAGCCTTCCACATAAAGTTTGGAACCGAGTGGGATAACATCAGGGTCTACGGCTACCACCTTTCTATCGGGGTTTTCCAGCAGGTTTATTCCTGTTCTTGTAATACCACTGCAACCATCACAATGGGCTGTATAGGCTGTAGCTTTCACCGTCAATGTTCGTTTTTCTTTCTCCTTTAAAAAGTCTTGTCCAGTTAAGGATAATTCTGTTGTAAACTGGCTGTACTTCAACAGACTATTTATAGACCCTCCGATTTGAAAAGCAATTTCACTGGTTGGCTCTTCCTTTGCGACTTCGATCATTTTCTCTTGATTATTAATTTCTTTATTTTTCTCTGTCTGAGCAAAAGTAAAGTGTCCTAATGAAAATATACATAAGATAAATACTAAAATTAGTGCTGATAGTTTTTTCATGAGATAACCTCCAATCACCGCGCCATTATAACAGTCATGTATTTCAGTGCAATAACAACGACTTAACAAAAACGATACATTTTCAATACAAAACGTAAATATCTGTAATGGACATCGGATAATGGTCCTTTTTTCTCTTGAGTAAAAAGTTTCAGGAGAGGACAATGGAGGACAGAAAGGCGATAGTATTGTGCAAAAGCATTTATTTGAAAGAGGAATTTGGAGAATCTTAGCGAATAAGCTATTAGAGTGTGCAATTTTTTTAGTGAAACCCCGGATGGCGTTTAAGACATTATTCTCTAATAGGTTTTTTGAACAAAAAAAAACCTGGTTTACACCAGGTGAAAAGTTAAACGTCATATGTTCAGTTTGAAGCAATTGGGGTTTGCTTCATGGATTGGAATGGAAAATAGTTCGTTAAGAAAGGTGAAACGTATTAACCATGTTTACGCTTAAGATAGAGAGAGGTTATCCAGTTCAGGGCAACGATTGTAATGATAATACATAACCCTAATGTGATAACATCTCGTTCAGGCGTTGCCATGGCATCATACCCCTTTCAAACTTCATTTTGATTCAAAATACTAATCATTAAGCTAATTACAACACATTTTAAACCGGATCGTATAAACAAAAAATCTTAATTGGAAGGGAAATACTAAAGTCAAAATAGTTAAGACTTCTAAAATTAATACATTGGTCCTGGATCTTTTCTGTCAAAAGTAATGACCTTTGCAGCTGATTCATTATCTGGAGTTACATCTACACTTGCAAATGAAACAACAATGGTAAATGCTAATACCAGACTTACAAGTACTTTTTTCATCCATATTCACCCTTTCTATTAATTTCTCTATTATAGTTATATCAGATTTTAAAATTCTATGTTTTGGGCAAATAAGCCCATTTTCGGTGAATAACAGCATATTTTTTACGAATATATCGCCCAGACGCTAAAACTTATGAAGATAGTAATATTTTTTTCTAGAAAATCCCAAAAATGTACGTTGGATGGTGAAGATGTATGTTAATCAGTGGTAATATCGGGGAAAAAATTAAGGATTTAAGAGAGTTTTACGGAATCTCTCAAAAGGATTTATGTAAAGGAATCTGTTCCCAGGCTTATATCAGCAGGCTGGAAAAAGGTGAAATTAATGTTTCGGCAGATTTGTTGTTTATGCTCTCAAGGAGATTAGGGATTGAAGTTAATTTTTTCTTTGAGAACTACAAATCATCAAGATCAGAGTATGTAAGTGTCACTATGGATGAAATTCGCGATGCTATACAAGATAGAGACTATAAACATGTAGATGAGATCGTTGAGCTTGAATTAAGTAATCCGTTATTTAAAGATAACCTGGAAGGAAGGCAGTTTCTATTATGGCATAAGGGAATATGTAAATATGAACTAGGGAAAAGTGTAGAGCGTGCAATGTTTTATATTGATGAAGCGTTGTCGTGCAGTTTAACTACAAATAAAAACTATTCACAGCGAGAAATTGAAATATTGCTAACTAAGGCGATTATTCTGCATAATACTAAACAATACAAAAGCAGCAAAGACATCTATTTAGAATTGCTTTCTGCTTTGAATAAAAATATTTATATTACCGACGAAAAAATTTTTGTGAAAAGTTATTATAATTTCACACGATTACTTGTGGATTTAAAAGAATTTGATGAAGCCATAAAGAATGCCAAATCAGGTCTTCGCCATGCAAAGAAAAATGAGTTGCTTTTTTTACAGGGAGATCTATATTTCCAAATTGGCAGGTGCTATGAGCTCATGAATGATTATAATGCGGCACAGGAAAATTATCAACTATCTTCACATTGCTTTTATTTAAGTGAACATACAGAGCTATATGATTTATCAACCGAGGCTCTAAATGAAATGAAGGAATTGCGGGCAGAATAATTGATGACAATAGTGGAGGTGGATTGTACTTATCCATCTCTTTTTATGTTATTTTTTACAGATTGGTAAAAAATAAATACAAGAAAGTTTGTTTTGAATGTGAATAAGCAGTATGATTTAAAATATATGGAGGTTAACTGGATCACTTTATGTTATAATTGAAAGGTTGAATATTGATAAAGGTTTTTTAGAGGAGAGTTGTTCATGCAACATAGAAATGATTTGCGTAACATTGCGATAATTGCTCACGTAGACCATGGAAAAACAACATTGGTTGACCAGCTATTAACGTATTCTGGTACCTTTCGTGATAATGAGCATGTAGATGAGCGTGCAATGGATTCGAATGATTTGGAAAAAGAACGTGGAATTACGATTTTATCAAAAAATACGGCCATTCATTATAAAGATACACGTATTAATATTCTGGATACACCAGGACATGCGGACTTCGGTGGAGAAGTTGAACGGATTATGAGTATGGTAGACGGAGTATTGCTCGTGGTTGATGCTTACGAGGGTGTAATGCCTCAAACCCGTTTCGTACTTAAGAAGGCTTTGGAACAAAAATTACGCCCTGTTGTCGTGTTAAATAAAATTGATCGTCCAAATGCCCGTCCGGAAGAGGTAGTGGATGAAGTTCTTGATTTATTTATTGAATTAGGTGCCGATGATGACCAGTTAGAATTTCCGGTTGTCTATGCTTCTGCTCTTCAGGGAACTTCCGGTTATGAGCCTGATGAACTGGGAGAATCCATGGACCCTATATTTACGACAATTATGGATCATGTTCCGGCCCCTATCGATAATGCAGATGAATCCCTGCAATTTCAGGTAACGTTACTTGATTACAATGATTATGTTGGAAGAATTGGTGTGGGAAGAGTATTTCGCGGCTCGATAAAAGTCGGCGATCAGGTTTCCCTTATGAAAAAGGATGGTTCAGTACGGAACTTCCGAGTCTCCAAGCTGTTCGGCTTTATTGGCTTGAAGAGAGTGGAAATTGAAGAAGGTAAAGCTGGTGACATCGTTGCTGTATCTGGTATGGAGGATATTAACGTAGGTGAAACGGTTTGTTCACCTGAAAATCGGGAGCCACTGCCATTATTGAGAATCGATGAACCAACCCTTCAGATGACCTTCCTGGTAAATAACAGTCCATTTGCTGGTAAGGAAGGGAAGTATGTAACGGCCCGTCAGATTGAAGAGCGATTAATGACTCAATTAGAGACGGATGTCAGCTTGCGGGTGGAGCCAACATCATCCCCTGACGCATGGACGGTTTCCGGTCGCGGAGAGCTTCATCTGTCAATTTTAATTGAAAATATGCGCAGGGAAGGCTATGAGCTTCAGCTTTCCAAGCCACAGGTAATCCTAAAGGAAATTGATGGGAAAATGTGCGAGCCTGTAGAGCGGGTCCAGGCTGATGTTCCTGAAGATTATTCAGGTTCTGTGATTGAATCCTTGGGTTCCAGAAAAGGTGAAATGCTCGATATGATGAACCAGGGAAATGGTCAGGTACGTCTTGAATTTAAGGTACCTTCCCGCGGACTTATTGGGTATGCAACAGAGTTTATGAGTCAAACAAGAGGATACGGTATTCTCAATCATACGTTTGATGGATATGAGCCTGTTAGTACAGGAAACGTCGGTGGACGACGCCAGGGTGTTCTGGTTTCCCTCGAAAATGGGAAGACCACCACATACAGTATCATGTCTTTAGAAGACCGCGGTGTCATTTTTGTAGAACCTGGAACAGATGTGTATGCAGGAATGATTGTTGGTGAGCACAATCGCGAAAATGATCTGACAGTAAATATTACGAAAGAAAAGCATTTAACCAACGTTCGTTCAGCTACGAAGGATCAGACAGCTACGATAAGAAGTACACGTAAATTAACACTGGAAGAGGCAATTGAATATTTAGATGATGATGAATACTGCGAAGTAACACCGGAAAACGTTCGTTTACGTAAAAAGATTTTAAATAAAAATGAACGTGAAAAGGCTGCTAAGCGGAAAAAGGACTAAGAGATAGAGAAAAGCCAAGGATGAAGGAAATCCTTGGCTTTTTATTCTCCTTGAAAAACAGGGGATCTTTTTTCTATGAAGGCCTGAACCCCTTCTTTGTGGTCGTTAGTTTGACGCATTTTTTGCTGACCATCCGTTTCAAGGCTTAGAGTATTTTCAAGCCTTTCCCGGTTTTCCTGTGCATAAATCAGTTTGGTTTCTATCATGGCACTTAGAGGCTGTTTATGTAACTGATCTATTTTATTCTGTATGAATTCAACAAAATCAGAGCTGACGGTTTCATCAATTAATCCTGCTTGCTGTGCTTGGTGAGCTGTTTGTTTTTGTCCCTCCCAAATGGTCTGCTTAGCCTTTACTTCTCCTAATCGCTGCTTCATGAAAAAATGGCCCCCGCCATCAGGAATCAGTCCAATTCCAATAAAATTCATGGCGATGGTAGCTTTTTCATCCGCAAATACGTAATCACAGGCCAAAGCCAGGCTGAGGCCTAAACCGGCAGCTGCACCATTGATGGCACTTATTGTAATAGCTGGGAGTGTGTAAAGTGTTACCATTATTTCCTTTATGGTTTCCATTGTTTCCTTAAAACCTTCAGGATCAGACTGCAGCAGCATGGTCTTAATATCACCACCTGCAGAAAACGCCTTGCCATTTCCTGTAATCACCAGCACATTTACTTGACTTTCCTTTATCTTCTGTAACTGCTCATGAAGTTCATTTAAAAGATTCACATCCATGGCATTCATGCTGTCTGGGCGATTTAATGTCAGTTTTGCCGTTTTGCCTTCCATTGTCAGTAAAACTGAATTCGACATAGCTTTCTTCACCTCAACTTTTTAATAAAGCGCATACAATTCTGATAAATATAGTATTCTATTTTTGCTATTGATATTCCTTTAAAAAAATAAAAGAGGCTTTAATAGCTCTCTTTTATAAATAGTCTTCCACCCTAAATGTATTTGTATAAAATTGGTGCGTAAGCTGATAATATTCTGCACCTTTTTTATATTGACGATTATGAAAGTATATATCTCCGAGTAACTTGTAAAGGCGGAGAAGCTCATACTGATCTCCGGCTTTTTTAAAGTAGGGAATAATGTCACCTTCCAGCTTTTCAATGAATGTTAAATCATAGATAAGCTGATCTTTCTTCATTTCTAATATATAGAATTTATAAATATATCTTATAGAATTCTGTTTTTTAGCCAAATTTTTGCCGGATTCTATCATTTCATCAAGCAGTTGAAAATAAGACAAGGATTGATAGACTAAGCATAATACATAAATCGTATCCAACTGGTGTTTAGATTGATTAAACGCAAGTGATGTCTTTAAATGCTGCATTGCTCTCTCATATTCTTTATACTGATAGTAAATGTATCCGAGGTTATGATAAATCAGGGCATTAAATTCAGGGATTATATTTTTCTCTTCCTTTTTAAGTTTTAATAGTTCCTTCTCGGCATAGTCATATTCACCAATTCTTATATAAAGTGTGGAAATTAAAATGAAAGTTCGTGTAATCTCAATTAAGTCATAGTTCGCCTGAGTTTCCTGCAAAGCTTTGAATGCATAATGGAGAGATTTGTACATTTGATCAGCGCGACTATAAAAGACTGCCAAATTATAGTAAAGGGTTAAGTCAGTCTGGTCAATTGTCGGATAAACTCTTTCAGCCTTTTTTAACGATTCCAGTGCATTTACTAAATCATTCTTATTATAAAAATATAAGGACTCCAATTTGTAAAAGTAATAATTGGTTAATGGGGAAAATAATTCTTTCAACTCACAAAGTTGCTTATAGTGTGATGTTATTATTTTAGAATCATGCCCAAAAGTCATAAGATATGCGAATTCAATCGTCAGAAATAAATTTTTAATCGAACGATTGTTTGTTAAGTGGTAATATTTCTGCAGCTTTTGGTATTCTTCATGCGCTTTTTCATAATTATTTGTTTTGATGATGCTATACCAATCCAGGAGACGTTGTTCAACGTCCTGGTTATCTTCCTGCATATCTAAGGAGATGTGAAGACGATCGCCCAGGAGTTGCAGCACATCCTGGCTGGGTTCGATGGTTTCATTTTCTATTTTACTTAAATAGGAAACCGAGCATATACCGGTGGCAAGCTCCTTTTGCGTCATCTTTTTCCTTGTACGATGATACTTAATTAATTTTCCCTGAAACATTCACATCATTCCCAGATCAAAATTTAGTACTATTTGGTAAGTAATTACATTATACCATATCTATTTTACTGGTATATTATTTTTAATACAATACAAATAATAGCTAATCTATTATTTGTTATTTCCACGTCATGGAGAAACAAAACACGATTCCAAAAACAAGGTTGGGGGCTAACGTTCATGTGGTCGTTATTCGAGAAAAGATTAATAGAGCGTATGGAGAAAGAACATCACGTGGGAACAGCGGTGGGCGTACTGAAAAGGGGTGTTGTCATTTATCAGAAGGGGTTTGGTGTGCTTGATTTACAATCCCGATCACCTGTAACCAGCAACTCATTATTTGGAACAGCCTCTATCAGTAAATCCTTTACAGCTCTGGCAATTATGATGCTGGAGGAACAGGGCTTACTGTCCGTTGATGACCCGGTTGTAAAATATGTCCCCGGTTTCAAGCTAAAGGGAATATCGGATATGAGACAGATAAAAATTCATCATCTATTAAGCCACACATCCGGACTGGCGCCGGTCAAAAGGGATGAGAACAGAAATCGCTTTAAAGATGAAAAAAACTTTTTAATGAGAGGGGATCATTCGATTTTAGGTGATCCTGGTGAATATTTCAGTTATTCAAATGACATGTTTTTATTGCTGGGCGAGATTATTGAAAAGACTTCAGGGAAGCTTTTTCGGCGATTTATTACTGAGGAAATTCTGAGACCGTTGGAAATGAACAGAACGACGCTTAGTATTGAAGAAATCCATAAAATGAATCAGGTCTCTACACCTTATTCCTATAATAAAGAGGAACGGAAGCATCAGAAGGAAGAATGGCCTTCATTGGGTATTTATGAAGTTGGCGGGGGTGTACGTTCAACGGTCCTTGATTTATTGGAATATGGTGACTTTTTCCTTAATCATGGGAAAATTGGAGATGAGGAGCTGCTATCCCCGATGGCTGTGAAAAAGATGTATCAGCCTTATGCGAAGGTCAGTCAAAACAAATATTATGGTTATGCTCTTAATGTAACATCTGATTACCATGGGTTTACGCTTGTCGAGCATGGGGGAAGCCAGCCTGGAGTATCCTCACATTTTGGCTTTGTACCCGAGGAAGAATTGGTGGTTGTGGTATTATCTAATGTATCTGATCTGCCAGCAGGGGACATCTGGTTAGAAGCGGTGAATACGGCTTTAGGATTACCCATTGGGGAAAAGGACGGGGAATTTCCTGAAAGCACCCTTTCCGAAGCACAATGGCAAAGTCTGATGGGTACCTATTCTTCAGATGAAGGTCATTTGCTGGTTGTTAAAATCGTTAACCATCAGCCGATGATTCATATAAATGGTGAAGACCACTCTGTATATCCATCTGATGAGCAAACACTCGTTATAAAAGGTTCCAACATCCCCGTTCATTTTTATATAAAAAATCATAGGTGCTGGGCAGCATTTTTCGGAATGCGAATGTTATTGAAAGAATAGTAATTTATCACGCATTAACTGGCCGTAATACCCCCACTTCAAGACTTGAGTGTACCCCAACAAGACTAAGTGGGGATAATCGGCCAGTAAATTCCTGATAAGTTCAACGAACCATCAGTGGGGAATGGAAAAAAACCACTGATGGAAGTTTCACTTTATGATTTTTTAGTTGTATTTCAGAAACGTACGTAGTATATTAGAATCAAAGTGAATGAGTTTGCCACAAAGGGGAGCCTGTTCGGCTGAGATTGAGCGTTTTCGTTCTTGACCCTTTGAACCTGTCAAGTTAGTACTTGCGTAGGGATTGTGGTGTTAAGGACAATTTGTTTTGAACGGCAAAGCAAAGTATCGCGCGTCCTTGCGCCATACTTTGCTTTTTTTATGAGCAAAAATCCATGTATGACGTGGCGACCTTCACTTTCATTATCTGATTGGGGAGGAATAATGAAATGGCGGCAAATCAGTCAAAGGTGTTGTTTGTAGTGGAAATCGCCATTTTCACGGCTTTAGCATTATTATTTGATGAACTGTCCAAATTTTTAACAGGACGTTTCTGGCCACAGGGCGGATCCGTATCGATTGGAATGCTTCCGGTATTAATCATGGCTTTCAGATGGGGTATCAAGGGGGGACTTCTGTCAGGCTTCCTGTTTGGAGGATTACAGCTATTATTAGGTGCCTCGATTTATCATCCTGTTCAAGGTTTTATCGACTACTTCCTTGCGTTTACGTTCGTAGGTTTTGCGGGGGTTTTTGCAAAACAGGTGAAACAAGGGATAACCAGCGGGAATTCTGTTAAGTGGATTTCGTTCGTAATCATGGGCACGATTATAGGAGGATTTCTCCGTTTCTTATGTCATTTTGTGGCAGGGATTGTCTTCTTTGCTTCCTTTGCAGGAGATCAGCCGGTTGTCATTTATTCACTGCTCTATAATGGTGCCTATATGAGTATTTCTGTTTTGTTCTGTATTATTCTATTAATTCTATTAATACCTGCGTTACCTAAAAGGTATTTTGCCATAGCAAAAGCTTAATTAAAAAGTGATTTATTTTAGATGACCGGTTCTGTTTGCGCTTATTAGCAGACGATGTAAAAATGACCATCCACGGATGGTCATTTTTTATGTTTAGTGTACCTATCAAAAGATCCCTTCCGTGTTTTCTAAAATATGGGCATATTTCATCTGACTATTAGGAGGCAAAAAAATGCGCAAAAACCTAATGGTGGAAGGAGTACAACAGCATCAATATTGGAAGCGTTTTCTAAAAATTTGACTTATAAAAATTATCAGAATTTTTTTGTTTTACCGGTTGACCTCCAAATGAAATGGCGTTATGATTATCGACAATATTAAAAAAACTACATGATGAAACCCATAGCAAGCTAAGTATAAATGCCCTTTAAAACTTCAAAAAGAAGGAATTTGAAAAAAGGGTTATTTTTGAAATTTTATACTTTAACGCGTTAACGCTTTTATGCAGTTCAATAAAATATGAAAAGAGAGGAGTGACGTATATGGGTGATCAGTGGATTTATTTAAATGGCGAATATGTGAGGAAAGAGGATGCCGTCATTTCCGTTTATGATCATGGTTTTTTGTATGGAGATGGGGTATTTGAAGGTATTCGTGTCTACAGCGGAAATGTGTTTAAGCTTGATGCACACGTTCATCGTCTTTATGAATCAGCTCATTCAATCATGCTTGATATCCCTTATGCAAAGGAGGAATTTAAGCAGATTATTGTGGACACGGTTCGCAAAAACAACTTGGAAAATGCCTATATACGAGTTGTGGTCTCACGCGGAAAAGGCAATCTGGGACTTGACCCTGATTTATGTGAGGAACCGCGTATTGTTGTGATCGCAGAAGCACTCGCTCTTTATCCGGAAGAATTATATGAACGAGGCTTAAAACTGGCATCCGTGGCGACGAGAAGAAATCGTCCTGATGTGCTTAGTCCACAGATTAAGTCTTTAAATTATTTAAATAATATTTTGGTCAAACAGGAGTCAAAGCAGGCAGGGGCTGATGAAGCACTCATGCTGAATGACCAGGGTTATGTTACTGAATGCTCCGGAGATAATATTTTCATTGTAAAAAATGGAACGATTTACACACCTCCTATTTATCTAGGTGCTCTGGAAGGCATTACGAGAAATGCCATTATAGACTTAGCGAACGAAAACGGATATGACCTTAAAGAACAGCCATTTACAAGGCATGATGTGTTTGTAGCGGATGAAGTATTTTTAACAGGAACAGCAGCAGAAGTGATTGCGGTTGTAGAAGTGGATCAGCGTCCAATTAATGGCGGTACAATCGGCGATGTAACCAGACATCTCTTGCAGGAGTTCAGAAAAGTCGTATTAACAGATGGCGTTCAATGCTATCCGGACAAGAAAAACAACGCCGAGGCAATATAAGGGGGCCCCGCAATGAGAAGTGACATGATTAAAAAAGGAATTGACCGCGCTCCGCATCGAAGCCTGCTTCATGCAACAGGGGTTAAAACGAGTGATTTAGGTAAGCCGTTCATCGGCGTCTGTAACTCTTATGTAGATATTATCCCTGGTCACAGACATTTAAATGAATTTGGGCAGGTCGTTAAAGATGCTATACGGGAAGCGGGCGGTATTCCATTCGAATTTAATACGATTGGAGTCGATGACGGAATTGCCATGGGTCATATCGGCATGCGCTACTCCCTGCCAAGCCGGGAAGTGATTGCTGATAGTGCAGAAACCGTTATTAATGCACATTGGTTTGATGGAGTCTTTTATATTCCCAACTGTGACAAAATCACACCAGGTATGCTGATGGCAGCAGCCAGAACCAACGTTCCATCTGTATTCGTTTCAGGCGGACCGATGGAGGGAGGCGTTTCCCCAGGTGGTGATCATTTATCTCTCGTTTCCATGTTTGAAGGAGTGGGCGCTTACAAGTCGGGGACAATGACGAAGAACGAATTATCCGAAATGGAACAGCTGGCTTGCCCAACATGCGGATCCTGTTCAGGCATGTTTACCGCAAATTCGATGAACTGTCTGATGGAAATGCTCGGGTTGACCGTTCCAGGAAATGGTACGATTGTAGCTACATCAAAAGAGCGCCATGATTTAATTTATCAGGCCGCACACCACTTAGTTAACCTGGTTAAGCAGGATATCCGGCCAAGAGATATTTTAACGAAAGAGACTTTTGATGATGCATTTGCTTTAGATATGGCAATGGGGGGATCAACCAATACAGTGCTTCATACGATTGCAATCGCTCATGAAGCAGGTATTGAATATGATCTGAAATCCATTAACGAAATTGCGGAGAAGGTTCCGTATTTATCTAAAATTAGTCCAGCATCGGATTATACCATGCATGATGTACACTTAGCCGGTGGTGTCAGTGCCATTATTAAGGAGCTTTGTCAGATTGATGGACTCATTCACAAAGATCGTATCACGGTGACGGGTCAATCCATCTATGAAAATGTGAAAGATGCAGAAATTAAGAATGATCAGGTCATTCGTAAAAAAGAGAATGCCTATAGCCCTGTTGGTGGTTTATCCATTTTATACGGCAATATCGCCCCAGATGGAGCGGTTATTAAAGTAGGAGCGGTTGACCCATCGATTAACAAGTTCCTGGGAGAAGCCATTGTTTTTGACTCACAGGAAGAGGCTCAGGAGGGAATTGACAACGGCACCGTTCAGGCAGGTCATGTAGTTGTGATCCGCTATGAAGGACCAAAAGGCGGTCCGGGAATGCCGGAAATGCTCGCCCCAACATCTTCCATTGCAGGGCGTGGCCTAGGGAAAGAGGTTGCGTTAATTACAGATGGCCGTTTCTCTGGAGCTACTCGAGGTATTTCCGTTGGCCATATTTCTCCGGAAGCTGCTGAAGGCGGACCGATTGCTTTAGTCGAAAATGGAGATGGCATTATGATTGATTTAGAGACCCGTTCCATCGAATTACTCGTTGACGAGGAAGTTTTAACAGAACGGAGGAAGAATTGGCAAAAGCCAGAGCCGAAAATTCAGTCCGGTTATTTAGCGAAGTACTCAAAACTTGTTACATCCGCTAATACTGGAGGAGTTATGAAAATATAAAACGGTAAGTAAAAGCGATGACGGGAACAAAGGAATGAACCACTTGTATTCCCAGAGATCCGGGGTTGCTGGAAGCCCGGAAATACAGCTCATTCCGACATCGTCCCTGAGTGTTAAGCTGAACGGATTCATCTCACTAGGCTTAGCCGGGTGTTTCTCGAAGCACTCGTTATCAAAGAGGCTGGCGTCAGCTTCATGAGACAGTGTCTGTAAGGATACTGTAAAAAAGGGTGGTACCGTGAAAAGTAAAAGACCTTTTCTCCCCTTATATTCTGCAAAAGTGTGTGTAGAGTGTAGGGAGAAAAGGTCTTTTTTGATTAGAGATTTTTGATTATTAAAAATGTTTAGGAGGGATTAAAAGGTGAGCGTTCAGGCAAAGGCAAGTATGCGAACAGAAACAAGCACAAAAACGGGTGCAGATTTGCTGGTGGAATCATTACTTCGTGAGGATGTGGAAACGATTTTTGGTTATCCGGGAGGTGCCGTTTTACCCATTTACGACGCCTTATATAAAGCAAAAGAATCGTTTCATCATGTATTATCCCGTCATGAGCAAGGAGCCGTTCATGCAGCAGAAGGCTACGCAAGAGTGTCAGGTAAGCCTGGTGTTGTTATTGCAACCTCTGGGCCTGGTGCAACCAATCTGGTGACAGGAATCACCGATGCCATGATGGATTCCTTACCTCTTGTTATTTTTACCGGCCAGGTAGCACGGCAGGTTATTGGAACAGATGCTTTTCAGGAAGCAGATGTGATGGGGATTACTACACCAATTACCAAGCATAATTACCAGGTTCAATCGATGAGTGACCTGCCACGAATTGTAAGAGAGGCTTTTCATATTGCAACCACAGGGCGAAAAGGTCCGGTTTTGGTCGATATACCAAAAGATATTTCCGCCAGTATACAGGAGGGCTCATTTGATACAACGTTTGATCTGCCTGGCTATCAGCCGACAACTAAGCCAAATCCGCTGCAGATTAAAAAGCTGGCTGATGCGATATCGAAAGCAAAAAAACCTCTATTACTTGCCGGAGCAGGCGTTTTACACGGAGAAGCATCCAGTCTGTTAAAAGCCTTTGCTGTTAAGCATTCCTTACCTGTTGCAACCACCTTACTTGGATTAGGAAGCTTTCCGGGGAACCACCCGTTATCCCTTGGTATGGCAGGAATGCATGGAACGTATGCAGCAAATATGGCTTTATATGACTGTGATTTGCTTATCAATATCGGCGCTCGCTTTGATGATCGTCTGACAGGGAATCTCAAGCATTTTGCCAAACATGCAGCGGTTGCTCATATCGATATTGACCCAGCTGAGATTGGTAAAAATGTCAACACAAAAATCCCGATTGTAGCAGATTCCAAAGAAGCCCTTCATGAAATGCTGTCAATGATTGAGGAAAGCCCTCAACACGAGGAGTGGATGAAGCAATTGCAGGATTGGAAGAAGGATTTCCCGCTAGGCTATAAGCATTCGGATGAGGGTGTTTCTCCGCAATGGCTGGTAGAGGCAATTTACAAAGAAACGGAAGGAAGGGCCATTGTTACAACAGACGTAGGTCAGCATCAAATGTGGGCTGCTCAATATTATACATTTTCTGATCCGGACAGATGGGTAACTTCAGGCGGCCTCGGAACCATGGGCTTTGGCTTTCCGGCAGCAATCGGAGCCCAGTTGGCGAAACCGGATGAAACCGTCGTAGCACTGGTGGGGGATGGTGGATTTCAGATGTCCATGCAGGAGCTTTCCCTCCTCCAGGAAAAAGGATTACCGGTCAAGGTCATCATTATGAATAATGAATCATTAGGAATGGTGCGGCAATGGCAGGAATCCTTTTATGAAGAACGATACTCTGAATCTCTGCTGCCTGTTCAGCCCGATTATGTGAAGCTTGCCGAAAGCTATCAAATTCGTGGGTTCAAGGTGGAAACCGAGGAAGAGCTTCAACGTGTCATTCCTGAAGTATTTGCTTATAACGGCCCGGTTGTACTGGATTGCAGGGTACTAAAGCTTGAAAATGTTTATCCAATGATTGCACCTGGCAAGGGCATTCACGAAATGATAGGGGTGAAACCATGAGGAGAATCATCACAGCTACCGTTCAGAATCGGAGTGGTGTACTGAATCGGGTAACAGGATTGCTTCATAAAAGGCAGTTTAACATTGAAAGTATTTCAGTGGGACGCACCGAAACAGAAGGGATTTCAAAAATGACGTTTGTCGTTGAAGTTCCTGACTATCAGAAACTGGAACAGATGATTAAGCAGCTTCATAAACAAATCGATGTTTTAAAGGTATCCGACATTACGGATAAGGCCATTGTAGCCCGGGAGCTCGCCTTAATTAAAGTCGTCAGCAATAGTCAGATAAGAAGTGAAATTCAGGGCATCATAGAACCGTTCCGGGCTTCAATCATCGATGTGAGCCGGGACAGTCTGACCGTTCAGGTAACCGGAAAAACCGAAAAGATAGAAGCTTTGATTGAATTGCTTCGTCCTTATGGAATAAAAGAATTAGCACGAACGGGATTAACAGCATTCCTTCGCGGGCATCAGCCACAGGTGACCGAGATTCCCGCTTATTCAATATTAAAATAAACTTTGGAAAGGATGTTTAACATGGCAAACGTACTTTATCACAATGATATTCAGGAAGAGGTATTAAGGAGTAAAAAGATTGCTGTTGTTGGTTATGGATCACAGGGGCATGCCCATGCACTGAATTTAAAGGAGAATGGTTTTGATGTAGTCGTTGGATTACGCAAGGGGAAATCCTGGGATAAAGCAGAAGAGGATGGAATGGAAGTGAAAACCGTCGCAAATGCAGTAGCAGAGTCAGATGTTGTTATGGTTCTTCTTCCGGATGAGTTACAGCCGGGCATTTATGAAAATCAGATTAAACCAAACTTAGCTCCCGGCAATGCGCTTGCTTTTGCACACGGCTTTAATATTCATTTCAATCAGGTTGTTCCACCAGAAGATGTCGATGTATTCCTTGTTGCACCAAAAGCTCCTGGTCATCTGGTAAGAAGAACATTTGAAGAAGGGGCTGGTGTACCATCCCTTTACGGGGTATATCAGGATGCGTCCGGTCAGGCTACAGAATTAGCATTAGCTTATGCAAAAGGAATCGGATCCGGTCGTGCCGGTATTTTAAAAACCTCCTTCCAGGAAGAAACGGAAACAGACTTATTTGGTGAGCAGGCTGTTTTGTGTGGAGGAGTGTCAAACCTGGTTAAAGCAGGCTTTGAAACCTTAACAGAGGCCGGTTATCAGCCTGAAGTCGCTTATTTTGAGTGTTTGCATGAAATGAAGCTGATTGTTGACTTGATGTATGAAGGCGGACTCGAGTATATGCGTTACTCTGTTTCCGATACAGCTCAATGGGGTGACTTTGTATCAGGCCCTAGAGTCATCAATGAAGAAACAAAAGAACGTATGAAAGAGGTTTTACAGGACGTACAATCAGGCGCATTTGCTAAAGGCTGGATTTTGGAAAATCAGGTGAATCGTCCACAGTTTAATGCGATTAATGAATTAGAGAAAAATCATCAGCTGACCCAGGTTGGAAAAGAATTACGTGAATTGATGCCATTTGTTAAGCAAAGCAAAAAGAAGAAAAAGGAGGAAGTCGTCACTTATGGCTCAAATTAAATTCTTTGATACAACGCTGAGAGATGGGGAGCAGTCTCCGGGAGTGAATTTGAACCAGCTTGAAAAGATTGAGATTGCCAAACAGCTCGAACGTCTGGGGATCGATGTTATGGAAGCAGGCTTTCCGGCATCTTCCAAAGGGGACTTTGAAGCGGTCAGACAAATTGCCCGTACCATAAAAAACACATCGGTTACAGGATTAGCGCGGACCACAAAGGAAGATATCGACATTGCCTGGGATGCTCTTAAAGATGCTGCAGAGCCAAGGATTCATATTTTTCTTGCTACTTCGCCGATTCATATGACACACAAGCTGAAGAAAACCCCGGATGACGTGATTCAGACTTCGGTGGAAATGGTCTCATATGCCAAGCAAAAATTTACCCATGTGGAATGGTCAGCGGAGGATGCCAGCCGGTCCGATTTAGACTTCCTCGTTAAAATTATTGAAAAGGTTATTGATGCCGGTGCTACGGTTATTAATCTGCCCGATACAGTTGGATATACCACACCTGAGGAATACGGCAGGATGTTCCGCTATGTGAGAGAGCACGTTCCGAATATTGATAAGGTGGCTCTTTCTGCACACTGTCATGATGACCTTGGAATGGCTGTTGCCAACTCCATTGCTGCGATTGAAAACGGCGCGACTCAGATTGAGGGCACAATCAATGGAATTGGGGAACGTGCCGGGAATGCTTCACTGGAAGAAATTGCAGTGGCACTGAAAATTCGTAATGATTATTATCAGCATTCCACCAATCTGGTTCTCAATGAAATCAAACGAACGAGTGATTTAATTAGTAAATTTACCGGAATGATGGTGCCGGGAAATAAAGCGGTTGTTGGCCGGAATGCCTTTGCCCATGAATCCGGAATTCATCAGGATGGGGTTCTGAAGGAGGCCTCCACCTACGAAATTATTACACCAGAGATGGTCGGAATTAAATCTAACAATCTGGTATTAGGAAAGCACTCAGGACGGCATGCATTCGTGGATAAGGTAGAACAGCTCGGCTTTGAATTTCCTGAAGAAAAAGTGAAAGAAGCCTTTAAAACGTTTAAAGAACTGACGGACCGGAAGAAGGAAGTTACGGATGATGATTTGTTTACCATTTTGACAGATTTACAATCCGATTCCTTAAACATTGCCAAATACAATCTGGAGTCCTTCCAGGTTCAATATGGATCTCACAATCTCCCAACAGCTACTGTAGCCCTGAAAACACCAGAAGGCTACCGAGTAGAGACGGCAAGAACCGGGCAGGGGAGTGTAGAGGCTCTCTACAACACGCTTGAATCCCTTGTTCAGGAAGAAGTGGATTTAACCGATTACCAGCTGAATTCCATTGGTAAAGGCCGGGATGCACTGGCTGAGGTTCACGTAATGGTGAAGGTCAATGACACCGAAATGGGAGGAAGAGGAGCTGCACAGGATGTTTTAGAAGCATCCGCTAATGCGTTCCTGAACGCACTGAACCGTGTACTGATCAATCAGCGTCAGGCTGAACAGAAAAAGATTCATAGTTAAGGAGAGTTGAGGTTAGTCAAGAAAAAAGGGGAGGATCAGGTTCATGAAAAAACAGATTGCTTTGCTTCTTGGTGATGGTATAGGTCAGGAGGTCATCCAATCGGCAGTGGAAGTACTGGATGCGGTTGCTGATGAATATGGCCATAAATTTGAGTTTGAATCCTTTGATATTGGCGGTGCGGCGATTGACCGCCATGAAACGCCTTTACCGGATAAAACAATCAGGGGATGTGAACAGGCGGATGCGGTATTGTTGGGTGCGGTCGGAGGACCCAGGTGGGAGAACCACCCTTCCCACCTGCGACCGGAAAAAGGTCTATTAGGGATTCGCAAGGCTTTGGGTCTTTTTGCAAATCTCCGACCAGTGAAAGGTTTTCCACAGCTGCTTCATGCTTCACCGTTAAAAGAGGAAGTTGTCAGCGGCAGTGACCTGCTAATTATACGGGAATTGACAGGCGGGCTTTATTTTGGCGAGCCAAGTGAAATACGCGAAGATGGGCAATCAGTTGTTGATACCCTTGCATACCAGCGCCATGAGATTGAGAGAATTGTAGATCAGGCCTTTCAAAGCGCAAGGCTGAGACGTAAACATTTAACTTCTGTGGATAAGGCGAATGTGCTTGAATCCAGTAAACTCTGGAGAGAGGTTGTGGAAGAAAAAAGGAAGGACTACCCGGATGTAGCCGTTGAGCATTTGCTGGTGGATGCAGCAGCCATGAAACTCATCACAGATCCAACTCAGTTCGATGTCATCGTAACGGAAAATATGTTTGGCGATATTTTAAGTGACGAGGCGTCTGTACTGACAGGTTCGCTTGGAATGCTTCCTTCTGCCAGTCTCCGTACAGATGGCGTCGGGCTTTATGAACCTGTGCACGGATCAGCTCCAGATATAGCCGGGCAGGGACTGGCGAATCCACTGGCTATGATTCTGTCGACAGCTTTGATGCTCCGGCATTCCTTTCAACTGGAGGAAGAGGCCAAGGCTGTTGAAGAAGCTGTCCAGGAAACCCTGCGGCTCGGCTATCATACAGCAGATTTAAATGTAGTAGAGGGAGAACAAGTCGGAACAGACGTCATGACCCGTCTGGTTGTCGAAGGAATATCTTCCAGAAGCACATCCGAAAGCATTATGAGCTGCTATATTTAGGAATTGCGCTTTATCGCTTTAAAGCATGTGGGGACAGTCCCCAGGAAAGGAGTTGAACACATGGATCATCCGAAAACGATTATTGATAAGATCTGGGAGCGGCACATTGTTCATCAGGAACAGGAAAAACCTGATTTGCTTTATATTGATTTGCATTTAGTTCATGAGGTCACTTCTCCACAGGCGTTTGAAGGCTTAAGAATGAAGGGAAGAAAAGTGCGCAGGCCGGACCTGACGTATGCAACCATGGACCATAATGTTCCAACCATCCACCGGAATGTGATTAAGGATGAGATTTCCAAAACACAGATGGAAACTTTAAAGCAAAATTGTGAGCAATTTAATATTCCGCTTGCAGATATTGACCATCCTGATCAGGGAATTGTGCACGTCATTGGCCCGCAATTAGGCCTAACACAACCGGGGAAGACCATTGTTTGCGGGGATAGTCACACATCCACTCATGGAGCATTCGGCGCCCTTGCCTTTGGGATTGGAACAAGTGAGGTGGAGCACGTATTAGCCACCCAGACCATCTGGCAGCAAAAGCCTAAGACTTTAAATGTAAAGGTTAACGGCAATCTTGGAAAAGGTGTGACAGCGAAGGATTTAATCCTGGCCATCATTGCTAAACATGGGGTCCGCTTTGGCACCGGCTATATCATTGAGTATACAGGGGAAGTGATTCGGAATCTTTCCATGGAAGGGCGTATGACGATCTGCAATATGTCCATTGAGGCAGGTGCCAGAGCAGGTTTGATCAGTCCGGATGATACCACCATTGAATATTTAAGAGGAAAACGCCATGCTCCGGAAGGGGAGGCCTTTGACAGGGCTGCAGAGGATTGGCGTTCCCTTGCAACAGATGAAGGTGCAGCCTATGATGCAACCGTTGAAATCAATGCTGAGGAAATTGAACCACAGGTGAGCTGGGGAACAAATCCGAGCATGTGTATCCCGGTTAGTGAATCGGTACCGGACCCTGAGAATGCAGCAACAGTAAATGAGAAGCAGGCAATTGAACGAGCGCTTGACTATATGGGACTTGAGCCAAATCAGCCCATTTCCTCCGTAGAAATTGAGCATGTATTCATTGGTTCCTGTACCAATTCAAGACTAAGTGACTTGCAACGAGCAGCGGAAATTGTCCGTGGCAAAAAAGTAAAAGATTCTGTTCGGGCCATGGTTGTCCCTGGATCTCATAACGTCAAGGAAGCAGCAGAAAAAGAGGGACTGGATGTCATCTTTAAACAGGCAGGCTTTGAATGGCGTGCAGCCGGCTGCAGTATGTGCCTGGCGATGAATGACGATGTAGTACCACCTGGAGAACGCTGCGCCTCAACCTCCAATCGAAACTTTGAAGGACGTCAGGGAAATGGTGCAAGAACCCATTTAGTCAGTCCGGAAATGGCAGCTGCTGCAGCGATTGAAGGACGATTTACAGATGTTCGTCAAATGGGGTCAGCTGTATTAAGCTAAAAATCGGAATAAAGGAGGGTCAGCCATGGAGCCGCTGCGGATTCATGAAGGACTTGTATATCCTCTTAATCGGACGAATGTAGATACGGATCAAATCATCCCTAAACAATTTTTAAAGCGGATTGAACGACAGGGATTCGGCCAATTTTTATTTTACAACTGGCGCTTCCATGATGACGGAGAGCCCCGTGAGGATTTTTCATTAAATGATGATAAGTATAAAGGGGCTTCCATCCTGGTGGCGGGAGAAAATTTCGGCTGTGGCTCATCACGTGAGCACGCCCCATGGGCACTGGAGGATTACGGGTTTAAGGTCATCATTGCACCGAGCTTTGCGGATATTTTTTATAATAATTGTTTTAAGAATGGTCTCTTGCCCGTAACCTTAAATGAGGAAACCATCCAGCAGCTTATAAAGAAAGCCGAGACTGAACGTTATGAGGTAACCGTAAACCTTGAAGCCCAAACCGTTCAGGATTCAGAGGGGATGCAGGAAAGCTTTGATATTTCATCCTATCAGAAAGAAATGCTGTTAAATGGATGGGATGAAATTGCGGTTACACTAAATGAAGCGGATAAAATTGATCAATATGAACAAAATATAGTCAAATATTAGAGGAGTGTGAAGACATTGGGAATTGCTTAACAGGTCAAAAAATCACGGATGCGATGCAGCAGATGATGGATGTTGTGCATCGCACCCCCCTGAATCAGTCAACATCCATTAACGAATTAACAGGAAAACAGGTTTATTTTAAGATGGAAAATCAGCAGAAAACCGGCGCCTTTAAAATTAGAGGTGCGACCAACAAAATTTCGCAGCTTTCGGACAGTGAAAAACGAAGGGGGGTTATTGCCGCATCTGCAGGAAACCATGCCCAGGGTGTTGCTCTGGCAGCAACCAAGCACGGCATTCAGTCAAAAATTTTCATGCCGGAGAAAACACCGACGGCAAAGGCACAGGCGACCAAAGGATACGGAGCACAAATTGTGTTAACTGGAGAATCCTTTCAGGAAGCCTATGAAGCGGCTATGGAAGAAATGGAACGGGAAAATTCCGTTTTTGTGCATCCCTTTGATGACCCTGATGTGATGGCGGGCCAGGGAACGATTGGGCTGGAAATGCTTCAGCAGGAGCCTGGACTGGATACCATTATTGTTCCCGTCGGTGGTGGCGGTCTGATTAGTGGTATTGCCGTTGCTGCCAAGGACTTGAATCCAAATATTAAAATTATCGGTGTTCAGGCCAAGGGTGCATGCCCCACCTATAATCGTTTCTATCAGACGGGATCATCAGGGGTAAAGAAGGTTTCCACCATTGCAGACGGCATTGCCGTGAAAAAACCAGGCATCCAAACCTTCCCACTCATTCAGCAATTTGTGGACGATATCGTAACGGTTTCGGATGAGGACATTGCAGTTGCGATGGTTTATATGCTGGAGAGAGGCAAGAACTTAATTGAAGGAGCAGGTGCCAGTGCTTTTGCAGCTCTCCTGGCACATGGCCATCAGATTCGCTCAAACCATTGTGGCGTTATTGTCAGTGGCGGCAATATGGATATTTCCAAAATGCCGCATATTCAGCATCTGGCACAGCAGAATCAATTGTCATGTCTGGCTTAATAGGTCCGGCTGGTCCCTGGGGGATTGGCCGGATTTTTTTATGAGAACAAAACTGTTATTGTAGATGAATATCAGGAAAGTTCGATGAGAAGTATAGAAAAGTTGGCTCAATTTAGGTGTTTCCAGCTTAAATCATAATAATAAAGATTAATCCTGTATGTATCCAGATTATTTAATCGTCCGCGCGATCCATCGAAGGCAGATTCATTTATACGAATGATCGTGAGTTCACGCAATACTAGCCGTTATGGTATGATAATAAAAGTGTTTTTAATTAAGAGACGGAAATGGGGATTAAGTCCAATGTGATACTAAACTTCCTTTCACAGAATCCAGTTCCTGAAATTTTTTAAATTACGTCTGTAGAAGGAGTTCCGATAATGGCTGATATGAAAACAGAAGTGAATAGAAGAAAAACGTTTGCGATTATTTCCCACCCTGATGCCGGGAAAACAACGCTTACGGAAAAAATGCTTTTGCTGGGTGGGGCGATTCGTACAGCAGGCTCTGTAAAAGCAAAGAAATCGGCAAAGTTTGCTACATCTGACTGGATGGAGCTTGAGAAACAACGGGGAATTTCCGTTACATCAAGTGTGATGCAGTTTGAATACCAGGGATACAAAATTAATATTCTCGATACCCCCGGGCACGAGGATTTTAGTGAGGATACCTATCGTACACTAATGGCCGTAGACAGTGTGGTTATGATACTGGATGTTGCCAAGGGTGTGGAAGCACAGACGAAGAAGCTGTTTAAGGTGTGTCGGGATCGAGGCATTCCAATTTTCACCTTTATAAACAAAATGGACCGTTTCGGGAAAGAACCTCTTGAGCTGTTTGAGGAAATTGAAGAGGTATTAGGGATTGAATCTACCCCTATTAATTATCCTATTGGAATGGGGCCTACCTTTACAGGGGTTTATGATCGGTTTGAAGAGCAAATTGAATATTACGATGATGGTGAAAAAGTAGGGACACAGGAAATTCAGGACTATGATGACCTGCAGGAACATCTGGAAAAGGTTACAGACCAGGCGACGATTGATCAACTGATGGAAGACTTAATGCTCATGGATGAGGCCGGGAATGAATTCGATTATGAAGCTGTGAAAGAAGGTAAGCAGACACCGGTCTTCTTTGGCAGTGCCGTTTCAAGCTTTGGGGTTCCAACATTTTTAGAGCACTTTTTAGAAATGGCCCCCTTGCCGGCTACACGGGATTCATCAAAAGGAACCGTAAAACCGACAGATGAGGAGTTTTCCGGCTTTGTCTTTAAAATTCAGGCAAACATGGATCCTGCTCACCGTGACCGAATTGCCTTTCTGCGTATTTGCTCAGGTAAATATGAAAAAGGGATGACGACCTGGCTGGATCGAACAGGGAAGCAGATGAAGCTCGCTCTTCCTCAGCAGTTCTTTGCTGACAGCCGTGAAAATGTAGAGGAAGCTTATGCCGGGGACATTATTGGTTTATATGATCCAGGTGTCTATCAGATTGGGGACACAGTCTGTGGATCTAAGAATATTTTCAGTTTTGGTGATTTGCCTCAGTTTCCACCGGAGCATTTTGCCAAAGTACGACCTAAAAATGCAATGAAGCATAAACAGTACATCAAAGGGATTCAGCAAATTGCCCAGGAAGGTGCGATTCAGGTTTACCGGACGCCGCATATGGAGGAAACGATTCTGGGAGCAGTGGGTCAGCTGCAATTTGATGTATTTATTTATCGAATGAAGGCAGAATATGGTGTGGACCTAGTGATGGATACGCTAAGCTTCCAGATTGCCCGCTGGGTAGCTGAAGGTGAGGTACCTGAAAAACTAAGACGGACCAGTACGAACATGATGGTTTATGATTATGTGGATCGACCTGTTATGCTGTTCAAGAATGACTTTAACCTGGAGTATTTCCAGAGTCAGAATGAAAGCATTATCCTGTCAGAGCGTCCGCCAAAAACCGAATAATGAAACGGTAAGGAACCTTCAACAAACTAGCTTCCTGTCAGTTTCAATTTTTATCTTTGGTCATAGAATGATGGTAGAAAGACGCTTAAATAACTTACTCTTGTAGGGGAGTGATGGCGATGAAGGATGCACTTCGGTTAACCCTTACAGTTGTGGAAGTTATGATTAATGGGAAAAAGTTCGTCTATGAATTGAATCAGCAGACCTGTTTAGAAAATGTATAGCACTGTCCTGAGGGGCAGTGCTGTCTTTTTATATCTTATATAATGGGGATTGATGGATATTAGCCGTTGCATTCCCTGATGAAGAAGGAAACGATAGATGAGTCTGATTCACAAATCCTGATGAAAGAAAAAGATTGACGAAATTTATAATTAGCCATAAGATAAATACTAGATGAAAAGTGAATAAACCATAATAATAAGGTGCGGGCATTTCAAATGTCTGCTTAAAAGGGAAGTCCGGTGAAAATCCGGCACGGTCCCGCCACTGTAATTGGGAGCGACCTAAGGAAATCACTGTCGAACGATGGGAAGATTTAGGGAGCGATGATCATAAGTCAGGAGACCTGCCTTATTATACGAAGCTGATTTTCCTTCGGGTTTAAAGGAAAAGGCAAACATATCCAGCGTTGATTTTCAGCGAATGTTGTATGGAAGCCTCGATTTCTTTTTTTAAAAGGGAAATCGGGGCTTTTTATATAGGTGCCTGTCACCACCCGAAATTTGTCGATATGTTGGTTTTTCCTTTAGCTATATATACAACTTTATACATACAAAAAAAGGAGAGGAATTTAAAATGAAACAGGCTTTGAAAGTATTAGGACTCGTTTTATTTATGACCATGGTGTCCATTGGTTTAATCGGATGTGCATCAGATGATGAATCCAAACAGGATGAAAACCCTGCTCAAGAACAGAGTCAGGAGCAAGGGAGCGGACAGGACTCAAGCGAGGTTGCCTTTCCGGTCACGATCACAGATGACTCTGGTGAAGAGGTTGTCATAGAGGAAGAGCCGGAGCGTATTGTATCTGTGATTCCAAGTGCAACCGAAATTATCTTTGGACTGGGGCTTGGTGATAAAGTCGTGGGAGTAACAGATAATGACAACTATCCCGAAGAAGTAAAGGAAATTGAATCGGTTGGTGGACTGGAATTAAATATTGAGAAAATCATTTCTTTGGAGCCGGACCTGGTGGTTGCCGATGTCAATAATGGCGACTCCATCAGTAAGCTGAGAGAACAGGGAATTAAGGTGCTGGTCCTTGGAGCACAAACCCTGGAGCAGACGTATGAAGATATTTTAACGGCCGGAAAAGCAACGGGTACAACAGATAAAGCAGAAGAAGTAGTTGCCTCCATGAAAGAGGATGTAGAATCAGTGAAAAAGGTCGTTCAGGACATTCCCGAGGATGAGCGAAAAACTGTATGGATTGAAATAGGGGAAGAGCTCTTTACAGCTGGAAGCGGAACATTTTTAAATGAACTGGTTCAAACCGCTGGAGGAGTAAATGTCATGTCTGATCAGGAAGGCTGGCCTCAGGTTAGTGAAGAAGAGGTTATTCAAAGCAACCCTGATGTCATTTTCCTGACCTATGCCAGTTATGTGGAAAACGCGGTTCAAAAAGTAAAGAATCGTGACTCATGGAAGGATGTCACGGCTATACAGGAAGGTCAGGTGTATCCTTTAAATTCTGATATTACGGAGCGTCCGGGACCTCGCATCACTCAAGGGTTAACAAAGATAGCGGAGTACTTGTATCCGGAAAAATTTAATCAGGAATAGAGAAAGTAGTGGAACCGTATGAAAGGGCGTCAGCAGTACACGAAAAAGCTTATCATCTGGATACCGGTATTATTGGCTATTTTGCTGTTTACCATGATTTTTAGTGTATCAATCGGAAGTGCAGATATTAACATGATGACGGTCTGGCTTGTGATTTGCTCGAAAATTCCTCTGATAGGAGAGGGAATTGAACAAACGTGGAAGGATACGACAGAAACAATTATCTGGAATATCCGTATGCCACGGATCGTTCTAGGCATCCTCGTTGGAGCTGCCCTTGCATTAGCAGGGGCTATTTACCAAGGGGTGCTGAGAAACCCACTGGCAGATCCGTTTATATTAGGTGTGTCTTCCGGATCAGCCCTTGGTGCAGCCCTTGTATTATTGTTTGGCTTTGAAAGCATTCTGTTCGGACAATTGACCCTGCCAGTGGTTGCTTTCAGTTCAGGTTTGCTCACACTGTTCATCGTTTACACCTTAGCCAGGATTAACCGCCGCTTACAGATGGAAACATTAATTTTAGCAGGGGTTGTCGTTCAGGCCTTTATTGCTTCCATGCTGTCCCTGATTCTCGCTCTCTCGGATGAAAAAATGCAGACGATTATGTACTGGATGATGGGGAGTCTTGCCCTTACAGATTGGAGCTACAATCGCGTGGTTTTGCCGTTTGTTCTGCTAAGTATTCTGTTCGTTGCATTTTTAACGAGAGAATTAAACATACTGGCTCTTGGTGAAGAGGCTGCTTATTATTCAGGGGTATCGGTCCAAAAGGTAAGAGTCGTGTTATTAATAGTGGCATCGCTCTTAACCGGTGTGGCTGTTTCTGTTTCAGGAACGATTGGTTTTGTCGGTTTAATTGTTCCCCATATGATCCGACTGATTTTCGGAGCGGACTATCGATTGATTTTGCCATTGTCTGTGATTGGCGGGGCGATTTTCCTTGTGGGTGCTGACACGATTGCCCGAACCATATTAGAGCCCCGGGAATTACCAATTGGCATTATTACGGCATTTCTGGGTGCACCGTTTTTTGGCTACTTACTGCGGAAAAAGAAATCCGATTATTTTTAGGAGGGTCCCTATGCCTATGCTGACGGCTGAATCCATAACAAAACAATACGGCGAGCATAAAGTACTGAAAAATGTGTCCTTTCAAGTAAATAAAGGGACCTGTATGGCGATTATAGGCCCCAACGGTTCAGGGAAGTCCACGCTGTTAAAAATGATTTCCGGACTCCTCCCGCCAACTGCTGGCGAAGTGAAATTTGAAAATAAGAATATTCTTCACCAGAAGCAGAAGTCCATTGCCAGAAAAATGGCTGTGTTATCCCAGGACGGCCTTCCAGCATCTCCTATATCTGTTTTTGACACGGTTTTAATGGGGCGCTATCCTCATCTCAAATGGTATCAGCGGGAACGTGAACATGATATTCAATTGGTCAATGATGTACTTGAATTAACCGGCCTGTCCCATTTGAAGGATCAGCTGTTGGATACATTGAGTGGCGGGGAGAAGCAAAGGGTCGCTATCGCTAAAGCAATGGTCCAGGAGCCTGAAATCCTGTTGCTTGATGAACCGACAACCTTTCTTGATATCGGGCATCAGGTCAATGTTCTTGAACTTGTAAAACGATGGCAGCATCAGACAGGTCTAACAGTTGTTATGGTTCTGCATGATTTAAATTTGGCAGCCCAGTATAGTGATGAGTTAATTTTGCTGAACCACGGAGTTATAGAAAAAGTCGGCACCAGCGAGGAAGTCATCCAAAAAGATATTTTACAGAAAGTGTATGAAACAGTCCCGGAAATTGTCAGACATCCGAAAAATCAGGTTCCCCAGATTTTATTAACCAGCAGCTAAAATGGGTAGGATGTCCATAATAGTGCAGTGTGTACGGTCCGCTCCCCTTTTTTAGGCATAGAATAAGGGGTTTACGGTGAGATCATCCATGGTAAAATAAATTAGAATGTACTTGAACGTAAAGGAGTCTATGCAAACATGGTAGAATGGAAAAATATTTTTCGCGGACTGTTAATGGGAACCAGTGATGCAGTTCCGGGAGTCAGTGGCGGAACGATTGCTGTCATATTAGGGATATACGACCAACTGATTGAATCCATAAATGGCCTGTTAAGTAAGGGGAGAAGGAAATATTTAGGTTTTCTTATTCCGTTAGGTGCAGGAATTTTAATTGCATTATTTACGATTAGTCGTGTTATTACCTGGTTATTGAACAATTACCCGAACCAGACGAACTTTTTCTTTATGGGTTTGATTATTGGTGTACTCCCTTATTTATTTCATAAAGCGGAAGTGAAGCGGAATTTTAGTGGAAGCCATTATGTTCTGCTTATTATTGCAACTTTACTTGTAGCTTCACTGGCCTTTTTCCGTGAGCCTACCCAACCAATTTTGGATGTGTCTAATAGCCGGGTCCTGCTTTCTTTATTTTTCTCTGGATTTATTGCAAGTATGGCTATGATTGTGCCGGGAATAAGCGGATCGATGTTATTATACTTGATGGGCACTTATGGAACGATTATGTATGCCGTTGGAAATTTAGAAATAGTGGCCATAGGTACTGTGGGAATTGGTGTGATTGTCGGTATTGTACTGTGCAGTAAGTTAATCCGCTATTTTCTGGAAAACTTTCATTATGCTACATACGCCGTGATTATAGGCCTGGTCATTGGATCCATTGCCGTAATCTTCCCAGGCTTCGAATCAGAAGTCATGATGTCGATTCTAAGTATTGCCGCCTTTGCCTTAGGATTGATCGCAGCTGTAGGTCTCGGACGTTTTGAATACAAATAGGAAAAGCCTTGAGCAGTAAATGTTCAAGGCTTAAATTTTGTGAAAAACAGGCTTCTGATTTTTAAAGGTTGTTACATATTTAAACCCAATATCCTTTAACAGATCTATGGTTTCTGTGTAGTGAGTGCCTATAGTATCAGGAGCATGAGAATCTGAACCAATGGTAATAATTTCTCCGTTCATCTCCTTGTAAAGCTTTAAAATATCCTTGCTCGGCATAGCACGGCCTAATCCATATTTAAAACCGGAATTATTGACCTCAATCCCTTTCCCCTCAGGAATAATCACCTTAAAGATTTCCTCGATGATATCCAAAAAGGAATAAACATCAGGTTCATACTTGTACCTTTTGACAAGATCCAGATGACCGAGAATACTATAGGATTTAAAGGACTGAATACAGGATAAAAATTCACGGTAATATTGCTCATAGGCCTGGTTGAGTGTTTTGCCCTCGAAAAATTCTCCTGAGTGCAGATCCTGCTTGTCCGTGGTGTGCATGGAGCAAATGATAAAATCAAAGGCCTCCTGATTTACGATTTCCTTATAATCCTCCAGTACATGAGGCTGTACTCCAAGCTCAACTCCTTTTTTAATGGATATCTGCTCAATATATTTTTCCTGCATTTCTTTTAATCTTTTTCGGTAGGCTTCCAAATCAAGGTGAAAGGTAATCGTCGGGTCCGGATAATCAAAATCGATATGCTCTGTAAAACACATATCTTTTATCCCTTTATCGATCGCACTTTGAATCATTTCCTCCATGGGAGCCTCACAATCAGCTGAAAAGCTGCTATGTACATGGTAATCAAACATATGACTGAACATCCTTTCTATCTATCATTCTATCAAATAATTTTGACAAAAGTGTACCTTTGAAGGTTGACTTATTCCTTTATAATGATTACAATACACTATAACTTTAATTAAATAAAGTGATAAAGCGATAAAGAGATAAAGGGATGGTTGTTTTGCTACATGAGAGTAAGAGAATACCAGAGGGAGTTTCAGACTTAGATTCTGCTACATTGGAAAAGAAGGAATCCCTGATATCCACACTGAAACAGCTTTACCGGCAGAATGGATATCGACAGGTTCAAACGCCAATTTTTGAATATTATGATCTGTTTTTAAGTATAAAAGGAACGATTGCCAAGGAAAAAATGATTAAATTGATTGACAGGGATGGGAGCATTTTAGTTTTGCGTCCGGATGCTACCCTCCCGATTGCAAGAATGGTGGCCACAAACTATCAATCTGAGGACGATTCTGATATCCGCTTATCCTATTTCACTAATATATTTCGGATGAATGATCGTGAACAGGATCTGCAAAATCGTGAATTAACCCAGGCGGGGATTGAACTGTTTGGCCGTTCAGATGTACGCGCAGATGTTGAAGTGATTAAGCTAGCCATTCATTCGCTAGAGGAACTGGGTTTTGAGGATTTTAAAATAGATCTGGGTCAGGCGAATTATTTTAAAGAACTCGTGAATCTGTCCACAATAACCGAGGAACAGCTTCAGGCTATTCGCACCCGGATTGAAAATAAAAATGTTTCTGAGCTGCAGAAGATTCTGGCAGACATTGATGTGGATGCTGCTTTTAAAGAGGCCATTCAATCGATGCCGTTATTATATGGCGAACCTGAAGCCGTCCTGGAAAAGGCAGAAAAACTGGCATTAAATGAGGAAATGAAGCGTGAATTGGATCGTCTGCGTCAGGTTTATCAGGAGCTAAGTAAAGAGGGGTATCAGCATTATTTATCCCTGGACCTGGGTTTAATCAACCATCTGAACTACTATACAGGGATTATTTTTCAAGGATTTATCAAAAACTTCGGGAAGCCTGTCGTATTAGGCGGACGTTATGATCAGTTAACCGAGCAGTTTGGAGCGGACTTACCTGCAACAGGTTTTGGTTTTTATCTGGATGATTTACTCCATGTGATGAAAGACAACGAATAACGCAAAGGTGGTATCTACGTGAGCGAAATTACCATAGCATTAGGGAAAGGAAGGCTAGAGTCCTTTACTCTTCAGACCTTTGAGAAGTCAGGGATTGAATTTCCCGATTTTACCGAAGACAGTCGGAAGCTGATTTTTAATGACCGTGACCATATCTATCAGATTGTCCTTGTAAAAGCCAGTGACGTGCCCACTTACGTAGAAAAGGGTGCCGCTGACATTGGCATTGTCGGCAAGGATACCCTTGAGGAAAGCGGAGCAGATGTGTTTGAAGTATTGGACCTGGGCTTTGGACGCTGTAAGTTTGCCGTTGCAGGACTGCCGGGCGAGACCTATGATTCATCCTCCAAATTAACAGTGGCATCCAAATATCCGAAAGTCGCCAAGGATTATTATCACAAAAAAGGGGTATCCATCGAGACAATAAAATTAAACGGGTCAGTTGAATTGGCTCCGTTGATTGGCTTGTCTGATGTGATTGTCGATATTGTGGAAACAGGAAAAACCCTCAAAGAAAATGGTCTCGTCGTTTTAGAGGATATATCGGAAATCAGTGCCCGTCTCATTGTTAACAAAGCTAGCTTTAAAACAAAAACGGACCGGATTCACTGGTTCATCGACGAAATGAGTAAAGCGGTGGAACAGGAAACCGTATGAAAAACAGGAGGGAGAAGGATGAGAAAGGCATCATTATCACGACAGACGGCCGAAACAGATATTAAATTAGCCCTGAATATCGATGGGAAGGGCACAAGTCAAATTGATACAGGAATTGGATTCTTTAATCACATGCTGATTCTGTTCTCCAGTCACGGTTTTTTTGATTTGGAAATTGACTGTCAGGGTGACCTTCAAGTGGACTTTCACCATTCTGTGGAAGATGTCGGAATCGTATTGGGGCAGGCCTTTAAGGAAGCGATTGGGGATAAAAAGGGCATTACCCGCTATGCTACGGAACACTCTCCAATGGATGAGGCCCTGTCTATGCTTTCCCTGGATATCAGTGGCCGTCCTTATTTGCATTTTAACGCAGATATTCCGGTTGAAAAGGTAGGACAATTTGATACAGAGCTCGTTGAGGAGTTCTTTCGTGCCTTTGTCAACCATGCCGGTGTGACCTTACATATTAATCTGCTATACGGAAAAAACGCCCACCATATCATAGAATCCATTTTTAAAGGCTTTGGCCGGGTACTCGATCAGGCCACAGCCGTACAGGACCGGATTCAGGGCGTCCGCTCAACGAAAGGAATGCTATAAAGATCTGGAAAGGAGAACAGTCATGATTTCCATTATTGATTACGGGGCAGGAAATTTAAAAAGCGTCCAGCACGCATTAACCACATTAGGCTTTGAATCAGATATAGTATCCAGCAAAGAAAAAATCATTGAAAGTGATGCCCTTATTCTTCCAGGTGTAGGCGCTTTTCGGGATGCCATGGAACAGCTGAAATCAATGGATCTTGCAGAAACCATTAAGAATCAGGCGGAAAATGGCAAACCCATCTTAGGCATATGCCTCGGTCTTCAGCTATTTTATGAAACCAGCTATGAAAATGGAACATGGGAAGGTCTGGGGCTGCTTGAAGGCGAGATTGTAAGATTCCGAGATGACGTGAAGGTTCCCCATATGGGCTGGAACACGCTGATCCCTCATTCTGATGTAAATCCGGAGAAAGGATTGGCAGAGGGGATTTCCGAAAAGGATTACGCCTATTTTGTCCATTCCTTTTATGCAGAGCCTAAAAATCAGGATGAAGTCGTTTTATGGTCGGATTATGGATTGAAATTTCCTGCCGCTGTGCAAAAGGGAAATATTTACGGGATGCAATTTCATCCTGAAAAGAGCAGTGAGGTTGGCATGAAGCTATTGAAAAACTTCGGGGAGCTGGTGACATGATTTTATATCCTGCAATTGATATCCGAAACGGTAAATGTGTCAGACTGATTCAGGGTGACTATAATCAGGAGGACGTTTACGGAGATCCTGTGGAAATGGCACAGAAATGGATAAATAAAGGGGCCAAGGCGCTGCATCTAGTAGACCTTGATGGCGCAAAATCTGGAACCTCGGAAAATCTGACAACCATTGAAGCAATTGTGAATCAGACAGATATTCCTGTACAGGTGGGAGGAGGCATTCGGACGATGAATCAGGTCCATGCCTTAGCCTCTATCGGAGTGCAGCGAATCATTTTAGGAACGGCCGCATTAACCAATGAAACTTTTTTAAACGAAGCGGTCTCCAACTATCCTGATTGCATAGCTGTTTCTATTGATGCGAAAAAAGGCTATGTAGCTACAGACGGCTGGACAAAAACGAGTGATCGGAAGGCTCTTGATTTTGCCAGGGAGCTTGAGAAAAAAGGAGTTCAGACTATCATTTACACAGATATCGCCAAGGATGGCATGCTGTCAGGTCCAAATTTTACTGAAATTGATCATGTGAATCAGCATGTACAGATGAACGTTATTGCTTCGGGTGGGATTTCCAGTCAGGAGGATGTTGAAAAGCTGTCAGAATTAAATGTGTACGGGGCGATTATCGGCAAAGCATTGTATACCGGAAAACTTGAATTCGAACAAATGGTAAAGGAAGTGTAGGGATGCTGGCAAAACGAATCATTCCATGTCTGGACGTACGTAATGGCAGAGTGGTTAAAGGACAGAAATTCCAGAACATAAAAGATGTTGACGATCCGGTCAGGCTGGCCAAAACCTACAGTGAGCTTGGTGCGGATGAGCTTGTTTTTTATGATATTACCGCATCTAATGAGGAGCGGGACATTTTTATTGATGTGGTGGAACAGACGGCAGAGCAGGTCCATATTCCTTTCACAGTGGGAGGCGGAATCCGTTCTGTAGAGGACTTTCGAAAGGTATTAAAGGCTGGTGCCGATAAAGTTTCGGTAAACAGTGCAGCTGTAAAAAATCCGCAGATCATTCAGGAAGCCGCAGAAAAGTTCGGCAGTCAGTGTGTCGTTTTATCCATTGATGCTAAGCAGAATGAGGAAGGTCGCTGGTCTGTGTATTTAAACGGAGGACGTGTGAATACAGAAAAGGACGCATTGGAATGGGCCAAAGAAGGCGAACGTCTTGGAGCAGGTGAGATTGTTTTAAACGCGATGGATACGGATGGCATAAAGACCGGTTTTAGTTTAGATATTACAAAAGCAATCTCTGAGCAGGTGAATATACCTGTTGTAGCCTCAGGTGGTGCGGGTACACAGAAGCATTTTCTCGAGGTGCTGACAGAGGGAAAAGCTGATGCTGCCCTTGCTGCCTCTGTTTTTCACTTTGAGGAGATTGAAATTAAAGCATTAAAAAATTATTTAGCAGAAAATGATGTAGAAGTGAGGCAGATACCATGAATTTCTCCATAGATGAATTAACCTTTGATGAAAAAGGGCTGATTCCGGCCATTGTGCAAAATGTAAATACCGGAAAGGTGCTCATGCTGGCGTACATGAATAAAGAGTCCCTGCAGAAAACAATCGAAACAAAAACAACCTGGTTTTACAGTCGAAGCCGTCAGCAGCTGTGGAACAAAGGAGAAACCTCCGGGAATACTCAAAACGTAAAACGCATGAGCTATGACTGTGACGGGGATACGTTACTGGTTGAAGTGGAGCCGATGGGGAATGCCTGCCATACAGGAGCGGAAAGCTGTTTTTTTAATGACATTGATGTGGAAAGTAAAGAGGAACCACAGGCGGACAGGGAAATCATTGATTATTTATATCGTTATATCCAAAATCGCAGGGAAAATCCAGTCGAGGGTTCCTATACCAACTACTTATTCAATAAAGGCCTGGATAAAATCCTGAAAAAAGTGGGCGAGGAAACAACAGAAGTCATTATTGGAGCAAAAAATCGTGATCAGGAGGAGCTTATCAATGAGTTTTCCGATCTGGTTTATCATTCGATCGTACTGATGGTGGAACAGGGGATATCCGTGGAAGATATTAAAAAAGAGCTGACGAATCGACATAAGGAACGGGATTATGAACCGAAGCGGGAGCCAAAGAGTGAGCGCTATGAGTAAATTCTGGAGCAGTCGTCTGCAGCGTACGGAGCCCTATGTCCCTGGTGAACAGCCCAATGATACGAATGTTATTAAGCTAAATACCAATGAAAATCCCTATCCTCCTTCACCTGAAGTTCAAAAGGCCATACAACAGGCAGCCAGTGAAGATTTGAGGTTATACCCAACACCTACTTTACAGGAATTAAGACAGACGATAGCGGAAAAATTTCAGGTTCATCAGGATCAGGTATTTATCGGAAATGGATCTGATGAGGTTCTTGCTTTTTCCTTTATGGCTTTTTTTGAACCAGGAGAGACCATACGATTTCCTGATATTACGTATAGCTTTTACCCTGTCTATGCCAAACTGTTTAACACAGATTATAAGGTTATTCCTGTAAATGAGGATTTTTCTTTACCTATTGAGTCGTTTTATGACGCTGAGGGAGGCGTTATTTTTCCGAACCCTAATGCACCAACAGGCCGGGCTTTGTCGCTGCTGGAAGTGGAGAGCATCGTGAATGGGAATCCGAATAAAGTGGTGATCATTGATGAGGCTTACATAGATTTTGGGGGGCAATCAGCCGTACAGCTGGTGAATCGGTACGAAAATTTACTCGTGATTCAAACCCTGTCAAAATCAAGGTCACTTGCAGGATTGCGGGTCGGTTTCGCGATTGGGAACAGTCAGTTAATAGAGGGGCTTAATCGAATCAAAAATTCCTTTAATTCCTATACCATTGACCGTCTGGCGATTGCAGGAGCTAAAGCGGCCTTTGAAGATGAAGCGTATTTTGAAAAGGTACGCAAAAGGATTATCGACACACGTGAGAAAACGGCGGAGTCATTAAGTACGCTTGGCTTTGATGTCGTAGAGTCCAAAGCTAATTTCCTGCTGGTTTCACATCCTCAAGTAGATGCAGAACAGCTGTATACCCAATTGAAAGAGCAAAACATCTATGTCCGCTATTTTAATAAGCCGAGAATTCAGCAGTATGTGCGGATAACGATTGGAAAGCCTGGGGAAATGGAAAAGCTGATTAAAGAAACCAAACATCTTATACCAAACATGGCAAATTAAAATTAAGCTTCATTAAGAAAAACGTTCTAACCAGTATATCCACTTACACTTAAATGGATGTGCTGGTTTTTATTTGGCATTGAAGAAGACATTTGAGAAATTGAAGATTCCCTTTAGCTGTTATATTCATTTCTAGTTTTAGTAGATCTATATTAAATCAATGAATTAAACGAATAAAAATCCCGTTTTTTCTTATAGATTAGCACCCTTTAGTTGAGGATGTAGTAGGAAATAATTACTTTTGTATTTGATTTAAAATCAGTTCCAAAACATCATAGTGTGTCATTTTATTAGTAAATAATGTTTCTCCATCTACTCCAAGATAATCACTCGGATTCCACCAGCGACGTAAAGATTCTTCTCCAAATTCCATTGTTTTTGAACGAGAATTGTGACGTTTGACTGTTTCCTCAAAGGTTAGATTAAAATAATATGTATATACTTTTTGATTGTAAAACTCGATAAGATTATTCAACATTTCACCATAACGATTTTTATACAATATTCCTTCTACAATAACAAATTCACACTTATCTTTACCATATTCCGCAATTTGGCGAATCAAATCAATTGAAGGATTTCCATCTCTATCGTGAACCTTCAACATATCTCGACGAACAACATCTTGACAAACCAGAAGAGTTCCGTGTCCTAAATGATTTTGAAGACTTTTCGCAGTCGTCGTTTTTCCACTTCCTGAATTGCCCCGTATGATAATTAGCTTAGATTCCATAAGCTTCCCTGCCTTTTGTCTATTTTTGGTTTTTACCTTTAATACTTCCATATCCTTATTTCACACTACTGCTGCGGTAGCTTAATATCTCCCAAACAAATGTTAACATAATTTGCCAACTATTTATCAGATAAAATATAGACGGACAAAATAATAATCACCTTGTTCAACTATGGTGCCCCTTTAAATGAATTACTTCACTTCAAAATCTCTCGGAATAGTGATTATTAAATAGTTAGCCGGACCAACACTAAATAGGGAACATAATTTTCTTGTGTGTATCTCTAAGTGGAACTAGTTACGTTTATCCCCACTGATTAAAGTCACACTTTATGATAAGCTGATTGTAAACAATTTGGAATATTCGCCCTTATAAATTTTTGGATTAAGGAAGTAAAAAATTTTACAAACAAATGGATTCCGTAAACTTTTTTTATGAAAAATATGGTGAGGGTTTGCCGATTTTTTCTAAATGGCTTTGTAACGGATTCAAGCTTTATCAGAGATAATTTTGAACCTGTTTTTAGGGTAACATTTGTTAATGATTGGGTGGATAGAGTGAATAACTATTAAATGAAGGCATGTTATGTAGAATTTACTATCTAGATCATTAATGCTGAACCTTCAGTAAAATAAGTGGGAGTTTTTCGCAATCATGAATCGAATCCGTGTTTTCTGCTATGTTATTGGACTATTGATTTTATCATTAGGCATTTCACTGACGATTAAAGCTGATCTTGGTGTTGGGGCATGGGACGCTCTTCACGTCGGTTTATCGAAGCATTTCTTTACAGTTGGTACATGGGTCATCATTACAGGGAGTATTTTAATTGTAGTGAACGCGATTTTATTAAAACAACGGCCTGTTTTACTTTCGATGCTTACTGCTTTTGTCATGGGTGTCGGGATTGACCTGTGGCTGTTCATACTGCCTTTTGAACCTGGCCAGATAGGCAGCAAAATTGTTGTCTTTTCGATTGGGCTCATCGTATTAGCCTTTGGTGTATCGGTTTATATGCAGGCTAAGTTTGCACCAGCCCCCATTGATCATTTAATGATAGCAATCCATTCCAGGTTCCATTTTAAATTAAGTGTTTCAAAGACGATTGGGGAAGTGCTTGCGCTGCTATTAGCCTTACTTGTCAGAGGACCAATTGGTATTGGTACGATCTTTGTTACATTCCTGGTCGGCCCCATTATTCAGGTGTTTTATCCAAAAATAGAGGCATTAGTAGAACGGAATCAGAAGAACGGCTAAGGTTTAATCTTTAGTCGTTTTATTGTTTGAATTGATTAGATAACCTTTGGATATGGCATGCTGGGACCAGGGGATTCGTCCATAGCGATACAGATTAATCCGGAAAAATCATTTCATGAAAGTATCCAAAGGTCAGTCTCCATCATGCCAGTGATTAAATATTAACAAAAATGGAAAGATAAAATGGAAACTGTCATTGAAAAGGAGCGGTGAATATGCGAAAAGAGAAGCGAAGGAGAAAGGATGAACCAACCATTGCACCAGGGATGGACACAGAGGATGAGTTAAAAGAAGAGGCCACCAGGGAGGAAGTGGAAGAAGGAGATTATACGAATGTAACGACGGTGTCATGGGATGAAAATGATCCGAGTTAAACAGAAATAGCTGTCTTGTAGAAATAAAAGGTTCGGTTTTAGGAGAAAAACGGTAAATAACATATTTAATGGGAGTACTCTACGCGTAGCGTTTTGTACTCCTATTTTTATTGGTGTGACAACATTTGTAAGCTATTCATTACCATTATTTACATCACAAAGGTTATTTTATATTAATGAAGTATTCCTGTTTTTGGAAGGTGATTTAGGGTTTTATGTTAAATTATGTAGAGAGAGGCAGAACAGACTTGTTCAACTAACGAGGCAGTTTAGTGGAAGAAGGGCAACCTTTCTTCGTTGCTTATGTTTAATGTTTTACACTTGGAATAAAAGTAGTAATGAAACTTATCTTGTATCTAATACGTAATAGTGATAAGGAGGGTATTTCATGGAAGTAATCTTTATGTTTATAGCAGGATTTATTGTTTTTATTATATTTATAATAGCGATTATTAAGGGAGTAACACATAGAATAAAGAGTCCAACTGATGAATTAAAAGAAGAAGTTTCAAATCTTAAAAAGAGAGTCAATGAGCTTGAAAATGAAAAGAAAAGCTAATTACTCTTTGCAAGTAACGGGTGCGTATCTGGAACAAGCAGATACGCTGTTTCTCCATTGAAGTAGTAATTTTTAATAAGACTAATGATAAGGGGGGAGTGTATTGCGAAATAGAGCTTCGGTAGTAATTATAGAAAATAATAAGGTTGGGCTAATTAAAAGAATTAGAGATGGTACTGATTATTATGTTTTCCCTGGCGGTGGGATAGAAAATGGAGAAACACCAGAAGAAGGAGCAAAAAGAGAAGCATTAGAAGAATTGGGTGTAGAAGTTAAGGTGAATGACTGCATTGCAGAGGTTCAATTCAACGGAACTCAATACTTTTTCCTATCTGAAATAATTGATGGGGAATTTGGTACTGGACAAGGTGAAGAGTACATAGACGAAAATAGAGATAGAGGAATATATTTGCCTATGTGGGTTGATTGGGATAAATTATCATCTATTGATGTCAAACCTAAAGAAGTTGCTTTAAAGGTTCAAACCTTATTCAATTAACGAGTGCTGAATTAGTGTAATAAAGAGGGGGTTACATGGTGGGGCGAATGGAAACATTCATTCTTTAATAAAGGCAGTATTATTTATAGCATTGGCAATTGTTTTATTTGCAAATATGTTTGAATACCAACCACTTAGTCGTGAAGCAAAAATTATTATTATTGTTATTGTATTACTTGAAGCAATTGTTATTATTAGAAAAATAGATAATAGAAATAAAAAGGATTACTAACGAGTATTTGTGCTAACAAGTGGTGGCTGTTGAGTAAGTAATTATCATTGTGCAGATCCTATGGGGTTAAAGAGTTTATAAGAAAGGTGATTTTTTGAAAAAAGTTATCGCAATTTTGTTTCTTAGCATTTTCATAGTATGTGTTGCATTATATGTTGGCATGAAAGCTAATCTTAATAATGTAATAGAAAATGTATTAGCGCATAACCCAGAAGCTATTAAAGTCGAATCAACACTGGGGGGAATGGATTAGGGAATATTCATTAGTAGTGGTAATAGATGATGAAAGATATCGAGTTTGGACAAATGGAGATGAAAAAATTACAGATAAAGTGCTAATACAATGATATTCAACAAACGGGTGCGATTGTAAAAAAAGAATGATAGCTTTAAAGAAGCCAGGGGATTATTGAATAAGTACAAGGGGGATTACCAAATGCCGAAAAGCAGAATATTTTTCATTGTTGCAACTATAACTATTATGTTGATAGGTTGTTCCCAGGTTGAAGAAGGAACTTTTATTCAAGGGAACATAACGGAAATTAACGAAACGAATGGAGATATGGAAATTGACATCGAAGCATGGACAACAGTTAGTGAGGAAGAAGATACTTCTAAAGAGTCATATGGTTTTATAAAGAAGCCAATGACACAAACCATCCGAGTTTCCAATCCAGAAGATTATGAGGAAGGGCAAAAAGTAAAGGTAAAGGTTATCAAAGATTATGATGAACATGCCTGGGATTTAGATAGATTAAAATTTGAAGTAGAAGAGGTAAGTTAGAATATTAAGCTAATAGGTGTTAGAACGACATAAGAGATCATCAAATGGTGGTCTCTTATTTTTTGAAAGGGTTATTGGGATTTTATGTTAAAATTATGTTAAGAGGATCTTATGATAACGAAGCAGAAGAGTTGATCAAGACTATCAAATTTCTATGTTAGTTTTGGGTTAGGAGGTGTAATTTTGAATCAAAAGTTAAAAATTATTTTTAAATATGTACCTTTGATTTTATTAACATTTATAATAAGTGCTTGTAGTGCAGGCACTGAAAAGGATATTATTTATATTCGACATAATTTAGATGATTATAGTGCGGACACAGGACCTTATGAGGAAGGCATTGAGTTTACTTTAACTACAGAAGAGATACTTAGCGGTGTTGAAGAACCTATGTTGCTTAAAAAGATCTATGATACTGAAATACACCTGGTCCAAGCACAAGAAAGGCAAAGTCAAAAGAGTAATTATGTAATTCAAGTGGGATTAGATAGTGAATTACAACAGGAAGGGACGATGCTTAGTCTTTTCCGTTTAAATAATGATAATTCGTATTCAAGAGAATTAGAATTTGAAGTGTTCAATGAAGAAGGTGAAAGTGGAAACTTTGGTCACGGTGGTGGAGACGGTGATGCACCATATAAACAATCTTTGCATTTTGACACAGATAAGGAAGAACTATTAAAAGGAGAAAAGTGGACCTTTAAGGTTAGTGGACTTTATCTATTAAAATACAGTAAAGCGAATTAATTATAGTTTGTTCTTTAAGTACAGGGTGGCGAATGTTTCATAAGGATCACCTGAACTTGTTGAAGTAATGAGCAGGAATGTAAAACAAGCAATCAGGTAAAAAAGGAGGATTTATTTGAAAAAGTTTCGTGGAAAAAAGAGATATTTTCGAAATATATATACCTATAACTTTCAGTGATTTAATAGACAAAGAGAAATTTAACATTGGACATTATAACTCGTCGTTTGGAGATGGACATGGTTATGTTATCCAATCAAAAAGTCAGGAAATAAAATTATAAATGCTTGTGAAGCTAACGGGGTGCGAATGTTGAACAAGGGGATTCGCTTTTTCTTTGGGTAAAGGGCAGTTTAGTAACAGAAAGATATTTACTGAGTTATGAACAAAAACGCAAAGGGTGGTAAATTATGATTGATTGGACTTGGCTTAATGTTGGTAGTCTCGTTCTTGGTCTTATTGCTTGGATACTTCCTGTTGTTAATCTTTTGCGATATAAAAACCATAACCATAAGAATTGGAGCGCTCTTTCCATTATGAGTATCAGTGCTTGTGCGATATCGTTATATTTCCAGATAGTCTATGGTCATTATCTGGTTAAGATTGAGGATTGGTCTGCTCTTATGGAAGAGGCTGTGGTGATTGTAAGTTCAGTTCTTCTTATCGTTACACTTCTATTAAATATAATTACTATGATTGTATATCGTGACAAAACAGCAAAGTAGAATATCAAATTACTGTTTGTGAACGGGTGTACTTAAACAAACGGGTGCATTAGTGCAATAAGGCGGTCAGTAAATTGATCGCTTTTTAATTTTGCCTGAAAAAATTTTGGAATATTATGTTAGTATTGGATTAGATGATTTTCTGAAACAAAAGAAAGCTGGAGTAAATTTTCATTTACTGTTCGTGGCTTTAAAAATAAACACAGAGATACAGGGAAATTAGTAATATATCTCGGAGATAATCCAATAGTAAACCCCTCAACATGACGCAACAGAAATTTGTCAATCATATCGGAATGAAACAATCTTATCTCTCCCGACTAGAGAATGACGAAGTTGATATGAGTATCAGGAAATTAGAGGATATTGTAAAAAAGCTCTGAGGTCGCGTCCACGTAGACATTGAAATTGAAGAAAGCCCTTTAACACATAAACAATCGCACGAATAAAATTTAAGTTTATTTATCTTCTTTATACAAACTTAGAATAAAGATAACGAATAATATCAAGAAAGGAAGAAAAAGTACACTACCGATACTATCCCAATCAATTGCTCCCTTTGTAATGATACCGAACAATACTTCTCCTATTAATAATCCTAACATTACAAAAATAAGACTTTTTACATATCTCTTTGTTTTCCTCAACATACCACGCCCTAAAAAGAAAAAAATGATTTACTCAAAATTAGAGAAAGAAAAAATAACCTTTACATCAAATCAACATCAATTGTCTGTGTCATTATACGAATTTTACCATAAAAGTAGTAACATCTTCAAAAAATTCTGAAATGTTACTTTGCAATGTCTCCGACTTTAAACTGAACCCGTTAGTTATTATCCTGTACAATAATAATTTTATTCAAAAAATGGTGCGTTTGTTGAAAGAAACATTCCTATAAATTAACCTTTTTAAGTTAGTTTAACATATCCACCAATTAACCACCCAATCTTTCTAGTGTAATTTTAACATAAAGTAATTCATCAGTTTACTGTTATGCCAATCCTTCTTATAGTAATAATAAATTTCTACCACAATTATCCAAAAACCTCTTTTTTAAAGTTAAATGATATTTTATTCCTATATAGAAGCAAAGGTAAGTTTTATTTTTGCAGACTTATTAAATCCTGAACACAGAAAGGGTGAATAAGCGAATGGTAAGAGGTGAACCGATAACAGATCCTGAACGTTTGGAAATGGTTTTTCAGCAAGCAAAATACCAGCTGGAAGCTGAAGGATTCACGATAACTGAAATGGACAGTTTAACAAAAGAGAGATAATGACAGGAGTGATAGTAAAGGTGAATATAAGATTTGCTGAAATAAACGACATTAAGCAATTAATAAAAATGAGATGGGACTTCACTATCGAGTATGATGAAAGTAAAAGGAACTCATCTTTTGAAGATTTTGAAAGGGAATGTCAATCATTTTTAGAGGACGCAATCAATAATGATCATTGGTTCATTTGGGTTGCTGAGGAAAAAGGAAAAGTTATATCACATATATACATAGAATTGATACAAAAAGTACCACGCCCTGGTAGAGTAACATATCCATTTGCTTATATGACGAATGTTTATACAGTGCCAGAATTTCGAAATATGGGGCTTGGAAGTAAAATAATTAAAGCAATAAATATGTGGGTTAAAGAAAACAATTGTGAATTTGTTATTGTTTGGCCAAGTGATGACTCTATTAATTATTATAAAAAGAATGGTTACGTCCATTGTACAGAACCTATGGAATATTTCCCTTATCGAACTCCCTCAATCAGATTCAATTTCCCTCGTGAATACTAATGGGAGCTTTTATGAAACAAACATAAGTACTTTTTCACTATAACTATATAGAAATATATTCTAATAAAGCATAATACTTAGTAAATTGAGGTGACACGGATGATCCCCTTTGAAATACCTGATCCTTTTAATATGAAACGGGCATTATTTATCCAACCTCATCCTGATGACAATGAAATTGGTGCTGGGGCGACAATTGCGAAACTTGTATCCTCAGGGGTAGATGTACATTATCTCACAGTAACTGACGGGGGTTCAGGGAGTAATGATGCCAATTTATCAACAAGAGAAGTCATTGATAATAGAAGAAAAGAACAGAAAGAAGCAGGTGCACTTCTAGGTGTAAATAAGTATCATTGGTTAGACTTTCCCGATGGCCATTTGTATGATAACGAAGAATTACGAGCAAAATTAGTCGGTGTAATTCGGAAAGTGCGGCCTGACATTATTTTCACTGTAGACCCATGGCTCTCCTATGAAACACATATGGATCACATTATTACAGGAAAAGTTGCATCTTTTGCAGCTCGTACAAGTGGGAATTTTCGATTTTATCCCGAGCAACTACAAGAGGGGATAAAGCCGCACAGTGTTCAAGCGATAGCCTATTATACTACTAATAACCCCAATACATTTATTAATGTGGATAGGTTTTGGGAGCAAAAGATAAAAGCAATTCAAGCACATAAGAGTCAGTTTACAGGTGAATACCTTACATTTGTGACAAACTACTTTGCAAACAAAGCAATGCAAATAGCAAATCAAGCCGACGGAGAATGTCGATATGCAGAATGTTTTAAGATTTTACCTCCGATATTGTTACATAGTAATGTAGATGCTATTGATATGTAAAGGCTAAAAGAAAAGACGTTGAATCATATCAATATCACTAAGTCTAGTACAGATTTCAAAATATAAGGATGAGAAAGAGTACCAAAAAAGTATTGACTTAATTAACAAAGAGAAAGAAATACAAGAATTATTTAGTGCATTTCAATCTTTATTAGTTAGTGAGAAACAGGAGATAAACGAAGAAAACTTTGTAGAAAAGAAAATAATAAATAATTATTAACATTTACCCCTTCTTCAAGTGACGGATACGATTGCTCAATAAGACAACCCCACTTAGAGATGGTTTTATGAAGATAACCAACATCCAAGATATGGTTGCATTAGTTGAAGAATATAAAAAGCGCTCAGCAATTGGTACCACCCGCCAAAAGTTAGAGTAATAAATCTAACTTACGGGGATCGGCACCTTTCTGAGCGTTTTGGTTTTTCGAAATAGAGTTAGGGCTTTAGAATCCTTCTACTATTGATTCTTGACCCGCAAAAGCCTTAATGCGTTCAGGGTTACCAGCAACGTGGCTCCCATGTCAGCGAATATAGCAATCCATAGGGTTAACCATCCCGGAATCACCAGCAGTAATGCTACAAGTTTGATCCCAATAGCAAAGCTGATATTTTGCTTTATGATGGATAGAGCTCTTTTGCTTAGACGAATAGTGAATGGGAGCTTGGACAGGTCATCTCCCATTAAGGCAAGATCAGCTGTTTCGAGAGCGGTGTCAGTGCCTGCTCCCCCCATTGCAATGCCCACATCAGCTGTTGCAAGGGCTGGGGCATCATTAATCCCATCGCCAACCATGCCGACTTTTCCATATTTCTTTTGATATTCTTTAATAAAATTCAATTTTTCCTGGGGCAGCAGCTGAGCCTTTGTATGTTTGACCCCAATTTCCTTTGCTATAGCGTTAGCCGTTTGTTCATGGTCACCTGTAAGCATAAACGTATTGGACATATCCAGATTATGAATCTGCTTCAGGATACTTTGGCTTTCTGCTCTTGGTTCATCTCTTACTGCAAAGATCCCTATAATATCGGATTCATCACCATAGAGCATTACGGTTTTCCCATCTTCCTGAAGACTTGCGATTTGCTGGTTTACAGAATCAGCTGTACCACGCTGAATTATATCAAGGGCTAATTCAGCATTTCCCATCCAGTAGGTTTTATTTTCAAGCTGTCCTTTAATCCCTTTTCCTGTTATAGAAGTGAAATCGGCTATGTGAATACCCTCTGATACTCCCATGTTTTCTGTATAGGCAACAAGAGCCTGCCCTAATGGATGCTGGGAATGAGATTCCAGGCTTTGAATGATGGCTAAATGCTTCCGATGATCTTCATCCTTCAGCCATTGTACATCAGTAACTTTTGGTGTTCCATTCGTCAGCGTCCCGGTTTTATCAAAAGCGATGGCATTTAATGCACCGATTCCCTCAAGATAAATTCCACCTTTAATCAATACACCATTTCGTGCAGCTGTCCCGATAGCAGTTACGATGGCAACAGGTGTAGAAACGACCAGTGCACAAGGACATCCAACCACTAATACGGCAAGCCCCTGATAAATCCAGTCGCTCCAAGAAGCCCCAAATAGTGGCGGAATGACAGCCACCAGAAGAGCGATAGCCATGATTGCTGGTGTATAATACTTGGCAAACTTATCAATAAATGCTTGTGCAGGTGCTTTTTCGGACTGGGCCTCCTCAACAAGATGAATGATTTTAGCGAGGGTAGTATCTTCAGAGGTTTTCGTTACCTCAACTTCCAGGAAGCCTTCTTCGTTTAAAGTTCCCGCGAACACTTCATCCCCTGGCTGCTTAGCCACAGGGACAGATTCACCAGTGATGGCCGCCTGGTTTACAGCTGAGCTTCCCTCTGTAACGATTCCATCCATAGCAATTTTCTGTCCGGGCTTTACCAATAATGTGTCGTGAACCCGGATATCCTCTACTGCCAGCTCTGTCTCCTCGCCATTACGGCGGACAGTGGCGTGATTAGGGGTTAAATTCATAAGGGATTGAATCGAATCCCGTGCTTTATCCATAGAAAAAGTTTCAAGCTTCTCACTGATGGCAAACAGGATAACGACAATGGCCCCTTCTCCCCACTCGCCTATAATCACTGCACCCGTCACGGCGATAGCCATAAGGGTATTCATATCAAAATCAAGACGGAATAAATTTTTATATCCGTTCTTAAGAAGAGGGTAGCCGCTAATGAAAATGGCACCGAGAAAAGCGAGCAGTGTATAAAGGTGGTGGTCACCAACCTCTTCCTTGGACAGATATCCGACAAAGATTAATAGAGTTGAGATCATTAACAGGCTGTATTTTTGCCAGAATGATTCCGGTTTTTCATTTTGTCTGCTTTTATCAGACTTTATTTTTAAATTTTCAAATGCTCCTGCTTTTTCCAGTTCTTCTATGGTTGTCTCACCAAAGACAGTAACTTTCGCCGCGCCAAAATTTACTTTTGCATCTTTCACACCATCCAGGTGCTTCACGTTCTCCTCGAACTTTCCGGCACAATTTGCTCAGGTTAATCCTTCAATACGATAAATGTCTTTTTGACCATATTCAGCCATGATGATTCACCTCCTTGAAGCTCTGTAGTGTGGATAGCATTGTAAAATGATCTTTCACTCGTATCGTATAGTAACGATTGTAAATGTCATTGTTAAAAAAGTCTGTAATCTTGATTGTATTATATTCAACGGTTATTTGCGAGTCAATGAAAGGAAGAAATGAAAGACATTTGGTTTGAAATGCTATATAATGTTGAAAAAATCTTTTTAATCTGGCATCAGGGAGGATAAACATGATTCGGGAAGCCTTATACTCAGATATACCAGTGATTATGAATCTGGTAAAAGCATCTATAGAGATCATGCAGGAAGAGGGAAATGATCAGTGGGGGGAGGAGTACCCGCTTGCTGAGCACTATGAAGGTGACATAAAGGCAAATCAACTATATGTATATGAGGATGAGGAAGGTGTAAAAGGGGCTGCCTGTATTAGTGACCATGGGCATCATGAGTATCATGAGATTGCCTGGTCCTATGATGAACCCTATCTTTGTATCAAACGCCTGGCTGTTGATCCATTAGAACGAAAAAGCGGGATTGGGCTTTCGTTTTATGAAAAGGCCCAGGAGTTGGCTCTGGCACAGGGAATACATACGATTCGTACAGATACCTACTCCAAAAATAAGGGTGCAGTAAGGCTGTTTGAAAAGGCTGGTTATCATTTTGTTGAAGAGAGAATCAATGAGGGGAAGGAAGCACCGTTTTATTATTATGAAAAAAGATTCTAAACATCATAAAAAGCCTAAATGGGGAGTCATACCATTTAGGCTTATTATGAAGTCACTTCCAATCGCGAGCCAGCATTGAATAGAGGACAATATCATGAAACTGACCGTAAAGGTTTTCGCCATCTCGCTGAATGCCTTCCTGAGTAAAATGTAGACGTTCAGGAATAGCTCGGCTCTTTTTGTTATTCACTCCACAGCGTATTTCGACACGATTTAGCTTATATTCTTTAAAACTATAGTCAAGTAATCCTTTTGCTGCGCGTGTAATTATACCCTTTCCCTGGTAATCTTCTGCAATCCAGTACCCAAGAGAAGTCTGTTTATTACCCCAATCAATACCATGGTAGCCAATCATACCGGCGAGTTCTTTGTTATATAAAATACCAGCCTGGAAGCCGTCATTATCGGCAAATTGCTTAAGCCACATGTCAATGACAGGTTTGTAATCGTCAGGGGAATTCATTTTGTCCACCCAAGGGAGCCATTGGCGCAAATAGGACCGGTTATGGTGGACAAGTTCAAATAATTCTTTAGAGTCCTTATGTTCCAACAGTTTTAATTCTAGATTTTTATCAATGGTAAATGTAAACATTAAATCATCCCCCTCGTATTTTAGTGAGTCAGCTTCAAAAAGGCTTCCACATCTTCCATACAAAGCTTAATCCCTTTCTCCCAGAAGGCTTCTTTTGTGATATCCTCACCTAAATGCTTCATGACTAAATCTTCAACAGGCATAATGGCTGTATCACGAAGCAGAGCCATATATTTTTCTTCGTAGCTTGCCCCTTCTTCACGTGCCTTGGCATAAATGCTTAAAGAAAACAGGTAGCCAAAGGTGTATGGAAAGTTATAAAATGGAACATCTGTAATATAGAAATGGAGCTTGGAGGCCCAAAAATGCGGATGAGCTTCTCCAAGGGTATCTGCATAAGCTTCCCGCTGTGCTTCCTCCATTAACTCATTCAGACGTTGAGCCGGAACAATACCCTGTTTTCGTTCCTCATAAAACCGTGTTTCAAACAGGAAGCGGGCGTGAATGTTCATAAACATTGCCACACTCCTCTGTAGCTTAGCTTCCAGAAGTGATTTTTTCTGTTCATCGGTTTCCGCCTCTTGAACGGCTGCATCTGAAACAATCGACTCGGCAAAGGTTGATGCGGTCTCGGCCACATTCATGGCATAATCCCGGTTTAAAGGATGCGTATTTTGTAATGTGTAAGTGTGAAACGCATGCCCTAATTCGTGAGCTAATGTGGCTACATTGGACATGGAACCGTTATAGGTCATGAAAATTCTTGATTGATCACTTAATGGAAAGGAGGTACAAAAGCCACCTGGACGTTTGCCAGGGCGATCTTCTGCTTCAATCCATGAATCATCCAATGCCTTTTCGGCAAACTGAGCCATGTTCGGACCAAACGTGCGGAAATGCTTTATAATAAATTTCGCCCCTTCTTGAAAGGATAAGGTCTGATCTGCGCTGGATAGAGGTGCATTCAAATCTTGCCAGTCCAGCTTGTCTTTCCCTAAGAGTTCTGCCTTTCGATTCAGATAATCTGCAAATGGCTTTTTATGTTTCGCAATCGCATTCCACATCGCATTAAGCGTTGATTTTTTCATACGATTGTATTCCAGGGGTTCCTTTAGTACATCATCCCAACCCCGCCTTTCATAGACATTAAGTCTGAAACCGGCCATATGGTTTAACGTTTTGGCAAAAAGCTCTTCTTTTTCACTCCAGGCTTCTTCCAGACGGTCAAACACCTCTTTTCGAACCTCAGGGTCACCGTGTGCAGAGAGGTTGTCTGCCTGTCCAACCGATACCTCCTGTTTCTTCCCATCCAAAGTAACCGGTATCGTCATAGATCCGACAATCGTATCATACATTTGTCCCCAGCCATGATAGCCATCAACAGATAAGGATTCAATGAGAGCCTCTTCTGTTTCTGAAAGCTTGTCTTTTGCATTTTTACGCCACTCATTTAATACAAAGGTTAGTTCTGATAGCTTCGGATGCTGCAACAAATCAACCCAGACCGCATCGTCAGTTAATGCTAATTTTTGCTGCAGGATGTTGAAAGCTGTGGAGAACTGGGCACTTAAATCGGTCATTCGACTTCTAAGGACATTGGCTTGTTTATCATGGATGTCCTGGGCCTCTAAACAGCTTACAAAAGCTCCGGCTTGTTCCAGATTCATCAGGATATCTTTTCCCTGGTCAATGAAATCAGCTACTGTATTTACATCATCACTTTTACTGGGCGTTTCAAATGCTTGCAGCTCTTTGGAAAAGTTATCGGTCATGCTGCTTAATTGTTCTAAATGATGGTGGAATTCCGGTGATTGACTTCCACCTGGAAAGATCGATTCTAAATCCCATACCTCTGAATAATTCGTTTTGCTCATGTTGCTCCTCCTTCTATTTGTTCTTGTATCAATGTGTGCTCCATCCGCTGTAATGGAAGGTGACTTAGTCCATCATTAAAAGAAGAATTTAAACGAATTTGTTGGCTATCCGTTTTTCCAGTGACTTGCGTAAAGTTTTGGATAGCCCATCTACAGCTAAAATTTCTTCTATTTTTTCCTGGTTTTTGGGGTCAAAAAATTTTACATGGTTCACAAAGGAAACAGAAACTTGAGTTGCGTCTCGTTCTTTTAGATATAAGGCATCACCAGGATTTACGTAGCCTTCCTCAAGAACCCGGAGTAAAAATCCTGTATTACCCTGATCCCTCATTAGCCTCGCTAAATCCGGAACGTTATAGCGGGTGGCAATTTTATGGCAAGGGGTACGTGGCTCTGTCACTTGAATGACGGCTTCTCCCAATTGAAAGATATCCCCTATATGGGTGTTGTCCTCGGTTATTCCTGTTGAACTGAGATTTTCCCCGAATAAGGCGGTATGGTTTTCAACACCCTCTAAAATTTCCTGCCAGTATGTATAATGCTCAGATGGATACAGGCACAAGGCTTTTTCTGTACCTCCATGTCCTTTAAATTCCTGCTGATCTTCAAGAAAGCCCGTCTTACTGACATAAGCGGGTTCTGTGATGGGACGTTTGCGCATCGCTGTCTTCAAGGTTTTTTCACCATAATGCAGGGTTTCGATTCTTCCAACATTGATGGACTTAAGCGGAAAGGCTTTATACTTCATTGTGAGTTCCTCCAGAATTTATCACGTATTAACTGGCCGTAATACCCCTACTTCAAGTCTTGAGGGTACCCCAACAAGACGAAGTGGGGGATAAACGGCCAGTAAATTCCTGATAAGTTCAACTAACCATCAGTGGGGGATGGAGAAAACCCCCACTGATAGAAGTTTCACTTTATGGAATTATGTAGTATTTTAGCACAAATTTCATCGGTAACGTTTGATTAATTATAAAATTCTGTTAATCCATACACAAAAAAATCTCCCAAATAAAATTGGGAGATAAGCTGTGGGAACGAACTTCAAAATTTGTATCCTTAAACTTCCTCCTGAAAAGCATCCATAATCAGTTTGTAGGATTCGAAGCGTTTTTCAGCAGAAGTGGCAATGGTATTAACAATGATTTCTTCAACTCCATAGGACTGAGCCAGCTGTTCAAGCTGTTCCTTCACCTGCTTGGGATTCCCGACAATCATACGCTGGCGATTATAACGGACCCGCTCAAGTTCGAAGGGGGTATAGGGATAATCCATAGCTTCCCCCGGTTCAGGATATTCATGACGGAAATCCCCATTTTCCACGCGTAACAGCTGAAGATCAAGGGTGCTGGCAAGGTATTCAGCTTCCTCCTCTGTTTTGGCACAGACGACAAAAATCGCTACACTTCCCTGTGGCTCCTTCTGCTGGGCAGATGGCTGAAAGTGTTCATAATAATCCTTCATGGCATCGATGCCACCGTCCCCATTAATAAACTGTGCAAAGGTGTAGGATGTTCCTGACTGTGCAGCAAGGGATGCACTGTTGGTACTGGAGCCCAGCATCCAAATGGGCGGGGCTGTATCCCCAAGCGGTGTAGCAGATACTTGATAGGTCGGGTGTTTTCCTCCCCGTATATAATTCATTAATTCCTGCACCTGCTGAGGATATTCTTTGACATTCGGATATTTTCCTTTATTTAAAGCATAATTCACGCCAGGCATCCCTCCCGGAGCTCTGCCCACCCCCAGGTCAATTCGTCCAGGGTATAACGATTCCAGAACACGAAAAACCTCTGCAACCTTATAAGCGCTGTAATGGGGGAGGAGTACGCCTCCTGTACCCACACGAATATGTTTTGTATGAGCCGCTAAATGAGTGATAAGAATTTCAGGTGCTGAACCGGCGAGCATTTTTGTACTGTGATGCTCCGATACCCAAAAACGGTGATAACCAAGTTTGTCTGTCCATTGGGCAAGCTCGGTTGTCTGCTTGAGGGCATCCCGGGCGGTTGCACCAGGTAATAGTGGTGATTGGTCCAATACACTTAATTTTATTGACATATATCCCATCCTTTGAAAAGTTTCCCTTTATCCTTATTTTTCCCCTTATAGAAAATAAATTCAATGATCCTGCCTGGAGGGGAAAAGAGGATTTTGCTGCTGTATAGCTAATTAGAATAATAGGACGATGAAAAGGGAGGGTTCATATGTCACAGGGACATGCGCTTGTGATAGGTGGAACAGGCATGCTCTCAGAGGTAACAGTGTGGCTGAACAATAAGGGCTATTTTGTTTCTGTTATCGGCCGAAGAAAAGAGCGGTATCATCAATTAATGGAAAAGGTGGAATCGCCGGAGAATATCTCAAGCATTCTGGTTGATTACCATAAGACAGATGAACTGAGGCAGGCTTTAACAGAAGCCATAGAAAATCATGGAGCTTTTGACAGAGTGGTCGCCTGGGTGCACTCTTCTGCACCTGACGTGATCCCCACGTTATTAAAACTACAAGAACAATATCATAGAGAAAAAGGGTTTGAATTGTTCCATGTCAAATCGAGTACTAGTTATTTTGTTGAAGAAGAAACACCTGAACTTCCTGACGGCTGTACATATTCTGAAATTTTTCTGGGCTTCAAACAATCTTCAGGACATTCCAGGTGGCTTACTCACGAGGAAATTTCAGAAGGGATAAAGGACTCCATCCATCATAGCCGTCCTCAGACCATTGTGGGGCAGATAGAGCCCTGGGAACAGCGGCCCCATTAGGAAAAATAAAGTTAATCAAACGTTTGTTTAATAAGAAATTGCTTAGATAAATCAGCAGAAAAAGGAGGAAGAATGATGAGTCTGCAAGCATTTGAAAGAATAGTAGATGTCAACCGGATTGGGGAGCCTGACAACCAGCCATTAGGGAGTCTGCTTGCACAAAACCAGTCTGCCCGGAAGTCCAGCATGGATCAGGAAAAAACCCTCTTATTAGCCATTGATTTGCAGAATGATTTTATGGATGCAGGAGCATTGGGGGTTCCAGGGGCAAAGCAGGACATGGAGCGGCTGCTGCATTTTATGTACCGGCATTTTGAAGACATAACCCATGTCATGGCATCGATTGATACTCATAAGCCTCAGCAGATTTTTCATCCCTGCTGGTGGCATGATGACAAAGGAAATGAACCGGAGCCTTTGACCATTATAGAGTGGAAGGATGTCAAAGAAGGAAAATGGTTGCCCCGTTTTTATCCGGAGCAAAGCAGAACTTATGTGCAAAAGCTGGAAGAGACAAGCAAGCAGAAACTGTGCATTTGGCCCTATCATTGTCTAAAAGGTTCCTATGGCGTCGCACTGGAAGGACAATTCGCGCGTATGGCCTATGTACACTCCTTATTGAGGGATTATGAGTTGAAAACCGTTGTGAAGGGAGAAGACCCACTGAGTGAAATGTATGGCATCCTTCAGCCTGAATACAGCGAAAAGAATTTAGTAAGAGAAGACGTGGTTGAACAAATCAAATCCTATGACAATATCGTGGTTGCAGGACAGGCTAAGTCCCACTGTGTCATTGAGACGGTCAAACAGATCATTGAACATTTAAAGAAAGACCGAAACCATTTCCATCATCTTTACGTATTAACAGATTGTATGAGCTCCATCCCGGGATTTGAAGAAGAAACCAATAAGGAATTTGCCCAATTAAAGGAGGACTATGGGATGCAGCTCATTACTTCCGAAGAGTGGGCGAGCTTTAAGGGCAGGTAAAATTTCTCGAAAAGGATGTACTGGAAATGGAATATGTCTTGGAAGTAAAGGATTTACAGCTGACGATTCAAAAGGAAACGATTATAAAAGGTATTAGCTTTCGCGTTCCAAATCGCAAAATTGTTGCGCTTATCGGTCATAATGGAGCAGGGAAATCCACGACCATGAGGGCGATTATGGGCTGGCATGAAAAGAGTGAGGGAGAGATTTTGCTTCAGGGAGCATCCCAGGATGATGATTTTCTTTATTTTAAAACCCTTTTCTCCTATATCCCCGAGGAGCCCGTCCTGATGCCGGAATTAACTGTATTTCAGCACTTTCAGCTATATGGAGCAAGCTATCAGATTGAAGAAAAGAAACTCCAAGAACGTGTGAACGATTATACAAGGGCATTTGAAATTCAGGATAAGCTGAATGAATTTCCAGAAGCGCTGTCAAAAGGGATGCGTCAGAAGGTCCAGACCATTTGTGCATTGCTTCCGGACGTTCCCTTGCTATTAATTGATGAACCGTTTATGGGACTGGACATTTATGCTTCGGAGTTTCTGACAGATGAGCTGAAAAGAAGGAACCAGGAAGGAATGTCGATTCTGTTAACGACTCATCAGATGGAAAAGGTGACGGACCTTTGTGATGAATATGTATTACTTGCTGACGGACATATTCTTGAGGCAGGGAATATTGAGGAATTTAACGGCTTAACAAGGAGAGAAGCAGATGAGTAGGACACCTGCTTTATATCCGACGCTAAGATGGATTAGAAAACAACGCTTCAGAAAAAAGCTTGGTTTATATAAACAGGTGCTCGGGTTTTTGGATGTAACAATGTCCATCTATTTAGCTGTGTTTGGTGTTATTTTTTTCATTGCTATCAGAGATCAGCTGCAAGGTTATGAAGCTTTCTTTTCAGTTTTTGAGCAGCTTTCCTTTGAGTGGGTATTTACGATCTTTATTGCCGTTCTGCTCCGTTCCCTTTTCATTTCCTTTAGAGACCCGGGTTTTTACATAACAACAACTGAATTTCAATTAAGTCTTTTGCCGTATTCCCGTGAAAAAATTTGGCGATATAACGTGATAACAAGATTAACAAAAGGAATGGCATTGCTCATTCTGATTCATCTTTTTCTTTACCTTCTGACACCAATACATTCAGAAACAATCATCCTGTTATTCATCGGTCTTTTATCAGGTCAGGTTTTAGGACTCATCATCCAATGGAAACTTTTTCAAATAAGTGGAATAAGAAAAATGTGGACAGTTCTGAGTGGTATCATCTTTTTAATTGGGTTAAGGACGCTGGTTTTGTTTTCGTCTGTTTCCGTTATTCCCGTCATGTGGCTGAGCGTAACTGCTTCCATTCTGCTCGCTATTTTTTTAATGACCAACCAGCCTTTGAAGCACGCAGATTGGTCTAAAGTTATTAGTTATAGTGATGCGGTCATCTGGAACATGCTGATTATCCAGCAAATGACCAAAGTTTCAATCAAGCCTCCGAAAAAATATCATCTGATGACTAAAGTATTCCAGGGTGAAAGGGCGAAAAAGCCGTTTCCATACCAACTCTCTGATATTACACCGCGGTTATGGCGAACGCTCTTTAAGGATCAGCTGGATGTCGTAATTAGAACGCTTGGAGTTGTGTTCCTGGTAATCGTGGGATTTGGATTTCAGGGAAGGTGGCAGCTGGGAGTAGCTGTGGCTGTCACGGTTTTTGTCTTAAATCAGATTGCGGCCAGCTTATTTATGTATCAATTTCAGCAACCTATGACTCGCGTTCTTCCGTGGCCAATGCTTGACTGGTTCAAATCCTATCACAAGTGGTTTTTATGGATCATCATCTTATTAATGTTGTTGATTGGCAGAATGGAGTTTATGTATGGGTTGAGTGTGCCGGCCGTTCTTCTGAATCTCTTATTCTGCTATCTATGGTTCTCGCTTGATCTGGAGATGTGTGTTGCTCCGAAAGTAAGAAGACTCATGGGGATCTGGCAGGGGAATGACTGGTTTTTTGCCGTAAGAATCATCGGAATGATCGTGATTTTCCTGACGATTTATCATCCTTGGCTGAGCCTTGTTTTTTCTCTTGTCATTATCGTTATCCGCACAGGCAAATGGGCTGTGATTCCAAATGAAAAATAGATTGAAAGAAGGGATATGTATGTCGAATGACTTGAAACCGGCTGTTCATGCTGTGTTTGTGCATGTCAAAGAACTGAAAAGGGCGGCTAGATGGTACAGCCAACTGTTGGAACTTCCATATCAGGAGGAAAACGTTCAATCCCCGGTTTACAATCTGCCATTAAAGGAAGGGGTTTACCTGACTTTAGATGACCACAGCTTTGATCCCCGCTTTGAATTCAGCCCATCTAAGCTTCCTGCGTTTAACTTTTTCTCACACGATCTTTATTCAACGTATGAGTGGGTAAAGCAGGAAGGGATAGACGTAGAGCGTGAACTGGAGAGGCATGGGGATTTTGGCTGGTTTCACATCAGTGATCCGGATGAAAATGTCATCATGATTTGTGGAGATATCGTCACGGAATAAGGTCCGTTTACTTTTTACACACGGCAATACCCAGAGGATAGTGGACGTTTTCCTGTCCTGGATGTGGTTCAATGAGTACACCATTCTGATAGAAGAAAGAGCATTGTCTATAGTCCGAAAACAGCTCGTGGAATTCAGAAGGAGTAAGCTGATGAACGTGGAAAGGTGAACCACATTCCTTTCCTCTTCCTTTTCCAAAGGGGGTTGAAACAAGGAGTGTTCCGCCGGGCCTTAATAATTCATAGTAATTGTTCAGCAGGCTCTCCTCCTCAGCAATGTGCTCCAATGTTTCAAAGCTTGTGATTGTATCAAACTGCCCCAGCTGTTCCGGCAGACCTGGATCTTTTGCATCATTCACTTGGAAGCTCACCTTTGGATGATGATACCTTCCCTTTGCATATTTAATGACATCCGCATCAATATCTATACCAATAACCTCATCAACGTTTTGCTTCAATCGTTTCGCCATGAACTGACTCCCGTATCCTGCGCCACACGATAGATCTAAGACTCGTCCCTTAGCATAAGATAAAGAAAACTGGTAACGGGCAATATGTTCAAGTAACAGCATGTTTGTCGAGTCCATGTAATCGGGGATCACTCGTTCTCCTGTGTCCTGTAGCATGTAGGTCAACTCCTTTATATCATGTATAAAAGCATAATATCATATTTATTTAACAGGTTTAATTTATCATGTATTAACGAGCTGTAATCCCCCCACTGAATGAAGACTTACATTACTGAGCCTTTTGATTAAATGCACTGGAGTGACACCCGTGCATTTTGTCATGGTTTAAATTCCTGCTGTCAGGGAAATGCTTCATAGTTTAAGATAAGCAAATCATGGGTATCAATAAATGTAGGACAGCATGGATGCCAAGTTAAATTGAGGTGAGCGCTGGTGACACAAAAGGAAGTTTTACTTTATACAAGTGACAACTGCGAACAAGGCTGGAAGATTAAGCAGTTGTTAAATGAATGGAATATTCCGTTCCAGGAAAAAAATATATCAGAAAATCGATCCTATTTAAAAGAGCTTCAGGCCGATAAGGTGTATGCAACGCCAGCAACCTATATCAATGGTGAACGGGTATTAGGTTATCAAAAAGAGACACTGGCACGTCTTATTGGTCACCATAACATTTAAGGAAATCATCACACACCCCAATTCGCTATATCATAAATTATAGTGAGGTTAATAATAAGGGGGTGTTCTGTATGCAGCGGAATTGGAACCAGCAGCCAAATCCTTTTCAGCAAATGTACCCTCCACAATATCCTTATCAATCACCTAACTATCCAAAACCAAATCCAGGAATGAATTCTCCGTATGAATCTTTTCAAAAGCCTCCAATGCCTATAGGACAAAATTCAATGCCACCAAACCAGATGGGAGGGCCTTATCCAAAAGGAGCCAATCCATTTTTACAGGCCTTTCAGGATCAAAATGGCCAAATGGATTTTGATAAGGTGTTTTCAACCGTGGGGCAAGTTGTTGATACCGTCAATCAAGTATCCCCGATTGTAAAACAGGTAGGCTCCTTTATGAAAAACTTCAAAGCGTAAAAAGAGGCTGGTATCAGGTCCCTTGTTTAAGGGGCTTTATCAGCCTCTTTTTGTGCTGTTTCGTTTGGTAACTGAATGGTGGATGGATAAAAGGGAGGAAGTGACTTGATTATATGTGTATTTGATTGATAAAAAGGGTGAAATGGTGGATTCCATTTGAATTGACGGATAAAATGGGCAAACAGACGTGAATGTCATGGATTTCGATTGATAACTTGAGAGAATAGACGTGTTATTTATAAGAAGAGACAGATTCAACCGAGTAAGGAATGGATGCATGGGATGTCTTCAAAACCAGGGCTGAAACTTATTAAAAACGGATTGATTCGATACAAAAAATGACGGATAAAATCCTGGATTTGACCGATTGATATCAGATATTGTATTGAATGGTATCAGGTCCAGTCATCCATTCGTGACCATAAAAAATGATCCATTCCTGACAAATTAATGAGGAATGGATCACTTTTATATAACCTAAACGGTCGCCTCCGCTTTTCTATGTCCAGCTGCGGCTCCTAGGTCAAGGCGGATATAAGCCAAAGCCATTCCGTGGCAAAAGGCATGCCCCTTCATGTCTTCGTCTTATCCCGCATGACCTGAACAGTCGCCTCCGCTTTTCTGTGTCCAGCTGCGGCTCCTAGGTCCAAGCGGTCATAAGCAGAATTTCCTCCATGGCCAAAAACCGGCCACTCCGGATATTCTGCTTATGCCGTCGGACCTGAACAGTCGCCTCCGCTTTTCTGTGTCAATCTCTAAAAAATGAGATGACGAGGCCGCCTTGGCCTGCGTATGTGGCGATTAGGGGGCCCATGTCCATGATGAGTGATTCCTGGAATGAGTATTTTTCTTTGATGTCTGTAAGGACTTTGTTTGCTCGTTCTTTGGTATTTCCGTGCGCCAGGGCAATGGTGCCGAAATTTTTTGTGTGCTCACCGATCTGATCAATAAATCGCCTCATCGCCTTTTTATTCCCTCTGACCTTTTCCGCTACATCAATGGTTCCTTCATCGGTTGCGTGTAACAGGAGTTTAATGTTCAGTGTTTTGGCGATGGCTCCTTTCACTTTATCCAGACGACCTCCCTTAATGAGGTTATCCAGAGTCCGAAGCACAAATAATGTGGACAGTTTCTCTGCACGTTCCTTCATATGGCTGACTAAGTCATGAAAATGAACATCCTGTGCCAGCTTCTTCCCGGCCTCATGCAGTAAGAGAGCAATTCCACAGGAGGCGGTTTTGGTGTTGATGATTTCAATTTGTCGGTCCGGTTGTTCATCCAGAAGCATGTCTTTCCCCATGACAGCACTCTGATATGTTCCACTAACCCCTTCTGAAATCGACAGCATTAAAATGGCTTTGTTTTCATCCACTTGTTTATAGGCTTCATAGAAATCCTGTGGGCTTGGGGCTGATGATTTTGGCAGTTCATCAGCTTCCTCCATAAGGGTGTAGTAATTTTCAATCTCAGAATCCGGGCTGACCTTATACCTTTCCCCATTAATCTGGATGTTTAGAGGTACAACGTCAATGTTTAATTTCTGCTGCAGAGTCGCGGGAATATCAGCACCGCCATCAGTCATTAATTGGATATCCATACATCTCACTCCTCAATCATACTAATCTCTATCTATTTTTCTTCCGCTGTGCGGGTATGCACACGGGAAGTGCTAAGAATAAACAGTATTAAACCAAAGATAACAATCGAACCACCAAGTATCTGGAACCAGGTTACGTTTTCGCCTAATATAAAATAAGCCAAAATCGATGCGCCAACAGGTTCAAAAAGCATCCCCATGGTAATGGTTGACGTGCTTACCCATCGAATGGCCCAATTAAATAAGGAATGACCCAAAAATGTAGGTATGATCGCAAGGGCTAAGAATACAAGCCAATGATCCAGATCATAGCCAAAAAAGGGTTGCTGCAGGATGAGATTATAAATCACTAATGTTAGGGAGCTTATCCCATAGACAATGAAGGTATAAGTTGCCAGGGGTGCTCTTTTTCTCACATTCTGTCCCACTAAAAAGTAGCCTGTAACCATCACCGCTCCAAGCAGTGCGAGCATATCACCAAACAAGGCCAGCCCACTTATTTGCAGGTCGCCCCAGCTTATAATAACGCTGCCAATAATGGTAATCAGCATGCTGATAATAGCCCCATATGTAAAGCGTTCGTGAAAAAATAAATACGTCCCGATAAAAGCGAAGATAGGCTGTAAAGTGACAAAGACAACTGAGCTTGCGACAGACGTGTAGTTTAAGGATTCAAACCAAAGGATAAAATGAAAGGCTAAAAAAATGCCTGCAAGAATGGATAATCCCCAATCCTTTGCATAGATGAAGGAAAATTCATTACGACGCTTCAATAATATATAGGGAGCCATAATGAGAACAGCTAACAGGAGTCGGTAATTTGCAATGATTGACGCTGGAGCCTGATCGGCCAGTTTGACGAGTACCGCAGCTGTTGAAACACTAAATACGCCAACGGTAACGGCGATATATGGGGTGATTCCTCTTTTGTCCATTCAATGTTCCTCCAGCAGAGTCGATGGTTTAATACTGTACTTCTACTTTCCTTTTGCTAAAAGTCTGTTATTTTCATATTTTATCATGGATTGCCCATAATTACACTGGACAATCCCATGTTTTCCTGTAAATGCAGATCGATAAACATATATTCTGTAAGGCTTCTTTTTATCACGCATGAACTGGCCGTAGTACCCCCACTTCAATTCTTGAGGGTAACCTAACAAGACTAAGTGGGGAAAAACGGCCAGTAACTTCCTGATAAGTTCAACTAACCATAAGTGGGGGAAGGAGAAAACCCCACTTATGGAAGTTTCCCTTTATATCCAATAGTTTCTTTTCACATTGCTTAAGAGAATATTCGCTAATGCGAACCCTCCAATGAAACCGAAGATATGTGCATAGATGTTTATATTTGCACGCAGGAATGTCATAATGAGAGCAATAATCATGATGACTGTAATAATTTGGGTGCTTTGATGATCCAGTAAATCTTTTCTGAACAGGACCATAAATAAGTAGGCACCAAACAAACCGAAAATGGCCCCGGAGGCTCCGGCGTGGGTTAGATTCATAGAAGCTAACCAGAGAGTAGCCAGATTTCCGATTACACCTGAAAGCACATATAATATAATAAATTTAAATTTACCCAGCATTCTTTCCAAAGCCGGGCCGAATAACACGAGAGAAAAAGAGTTGAAAATGGCGTGCATAAGACCAAAATGAAAGAAAATGGCTGTAAAAAGTCGCCAGTATTCATTGTAAGCAGAAATAAGTCCGTTCTGACCCAGTCCAAGATACCGGATTGTATCAAACAGAGGAATGGGCAAAAATTCTGTGAATAGCCACAAACCAAGGTTTATGGCAACAATCACACTGACAACAGGATAAAAGCGAAGAAATTCCTGAAAACTTTCCGTACGAATAAACATAGCATCACCTATTTAATATGGTTTGTTTCATATTATACATATTTTCAAGCGTTCATACGGATAAATTGCTTATTTTATGAAAAATTATCACGCATGAACTGGCCGTAATACCCCCCACTGACGGAAGTTTCACTTTATGGAAACTTTATTTATATACAGAGAGTGAGGAAGTGCTGTGATTAAAGGTCTGGGTGTCGATATAACTGAGATTGACAGAATTGAACAAGCGATAAGAAAAAATAACCGGTTTCCGGAAAGGATTCTGTCTGAAAGGGAATTAAAGCTGTTTCATCAGCTTTCATCCTGGAGACGAAAAGTTGAATTTGCTGCGGGTAGGTTTGCGGCAAAGGAAGCTTATTCTAAGGCACAGGGGACGGGGATCGGAACGGCGTATTCATTTCGTGATATTGAAATTTTGCCTGATCCTCAGGGGAAGCCGGATGTCTTTATAAAAGGCCGGCAGGAAGCGAATGCTCTCGTATCCATCTCACATAGTACAGAAATTGTTTTTGCAGAAGTTTTGATTCAGGAAGGCTAGTCTGCATATTCACATAGTTTGTCTCATATATTCTAGTGCGGGTGAAAAGGGGACGAAAATATAACACCGCGGAAGAAGGACATGTATGGAGGTTATTCATTTGATGCTTGTGATGAAAAACCAGGAAACCACTGAATGGAGGAGGGTAAATGATAAACAATGGACAATGATATTGCAGAAATAAGTTAAGTTTATACAAAAACGTACATGCTCATGTTCGCGGTGAGTAGAATACGTTCCCTATGTGTTTTCGAAATGAGGCAAAGGAGTTGTGAACATGAAGAAAAAATTATTGCTCTTTAGCTTGGCTGTCTTTCTGCTCATTTTCATGTCTGCGTGTGGGGAAAAGTCCAAAGAGGATGTGATTGGTTCTCTGGAAGATAAAATGGAAGAAATGAGTGGGTACAAGGCACAGGCTAAGATGGATCTGAAGACAGGGGAAGATGTACAAAGCTACGAGATTAATATTTGGCATCAGAAGAAGGATATGTACCGTGTGGAGTTAAACAACCCGGACAGTGAAAAGGGGAATCAGATAATCCTTAAAAACAAAGAAGGGGTATTTGTTCTGACTCCTGCATTAAACAAAAGCTTTAAATTCCAGAGTGAGTGGCCTGATAACAGCAGCCAGCCGTACCTGTTCGGATCATTAATTCAAGATGTGGTCAGTGATCAGGAATCTGAATTTAAACAGACCGAAAATCATTACGTATTTACGACCAAAACAAACTATCAAAGCAATAATAACCTTCCGTATCAGGAAATCACATTCTCCAAAGAATCCTTAAAGCCGGTCATGGTAAAGGTGATGGATAAGGATTATCAGTCCTTAGTGGAGATTTCCTTCTCATCCTTTGAATTTGACCCTGAGTTTGCTGAAGATGATTTTGATACGCAAAAGAATCTGACAAGCAGTGTTATGAATGTACCAGCCATGGCAAGCTCAGAAGAAGAGAAGCCAATGGAAGTTCTTTATCCAGTGAATGTGCCTGAGGGATCTTCACTGGCTGAAGAACAAAAGACAGAATTTGAAAATGGTACAAGGGTCATTCAAACCTATGAGGGGGAGAAAAACTTCACACTGGTCCAGGAAAACTATGATTCCTATCCGACAAGCATTACTTCTCCGGTCAATACCGATGGAAGTCCGGTTAATCTGGGTGCAACTGTGGGAGTTATGACAGATTCTTCTGTTGAATGGAGTGAAGGAAATACCCGGTTCTACTTAGCCAGCAAAGATCTGACTCGTGACGAAATGATTGAGATTGCTTCCTCTGTCGAAGGAAAAGGTATCAAGTAATTGGTGTGTGCACAGACCTGCAGGGATGAGGCTGAGTGGCAGTATTTTGGCAAACTGCCCTCAGTCCGGATTCCCGCAGGTCTTTTTGTTTGCAGTTTCGTAGTTTCATTCACCAGTCGCCTTCGCTTTTACTCCTTGACACTTTTGATTTCAAGTTGAATAATAGAAAAAAAGTACGAGAGGGGTCTTGTGTTTTGTCATTACAGCCTTTTTACCGTGATTCCTGGTGTGAGGTTAACTTGGATGCGATTCAGTATAATATTCGACAATTAAAACTTGTTTTGGCAGAGGATACAAAAATATTTGCTGTTGTGAAGGGAAATGCTTATGGTCACGGTGATATTCAGGTAGCAAATGCAGCACTGGAGGAAGGAGTCTTTGGGCTTGCTGTTACCTTACTGGACGAAGCGTTAAAATTACGTCAGGCTGGGATAGAAGCCCCTATTCTCGTTATGAGCTGGGTACGGCCGGAGGATGTCAGGCTTGCGGCTGATCATGATATAGCGGTGACGGTCTTCCAGAAGGAGTGGGTGGAGCAGGCAAGGGATTTTCTTCATGGACAGACCCTTTCTGTTCATGTCAAAATCGACACCGGAATGGGACGTGTCGGCATTCGTTCGGAAGAGGAAATGAAGGACTTGCTTCACGTTCTCCATGATTCACGTTTTCAAATTACAGGTGCTTTTACCCATTTTGCTACTGCAGATGAAGAGGATGAATTATATTATCAAAAACAACAATCACGGTTCTCGGCATGTATCGACATGCTGAAATCCTCGGTTAAAGATGATTCGATGGTGGTTCATTCCGGGAACAGTGCGGCTAGTATGCGTTATCCCGAAGATATGTTTGATGGGGTCCGATTCGGAATCAGCATGTATGGTCTTTACCCGTCTGCGTATGTGAAACAGATAAAACCCATCGATTTGCAGCCCGCATTTTCCCTACACAGTAAACTGATTCACGTCAAAAAGGTGCCTGCAGGGGAAGGAATCAGTTATGGAAAAACCTATCAGACAAAAGAGGAAGAGTGGATCGGTACGGTACCAATAGGATATGCAGATGGCTGGATACGGAAGCTGAACAAACAGCATGTGATCATTAATGGCAAAAAAATGCCGATTGTGGGAAGAATTTGTATGGATCAATTTATGGTTAAGCTCGATGGTCCTTTTGAGGTAGGTGAACAGGTGACGCTTATCGGAAAGCAGGGAGAGGAAGAGGTCACTATAGACGAGGTTGCTGAAACCTTGGAGACAATCACCTATGAAATTCCTTGTACAATTAGTTACCGAGTTCCACGGGTCTATATGCACAATCATAAACTTACTGATGTGGAAAACAAATTGTATTCCGAAAAAATGTGTTTAAAATAAAACATAATTGTGTAAAATTGGAATAGATATGAAAATGGCTGGATGTTACGTTTAATCTTCGCGTGAATAGCGGTAATAAAAGTTCCAATCTATTTTTTGCAGGGCTTTGCAATGCAAGTCCCTTAATGGTATTATTGATATGGATTTATATGATTGTCACGATTTCATGGTGGAGGTGTATGTTGTGTCCGAGGGTTCACAGGAAATTGTAGTAAAACTACCACAACAAATGGTTGAAGAATTAGACAACTTGAGAAAGTATGAAGATTGCGACCGAAATGACTTGATTTGCCAAGCTATGAAGATGTATTTGCATGATAAAAAGAAACGTGATATCCGAGAGACAATGCGCCGCGGTTATGTGGAAATGGCTAATATTAATTTAAACATTGCATCTGAAGCTTTCCAAGCTGAAGAGGAGGCTGAAACTACCCTCGAACGCCTTGTGAGCGGGGGGTAAAATCTGTTGATGGTAAAAAGAGGCGACGTCTTTTTTGCGGATCTCTCTCCTGTCGTTGGGTCGGAACAAGGTGGCGTTCGCCCAGTATTAGTCATTCAAAATGATATAGGTAACCGTTTTAGTCCAACTTGTATTGTTGCCGCTATTACCGCACAAATACAGAAAGCTAAATTACCGACCCATGTTGAAATTGATGCTAAAAAGTACGGGTTTGAGCGTGATTCGGTAATATTACTGGAACAAATTCGCACCATCGATAAACAACGGCTAACGGACAAAATCACACAACTGGACGAGACTCTTATGAAGCGTGTTGATGAAGCATTACAAATCAGTCTCGGACTTATAGACTTTTAAAGCTGCTCGGATATGGGTAGCTTTTTTTGTTTTATAATTTACAGGATAGGATCACTTGTGCCTTAGAATTCAGGCATGGCCGCGTTCGGCTCCGGTGACTGTCGAGACTGTCTTTCCAAACGGAGCTTCCGCCTAGTTAATATTCTTTTCTTTTTTTATATTAAATGGTACATTATAAAATGGATAGTTATTTAATTATTTAAAATTATTACATATATTTCAAAATATCGAAGGGGGCCGGTGATTTGGATAAACTTCTAAGAGAAATAGTATTGGAAAATAGTGATCAAATTGTTAAAAAGTGGTTGGAGGAGATTGAACGTAAACAAGTACGTGCTTACTCCGCTTCTATTTCCGAGGAGTTGTTTGAAAGCACCAACCGGGAGTTTGTGAACGTTATTTTTTCAAGTGTGGAAAAGGAAGGGATGCTGGAAGATTTACATAACTTTTCCGAGCGTTTGATTCAGTTGGGGTGGCCTTTAAGCTATCTTACGGAGGGTATGCAGGCTTTTCGCAGAGTAACCGTTAATTTTATTCTGGAGAGAAGTGAAGAGGTTGACTCGAAACAGTTCGCTGAGATTCTTGAAAGTGTCGATCAATGGATTGATCCGATTGTAAACTTCCTTGTTACTGAATACTCGGGAAACTGGGAAAATACCCTATCGATTCAAAGAATGGCCCTGCAGGAGTTATCTGCGCCTTTGATTCCGGTCATGGAAGGGATCACAGTCATGCCGCTTGTAGGTACGATTGATACCGAACGGGCTAAGCTCATTATGGAAAATCTTTTGGATGGTGTCATTAAACATAATGCAGAGGTCGTATTAATTGATATTACAGGTGTACCTGTGGTTGATACAATGGTTGCTCATCATATCATTCAGGCTGCTGAAGCGGTTCGGCTTATTGGTGCATCCTGCATATTGGTGGGAATTCGTCCGGAAATTGCCCAGACAATTGTTAATTTGGGTATTGATCTATCAAACTTCCCAACGAAGAGTTCCCTGCAGAAAGGGTTCAGGTCAGCTCTCGAGATTACTGGACGCCGGGTTGTAGATGTAGGCAAAGAAGATGACATAGAGGACATTCTGGATTCTTTAGGTAAGGAGTGAAAATTTGAGAATACCAATTTTGAAGCTGCATAACTATTTGCTGATTTCCATACAAACGGAGTTAGACGATAAGACAGCTATTCAGTTTCAGGAGGATTTATTAAACAAAATTCATGAAACATGGGCAACTGGTGTAGTTATTGATTTAACTTCAGTGGAAATTGTGGATTCGTATATTGCTAAAATACTAGGTGACGTAGTGTCAATGTCTGATTTAATGGGGGCGAAGGTTGTGTTAACAGGCATACAACCGGCTGTAGCTATGACTTTAATTGACTTAGGAATACATTTAAAGGATGTACCTACAGCACTGGACTTGGAACAGGGCCTTATTAAACTTAGACAGGAATTGGAGGAGTAATATGATGAGTAAACACTTCCAATCCTGTATCCCGATACAAAAAGAATGGGATATTGTTGCAGCGCGTCAACAGGGCCGGGATATCGCAAAGAAAATCGGCTTCGGTTCTGTCGATCAGGCAAGAATCGCAACAGCAATATCCGAACTGGCGAGAAACATCTATTTATATGCCAATAAAGGACAAATCTGCTTTGATTACCTGGAAGATATGGAACATAAAGGAATAAAAATTCTCGCTTTGGATGAGGGCCCGGGTATCTCAGATATAAGTAAGGTTATGGAGGATGGCTATACAACATCTGGAGGGTTGGGAGCCGGACTTCCCGGGATTAAACGGTTAATGGATCACTTTGATATTGATTCAGAGGAAGGTAAAGGTACAGAGGTGATTATTGAGAAGTGGCTTCGGTAAGGGGGGATAAATGGTCTTGGAAAAATATAAAAACTTATTAAAGAATTATTTGCAATCAAAGGATGAAACGGCCTTATATCGGGCGGATCAATTTAGTAAACAGTCCCTGCAGCAGGAAATCTCACCGGATGAGATTGTTCAAATACATATCGATGCTATGCAGGATTTATATCCGGATTTGCCTGAGGATATGAGACTTTCTCTTCATTTCCTTCTGGAGACCATGATTTCATATGGTATTGCTCACCACGAGTTCCGTGCTTTGCGGGAAAAACAGCTCGAGCTAAAGTATGAAATTGAAGTTGCTGCGAATATGCAGAACACCTTATTGAATACGGTAATTCCCGATGTTGAGGAGCTTGATATAGGAGCTGTATCTGTTGCGGCTCAGCAGATGAATGGGGATTACTATCATTTTATACAGGACCATCGTAATGTGGGGGTTGCCGTTGCGGATGTCATTGGAAAAGGAATCCCTGCAGCCTTATGTATGTCCATGATTAAATACGCGTTAGATACATATCCTGATAATCTTTCGAGTCCGAAGACCATTTTAAAATTATTAAACCGTGTTGTCGAACGTAATGTGGAACCTGGAATGTTTATTACGATGTTCTATGGCTTCTACAATGATGAGGACCATTCCTTTCACTATGCGTCTGCCGGTCATGAGCCGGGCTTATTTTATGATGCATCATCGGACAGCTTTGAGAAAATGGAAACAAAGGGGATTGTGCTGGGGGTAGAGGAAAATACATCCTATCAGCAATATTCCAAGATCCTCTCCGTTGGGGACATGATTATTTTGTTTACAGATGGTGTGACAGAATGCAGACGCGGAGATCAATTTATTCAGACGGAAGAAATATTGGATATTATCAAGCAATACATACATATGTCGGCACAGGAAATCGTTGACCATGTCTATCGGTATTTCGAACGATTACAGGATTTTGATTTACGTGATGACTTTACATTAATTATCTTAAGAAGGAATTCTTGAAAAACTTTAAAATAAAGGTTTAAAGATTCCTGTGAAAGGGAATGAACATAGAAGTTAGTAAAAATTTTTTTGGGGGTTCGGAACATGAATTTAAGTATTGATGTTTCTCGAACAGATGATATTCATCATGTGAAACTATCAGGTGAAATTGATGTGTATACCGCACCAAAACTCAAAGAAACCATCCTTCCGCTAACAAAGGAAGAGGGTGTTTCAATCAAGGTGGACCTTGAAAAGATCAACTATATGGATAGTACGGGTCTTGGTGTATTTATAAGCGGGTTAAAATCAGCAAAAGAAAATCATTCGGAGCTGATTTTGATGAATTTACATGAGCGTGTATATAGATTGTTTGATATTACCGGCTTAAAAGAAGTCTTCAAAATAGAAAATACGGTTCGGGGTGGAAAGTAATGCAGGAACCTTTTGACTTTATTGAGATTAAAATACCAGCGAAGCCGGAGTACGTTGGGATTGTACGTCTGTCTATTTCGGGGATAGCTAATCGTTTAGGATTTTCTTTTGAAGAGATTGAAGATTTAAAGGTTGCCGTATCGGAAGCAATCACAAACACAGTCCAGCATGCCTATCGGGGGGTGGAAGAAGGAGAGGTCACCATAGGGTTTGGTTTATACCATGATCGATTGGAAGTTATGGTAGCCGATCGTGGAGGCAGCTTTGATTTATCTGAGATCAAACAGGATATTGGTCCTTATAGACCTGAGGAATCCATTGATGGGCTTAGGGAAAGCGGATTTGGACTATTTCTGATTGAAGAACTGATGGATAAGTTAGAGATTAATAATGATTATGGTGTGATTGTGATTATGACCAAGCATCTCCATAAAAATGGGGTGGAACCTAATGACGGCGAAATCTCAACCACACAATGATTATGATGAAGAGGTTTATCAATGGATAGAAACCCTTCAAAAGAATCCGCAAAACGAAACTGTACATGAGAAGCTGGTTCTGGAATTTGAAAATTTAGTTCACTCCATTGCCAGTAAATATTCCAAGAACAGTTCCATCCATGAGGACCTTGTACAAGTTGGTATGCTGGGTTTGATGGCTGCCATTAAACGTTATGATCCTTCTGTAGGAAAATCCTTTGAAGCCTTTGCTATACCTACAATCGTGGGTGAGATGAAGAGATTTATCCGGGATAAAACATGGAGTGTACACGTCCCTCGACGAATTAAGGAGCTCGGGCCAAAAATTAAAAAAGCCGCGGAGGAATTAACTTCGAGTCTCCAATATTCTCCGTCTGTAAAGGAAATTGCTGAGCATCTTGGGGTCAGTGAAGAGGAAGTGCTCGAAGCGATGGAAATGAGCCAAAGCTATCGTGCTTTATCGGCTGATCGGAAAATGGAGTCAGATTCAGATGGGGGAAAGGTTTCCATTCTTGATTTAGTGGGTGCAAAAGAGGACGGATATAACCAGGTTGATTACAAAATGCTTCTGGAGAAATTAATGCCTGTTTTATCTCAGCGTGAACGTCAGATTATCCAGTTCATTTACTTTGAAAATAAAAGTCAAAAGGAAACTGGAGAACATCTTGGTATTTCACAAATGCATGTTTCCCGACTGCAAAGGCGTGCCTTGAGAAAGCTTCGAGAGGCCTTACAGTCGGATAGTCCGGAGGTTTTATTTTGAATGCAGAAAATCATCGTATGGAGGTATCTGTTTTCCAGGAAGCAAAAGGTGGAAATCATTGTAATGGAGACTGCTTCTTCTATAAAGAGACAGAACATCAATTTATTTCGGTTTTAGCAGATGGCCTTGGAAGCGGAATGGATGCAAAGGAATCTTCAAATGCTGTTATAGAAGTTATCGAAAATCATTATACAGAGTCTATTGATCAATTAATTAAACGGTGCAATGACAAGCTTATCCATAAGCGTGGGGCCGTATTAGGTGTTTTGAAATTGGATTTTAAAAATCATACGTATTCACTGACATCTATCGGGAATGTTGGTATCACCTTAATCCCTTTAAATGGCCAGAAAAAAAGGACCATTCCAACCCCTGGGTATTTACCGAGCTATGGTTATCCCTATAAGATTAAACGGGAAAAACTTGAACAGGGAAATGTCTTTTTAATGTACTCAGACGGGGTAGATGAACGAAAACTCTTTACGAAAATGACCAATTTTAATGATGTAACAGGAATCACAGATACTTATGCCAGGCTGCACAAGGAAACGCAGACGGATGATACAACTTTAATGGCCATGCGGTATAAGGCAGTATAAACGGAGGGGACCCTTTTATGGAAGGGTCTTTTTGTTTGTGAACGATTCTAATCCCTGTGACTTTAGACGGTTTTCGCTTTTTGCAGATCTTTTGGTAAAATGAGTAGGGTATAATAAAGAAAGAACCTGGCCATGAAGGCGGACTTATAGAAACCAAGGAGGAAGCAATTTGAAGGAAGCAACAAATGAACAAGTGATTGTTAAGGAAGTAAGCCAATCGTTGAAATTACGTGAACAGACCACTGAAAAAGTTATACATATGCTTCAGGAAGGAAATACGGTTCCCTTTATCGCCCGTTACCGTAAAGAAGCTACAGGTGGGCTGGATGAGGTTCAGATAAAAGAAATTGAAGATAAATATGAATATCAGGTACAGTTACATAATCGAAAAGAAGAAGTTATCCGGCTGATAGATGAACAGGGAAAGCTGACAGATGAACTGAAACAGGAAATTACAAACGCCAATCAGCTTCAACGGGTAGAAGATCTTTATCGTCCGTATAAGCAGAAGAGAAGAACCCGGGCCACCATCGCTAAAGAAAAAGGTCTGGAACCATTAGCAGAACAAATCTACATGAATCAATCCGGTGTAGATATCCAGGCAGAAGCTCCGGGCTACTTTTCGGATGAATATGAACTTGCCACAGTTAAGGATGTTCTGGGCGGCGTTAATGACATTATTGCTGAATGGATTTCTGATGAACCTAAATTCAGAGAGAAAATCAGACAGGATACCTTCCAGCGGGGTTTATTGGAAACGAAGGGTAAAAATGAAGAGCAGGATGAAAAGGGAATTTATCATATGTATTACGATTTCCAGGAATCTGTGCGTAAAATTGCCTCCCATCGTGTACTGGCTGTTAACCGGGGAGAAAAGGAGGACATTTTAAAGGTTTCCATCACTCCCCCTGAGGAACATATCCTGGCATATCTGCAGGATCAGGTGCTGGATAAGCCTAGTGTAGATGTCAAAGAAGTCCTGGTGAATGCGATACAGGATTCATACAAACGTTTGATTGGTCCATCCATTGAAAGAGAAATTCGCAATACACTAACCGAAGAAGCAGAAGAGCATGCCATTCAGATCTTTTCAAAAAACTTAAGGAACTTGCTTTTACAGCCACCGTTAAAAGGCAAAACGGTCTTAGGTGTCGATCCTGCTTACCGGACAGGCTGCAAATTAGCGGTGGTGGATGAAACAGGAAAAGCAGGGGACATTGCTGTCATGTACCCTACTCCTCCTAAGAATGATAAGGATGGCGCCGAGAAAATCTTTATGCGTATGATTGAGGCTTATCCGGTAGAGATCGTTGCGATTGGAAATGGAACAGCCTCCAGGGAAACGGAACAATTTGTAGCAGATATGATTCAGAAGCATCAGTTGGATATTTCCTATATTATTGTTAATGAAGCGGGAGCCAGTGTATATTCAGCTTCAAAGCTTGCCCGTGAAGAATTTCCGGACTTTCAAGTAGAAGAGAGAAGTGCTATTTCAATAGCAAGACGACTTCAGGATCCGTTAAGTGAGCTCGTAAAAATCGACCCGAAATCGATTGGTGTCGGTCAATACCAGCATGATGTCAGTCAAAAGAAATTAAGTGAGTCGCTTACCTTTGTTGTTGAAACCGTTGTAAACCAGGTAGGGGTGAATGTGAATACAGCCTCGGCATCTCTTCTGCAATATGTGTCAGGATTAAACAAAACCGTAGCAAATAATATCGTTAAATATCGAGATGAAAATGGCAAGTTAAACAGCAGGAAGCAATTAAAGAAGGTTCCCCGGTTAGGGGCCAAAACCTATGAACAGGCGATTGGCTTTCTGCGGATAACCGATGGCACAGAGCCTTTGGATGGAACACCGATTCATCCGGAGAGTTATGATCAGACAAAAGCGCTCCTGCAGCAATTAGGTTTGACTACAGATAACCTGGGTGAAGCTGATTTGGTAGATGCTTTAAATCAAATCGAAGTAAAAACAATGGCCGACGAGCTTCAAATGGGTGTACCGACACTTCAGGATATCATTGAAGCGCTGAAAAAACCGAAACGTGACCCGCGTGATGACCTGGAGAAACCAATTCTTAAGAAAGATGTTCTTTCAATGGAGGATCTAAAGCCTGGAATGGAGCTGCAGGGAACTGTACGAAATGTAGTTGATTTTGGTGCTTTTGTAGATGTTGGAGTAAAACAGGATGGCCTAGTGCATATTTCAAAACTGTCGAATAAGTTTGTTAAAAACCCACTGGATGTTGTTGCCGTCGGAGATATTGTGACAGTCTGGGTCGATGAAGTGAATATGGACAGAGAGCGTATTGCTCTTACCATGATTGAACCTCAGTAAATGGAAACACTGATTATGTTTGAGATTTTTCGTTATGGACAAATCTCCGTCGATAAAAAAACCAGCATTGGTTCAGCATTTTAATTTGATAAATATCCTTTTTGCGAAAAGCGTTTTGCATTTGCTTTAAAAACCAATTCGGCATAATACCCCCTCCGTATTTAATTGGTCTATTCTTATCTTATGCAAAACGACGGTTCAGGTTTATATGTATTTTATAGAATTGATAAAAAGCCTTCCCATGATTGGGGAGGTTTTCTTTTTACCTGAATTGGTATGAGTCACTGGTTTACGGTTTACGCCGGTCATGCACACATAAGCAGCTTGATCACGCATGAACTGGCCGTAACACCTCTAATTCAGGTTTTGAGGGTAACCCGACAAGACTAAGAGGGGGCGGCCAGTAAATTCCTGATAAGTTCAACTAATCATCAGTGGAGAACCCCTGATGGTTAGATTCCCTTTATGATAGTAAAAGGAAGAAGGGTCCGAACCATAATTTGATGCCTGTGAACAAATCATCCAGTAATTACCATAGAAATTGAGGCTAAAAAGGTATATAATCAGTAATTGTTGTTGAGAAGGACAAGTTTTGCCGGTACAATAGATTTATCACGTATTAACTGGCCGTAATACCCCTACTTCAAGTCTTGAGGGTACCAACAAGACTAAGTGGGGGATAAATGGCCAGTAAATCCCTGATAAGTTCAACTAACAAGAAAAGCGGAGGCGACCGGTTAGGCCCGACGGCATAAGCAGAATATCCGGAGTGGCTGTATTTTGGCCATGGAGGGTATTCTGCTTATGACCGCTTGGGCCTGGGAGCCGCAGCTGGCCAAATCAGTGGGGGATGGAGAAAACCCCCACTGATGGAAGTTTCACTTTATATGAATAAATTGAGGTTCCATTATGGATAATACCGAGCTATTGCATTTAGTGAAACAAATTTCAATAAAATACTTTAAAAAACCCTTTCCTGACGATGCAATCTTTAATAATCGTTTGCGAACCACAGGTGGAAGGTATCTGCCTTCAAAGCGCAGGATTGAAATTAATCCTAAATATCTGCGTGAATTAGGGATAGATGAGTTAACAGGGATTATTAAACACGAACTCTGTCACTATCACTTACACATTGAAGGTAAAGGGTATCAGCATCGGGACAGAGACTTTAGGGAATTACTTAATAAGGTCGACGCTCCCCGTCACTGCCGTGCGCTGCCTTCCAAGGAAAATGAAAAACGGCATCATTATAAATGTACGCAATGCGGGTTACTTTATAAAAGAAAACGCCAGATAAATCTTAGCAGGTATAGATGTGGAAAATGTAAGGGAAGGCTAAAAAAGGTTTAAAAAAGATATTGACGCAGGCTCCGAAAGCATGTTAAATTATATAAGCCTTAAACAAACAGCGTGTTCTTTTGAAACAGCGAATCCTCTTAGAAAAAAGCGAATAAAAAAGTTATAATAAGGGTTTGACAAAAAGAACGAAACGTTGTATTATGTTTAACGTCGTGATAATGACATTACATTTTAAAACATTCCACCGTAGCTCAGTGGTAGAGCAATCGGCTGTTAACCGATCGGTCGTAGGTTCGAATCCTACCGGTGGAGCCAGTGGAGAAGTACTCAAGTGGCTGAAGAGGCGCCCCTGCTAAGGGTGTAGGTCGCGTAAGCGGCGCGAGGGTTCAAATCCCTCCTTCTCCGCCATTTATGGCCCGTTGGTCAAGTGGTTAAGACACCGCCCTTTCACGGCGGTAACACGGGTTCGAATCCCGTACGGGTCATTTTCTCTTTTTATTGTAAATAAAGCTTATAGGTCCGGTAGTTCAGCTGGTTAGAATGCCTGCCTGTCACGCAGGAGGTCGCGGGTTCGAGTCCCGTCCGGACCGCCATTATAATTGTTGGGCCATAGCCAAGCGGTAAGGCAACGGGTTTTGATCTCGTGATGCGCTGGTTCGAATCCAGCTGGCCCAGCCATTTTTTATTTTGCAATAAAATAGCAGAAAGAGTTAAGACATTACTAAATACGAGCCATTAGCTCAGTTGGTAGAGCACGAACGAATAGGCTTCAAAGCAACACATCAGCGTACTGATCGAGAAGCATCCAGAATCATCTTGCTGAGATTAGGACGTCGTAGATGCATAATGTACGAAGATCCTTATCAAGACGAACCACTCAATTATAAATACGAGCCATTAGCTCAGTTGGTAGAGCATCTGACTTTTAATCAGAGGGTCGGAGGTTCGAATCCTCCATGGCTCATCAAGGAAGTTGTGGTAGGATTCTCACTTGCGGTTCCCCTTGCTTTTATTTTATAGAAGAAGGAAGTAAGGACTAGCCAAAGGCGTCGGAATCCTCCATGGCTCACCATCCTCGCGGGTGTGGCGGAATTGGCAGACGCGCTAGATTTAGGATCTAGTGTCTTTCGACATGGGGGTTCGACTCCCTCCACCCGCACCATTTTATTTTGCGGTCGTGGCGGAACGGCAGACGCGCTAGGTTGAGGGCCTAGTGGGGGTTTACCCCGTGGAGGTTCAAATCCTCTCGACCGCACCAAAAAGATTTAAAAAAACTTCTTGCAAAGATATTGTGGTTGTGTTATAATAAATCTTGTCGCAAAAAAGCGCCCGTAGCTCAATTGGATAGAGCGTCTGACTACGGATCAGAAGGTTAGGGGTTCGACTCCTCTCGGGCGCACCATTCGACCCGGGAAGTAGCTCAGCTTGGTAGAGCACATGGTTTGGGACCATGGGGTCGCAGGTTCGAATCCTGTCTTCCCGACCAGTAAAAATCAAATATGCGGGTGTAGTTTAGTGGTAAAACCTCAGCCTTCCAAGCTGATGTCGTGGGTTCGATTCCCATCACCCGCTCCATAATGGGGCCTGTAGCTCAGTCGGTTAGAGCGCACGCCTGATAAGCGTGAGGTCGGTGGTTCAAGTCCACTCAGGCCCACCATTAAAAATTACTATTTCGAACCTTGAAAACTGAACAAAACAACCAGTACGTCAATTCGCTATTTAAATAGCATTGATTTATGAGTGACAGGAAAACTTGTTTCTCAGTAAT
>NZ_BAAADO010000008.1:0-100558 GCF_039522525.1 Salinibacillus aidingensis
TTGAGAGGTTGGCAAGTGGTTTTTTATTTATATAACTCCCTTTTGGGAACTACATAAATTAACTGCCAAAGACTACATTTTTAGTTTGCCATAAACATCTAAAAAAGCATCTAACTTCTTGCCATGATAATATTAATGGTTCCTCCATTATTTTTTGTCCTTTAGCAAAAGTCCCTTTGTGTCTTTCTAATTGCTTTTGATCTAGAAATGAGTTATAACCAATTTTATTTTCAATCAATATAGAAACATTATTTGAAATTATTGCACCATCCGGTATTCCATATTCCTTAGGTACCCCTTTTCTTATTTCTTTATTTTCCGCAATTCCAACTACTACTCCGATTGTTGTAATTTTTGAAAGTGGCGAACTTACTTGGTAGCGATATTCATAATTATTTATTGAGTTTGTATCTATATCTAACATATTAATAAAGGAAGTCGTTAACTCATTAGAGGAGTGCTGTAATACATTTAAAAATGCCTTTGTTACATTATTTTCGATTTGAAGAATTTGTGTCTTTTTAGAACTGTTTTTAGTCTGCCCCCTATAGTAATGAAATATATTTTGGTAAATTGACATTCTGAGCCCTCCTTTGAATCTTTAATTACTAAAACAATATAAATATTAGACTTCACTATCAATCTTTTCGACAAAAAAAGATAACCATGCTAATCCAATTCCAAGATAGGTAACTAATGGTAATAATAATTCCTTTAATGATAATCCAACTAAGCCTGCTGTTATGGTGGCTATAATGGCTAAATATAAATTGATTCTTGCTTTGATTACTTTTGGAGGGATATTCTTTACAGAAATATGATACATAAAATAAAACACTAAAAATACAGCGGACGTTAAGAAAAATATGTTATAAAATAACTTACTAGAATCAAAATTAAAATTAAGCATTGCATTTACAAATGCAATACAAATGCCTACGATAAAAAAAGATGCAAAAAATGAATAAATTATTATTCCATATAAAAAAGACCAATGATTAAATCTATCAAACAGTTGTGCTGGAGTTTCTGTCTCTTGACGTATAAATCTTGGTGGCTTTAACCAATAAAATCTTAGACTTAAGATAAAAAGTATTGAAAACATTGTTATCATTAACAATCCCAAAAGTATATTATTTAGTATTTCACTGACTTCTTTTAAGTAATACAATAAGGCTCCTACTAAAATAATTAATCCAAAAAGTATATTACCGGCCTTTTGCATACCTAAAAAACCCGGACTCTCTAACCAATTTATTACTTTTATTGATTCTAAAAATAATTTTTTGAAATTTTCCTTCATAAAAATCTTCTCCAATGTATTTTTGTAATATTATGTATTTTTATAGTATCATAAAAAGAAGGAAACAACTTAAAAAAGCGAACGTATTTTCTTATAATAGGAGAATTGCATGTTAGAATTCTTAGAAGAACTATTCAAAACAAGTAAAATAACTCCTTTAAAAAAGAGTGGAAATTTAAAATATGAAGCCCAATATCAAAAACAATTAATAATTGATAATGGGTTTGAAGTTGTAAATGTCTTTGAAGATAACCAAAGTATAATAGTTTTATACAGACACTTCTACGAGGATACACCTAAAGAAGAAGAAACGAATATAATTCTCTCCCTAAGAGTAATTACTAAAAGCGGAGTAAAACATCCTGACCCAACTATTAAAGCATTTTTTAATGATATTTTTTCGGAAATTAATTTAGCAGATATCGATATCAAAGAACACATGTCAAATGAAGGTTATGGTTCAATACTCCTTAATAATTTAATTAAAATTGCGATAAAAAGAAATGTTTCAATGATATCTGGGTGGATATCTAGTGTAGATGAAGATCATATTGAACGCCTTTTATACTTTTATAAAAAACATGGATTTGAAGTAGTTTTAAAAGAAACTGGTAATAAAACTAATAACATAGGGGATTTAGTTTGGATTAATAATAATTAAATCATTACCGATTCATAATTTAATTTCATTTTGTTTGACAATCCCTTTTCCAATAAATTATAGAAAACAGGGATTGTCAAAATGAGATTACTATTAGAGTTTTAAGAGTATTTCTCTGTCTATAACAACCTCTACTCTCTGCTTTACCACTATTTGTGATACGGTTCACCCTCTCATAGATCAAATTCATCCACATCCCCCGCCCCGCTTCCTCGTTAACCACATCAAGTTGCCGGAGTATTTCATCTGCCTTTTTATCTTGTTCCTCCGTTGTAATGAAGGCATCTTTTGGAATGCATAGGTTTGTCCATTTGAGATTCCTGGTACCGAACTACCGGGGAATATCACTACAGTCTCAAATTAGTTTTTCTACTTTCCTCTCCTTTTTCCACCAGATCTTGATATACCTGAAAACGCCCCACCAACTACTTCATTTCTTGATTTGTCCCCATCACTATCCATTGAATTGTCATTTTCGTAACAATTGGTCCTCAAATTCTGTGTTTTTTCATATGTAATATAAAAAAAGGTAGTTCATTCAGGAGTACATGTTGATGTTTTGTACTCCTAAACGAACTACTTCCAAAACGATTATCTCTTATTATTTTACAGGAATCCAAATTTCAGAATACAGATCCGGATCGGCGGGATCTTCTTCTGAATACACTTCCAATTCTGGTGTACCCGCATGCTGGTAACCACTTGAAGGAAACCATTCTGAGAAAATTTTCTTCCACGCGTTCTGCATAGCATCTGGCATGGGACCATGAACTCCGAATACTGCCCATTTGGAAGAGGGTATATCCAAAATTGATAATCCATCAGGCGGGGACCCATCATAGGTGGTACCTATCCAATAGTCAATGGAATGGGAGCTTTTATCAACACACACTCCTAAAACTCCTTCAATGGCACCATCATTCAACCTGAACAATAACTCATCGGTTCCATCTGAATTTACCTTTTCCCACATTTCTGGAATCCCTTTATTATTTTCCTCATTGACCAATGAAAATTCCCTCTTCATTCCCGCGACTTTGAAACCTTCCCGCTCAACAATCTTATACTCCATAGGTTCTGCTCCTTTCAAATTCACCTGGATCACCAGGCGGTTATAGGATGTTAGCTTTCCGGAATTTTTTCTGGCATCACTGGGTGTCACACCATGCTGCCTGCGAAAGGCCTTCGTGAAAGCTTCGGGAGTGTCGTAGCCATATTTGTATGCGATGTCAATCACTTTAGCACTTGTTTCCATTAACTCATGGGCAGCTAAAGCTAGACGGCGGCGCCGAATATAGTCGCCTATAGATATATCAGTCAATATTGTAAAGGTACGCTGAAAGTGAAATACTGAAAAATTTGCCTGGCCAGCAATGCTTTCAATGGATAGATCATCCAGCAAATGTTCTTCAATAAAGTCAATCGCCGTCTGTATGGACTCAATCCACGTCATATCGCTCACTCCCTATTTAGATCGTAACAAGTCTTCATTTTTTGGTCCTGTCATTCTGTGCTTTCAGGTGACAGACGATTTAATTGAAATAAATCGTTCTTTCTGGCACTATGAATAGCTATTTTTGATTGTTGACTTATGCTAAGAATACAAGGGATTTTTGTGAAATATATTTAAATACTTAAGTCTTAAAAATCATAAAATACCTTCAAAAAATTCCAAACATTAAGTAATCTTATCTATATTATATACGTATGTAGGCTGCGAAATAAAGTAGGGAAGTGATTTAAATGTTTAATGTAGGTGGAGTAATTATTCCTGTCACAGATTTAAAAAAGTCAAAACTGTGGTACGAAGAAAACTTAGGTCTTACGAAAGTTGATGAATGGAATAATGACGAAGAACTTGGTGCAGGTTATTGCTTTAAGAGGTGCGATATTCCCCACATAAGACCTTACCATCCACAGAATATAATGTTCCATAGCAGTCGTACTCCCCGGGTAATTATATGATGGATATGTTGAAAAAATATTCAAAGGAAACAATCTAAACATTTATTCTCTCTTTACATAGTTACAAATTTATAAATCTCAAAGTTTAAGGAATACTAAAGACTACATAACATTGAATACACACTATGGAGGAATGCTACATGCCTGAAAAACCCGGACTTACTTCATCAGAACTTGGTACGCTATGGCTTACTTACCAGCAAAAAACAATGATTCTAAGGATGTTGGAATATTTCATAGAGAAAGCCGATGACGAAAAAGCAAAAAACATAATGGTTGACTTATACGATGAAATCGACCCATATGTAGAGAAAATAGCGGTAATTTTCCAAAATGAAGGAGCTGCAATACCAGTCGGTTTTACTTCCGAGGATGTCAACAAAGGGGTACCAAAACTTTACGACAATGGTTTCGATATTATGTTCGTTCGCTTGATAACGGAAATTAGTATGGGTCTGCACACACTAAATATAACCATGGCATCTAGGGAAGATATTGTCATGATTTTTAAAGATCTCACTGCTATTACGCAAAAATATTACAATGCTTGTACACAGTATTTGATTGAAAAAGGAATGCATGCCCGGCCGCCGTATGTTTCCATGCCCAAAAAGGTTGAGTTTATTACAGATACTTCTTATTTAAGAGGATGGCTTAATCCGTTTAGTAGAAAACGAACGATGAATACAGTAGAAGTTGCTAATATGTTCCATGCGATTGAAACAAATATTATGGGGCTAAAATTTATTACTGGTTTTGCGCAATGTGCAAATACTCCCGAAGTAAAAAAATACTTCACTAAAGGAGGGGAAATTGCCAAAAGCATCATTAAGGAACTTAACGAAGTCTTTCTCGAAGACGGTGTTCAAGCACCTGTTGTATCGGGTGGAAATCCAACACGTTCAACAGTGGCTCCGTTTTCTGATAAAATGATGATGTATTGTACAAGCCTTTTCTGCAGCTTTGCAATTGGAGGAAACTCTCTGGGAACTGCCTTTAGCTTACGAAATGATTTGGCGCCTAAAACTGCTGCTTTCATTAAAGATATCTTTGAATATGCCCATGAGGGAGCGAAAATTATGATTAGGAACGGTTGGATGGAAGAACAACCTCCAATGGAAGAGCGAGAAAAACTTATATAATAACTACTTCTAGCATACTATTGTATCAACTTATTAAAGAGCGCTTTATGAGGTTCGTTATGTATCTGAGGTTATAGTGAAAAATGGTGGTGGAGCCGGGAGACATCCTGGTTCCATTTTTTGATTGCTTGCGCTACTCTTTTACAGATAAATAAATCTAACGTTAAAAGTATAAAGGGACTGCAAGAGATTAACATCTTCGTTCTCCATCATGAAGAATTCTAGGGGTTACGAAGTTTGTATTTAATGCAATAACAATCACTCGTTTTCCCCCTTAATCTTCGTCTAATTCAACTTCCCAGTCGTCACCAAAATCTTCTCCAGGAAGTTCAGCTATTTCATCTTCTGTATCATCATGTTCCCTTTGTTTCTTAAGGTACTCAAACCCCTCTGACGGAATAAACCACTTTCCACGATTAGATAATTGTTTACCTGAGATCTTTCCTTCCTTTATCCAATTACGAACGGTTTCTGTTGATACGCCATAGTAATCCGCTACTGATTTTGTATCGATATGCCTCACTCCATTATCATCCGTTGTTTCCTCAGAAAGTCCAAAGACGACAATAAACAAAATAAACAAAAATGACCCTATAATTCGAATACGCTCTCGGATTATCCTCTCCTTTTCCTGAATGAATGGAACTGCGAATCAGCGTGAATTTCTGTAAGCCCTAATGGCAGATTTTAATTTTTTCATATAGGTCTTTTCTAGTTTCGCTTCAGAACTATGGGCTTGGTTTTTATATCAATTACTATTATTGTAACACTCCAATAAAAATAATTGTTCGTATATTCTGAATCCAGCTCCTTTTCAGAAAGATTAGGCTACCTGATCTTAATGGTTCAGTTATGGGAGAGAAAACAATAATCCTAAAACGAGTGCTAAACGATATGTTATTTTATACATCATTTACTTACTCGCTAATACTCGCTAATGAAGCAAGTGTATTTGGCATTTAATATATGTAGGTTTTGGCCGTATGAATATTAGATTTTATGTATAATTAAGATATGTAGTTATTGGATGATGCGGTATTTTTATTCAACATACCTTTAGATAGCTTGTTCAACTAAAGGGCAGGAAAGTGGAACAAGAATTTAGTTTTTAATATTAATATAAAAAGTGAGGAGGGATTATTGATGAAAAGGCTAATAAGTATATCTCTTATTGCTGTCTTATCAGTAGTATTGATTTATTGGGTTGTTTTTTCAGATTTTGAAATTGGAAAATATGATAATTTTCAAGAAGCAATTGAAAAAGGTATTCCTTATAAAGTTAATGATATCATCCACACTGAACAATATGATCATGTAACCATTGTTATGTACACGACAGACCCTAACAAAGAAGACTTTCCTTTTGCAAATTACGAAGCACTTGCATTAGCCTTCTTTAAAGGAAGTGATGAAGAAGGTTGGTCAAACATTGGTCATCATGGATGGACACATTACGAGAATGATAATATGACGGTGTATATGGAACCTCTGCGTGAATATGATAATAAAGGGAATGAACTGCATGAATTTTATGTGGTGTTTGGTAAAGTAAATAATCCCGAAATTGTAGAAGTAGAGACCAAAACAAAGGAAGAAGAGTCATTTGAAGAAGCTGAAATTATTAAACATCAAGGTAAAAGTAAACGTTATTATTTCAAAATAGGTAGTGAAAGTATTGTCAGAGGATTATCAGAAAGTGGAGATGTAATAGACAGGCAAGGTGGATAAAATGGCGGATTGTGAAATTATGTACTTAAACATCAAAAAAGAAATAGTAGCTTATATTGTGTTTTTAACTTGGATTGGATGCTAGTAACAAATCGTATCGATAGTTCTATTGGCTATGTCCTTTATCTACTATTAGGAATGCTTTCTCTTATTGCAGAAAGGAATGGAGAACAAAAATATCATCGTGGGAAAGTAAAAAATGAATTACATAAAATGAAAACTTTAAATATGAAATAGGATTATTGTGAATATATGAGTTTTTCCTATCTATGGCCTGCATCACCCACCAACACCACGAAAGCACCCGATACCTCAAATGGCCTTTTGAAGTATCGGGTACACAATAACTAAGCTTACACCAGCGCTTCCTCCAACTGGTGGCTTTTTCGATCATCACTGATAAGAAAGGTTAAAATATCCTCTGCAGCATGTTCGTTAATGAATGCTTTTTGCGCTTGTTTGATTTTGTTTAATTTTTCGTGGTCATTAGCTAATAGGTCACCAATCACTGGTTTGATATCCTCTGTGTCTTTACAAATGACGCCCAGGTTGGCACGCTCGGCAAACGATGGGTTGTCTGCTTCCTGTCCTGGTAAAGCGCCTGTAATCACTAAGGGGGTGTTGGCCGCAACGGCTTCGTGCATCACATTCGGGCTGCCTCTTGTAAAGGCAATGTCAGCATCCAGCATCAATTCGTGGATGGCATGGACGAACCCGTAGATTTGCACTTTATCTCCATATCTGCCTTTCAGTGAATGTTCCAGCTTGGCTTTTAATTTTTCATTTCTACCCGCTACAATTTTTACCTGACAATCAAAGTTTTCCAGCAGGTTCCTGGCAATCGTGTCCATATTGCCGACACCTTCTCCTCCACTCATAATCAAACAGGTCAGCGAAGATTTAGCATTGGTTTTTTCTACAGCAGACTGCGGATCTGAATGATTGGTATCCGAATGCTCTGAATCCGGGAAAAACTTAGATCGCACAGGGAAGCCAAGTACTTTAATTTTTTCTTCATCAACCCCGAACTCCATACATTTTTCCTTTGCTTCATTCGTAGGGCTTAGAATAAATTCCGCTCTTGGGTCTGCCCATAAAGGATAAATATTCACCAGGTCCGCGATCAATGTATAGAAAGGGATGTGAATGTTGTGTTTTTCCAGGATATTTATAATCGACCCGTTAAAATTCGGATGAACAGATAAGATGATATCTGGCTTGACCTTCTCTATTAATGCTAAAAAGTTTTTTTCAACCAGGCGCTCTATTAGTGTATTAACGAAGGATGCCTTCACTGCAGATACATTCCAAATGAGCTTCCACAAATCCTCTGACGTTCTTGTGATAGGCCCATAGGATTTACCTACACCTGTCAGCAGCTTTCCTCCCAGCGAGAAGCCATCAACGACTTCAACCGCTACCTCATCATGTCTATCAATTTTTTCGCAGATTGCTTCTGTAATACTCTTATGTCCATGTCCAGTATGGTCAGAAGAGATAATAAGCATTTTTTTCTGCATACGATCCAGCCTTTCTTGAGCAAATAAGCTCAAATCAATCACTCTATTATAAAACTTAAACTTGAAAAAATATATCGGTCTTAAAAATCCTCATAATCCGTTAAAAAGGTTAAAAAATATTCCTGTCTTTCTTATAAGCTAACGTTATTGTAGTACGATACACACCTCGTTACAAGGCTTAATAGATTCTCTGTTTATCCATACTCCTGCTTCCAAGGCCCTCAAAGCCATGAGCCTCATACGTTTTCTGCCCCTTTTCTCTATCCATAAGTTTCCTGGGTTTTACACTATTTTAACACTATTAGTAAAATAATGGATGTGACAAACGTCTTTATTCATTGTTTAAATGAATATAAGATCAAAGCCATCCTGTGCTAAAATAATAGAGTTGGTTACTTGATAAAGTGAAACTTCCATCAGTATGGGGTTTTACAGCCAGTTCATGCATGATAAACAAAGGAGCTTCCACGTGAAACGTTCGAACTTCCATATGTACTATACCATATTTGTATTTATTGCACTTGCTGCATTTGAACATATTATTATTGGGCTGTTTCCGCCGCTGTTCCCTTATATTTCAGAGGATTTATCGCTGGGAGAAGGCAGTCTGGGCTTCATATCCGGGATGAATATCCTGGTCACCGCAATTTCTTCCATCTATTGGGGCTATTTATCCGGAAAATATAATCGGAAACGACTGATTATGATCGGGACGCTCCTCTGGGTAGGGTCGATTTTTTTAACCGCGACCAGCCATAGTTTTGTAGAATTACTATTCTATCAGATTTTAACCGGGATTGGCCTGGGTTGTATGGCGTCTATCGGGTTCAGTGTGCTTACCGATTACATTCCTTATCGTAAGCGGGGGCTGCTGTTAAGTTTATGGGGAATGGCTCAGGGACTTGGAGGAATTGCAGGTTCCATGATGGCGTCTTTAACAGCTACCAGTACAAGCTGGCGGTGGCCCTTTGAAATCATTGGGCTGATTGGCCTGGTTCTTATCTTTTTATATGTTTTCATTACGGAGCCAAACCGCGGGGCCGCCGATCCGGAATTGAAAAATATGGAACCCAGCAATCAGACCTATGATTACGTCATTGAACTTAAGCATTTAAAAGCGATTCTGCTAAAAGGCAGTAATGTTTATCTGTACATCCAGGCGCTGTTTATGAACATAGCAACAGGAAGTCTGATTTGGATTCCTACTTTGTATACGTATAAAATGATTCAGCAGGGCTATGCGATGGATACAGCCGTCATCGCTTCCGGGTTTTTATATGCGATTTTTCAGGTGGGTGGCATGGCATCCGTATACCTTGGTCATCTTGGCGATCGGGTCCAGCGAAAAAGCTTTAAGGGTAGGGCTCATTTAACTGCATTATTTGTCATCTTTACGCTCCCGCTCTATGTATGCTTTTTCGCCATCCCTATGAATGGACTGTCCCTGCCTGATGGGGGCAGCTCCATCGCTATTTTGTTCAGTCTTATTCAGCAGATCTTTTTCAATCCATGGGTGGCCTTACTGTTTGTATTATCCTTTATCGCCTCTGCTTTTCAGTCGGCAAACACACCGAATTGGCTGGCGCTTATTACGGATGTGAATCTGCCGGAACACAGAGGAACCGCCTTTAGTGTGGCGAACCTTTTTAACAGTATTGGACGAACCCTTGGGAATGTAGGGGTAGGGATTATTCTTGGCATGGTTGGCACCCATTTTGACCAGCCCTATAACTACATTATGACTCTATCGATCCTGCAGCTGTTTCTCATTCCGTCCGCCATTTGTTATTGGAAAATGGCGAAGAATAACGTTACGGATATCAGGCATGTGAAAAGTACGTTAACTTCACGCGGGAAAAAGGATACACCTTAAGATAGAAAAATTTGAAACTAAATGTCTATGAAAATCGTCATTTATTCGTGACACTTTTTCGGGATTATAAGATAAATAGACTGCGGGGGAACATTGCATGAAGACAAAACAATTCCACTTACCATTATATATGATAGCCAGTATTCTTTTCGGGTTAAAAACACTCCTTGTATATATGTTCATTTTTGATATGTCGATTGATAATCTGATGCAGGCCATCCTGTTTTTCCTTAATCCATTCATTTCTGCGTTTGCATTTTTCGGATTAAGCATCTGGTTTAAAGGCAAATATCAGAAGCTTTTTATTTGTATCGGAGCGTTTATAGGAACCATTATTGTTTGGGCAAATACAATGTTCTACCGGGACTTTACGGATTTTATTACCATTCCCGTGATGTTTCAGGCCAATAATGCAGGGGATGTCACGAATAGCATTTCCACGCTTTTCCACTGGACAGATCCTTTATTATTTATCGATGTGATTACGCTCGTCTTCCTCAGCTTTAAACAGGCGACAACCAGCTATATTCGCAGGAAAAAGCTATCCATTTTAAGCTTATCAGCCGTCATGGTCCTTGCCAATTTGCTGCTTGCGGAAGTGGCCCGCCCGCACTTATATACCAATGTTTATGATCGGGAGGATATTGTGAAGAACATTGGTCTCTTTAACTATCACCTGTATGATATCGGTTTACAATCCATGACAACCTCCCAAAAGGTTTTTGCCGATGGATCGAAACTGAATGAAATCAAGGATTATGTGAATGAACACGTGAAAAGCAAAGAAAAGTCCGATTTATTCGGGATTGCAGAAGATAAAAACCTTATTTTTGTTTCATTGGAATCGGTGCAAAGCTTTGTAATTGGCAACAAGGTTAATGGCGAAGAGATCACACCCTTTTTGAATGATTTAACGGAAAACAGCTATTACTTTGAGAATTTTTATCATCAGGTAGCCCAGGGCAAAACGTCAGATTCGGAATTCCTGGTGGGAAACTCGTTATATCCTTTACCGGGCGGGGCTGTATTCTTTGTTCGTGGACAGAATGAATATCATGCTATGCCGGAGAGGTTAGCTGAACAAGGCTATTCTTCTGCTGTGTTTCATGCCAATGATAAAAGCTTCTGGAACCGGAACATCATGTATGACTCAATGGGATATCAGAAGTTTTTTGATGAGACCGCTTATGAAATCACCAAGGAAAATTCAGTTGGCTGGGGATTAAAAGATCAATCATTCTTTACACAATCCATGAAATACTTAGAGGACCTGCCTCAGCCGTTTTATTCGAAGTTTATTACACTAACCAACCATCATCCTTATGGATTAGGGGAAGAGGATACATCCATTGAAGCTTTTGATTCTGAATCAGAAACGGTCAACCAATATTTCCAGACTGTACGCTATACGGACGAAGCCATACAGCAATTCTTTAAACAGTTAAAACAAGCCGGGCTCTACGAAAACTCAGTTATTGTCTTAATGGGCGATCACTATGGAATCAGTGAATATGAGTATGATGCACTTGGCCAATATTTTGGAGAAGAAATTGATGCCTATGACGATATACAATTACAGCGCGTTCCCTTCTTTATTCACATCCCGGGCCAAGAAGGAAAGGTGATGTCTAAAATTTCTGGGCAAATCGATGTCAAACCTACCCTTTTACATTTACTTGGCGTCGACACAACCCATGACATCGGCTTTGGAACCGATCTATTCACAAAGCAAAGAAAAGACTTTATCGCCTTCAGAGATGGAAGCTTTGTCAGTGATAAATACGTTTATACTGAAGAAACCTGCTATGAACGAGGCACCGGCCGCATCCTGGCAGAAGATACAAATAGCAGCAACCCTTCTGTATGCGAACCTGTAAAAGATCAAGTTCAAAAAGAGCTCGATTACTCGGATGATATTGTTTATGGAGATTTATTTCGATTTTATGATTTGAATGACAAAAGTGAATGATTTCCCTTACGAAACATAAAACTACTATAATGAAAATGAAGGAAATCTTTATAAAAACATCCAGGAGGTCCTATTCATGAGCAAAGTAGCAATCATTACAGGCGCAGGCAGTGGCTTAGGACAGGCTACCGCACTTCGATTAGCAGAAGAAGGAGTAAACATCGCAGTCGTTGATGTGAATGAAGAAGGTGGAAATGAAACCGTCGAGATGGTGAAAAAAGCCGGAGCAGATGCGCTGTTTGTAAAAGCTGACGTTTCCAAGCCTGAAGAAGTAAAAAATTATGTAGATCAGACCGTTGAGAAGTTTGGTACAATCGATTATTTCTTCAACAATGCAGGAATTTCCGGAAGCGGCCAGTTCTATCTGGACACAGACATCAGTGAAATCGAAAAAATTGTGGGCATTAACTTATTAGGCGCGCTTTACGGCGTTCGCTACGTTGCTGAGGTGATGGTGAAAAACGGCGGTGGTGCAATCGTCAATACATCTTCAAGTGCTGGGGTAACCGGACAGGATTCCGTAGTGACCTATTCCGCTACCAAGCATGGCATTGTCGGTTTAACCAAGAGTATGGTGGCTGAATATGCTAAGGATGGCCTTCGCGTAAATGCCATCGCACCAGGCCCAACCGAAACCCCAATGGTCAAAGAGTTCTATGAAGCCAACCCTGAAATGAAGGAAAACGCAACCGGCGGCATCCCGCAGAAACGTCTGGGTACACCAGAGGAAGTGGCCGAGCTCGTGACCTTCCTGTTAACATCCAAAGCACAGTACGTGAACGGTGAAGTGATTCGGATTGATGGCGGGTTTACGAATACGAAATAAAATAGCAAATACACTAATCAAAAGGAACCGGGGCTATCCCGGTTCTTTTTATGGATGAAGAGAATCAGAGGATCGTCTGGGGCATTTTACTTACTTCTTTTTATATTAAAATCTGATAAAAATGATAACGTTACCCCAACACCTAATAGAACCAAGTACGTTATTTCCAAAAACTCCGGTTCATTATTTATGAATACATCGAACACTAAAAGGGACAAGCCAATAACATTCAGACAAATACTAATATATTTTACAACTTCCCATTTTTTCACATACCCCTCATTAGTTCGAGACAATCTGCCTCACCCCTTTTCGCCTTAAGAAATACCTTATCCCCAATACAAATCATCTTTTCACTATCCCTCTTTGACACTTATCTTAACACAGAACAACCTGCCTTTCTCTTTTCGATATACCAAAAAGGCAATCATCCATCTGAAATACCGGGTACTTATTCCATCTGGTTATGGTAAAATCTATCTATGCGTACATAGGTCTTAAGCAGGGAAGGAGCATATACGGAGCCACGAACGGCTAAATCGAATATACAAACCACACCACCAAACCATCCAGAGAATACATAGGAAAAGGGGAAAAACAGCAATGATTAAGCAAATGTTTGGAAGTATGGCTATTTTATTTTTCATTTTTCTGGGGGCTTTTTTTATTTTCAATGAGGAACCAGAGGAAGAAACTGTAGAAGAGGAAAAAGAGCCTGAAGAGGTAAAACTGGAATTAAATTTACTGGAGAGGGTCGATAACTTGTGGGGAGAAGGCACGGTTGATGGTCATACGGCATTAGTATTCCGAAACGATCATAACTTCCCTGTTTACATAGACGGTATGGCTGCGGATTATTTCGACACAGATGGACATCAATTTGATTCAGATTCTTTCAGGTTCGTTCCTAAAATCGTTCAGCCTGGTGAAAAGGTATACGCTGTAAATAGTCCGATATTTGGGGATCTGCAGTTTGCCGAAGACTTCGGTGAATCCATCATAAATGTCCGTCTATCAGAAAAGAAGGATTACATGGATTATGTCACCTTGGAATTAAAGGATATTACGTTTAGAAAACATCTATACGAATCAGGAAATAATGGTTCCATCTACATAAGTGGTGTGTTAAAGAACAATGAAGATGAAAATGTTGATGGCGACAAAATAAGTGTGGTCGGTTTGTATTACGATGATTCAGGGAAACTAATAGGTGGTTTCAACACGCTCTTACACCAATCAGCTACACGGTTACATAAAGGCGAAGAAATGACATTTAAATATGAGCACCTAATGTTGAACAGAGAATTGGTCAATCGTATTCATAGCATTGAGATTAAAGCCGGGTGTTCAGCTTGTAATTAAGGTTACATCCATGTCGGTGCCAGGTACATAATTACTATATGCCTGGTACGTGGATAAACCTTTTTTCTCCTGTTCCCTTCAGCATCTTCGTAATAATTAGTTTCTTCAAAATGATTAATCCCTGCAGATTTTTTCAGATTGGAACAAGGGGGGGCGAGATGCCCCATCCTTGTTTTTTGATAATTATTTTTGTCCGGGAAAGTCATATACATACTCTGGAAAATCTGTGATGATGCCGTCTACTCCCGCTTCAAACAATTGATCTGCATGTTCCTGTTCTCTTACAGTATAAGCGTAAATATCCATTCCTGCCTGGTGTACGCGCTCGACTAAATTTTTGTCTACAAAATTCCGGTTTGGATTAAAGTAATCTGCGTAGGCTGCAAATTCCTGAAGCTGTTCATCAGTTACATCAGCCCAGCTCATACCTGCAAGTACACCGTGAGGAATATTCGGCAGCAGCTGCTTTGACGTTTGAACTGAGTCATGGTTAAAGGATTGAATAATAATTTTATTGTTGTCCGGTCGATGCATATTGCGCTCCATCAGCACATTCGCAACTTTTTCCTCTATTCCCGGGTATAACCCTGGAGACTTCAATTCGATTAACAGGCCGACTTTTCCCCGATAAGTATCCACGATTTCCTCAAAGGTTGGAATCTGCTCACCTGCAAACTCTTCACTAAACCAGCTCCCTGCATCCAATTGCTGAATTTCCTCCAATGTAAAATCTCCAACAAATCCTGTTCCATCAGTTGTGCGGTCGACTGTCGTATCATGAATAGCAATCAGTTCACCATCCTTGGTCATTTGCACATCGATCTCAATATAATCCGCCTTCATTTCCAAAGCTTTTTCAAATGCAGCCATCGTATTTTCCGGTGCATGACCAGATGCACCTCTGTGGGCAACATTGACAACCTGCTGCTGCTCTTGTACAGCAGGTTCTCCCCCCTCTGCTGCAAAGGCTGGAATTGTAAACAGGGACATAAGTAAAACAGACATAACCATGATAGACAGAATCCTTTTCATCAACAACATCTCCCCTCTCGATTTAACGTACCTGATACATAATTGGACAATGTTCATCCTGTGTACCAGGTACCTTTACTATAATAAATGTCTATTAAAATGAGATTAATTTCAGAATAAAAAATGGTAAAAAAAACCAGGTACATAGCAGCAATACAATAGTCCCCTAAACTATTAATCTAAAACACTGGCAGAAAAATCCCATACTTTCTTCATATTGAGGCGTTCACAGCATTTCTTTACACTATCTATAAAGCTAGTTTATATAAAATTCAAACAACTTTGCTAAATTGAGATGTGAACCATTTTCTACACATTTAGAAAGGAGATCGAAAAATGAGGAAATTGGAAAAGCTCCTATTAACAGGGATTGCTGCGGTTTGCTTATCTGGATTTTCAACGGAGGCTGCCAAGGTACCAGGCCATCCCGGGATGGAAAAGGCGAATCCCGCGGCCAAAAAGGATTCTTCTCGTTCCATTGAAGACGTAAGATTCATAGGTTCAGAAATATTACCAAACGAGTTTACTTATAAGGATACGGTTGCTGGTGGTTTTTCAGGTGTTACCTATAACCCTAAAAACCATAAATGGCTGCTGCTATCGGATGACAGATCAGACTTAAATCCTGCCCGCTTTTACAGCGCTAAACTCAATTACAATGCACGCGATTTTCAAAACGTCCAGCTTACCGACGTGACCTATCTTAAACAGCCGGACGGAACGCTATACCCAAACAGAGACCAATACCTTTCTGGAGCGGATGGCGTCATACCGGATCCGGAATCCATTCGTTTTGATCCGGAAGAAGGACATATCTGGTATACAAGTGAGGGAGACCGCAGCCTGGGATTCAATCCATATATCCATCAGGCGGCATTAGATGGACGTTATCTCTCAGAAACTCCTGTTAACGAGACGATAAAAATGAACAACCAGACTAATAAAGGTTTCCAAAACAATTTAGCATTAGAAGCTTCTACTTTCTCTGCTGACGGGCAGACATACTGGACAGCCATGGAGGGCCCGCTTATTCAGGATGACACACTGCCAACCCCTGATTCTGGTGCACTGTCGCGAATGACACAGTACGACCGGGACGGAAACCTCTTAGCTGAATACGCCTATCCGATTGATGCCATCCCTGAAGCTCCTGGTGAGGGTATGCATGCAGATAATGGCGTGACCGAGATCCTCTCGATCAATGAGCATGAATTTTTGGTCCTTGAACGTTCAAGTGTCCAGGATGATAACGGAGACTACAGCAATTACGTGCGGATTTATAAAGTCGACATCAGCGGAGCGACAGATATCAAAACGATGGAGTCTATTAAAGAAAAGAACCTGATTCCAGCGAAAAAGGAACTTATCGTTGATGTGAATACCCTTGATTTAAATAAAGTCGATAATATAGAAGGCATGACCTGGGGAAAACAACTCCCTAATGGCCATGACAGTCTGGTACTGGTCTCAGATAATAACTTCAATGATACCCAAATAACACAATTTATTGCTCTTGAAGTAATTCCGGAAGATGAATAGCTTTTTTTATGTACCAGGTATCTTAAGACTATTTTCCACTTGAGGTACCTGGTGCATTTATAATATCGGTTAAACCCAGATCCTCAAAAGTGTAAAATTCAAACCTTATGTTTACATCGGCAGCCTCTGGTTTTAAACTTTTCACTCTACTTACAAAGCTTTCCTTTATATTTCCAACAAATATATAACGAAGCTCCAAGTTTTGGCTCAATTGACCGGAATATTGGCTTATGAAGTTGGCTGTCCGTTCAATCTCTTTATTCAAATCTTCAACAGGGAAGGATCCTCTTCTCATCACCTTGATCTCCAGGAATAAGGTGGTCTTTTTTCCCAGATTCATCATTCCATCAAATTTGGCTTCCTGACTTGTTCCAGGTAACTTTACATATCGATTGATGATTGCCCCATATTTATTTTCCAGAAATGTAAAGGTACATCCCTCAACGATGAACTGAAATTGTACAGGATTTAGATTTGATTTCATAAAAGAAGAAGTATCGGCATCTTCAACTACCCCATTTCCATTCTCTTTCATCGCTTGATTCTCTTCCATGATTTCATGATTTATGGAGGCTTCTATTTCTTTTTGTGACTTCTTCTCTACAAAATGCTGAAAATAGGCATCACTGTTTCTAATAATGGCTGCAATGTTCTGTAGGAATTCAAGCTTCGCCACTAAGGTGGCTAGTACTAGAATGGCTAAAAAATAACTTGTGGGATGGTCCGCAAACAGACTGACTCCGAGGACGGCCAGCATTCCTATGATTTTAAGGACTTCGCGTCTTAACAATGATGTCCAGATAAAAATGGCTACAAACACAATCGCCAGCACTATTGAAATAACCGCCATACTCTCTCTGAAATGACCGACTATCCAATCCAAGGGCAGCAGCTCCTTTAATAGAATGACTTCAATCATAGAGTACCATATTTTGTCATGGACATTCGTCGGCTATATTTCCTGCTTTTCATGGTGAACTCACTTATTTTTATGCGAAAAAAGGCTTATACACTTACTGGAATGAGCGTCATGAAATAATATAAACTATCATCAATCAGAATGATATAGAAGAATTCCTTTTATCAATCTTCGTACATTCCCACTTCTATTTTTTATAAAAAGGGACTTACGACTGTCATGACACTGTTCCATCCACTGACACTTAGAAAAATGGGGTAAATGTATGTTGACGATATATCTGGTCCGTCATGGGGAAACGCATTCGAACAAGGCCAAATTTAATCGCCCACCTCTTCCCTTTCTCCTTAAAACTGATACAAAAAAACACCCGGCACGCCAAAAAGACACTTATCTTGGTTACCTTATTTAAGCTGATCCATCAATAATTAAATCCACGTCTGGTTAGACTGATGAAGGACATTTTATTTGCTAACCTGCTGAATTATGTCCTTCATTATATGTGTGAAAGTCCTTTGACCTGGAATTTTAACGCCTTACGTCCTTCATCCAGCTTATGACGGACAATTATATTTTCTCGTCACTTCCTTCTGGCCTTCATTAACCCCATTCCAACTAAAATGAAAGACATTAAATAAATTCCCTGCCAATCGTTTAAACTACTGAAGAAAAGCACTTGCCTGGCTGATGTTATTTTTACCACACTCAGTATGATTATCCCTTAAGATGTTCATCGGATTATACCCCCTACACAAGCAAGTATGAATTTCATACAAGCAAATCATTTGCAGATTGCTTCGTATCCAGATTATAATAATTATAAATTAATAATTATTATATTTTATAACCAGAGAAGTTTTGAGGAGGTAAAACATTATGACAAACACAGATGTAAAGGAAGTCTTGAACAAACTGGTAGCTACACAAGGATTATTCTACACACGTCTCCATCAGTTCCATTGGTATATAAAAGGGCAGCATTTCTTCTCCCTTCATGAAAAATTTGAAGAGCTGTATAACAGTGTATCGGAAAGCATGGATGAAGTAGCCGAACGTCTGCTGGCTATTGGCGGGCAACCTTACTCCACACTGGGGGAATTCATAGAACATTCCGTTATAGAAGAACGTGCGGAAGATAAAAATCTATCTGAATCGGAAATGGTCCAGGCCGTTATAAATGACTTTAAAACCTTACGCGATTTCTTATCTGATGGAATTAAGGTAACAGAAGAAAACGGAGATGACGTTTCCAATGACATGCTGATTGCCATGAAAGGTGATATTGAGAAAAATACCTGGATGTTGCAGGCCTTTCTCGGGAATGACGCTGTGGATAAAAAATAAATCACAACAAGGTTGGGTAAGTGTCCAACCTTGTTTTTTTGCCTGAGCCAGTCCATATTCCGGGGATGAAGGACAATTTGTGTGACTGGCATCAATTTTAATTTTGGCCATTAAGCACCCATTCATAAAAAAATATACCCGGTACCTTCACGCAAAAAAAGGTTAATCCTTTTTTGTGTTGAAGTTATTATAGTTACAGGGCATATAAGTATAATGATATGGTATTTATATTACATACATATAGAAAGGTGTGATGTCTTATGGCATATAAACTAAATCAAGATAACAAAGTAGGTTTTGTCTTTTGAAAAAGTTAATGCAGAGGAGATGTCACATTGAAATTGACAGAAGAAACATTTGAGATTGTTTCAGAAACAGAAAGATTAGTCATTAGACCTTTAAGGAAAGATGATTATAAAAATTGGCTAAATGAATTTGAAAACCGGTTTCCATCCCAACATCGACACGATAAAGGGAAAATAGACATGAGTCAATGCACACAGGAATGGTTTCATAATCTGGTAGATAAACATCAAGATTTATCACTTAAAGATATTGCTAACGTGTTTGGTGTATTTAGAAAAGAAGACGGAACACATCTAGGTATGGTTGATTTTTCAACATTAGCAAGAGATGACTTCCAATGGGGAAGGATAGGTTATTCCATCCATAATCAATATTGGAGAAAAGGTTATGGGAAAGAAGCTGTTAAAGAAGCTCTTAATATTGCTTTTAATCATTTGAATTTCCATCGTATAGAAGCCCATATCAATATAGATAATTCTGCTTCATACAATCTGGCATCGAGTGTAGGGATGAAATATGAGTTTACAAGAAGAGGTTTTATTTTTGAATTTGGAGGATGGACAGATAATTTAATTTATTATAAAAACTCTATTGGCTGATCCATTCAACCGAAAAGGCGATTGTTCACTAAGAACAGTCGCTTTTTCACTAAAGGACAGTAGTGTAATGAGATTGGATACTTATGTATGGATTTTGTCTTTCTTAATCATTATATCAATTCTTTCCAATCCCATTACTGGAAGGTGATTAAAATGAAAAAATTATGTTGTTTCTTTATGTTAATAAAATTATAACAAAATCAATAACCTAATCATTGATGCTTTAAAAAAATCAACTGATGAACTTCCCTCCAGAGAAAATAAAGTAGTATACATACTCCCTGCCAATCCAGATGATGCAGCTACTATGAAATGGATGAAAGGTGTTTCAGGAATAGCGTGGAACAAAGACTTTATTCTCATTCAAATTGCTCCACCTTTTTTTGATGAGAATAGTTTAAAGAATACTGTTGCTCATGAATATCATCATTCTGTTTTCTTTGAAAATAATGATAATAGTAGCAGCTTAACATTGTTGGAGGAGGTTATGTTGGAAGGTAGAGCGGACACGTTTGCGCGACTTATGTATCCATCAACCGAGACACCTTGGAGCGATTTTTCATCGCAACATTTAGAGGAAACAACTTGGAAAGCTTTTAGAGAGAATTTAAACTCTACCGATGCTTCAATAAAAGATGATTTTTTCTACGGTAATTCGAGTAGGGGAATTCCAGATAGGTCCAGTTATAAAATAGGTAACAAAATTATGGATCGCTTTATTCAAAAAAATCCAGATGTATCTATTGCTGAGTGGACTGAAATGTCAGCAGATGAAATACTTAATAAAAGTAAGTTTGAGGAATTGAACAATGGTTAACAGACGTGTTGTAAATATGAATGAACCGTGTACTTCTTCAGCCTTTTTGATTTTCCCAGACAAAATCCGGGCCTATGTTTTTGTCCCTTTCATGAAAGAAAATCGTTAAATAATATTCGTGGAAAAGGCTAGGGACTGCAAGGGATGTCTTTGATGCCGTGTTATTTTTACTTTTAGAGTGCAAACTGGATTACTGGTCAGGTACGAATGTCATCGCACTACTTGTCTATCGCAACAAAGCAGTAAAATAGAGGTTGTAAATATATTGGAAAGTCATCGGCAGCCGTCGATGACTTCTAAGTAATTAACCGACCATTTTCATTGTAATCCCAGCAGTCAGAACAAGAGCAAAAGCAATATAGATATATCCGCCTTTCTCTTGTCTGTCCCTGAGTTTTTCGACTCCTCCGAGTAAAGACATCACAGCCAGAAAGGAAAAGAGGATATACGCAGGCCATTCAATTTTTTCAATAAAAAAATGATAAACAGCCATACCAATCCCTAAAATGGCAATCCCAATGTTTAGTTTTCTAATAATTTTCAAAGCAAGCTTCCTCCCTCTATATATTTATTATTTTAATTGTTACTTTTTTTTAGATAGATCATAGAGCAAAATTTTCTTTACATAGAACGATAGTCCAATAAGCAAAATGATAAGCCCAACGATGAATGTAATTAATGGAATATAATTACTGTCTTCACTAGCTGGGTAAAAATCTGGTAAACCAATCATAAGAATTTTTCCGATGCCAGATAAAGCAATAATTATTAGTCCAGAGCATGTAAATATTGCTGCAGTTAATTTATCCAATTACAACCCCACCTCTGAGTTATCCATTGATCTTTGATACTGTTATCCGTTTATTGAAGAAGCTTTATTCAATTCCTTTTCAACCAACTTGAAAACAGAAGAATAGATTCCCTGAACGTTGTCTCGTTGTATTTCGTTGTTTTTCACTGGATAGGAAAATTTCCAGCCCTGATAGCCTTCATCTGCTCCTTCATACAAAAATCCTGATATGTAGTTTTGTGTGTCGTTAATTTTTTTAGCTGCTTCTTTTTCTTTATAGGAAACAGGATTTTCAAGGTCCTGAAACGGTATAGTATTCGCCTTTGACGCTATAAAAAAGGAAGGAGCCCGCTTCTTCTTAAACATTTCTACATACTTCTGGTGTGAAGCATCAGAAAAATGCTCTTCCCTAATGAATACTGCATCATACTTGTCAGGATGTGAACGATATAATTCCTCTAGTGATAAGGTTTTAAAAATAATCTGTTCCTCCCTGACTTCAGGTGTTTCCCCAACAACCGCAATCTTTAAGGGTATCCCTTCATATGGCTCTTCAGCTACTTCATTTGACTGACAGGCACCCAAAAATACTAAGGTTCCTATCATGACAATTTTAAACCACTTAATCATAAAAACACCTTCCCTAATCGTTTCTGCACATGCTTGTGTAACAGGAGGCAGATTTGAGGGACTGCCTCATTTATAAGATGTTATTTTTCATCTTCTGCTACTGTTATTTAATCCTTTTTTGTTCCAATAGCTCAATGATTAGTCACGCTTTCTCTACTGTGGAATAATTTACCTTATATTCTAACATATATATCTAAATTTATAAGATTCATTTACTCCTGAACGCCTGACAAATACTTCCTGCATACCATCACAGCAGCCCATTATCCACCGTAATACAATTGAAATCAAACTGTATAATCCATACGGCCATTTTCATGATATCTTTGTACAAGTACACCTCGTACCAGTTAGTCATCATATCGTTATTCGTTGATTATAAATCTAAAATGTGGAGGCTATTTTATGGGCGTACATCAGGAAAATAAAAAAGAGGCACACGAGGTCAGAAGTCCATTAAAAAGTGAAATGATAGAGTATACGCAACTATTAGAAGAAATGAAGATAAAAATAAGTGACTTACCCAGATCCTCACCCAAAAATGCTGATACACGGCAAGAGGCAATATATATGGCAAAGATGATTTCTGAGAATAAAAATCTCTCAACCTTTGTAAATGAAAAGAAGAAGCTGACACGAAAGGAACTTAAACAATTTCCCGTTGAACACCATAAATTGCTGAAGAAATATAAAACGTATATTATGGCCTGGTGGATTATTTACGCCAAGGATTTTACCCACATCAAAAGTTATATAAACCTCTAACGAAGACAATACATACAAACACAGTATTGTCTTCGTTTTTATATGGGTGTTTTACCCTTCATCATCTACCAGTGCAAAAAATACCCGGCACCACAATAGGACGATTGTCCATTGGAGGTACCGGGTACATAAGGATTACTTTAAGTTTTTAACTCCTGTTTCCAGCATTTCAATCAGGAGAATGGTCTGTTCATCTGTAATGGTTTTATCTTTTCCGTTTACGATAGCTTCATATAAATCATCATATACTCTGCCATAGTCACCATTTACGGATTTTACTTTTTCTTCGTGGATAGTTTCCTCTTCATCCATATACGTCAGTACACCATAATGATTTAAGGTATCTACACCAAAGTCCTTGTTATCAGGCATATAAAACATCTTCAAATGTTCTTCCTGACGATCGACGGTTTCTTTTATAAAAGAACCCTTCTTCCCATGAACGACGAAGCTTGGTCTTTGTTTAAGTCTGAAATAACTGGATTTTACAGATACTTTAAGCTTCCCATAATACAAATCCAAGTCGAAATAGTCATTCATTCTTCCTTCACCTAATAATTGCCTTACATCGTAATGTACATGGTCCGGCTTGCCAAAATAGCTGATGACCTGGTCTAATGTATGACAGGCATGCTCATATAAAAAGGACCTGACAGGATCAAAGGAATGAACAGACTCAGGTACTTCCGGACGAAAATAATCAAAGTGCATTTCCACTTCCAATAAGTCCCCTAATTTTCCTTCTTCAATCACCTTTTGGACGGTTAAAAAGTCACTATCAAAACGTCTATTTTGATAGCCCTGAACAATTAATCCTTTCTCTTTTGCCAAAGCAAATATTTCTTTTGCCTCTTCTGATGTTTCCATAAAAGGCTTTTCAACCAGACAGTTTTTGTTATGTTCCAGTACTAATTTTGCGTATTCATAATGACTGTCAAGCTTGGTGCAAATGACGATGAGTTGAATGTCCTTGTCATTTAATAATTCATCCAAATCTGACGTGTACTTTACTCCTTCAATTGGATCCCAGCGATCATGATCAGGGTTTCGCCGGTAAATGGTTTTCACGTTTATGTTCTCTCTTTGCTGGACGAATGGCAAATGATATCGATTTGTACTTTTTCCATTTCCAATATAACCGATTGTTAGCATGGCAGCCTCCTTATATATATGTAGTCTGTTTGATTGAATGATAAGAAAAGCACCTCCTTAGTTGATTGGCTTTATGATACAAGGAGGCGCTTCTCTATTTGTTTACCTTAATTGTCTATCTTTTAAAAAAGCTGTGATAATGTTCTATTTATTACATAATGCCTAGTACGTGGAAGACAACACCTAATACGAACAAGCCTAGAATCATAGCAATTGGAGACACTTTCTTCCGTAGTAACCACATACAGAGAAGGGTTAATGCCAATCCGCCTAAACCAGGAATTAAGCTATCCAGGTTGTCCTGTAAAGTAGTTACATTCGTATCCGTTAATGACCGGCCGTTGTCATACTGCTGCAGTGCCGTTTTCACTCCTTCTGTCCCGGCAGGTAAGCTGCTCCAATCAATATAGGCACCTTCATTTAACTCAACCTCTGATACAGTTGGCGTGAACGTGACAGACACCCAGCGGTTAACTAAGGCCCCGAGTATGAACATACCGAGCAATGACGCTCCCTTAGTAATATCTTTAAGCATTCCGCCGGATAAGTCTTCTGTAATTTTAGAACCAGCTTTATAACCAAGTTCCTGTGAATACCACATGAAGCCCATACGAATAAGGTTCCATAATACGAAATAAAGAATAGGTCCAAGGATGTTTCCGCTCATAGCAAGAGAAGCCGCTAATGCACCGAGGATTGGTTTAAGGGTAAACCAGAACATTGGGTCCCCGATACCTGCTAATGGCCCCATCATACCGACTTTTACCCCTTGAATAGCCGTGTTGTCAACCGGAGCACCATTTGCACGTTCTTCTTCAAGAGCTAACGTTACACCTAAAACAGGTGAAGCTACATATGGATGTGTATTAAAGAACTCTAAGTGACGTTGAAGGGCGGCAGAGCGATCTTCCTTTGTTTTATATAATCTTTTGATCGCAGGGATCATTGAGAATGCCCAGCCACCGTTTTGCATACGTTCATAGTTCCAGGAACCTTGAATGAACGTTGAACGCCACCAAATAGAAATACGATCTCTTTTTGTTAATTTCATTTCTTGATCCATTTTATGTTCTCCTCCTTCTTAGTAAGAATCTATAATGTCGCCAATCGGGTCACCTGTGTTTCCGTTCCCACCATTACCTGACCCGCCTTGCTTGGAAAGAGCTAAATAAATAAGTGCCAGCGATACACCGATAATACCTAGTCCCATCAAAGTAATTTCTGTAATGGTCGCTAATACGAAACCGATAGCAAAGAATGGCCATACTTCTTTTGTAGCCATCATGTTAATAACCATTGCATAACCAACAGCTACGACCATTCCTCCGCCGATCGCCAAACCGTCTGTCAGCCAGGATGGCATAGATTCAAGCAGGTTTCTTACCGGACTTGCACCAATAGCGATAATTAATGCAGCTGGGATGGCAATACGTAAACCTTGCATAATAATAGCGATGATATGCCAAAATTCAATGGTTCTGATTTTACCTTCTTTTGCTGCAGCATCCATTAAATGGGCCAATCCAGTTGCAATCGTACGAACGATGATGGTTAATAACAAACCTGCAACCGCAAGTGGAACAGCAATCGCAATTGCAGACGAAACACCGGCTTCACCTTGTCCACTTAAAACTAATATGATTGCAGAGGCAACTGATGCTAACGCTGCATCCGGTGCTACGGCTGCTCCGATATTTGCCCAGCCTAAAGCGATCATTTGCAGGGTACCACCTAAGATAAGGGATGGCCCTAAGTTTCCTGTTACTAAGCCGATTAATGTACAAGCAATAATTGGCTGGTGAAAATGAAATTCATCCAAGATCCCTTCCACACCAGCTAAAAATGCTATGATAATAACTAATATGATTTGAATAATCGTCAAATCCATGATGATTAATCCTCCTTTTTCTCTGATAAATAGGATTAGTTCTGTTTATTTAATTCTTCTTGCGCCCTCTTGATAATATCGTCCATATCTCCTTTTTGATCGGCTGGAACTTTACGCACATCAAAATCCACACCCAATTCTTTTAACTTGGCGAACGTATCAATGTCATCCTGGTTAAAGGCCAACACCTTATTCGGCTGAACTTTACCCGTGGAGTGTGACATTGAGCCAACGTTGATGGTCTCCAGTGGAACTCCACCTTCAACCGCTCTGAGTACATCCTGTGGATTTTCAAAAAGTAGTAAGGCGCGTTGACCGCCAAAGTGCTGATCATCCTTAGCAAGTTCAACCATTTTATGGATGGGAACCACGTGTGCCTTCACATTTGAAGGAGCGGCCTGTTGAATTAATTTTTTACGAAGCTCATCCTGCGCCACCTCATCAGATACCACGATGATACGTGTCGGGTTTGTAGCTTTTGTCCAGCTTGTCGCTACTTGTCCATGAAGCAAACGAGAATCGATACGTGCTAAAACGTATTCAAATTTACCAGGAGCACCTGCACTTCCCTGTTGAGCCGCCGGTGTTGCAGATGATTCTGCCGGTTCCAATTCTTCAGGACTTACTTTAACTGCGTCTTTGGCTGTATCCAAAATACTTGCTGCAATTTCATGTGCTGTGTTCATAGAGAAACGCGATGCAAAAGCTTCAATTAACATCGGTAAGTTCAAACCAGCAACAATGGCCCACTGGTCTTTGTGTTCCTCAATCAAGCTGCTGGCCTGATTAAAAGGAGTCCCACCCCAAAGATCGACTAAGAATAATACCTCATCCTGGTTGTCGAAAGAGGCAACTGCTTTTTCCATTTTTGCCTTAACGTCATCTGGTCCTTCACTTGGCATCAATGTAACAGCCTTTACATTTTCTTGTTCTCCAAAGATCATCCCTGCAGATTGCAAGATACCCTCGGCAAATTCACCGTGACTGGCAATGATAATTCCTACCATTTTTTAACCTCCTTTTATAATAATTACTGCTTAAATAAAGATGGAAAACTCCTAAAAGTTCACTTTATTTAAAGCGCTCACAATTTCACAAAAATAAAAACATGAGGAAGGTTGATTAAATGAAGGTATGGTGTAAACTCTTCTGAAGTCGTTTCTACCACAACCTTTTCTCATGCCTAATCTAATCAATAACATGTGTTTCATATTTTACTATTTTAATATTGCTTTGCAAGCGCTGTAAATATAGTGTTATATACCATCCATATTAACTTTAAGTGAGTATCCGTTAGTATTATAGCACATTATTCGTTATTGTGAAGGAAAAAATTATTGGTATTTATCTACAATTAAGTGACATCGTCCGTTATCGTTTTACATATATGCTCTATCAGAATAACATTTCTGAACCTTTAGTATAATTAAATAAATAGAGCATCAACAAAAAAAGACAAGATCCATCTTGTCTTATATGCAAAACTATTCCTTTTTAAATTTACTCTTCAGACCGCGTTTAATGACATCAAAGAAGCTTAAGGATCGGACCATACGATTCGGTTCAACATATTCACGAATCGCTCGAAAAACTTTTTTTGGATCTTTAGAAGAGAAAGTAAACGTTCCATTCCGCTTCGTCTGGATAGCATAACGCGGAATCCATTTCCCTTTGAACAGGACTGAAGCAATGACATAATCAACTTCCTCCCAGGGAATCTGTATATATTTACGAGGATCACGTTTATTGTAGAATTCAAATCCCTTGTCTCCAATCATGATCTTCCCATAGTCTGAAATCCTTATATGTGAGGTTGCATCAATAACTAAATCGACTTTTGTATTGATTGATTGGACCATCTAACCTACCTCATTTCATTCTTTACTACTTTTTATTATACACGTTTTATTATTTTAAGCATACCTCAGATTGCCTCTATTTATGATAAGGCTCATTCCTGAGAATCTTAAAAGCCCGATACACCTGCTCCAGCAATATCAATCGCATCAGCTGATGTGGAAACGTCATTTTTGAAAAAGAAAGCGCCATATCACTCCGCTCCATTACTTCCTCACTCAATCCCAGCGATCCACCAATAACAAAGGCGATTTTACTTTTTCCATACGTCGTAAGTTCATCGATCTTTTGGGAGAGCTGTTCAGAGGTCAGCTGTTTTCCCTTAATTTCTAAAGTAAATACATATGTATCTGTGGATATCTTGTTTAAAATTCGCTGGCCTTCCTTTCGTTTTACTTCCTCCTCTTCTGCAGCACTCAGATTTTCCGGTGCTTTTTCATCCGGCAGCTCTACAATTTCTATATTTGTATAAGGACCCAGTCGCTTCGTGTATTCTGCAATTCCCTGTTTTAAGTACTTTTCTTTTAGCTTTCCCACTGTAATCAGGCTGATTTTCATGTTTTCCATTAACTCCTTTTTAAACCGTATCCGTTATCCTAGCATAAAGCGAAACTTCCATCCGTGGGGTATTTTCGCCAGTTCTTGGATGATAAATTTTATCCACCAGCTTGTCCACATCCCCTGTGCAAAATCCAACTGTACACAGGATTTTAACAGAAAACACAAGTTATGCACAATCTTATCCACATATGCACATGCGTTTGCCTGTTATTTTGTGTGCGAATATATGTTTCCTACAAAATATGCTCGGTTTTCAACAAGTTATGCACATTTTGTTGATAAGTTCGTTAAAACTGTGCATAACTGCTCTTTGTTGTTTGGTTTGTCGGGTTATCATCAGGCATTTCGATGTTGCTGGGCTAAAATCTCCAAGCCACCTGTTCTTAAAGTTTTGCTTCAAACGATACCTAAACAAAAAGCAGGGATATCCACATCCCTGCTTTTTGTTAGAAGTCCTGCGCAGATAAGGTCATGGTTGTCGTTTGCTTCTTACCATTACGGTAGAAGGTGATTTCCATTTTCTCACCTGGCTGTTTCTCCTGATAAATATGTTTTCGTAAATCGATGACATTGGTGACCTGTTGTCCATCCAAGGCTACGATGACATCATATTCCTGTAATCCGGCCTGTTCGGCTGGAGACATCGGTTCAATTCCTCCAACAACAGCTCCACCACTTACGTCATTTGGCAGCTGTAATTCAGATTGCCAGTAATAGCTTGGAATCTCTGATAAAGAACGGATGGTGACACCCATATATGGACGGGTGATTTTTCCGTCATCCTCGAGATCCTCAATAATTGGCTTGGCAGAGTCAATCGGGATGGCAAAACCGATTCCTTCTACAGCTGACTGGGCAATTTTCATCGAATTAATGCCGATCAGCTGTCCATCCATATTAATGAGTGCGCCGCCTGAGTTTCCTGGATTAATGGCCGCATCGGTCTGAATAACCTCAGCATTCCAGTCAGGAGTTCCATCCCCGTTAAAATCCTGAGGGACAATACGTTCTTTCCCACTGATAATCCCCTGGGTAACAGAACCGGAAAATTCAAGCCCCAGTGGGTTTCCTATCGCTAAAACGGGTTCACCAACCTTCAAGTTTTCTGAGTGACCCAGCTCAATCGGATGATCATCGACCTTTTCGGCATCAACCCTAAGAACAGCCAAATCATTATATAAGTCACTTCCCAGTAATTGAGCACTGATTCGTTCACCATCAGCCAGGGAAACTTCCACTTCACTCGATCCCTGAACCACGTGGTGATTGGTCACGACATAGGCATATTCGTTGGTCTTTTTATAAATTACACCTGAGCCTGTTCCTGATTCGGTCCCCTGTTCCATCCAGAATTCAGAACCGCTGATATTCACAACCCCTACAACGGCATTCGATACATTCTGAACAATGTCCGTAACCCTCGTCTGAATGTCCACATTTACCGATTGGGTGAGTCCTGAATCCTCTCCATTATCTCCCTGTGTCAGTTCCTGATTGGCTTCATCAATATCATAAGGCAATAAATTCGCATTGATAAGAGTTGGTAATGCAAGAACAACGAGCAAAGCACCAATGATAAATCCCACTCCGGTTGGGATCAGCCAATTTCTCTTCTCTTTTTTCGGCCTTCGATTTAAAGCATGATCATCATAGTACCCCATTCTTCTCACCTGGCCTTTCGAAAGTCAATCTCTCATTATGAATACGTATGAAGAAAAGGAAGGGATGCATACATTTTCTATTTTCTTCTTCTTTTTAAAAATTAAACCTAACACCTAACCCACCTGGTAAACGGGTGTAGGATTTTTAGGATCCGTATCATGCAGTTCAATGGTTTTTCCTACCTCAAAGCCACGTTCCTTTAAAATCTGTGAAACCGACATTCTGGCTAAATCCTTCATATTATTATCCTGACTTAAGTGTGCCAAATAAACACGCTTCGTACGATTACCAAGAATATCTGTTAAAGCCAGAGCAGAATCTTCATTGGAAACATGTCCCTCGTCCCCTAAAATTCTGCGTTTAATATTCCATGGATATCTTCCCATTCTGAGCATTTCTATATCATGATTGGCTTCAAAAATATAGGCATCCGCATCTTCAACCGTTTTTTTGATTCGTTCTGATACGTAGCCTGTATCGGTTACCAGAGCCACCTTTTTTCCATTATGATGAAAGACGAAAAACATGGGCTCTGCAGCATCATGTGAAACGCCAAAGGTCTGAACATCCAAATCTCCGAAAACTTTGGTCGACTCCAAATCAAATGTGAACTTCTGATCCAGTTTTATATCACCAATTTTCCCTTCCATAGCCTTCCACGTCTTTTCATTTGCATAAATGGGCAACCGGTACCTCCTCGCCATAATCCCAAGTCCGTGGATATGGTCCCGATGCTCATGGGTCACCAGAATACCATCAAGCTCTTCAGGATTTGTTTGAATGTCCGCAAATAATCGTTCCATCTGCTTTCCGCTTAAACCTGCATCGACTAATAATTTCTGCTGATCTGTTCCAATATAAAAAGCATTCCCCGTACTGCCGGATGCCAATACGCTAAATTCTAACGTCAATCCTCGTCACTCCCTGTATCTCTCTGTCTAATCGTTTCCACGTTGTTTTTTACTTCCTCAATAAACTCTTCCTCATCTCTGGAAATACTCTGTGCATCAATGGCATTTACGAAATAGGTTTTTTCCTTGTTAATCGTGATTTCCCATGTCGGTACAAATACCTGAATACCATTATCAAGAGGCACTAATGTATGGAAGCCTAATTGCATGTTTGAAATTCTATCTCCGGTATAAAGATGGTTATTCCTGATTAGGCTCCTGAGCGTCTCAATGGGCTGACTCATTTCTTTTTCTTCCCCAAGTTCAATATTGGTCAGCCTTGTCTGCGCATAATATTCGACTTCATGGTCCTTATTTAAAAACACCATCAGCATACCCGCTTTGTTAAAATAGACGGTCTGGTCATTGTAAGACTGGAAGAAAAGCATAATATTATGTTCTTCATTCCAGTTCCAAAAGGTATATTCATCTCCAAATAAAACCATCTGATCCAAAAACATACTTAAGTCATTCCTGGTTGCCTCTTCTGGAACGGATATTGGATTCTCAAATGTGGATACAATCATATCCCCTTCATTGACAACTTCCTGATTATTTAATGACTCCACATCCTTCTCGGTAAACTGATAGCGACCCGCAGATATATAGGCGGCACTTTCTGCTTCGGAAGGTACATTTTCATAACCAATATTCATTCTGGATAATTCGTCCTCAATAGACGATATTTCCTGGTTTGGAAGCGCCTGTGGTTCACTGTTTTTTTTATTTAAATACTGTGTAACTAAAAAAGTGTCCAGTACAAGGAAACATATAATAAAAATGGATTTAATTTGTCCCCATTTCATGACCGGCTTCCCCCTTGTACATTCAGCATATCTCCATTTTCAGGAACAGGCATCCACCTTCCGTTTGATTTCATAAACCATGCAGGCTCCAGGGTTATGATATCAGATGAATACCCTTCCTCCTCATTACTCATGGTATAAACCATTTGAATATCCTCAATCGTCTTTTTCGGAACTGTTAGGGGTCCTTCTGCTTCTTCTAACAAATAGATGATATCCTCACCTGAACGAAGCGTAACCGTCTCACTGCCTAATGGGGTTGAAAGCCTCATTAAAGGCCTGATATAGGTGTTTAATTCCCTGTTGATCCACCTTTGCTCAATATGACCGAGTTTGCTCACAACCGGATAACCATTAAAAAGCATATCAAATGTAACCGTGGAATGTTCACTGTTAATTTCTGCATTTGTCAGCATATAATCCTGCGTCCATCCATCATGGTTGTTAATAAATAAATTGGCTTCTGTTATGAGCTCCTCTCTGGAAAAGCCTGCCCCTGCTTGCGATTGTTCCTCACTTTTTGGATTTACAAAACGCATGTATTTCTGATTCGGAAACACCTGGTATTCCTCCAGCATACGACTTCCATCAATATACCTGCCGCCGCTGGTTTCACGGACGTAACTGGTGACTGGAAACAGGTTGTTAATTAAGGGTGCAACGGCTATGGAGCTGGTTGTATACGTTTGTTTGGATAACACCGTTTCATTTTCCGGTAAATAAATCACCCGGTCATTCAGTTCATAGGCCACAAGCTCACTCAGGGCATCCTCTGACTGTGTATGATTTACCAGGGCTGTATACGACTCAGGATTCTGGACCTCTGCATTAAAGGTCTGTTCATGCTGTGTGGATCGAAATGAAAGAGTAATACTGTCTGAATCATGATTAGGAATTAAAACCAATTGATTAAAGGCCCAGTCCGGAAGGGAAGCATTCCTGTTCTCCTCAGGAAATTGCATCAGATTAGGTAACAGATTCAATGGAATTTCTACAGGATAAATCATTTCTACATAAGATGCCCCCGGATCTTGTGCGTTTGCCACCTGATTAGATAAGCTAACGTTCCATTCCTGTATGTCCTGATAAAAGTTGAGCTGATCCGTCCTGTTTTTCAGCTGATAGGACTGGTTCTGCTGATGAAATACCATCTGGGAAGGCAGGATAACCTCGTTTAACTCCGCATCCTTTCCATTTATGGAAATTTGTTTGGTGGTCGCCTCATTAATTTCTTCGTAGTTTGAATAATTCCATATACTCAGGGTTAAAACCATGCTCACGACCACCAGAATGGCCAGGATTCCTGATTTAATACTCTCTAAATTCATTATGCATCACCCCGTTTCTGATGCATTACAGGTAAAGTAATGGTAATGGATGTTCCTTGGCCTTCCTTACTATTAGCCCATATTTTTCCATCATGGGCTTCAATCATTTCCCTGGCAATAGCGAGTCCCAAGCCGGTACCTCCCAGTTTTCGTGATCTCGCCTTATCCACTCGATAAAAGCGATCAAATATACGGTCGACTTGATCAGATGGGATTCCGACACCCTGATCTGTCACCGTAACGTTCAGCATTTTGCCTTTGACATCCACTTTACAGGTGATGGTTCCCCCATCAGGAGAATACTTAATCGCATTGGAAAGAACATTATATAAAACCTGGGTCATTTTATCTTTATCAATCCATACCCAATGCGGCTTGTCCGGTAACTGACGCTCGAAGGATAAGTCCTGCTCATACTTGTTCATTTCAAACCGGTCGATAATGCTATGGAAGAAATCTGTAAAATCCACTCTTTCTTTTCGCAAGTAGTTTTCTTCATTATCAAGCTTGGATAACTGTAACAGATCATTTACCAGGCGAATCATCCGCTCCGTTTCATTTTGTGTGACCCCTAAAAATTTAGGAGCAATATCAGGGTTCTTCCAGGTATCCCCGTCCGTTAGTGCCTCTAAATAGCTGCGCATCGTTGTCAGAGGGGTTCGTAATTCATGAGATACATTGGCTACAAATTCTCTTCTTTCCTGCTCAATCCGCTCTTCCTCTGTGACATCATTTAATACCGTAATAAAGCCGCTGACCCTTTCATGTTCATCATAAATGCCTGAAAAGGTAGCTTTAATCAGTAATTCTTTATGATCATTACTAAAATCAATCAGAACCGGCTCACGACTCGTTATATCCGAAACAGCCGTGAACTCCTCCTCTATCCCGAGAAGAGACAGGATGTTTTGCCCTTCAATTTTTCCAAAGCTTTGGCCGATAAACTCTTCTGCACGCTCATTCATTAAAATAATTTTTCCTTCACTATTACTGGCAATAACCCCTTCATTCATGTTTGATAAAACAGAGGTCAGCTTCCGACGTTCATCCTCTGTTACAGCATAGGATTCTTTCAATCGTTCGGTCATATGATTAAAGGAATTCGCCAGCTGTCCAATCTCATCCATGGCGTAAACATTTACCTTTTTGGTGAAGTTTCCACCGGCAACTACATTGGCCTGTTTTCTCATCTCAGAAATCGGTCTGGTAATCGTACGTGAGACGAGAATTCCGATCACAACAGTAATGGACAAAGCAATTAAAGTTCCGTTCATAAAGATTTTGGTAATGTTTTCGAGCTGATTAAAGACCTCTTCCATACTCGCTTCAACAAATACAGCCCCTACAATTTCATCGGATTGATTAAAGACGGGAATAGTATTGACTAACGTTCGAGTGCCCGTTTCCGGATCATAGGTTTTTCGATACGGCAGCTGGGTCTGAAAGGAAAACAGCCTTTGGACATCCTCGCGTGTTGTAATCTTCCCGATAATATTCTCATTAAACTGGCTGGTGGTACCGATAATGCGCATCTCGCTGTCAATGACCTGCAGCTCTGTAATATCCTGAGAATCAAATTCCGATAAAATCGTCTGAACCTCCTGCTGAAGGGTGGGATCTCCTTCTGTTCTCTCTTTTGTAAAAGCCTCCTCCAGGCTGTAAGTCAGTAATTGGATTCGGTTCTCAATTGAGCTTTTAAAATTTGACTCCATGTTCCTTTCGAGCTCTGTATCGAAATAAACCCCAATGAGTTCAATGGTAATCAGCAATAGAAATATATAAACGAGAATGATTTTGAACCCAACGGATTGAAAAAAGCTTACTTTGTTTTTCATAACACATTACTCCTGGTCAGGATTACGTAAATAATAGCCCACACCTCTGCGTGTAACGATCCACATCGGACTGCTTGGGTTTTCCTCTATCTTCTCCCGCAATCTTCGGACAGTCACATCTACTGTACGCACATCACCATAGTAGTCATAGCCCCAGACGGTCTCCAGTAAATGCTCCCGTGTCATGACCTGTCCAATATGACGGGCCAGATAATAAAGCAATTCAAATTCACGGTGGGTCAGCTCAATCTCTTCTCCATCTCTGGTGACTGTATAGGCATCCGGATGAATGACCAGCTTGCCGATTTGAATATTCTGGTGATCACCGGGACGCTGATCCTCTCCCCCCTGTTTGTGTCGGCGGAGGTTGGCTTTGACTCTGGCAATTAATTCCCGGTTGCTAAAGGGCTTCGTCACGTAATCGTCAGCCCCAAGTTCAAGACCGAGGACCTTATCAATTTCTGAATCCTTTGCTGTCAGCATGATAATCGGCATGTTAAGGGTCTTTCGAAGCTCACGGCAAACTTCCATTCCGTCCTTATTGGGAAGCATGATATCAAGTAAAACGAGATCCGGATTCTCCTCCTGTGTAACCTTAATGGCTTCATCACCATCATACGCACAGACTACTGTATACCCTTCTTTCTCAAGATTAAATTGCAGGATATCTGCAATGGGCTTCTCATCATCAACAACCACAATTTTCTGACTCAAGCTTTTCACATCCTTTTTTCAATTTTAAACGATCCAATCTACTTCTATTTTACATTCTATCGTAAATTCTATAAAAAGTCTTTCTGCACAAAAAAACAAACAAATTGCTTTTTTTATAAAGTGAAACTTCCATCAGTGGGGGTTTTCTCCATTCCCCACTGATGGTTAGTTGAACTTATCAGGTCTTTACTGGCCGTTTATCCCCCACTTCGTCTTGTTGGGGTACCCTCAAAACTTGAAGTGGGGGTATTACGGCCAGTTCATACGTGATAATTTCGCGGATAACAAGAAAACTAGCAGAGTAATTGTTTTTATAAATTACTCTGCTAGTTCCTTATTTCTTAATAAAATGACATCGGATTTACATAGGAACCATTTTTCAGGATTTCAAAATGTAAGTGAACACCTGTTGAGTAACCTGTAGTTCCCATGACCCCTATTGCCTGCCCTTTCTTAACGGATTGACCACTGCTGACCCGAATCGATGCTAAATGATTGTAGGTCGTTTTGTATCCATTTCCATGGTTAATGACAACCCGATTTCCGTAGCCATTACTCTGATAGCCTGCAGTGGTCACAACGCCACCATCTGCAGCATAAAGGGTACGGTTGCTTACACCGGAAATATCAATACCACTATGGTAACCCCCGCCTCGAGGGCCCATATAACTGGTAACAATTCCGCCTGCAGCTGGCCATTGAAACTGACCTGACCCTTTACGTGCGGGTCCCGATGCTGATTGGTTAGACGTAGAAGTCTTTGTTCCTTTTAAGACAATCTTATCTACAGGCTCTTTTAAAATTTCTTCATTAATTTTTATTCTCTTTGTAACTTTCCCGTCCTGTTTCACAACTTTATATTGAATTTCTTTTTTCCCTTTTTCACCTTGCTGCTTTACCTTTCTGTCGCCTGCATATAAGGAGGAGGTTTCCTCGTATTCTGTATCATAATCGATGTCTTTTTGTTCGATCTTTTCTTCTACGGTTACAACCTGCACTATAGGCTCCTGTTTTTCAACCTTTACCTCCTGTCCAATTTGCAGAATCTCATCCTCTTCTAAATCAGGATTCAAATCAAGAATTTCATCCATGGACAAGTCGTAATCATTCGCAACGCTTCTTAAAAAATCGCCTTTCTCAATAACATGAACTTTTTCGCTGCTCTTATCCTGTTCCAACAGCTTTAACCCCTGTTCAATCGTTAATAATTCGTTGGGATTGGCCGTTTCTTCTTCAATATGTATTGCCTCTGTTAAAGACAAATCCATCATTACTGACTCACCCGCAGAAAGGGTGCCCTGCTGTTTGTCAGTATTCTTTTTCTGTTTGTCATTACTGGACTTTGTCTTTTCATCTTTTTCGTTCTCCAGCTCTATGTTTAGCAGATTGTTTTCTTTGGCCTGCTTCAGCTGCTCTTCTGAAAGATATTTGGACTGGAATTCTTTCATCAGCTTCTTTACCATTTCTTTTGTTTTGAAATAGCCGATTTCTTCCTCACCTACGACCAGCTTTTGTGCCTTCACATTGAAGGTGATTTTATTCTTCAGCTTGTTAAGTACCTTCTCATTATTAAAAGAAGGCTGAAAGGCAAATTCCGATATGTATGTAATCTCTTCATTCACAGCAAGATTCAGATCATCATCGTAATTCTTCTCTGCCTGTTCGACCTGTTCCTTTAAAAAGGACTCCACGATTTCTTTATCTCCTACCGAACCAAGATGTTCACCTGAGACATATACATGATAGATCTTTGGGAAGGAATCCGTCTCGGCCTGTACTGTGCTTACTGATAACAGCAATGCCATACAGACAAGAAAAATCACCTTGCCATTCAAATGCATCAATCGCTTCTTTTTATATTTCATCGCTACTGTATCCTCCTATAGAGATGGTTTCAATCTGCTATGGTGGTTTTTTTCTACTATTCACAATTATAATACTAATCTACCATAAATCTACTAATAATATAAATAGAATTAGTAGAAATGTAATATACTTGTATAATAGTTGTTAAATTTATACAGTAGTGTGAGAGTATTTGACTTTATTAGCAATCATTCGCAGAAAAGTTTTTTGTTTCGACATGGGAATGTAACAGGTTTATTACAGCTATAAAATAAAAAATCCACCTATTAGCTAAGGGTCTAATAGGTGGATCTATTCGCTATGATGGCTCGGGACGGAATCGAACCGCCGACACACGGATTTTCAGTCCGTTGCTCTACCGACTGAGCTACCGAGCCCTTTATCTGACAACAATGATCATAATATATCATAGATTTAATCAGCAACGCAATCCTTTTTTCCATCACAGCTTCCTAAGTTGATTTCCATGTTTTAAAATAATGTTTACATGACCAGCTGTACCACTTGTCACATGATTATCTATTTCTGAAACATCAATATTTGCTTTTATTTTCACTACTTTATAATTGTTCACTTTAATGGTTTCAGTGTATGGATCACTTTGGCCCAGTAATGAAACCATCTTTGCTTCTTCCTCAAATGGATACTGATCATAGAAATCAATATGAAACGAAACGTCCTTACCACTCAAATTCTCAAATGGAAATTCACACACAGCCTGCATGGTATCGGCGGTTATCATTTCAAAACTGCACTCACTCGCTTCCTGATCGTAGGAAATGGCGTAGATTCCGTCTGCTAATGTTTTTTGATAGGTATCAGCAAGAGCATTGGGCAGAAAGATACCAGCTATGATAGCCATAAGGACAAAACGTGACTGGTACTTTTTTAAGGATTTATAGAACATAAACAGGCTGATGATCAGTAAGAGCAGTGACGTAAGCCCAACATATTGTAAACCATTTACTGTCGCCACTGGAATATTCAATATCGATACGATTTCCTCCCCAAATGGATGTCTATGAGGAAATGGAAAGTTTAAAATCATTGAAGCTATAAACGGTATAAAGGCCATATAGAACAATCTTTTGTTTTCCAGCATGTTTATACCTCCCGAAAAGCCTTAGGGTACTTGCTCATAAGAAAAGGAACCACCTATATATATGGAGCCCTGCCCTAAATAGTAATCCATCTAATTGGACCATAACTCTTTAGCACACTGATAAGCGACTTTTAAAAACAGCACAACTGCAATAACCAGTAAAATTCCCTTAAATAAAAAATCATATAGATATTGTATATAGTCGCCGACAAATGGGAATTCGAAAAGTAGAGGTAAATCCAGACGTGCTATTTTATGAATTCCTAACACCAATAATAAACTAATAATCAGCTTGATTAAACAGGTTTTTAATTGATTCAAAGCCTGTATTCCCTCCTTAGACTTCCTCTTCCAAAACAAAAAGCATATCAATTTATACTACCTATTGATATGCTCATCGCTGATGACTAATTATATCATTTTCTATTTCTCCTGATAAGCCTTGGAAGCCATCTGTTTTCCTGCCTTACAGACCCTGCTATTCACTGTAGATATCCTTCTGAACGATCGTTTGTGCACGATCAGGGCCTACGGAAAAGATGGCAATGGGGATTCCTGTCAATTCGGAAATTCTCTCCATGTAATTTTGAGTGTTTACGGGTAAATCGTCAAAAGAACGAACACCTGTGATGTCTTCCTTCCAACCCGGCAGTTCTTCGTATACAGGGCTGCACTCAGATAGTACACTCAAGCTTGCAGGGTATTCATCAATCTGTTTGCCCTGATACTCATAGGCTGTACATATTTTCACCGTGTCCAAACCAGTCAGAACATCTAATGAATTTAAGGATAGATCCGTAATTCCACTTACTCTTTTTGCATGGCGAACCACCACGGTATCAAACCATCCTACCCTTCTTGGACGGCCTGTGGTTGTTCCATATTCCCGTCCTGTTTCTCTAATTTGATTGCCGATCTCATCATGAAGCTCTGTCGGGAACGGACCATCACCTACGCGGGTCGTGTAAGCTTTTGAAACGCCCATCACACGATTTATCTTAGAAGGGCCAATCCCGGCTCCAACAGTTACGCCGCCTGCAGAAGGGTTGGATGATGTCACGAATGGATATGTACCCTGATCAATGTCCAGCATCACGCCTTGTGCACCTTCAAATAAAATATCCTTTCCTTCATCTGCCGCTTCATTTAAAATTACGGAAGTATCGCATACATATGGAGCAATCTCCTGCCCATAGGCAAAGTACTCTTCAAAAATTTTCTCGGCATCAACCGGCTCTGCATCATAAATTTTTTCAAACAGAAGATTTTTTTCTTCCACATTGGCCTGCAGCTTAGACCAGAAAATATCTTTATCTAATAAATCAGCAATACGAATTCCAGTACGTGCGATTTTATCTGAATAGGCCGGACCAATTCCTTTTTTCGTTGTGCCAATTTTATTATCGCCCTTGCTCTGCTCCTGAAGCTCATCCAGCTTGATATGATAAGGTAAAATAACGTGCGCCCGATTGCTGATCCGTAATTGATCCAGGGAAATGGAGCGTTCCTTTAAATAGTTCATTTCCTCAATCAGTGCTTTAGGATTAATCACCAGGCCATTCCCCATTACACAGGTCTTATCCTCATAAAAGATCCCGGACGGAATTAAATGCAGCTTATATGTATCCCCATTAAATACGATGGTATGGCCGGCATTATTTCCTCCCTGATAGCGGGCAACTAATTCAGCCTGCTTTGATAAAAAGTCTGTAATCTTCCCTTTTCCTTCATCTCCCCATTGGGTTCCTACGACTACTGCTGTTGTCATTTAACACACCCCCAAAAATATAACCACTCTAATATCCAAGCTAATTCTACCAATGTTATGGAATCATCGTCAAGCAAAATCCGAACATTATTGATATAATAGTACATTTTATTCGAGATATTATGTATTGCTCTCACCTCAGACTGTTAAATCATTTTCCGTTTTTAAGTCCAAGGCATTTTTAAGTAACTTCTGAAGTACTCCGGCGAAAATCGCAATCACTACAGAGGTAAAAATGATGATAAGTCCAATGATAGCTATTCCAGGGTGAAGAGCGCTTTGGGTTATAAGAAATAACGTACCTGCTGCATACAAAATACTGATCGTTACTGCACAATATTTTATATACATCAAAGCCGCTGCAGACCTATCCGAAAAGGCATAGTTCTGATCAATGAACTTTAAAAGCTGTAAAGTCTGATAAAGCCCCATAAAAAACGGGATAACGGTTCCATACAATCCGATTAAAACAGGATACTGCAAATATGCAAATTCCGGATACATTTCCGCTGTGTAGCTCGCTAATCGGGGTAACGCGAATACACACAAAACAAGCACGGTAACCCCAATGAAGAAAATGGCCACTTTTAAAAATAATGTTGCTCCTTGTTTCATGGTAAGCACCTCTCTTTTATTATCCTATCCCAATCTTATTATATAATATATCGTTTTACAATAAATTATTATTTTATTTTAATATTATTATATTGTTTTAAGAAGCCTCCTATGTTTTAATAAATAAAAGATAAAACATCTCAGCTTGGAAGTCCGGGATTCTAAATGAGAGGAGAACATTTATGCCATTTACCGGTTTGGTACTGCTATTTGTCCTGTTTCTTGCTGTTCTTTTTATCATTATAGGTGCTGCTGTATACCGTCAACAAAGGGATACTCTGAAAAAAACCTCTTTACTGGTGTTATGCACGATATTCCTGCAACTGACCCTGTTTCTATTGTTCTTCACTGGAGCATTAGCCAGTTTTAATTCTGTGTTAGAGGAAATACTCTGGTGGTTGATTGTTTTAGGTGGCCTTGCGTTCGGGATAAGAGAATGTAAAACGAATATAATTGCAGCATTATTATCCATCTTTTTAAGTGTTTTACTAACCATTCTCATGCTTTTGATGCTGTTTGTTACATCTATGTAGCTATTAAAACTTCTTAAACTGATTAGACAGGTTTGTTAGGATAGAACTAATAGAAATGAAAACGGAGGGGTAGTATTAAAAAGATCTATTTTTTAATTTTGGTCCCAGTGTTTTTATTAACGGGCTGCAGCTCCCAAACGATGGAGGAAGTCTTTCACGAGGAAATGAACGATCATGATATTGAGAATTATTCAATGTTTTATTTACATAAGGACAAAGCTGCTGAAAAAGGAATCGTACTCTATCAGACGCCTCCTAAAAAAAATACCTCACTGGTTTATTTTAAAGCTAATGTTTCAAAGGGTGCGGGAGACAAGTGGGAATGGGCGGCATCCGCAAGCTGCAATCAAAAATGGGGTCAGACAACAATTACAGACGGTGGCCCTTACATTTACTGTGGAACAGTCGGCAGCAAATATGAAAAAGTTCTGGTTGATGGCGAAGAGGCCCAAATGGTTCTCTTGGATGAAGCGCAAATCTGGTACCATTTAACCGGGAACAAGAATGCGGAAGGAAAAGCCATTTTAGTTGATGGCTCTGAGGAGTGGTTTCACAAAGATTAGCTTTGCATCTTTAAAAGATAACATGAGGCTGAAGGACAATGGGGGTGCCATTTCCCCGGTTTTTAGCCTTCATTCCGTTTATGAAGGCCATTTATATAAAATCTCAAGCCCTTTTATCCACAATTCACACCCGCCATCCATCTTTCACATCCATTATCTTAATTATCCACAGCAGGCCTTATCACTCCTAGTTCTCTATGAAACCAAAAAAAGAAACCTATCATAACTGAAATAGGTTTCTAAGCTGGCGGGATGTCCTCTTCGCCATACCTCTGATCTAAGTTTACGAATTTGTTGTATTCTTTTACAAAGGCTAATTCAACTGTGCCAACAGGTCCATTTCTCTGCTTGGCAATAATAATCTCAATGATATTCTCTTTCTCTGAGTCTTCCCGATTATAATAGTCATCACGATACAGGAAGCCGATAACGTCCGCGTCCTGCTCAATACTTCCGGATTCACGAATGTCGGACATAATTGGACGCTTGTCCTGTCTTTGTTCAACCCCACGGGAAAGCTGAGATAAGGCAATAACAGGAACATTCAATTCTCTGGCAAGGGCTTTTAGCTGTCTCGAAATCTCTGAAACTTCCTGCTGACGGTTTTCACCACTGCGCGTGCCAGAGCCCTGAATAAGCTGTAAATAGTCAATTAAAATCATACCAAGACCGCCATCCTGTTTTAAACGGCGGCATTTGGAACGTATTTCATTAACTTTTACGCCAGGAGTATCATCAATATAAATTCCTGCATTTGATAGACTTCCCATCGCCATCGTTAGCTTACCCCAGTCTTCAGCTGTGAGATTTCCTGTTCTGAGTCTCTGTGCATCAATATTCCCTTCTGCACAAAGCATACGCATCACCAGCTGTTCAGCCCCCATCTCCAGACTGAATATGGCTACATTTTCGTCAGTTTGAACGGAAACATTCTGAGCAATGTTTAAGGCAAATGCAGTCTTTCCCACAGATGGACGGGCCGCAACAATAATTAAATCATTTTTCTGGAAGCCGGACGTAATCTGGTCCAGGTCTTTAAAGCCTGTAGCAACACCTGTAACTTCTGCATCATGGTGATGAAGCTGTTCAATATTATCATAGACTTCAATTAAAACATCTTTTATATTTTTAAATTTTCCGGAGTTCTTTTGATTGGAAACTTCTAAGATGCTTTTTTCAGCATCATTTAAAACATTTGTTACTTCTTCTTCCTCGGAAAAACTTGTTTGTACAATATTCGTAGCTGCTGAAATTAATCGTCTTAGTGTGGATTTTTCCTCAACAATTCTCGCATAGTACTCAATGTTTGCAGCTGTAGGAACTGAATTGGCCAAATCACTTAAATAAGATACACCACCAATGTCATCCAGCAGCTTTTGATCCTGAAGAAGGGTTGTGATGGTTACAAGGTCAATCGGCTCTCCACGATCTGAGAGCTGAAGCATCATTTCATAGATTTTCTGATGACTTGCCCGATAGAAATCTTCCGGAACTAAAATTTCCGAAGCTGTAACAACCGCTTGTGGTTCTAAAAAAATGGCACCAATAACTGCTTGCTCTGCTTCTATATTATGAGGTGGAGTACGATCATTCCATATCTCGTTCAAAACAAGTTTCCCCTTTCAGCTGAGGAAAAATTATTTTTCCCCAACATGTACTTTGATGGTTCCTGTAACCTCCTGATGAAGCTTGACTGGAACATTGGTATATCCTAATGCACGAATTGGCTCATCAAGTTCAATTTTACGTTTATCAACTTTAATATTATGGGTTTTGTTTAGTTCATCGGCAATTTGCTTGCTGGTAATTGAACCAAACAACCGACCTGCATCTCCTGCTTTTGCCTTTAATTCCACAGTAAGATTGGCAAGGGTTTCTTTAAGCTTTTTTGCTTCTTCTAATTCTTCCTGTTCCTGCTTCTTCTGCTTGTTCTTCTTCGCTTCCAGTGCTTTTAAGTTCGCATTGGTTGCTTCCACGGCAAGGTTGTTTTTTAAAAGATAATTACGTGCATAGCCCTCAGCTACATCCTTTACTTCGCCTTTTTTTCCTTTGCCTTTTACGTCTTTATTGAAAATAACCTTCACTTGTCTTCTCTCCCTTCCAGATATTCATCTATGATTTCCTTCAACTGTTCTTCAGCATCATAAACAGTTGTATCACTTATTTGGGTGGCAGCATTGGTTAAATGGCCTCCCCCATTCATTTGTTCCATAATGATCTGAACATTGATATCACCTAAGGAACGGGCACTTATTCCAATTTTATCATCATCCCGCTCAGAAATAACGAAAGATGCTTTAATTCCACTCATCGTCAGTAGGGTATCCGCTGCCTGTGCAATCAGAATCGGACCGTACGTCTGGCCTTCTTCTGCTCTTACAATGGCAATTCCCTTTTGATAAACCTCTGCACGTTCAATCAGCTGACTACGCCTTACGTACACATCTAAATCTTCTTCAAGCAGCTTCTGCACTAAGACCGTATCTGCTCCCTTTAATCGTAAATAGGAAGCCGCATCAAACGTTCGCGAGCCGGTTCTCAATGTGAAATATTTAGTATCGACAATAATGCCGGCTAATAGCGACGTTGCCTCATTAATGTTCAGTTTTAATGTGCTTGGCTGATACTCCAGCAATTCTGTAACTAGCTCAGCTGTAGAGGAGGCATAAGGTTCCATGTAAACGAGCGTAGGATCATCAATAAATTCCTCTGCTCTTCTGTGATGGTCAATCACGACGACATGGTCCGTTTTGGTCAGCAGCCTTTCATCCATCACCATAGATGGCTTATGTGTATCCACAACGACCAGTAAGGTGTTTTTGGTAACAATATCTAATGAATCGTCTGGAGATATAAACCACTTCGAAAGGGATTCATCCTCCTGCACCATATCCATCAGGCGTTCAACCCCCGTATTTACACCATCAGGGTCAAAGATCACAAATCCATCCTTGTCATTGGCCTGAGCAACCTTTAAAATACCAATCCCTGCACCAATAGAGTCCATATCAGGGCTCTTATGCCCCATTACCATGACTTTATCACTTTCTTTGACTAATTCCTTTAAAGCGTGAGAAATGACACGTGCACGGACTCTGGTTCGTTTCTCCATAGGATTGGTCTTTCCGCCAAAGAATTTCACTTTCCCTGTTTCATCTTTAATCGCTACCTGGTCGCCCCCACGGCCTAAAGCTAAATCTAAGCTGGACTGGGCTAATTCTCCAATTTCACGGAGGCTCGATTCATTGCCAATGCCCACACCAATACTTAATGTGAGGGGAACATTTTTATCTGAAATAAGCTCACGTACTTCATCAAGCACTTCAAACTTTTCTTTTTCCAGTTTATTTAATATTTCCAGGTTCATCACTGCCAGGAAGCGTTCCTGGGAAGTCCTTTTTAAATAAATATCATTTTTTCTCGACCATTCATTCAGGATAGAAGTCATCTTGGAGTTCAAATGACTTTTTGTTGTATCATCCATGGCCTGTGTAACTTCCTCATAGTTATCTAAAAAGATAATTCCCAAAACAGTCTGTTCATTTTTATATAAAGTTTCAATTTCGACCTGTTCGGTTTTATCAAAGAAATAAATCAGACGCTCTTCTCTTTTAATCAAAGCCTGGTACGTACGATCTTTATGCTGGAACCAGACTTCTGTTTTATCCTCTTTAATACTGGAAATAAAGTCATCATAAATGGCATTTAAATCTAGACCCACCAGTGTGTCCTCTTCCTCTGTAAACAGATTCACAAAGGGATTTGCCCATTCAATTTCGTAATCCTCACTAAACAGCAAAATCCCGATTGGCATCTCATGAAGAGCCTCTTCGCCAACCTTTTTGACACGATAGGACAATGTTGAAATATATTTTTCCGTATCGTTTTCAATCTGTTTGTCTGTGCTGACACTATTATAAATGGTAATGAGCAAAATCAAGGCCATTGCTGCTCCAATCATCCAGTTGAAGTAGGCAATCACACCTATTAAAACAATGGTGAGTCCATACAGGGCCCGTGTATGATAATTTACGGCCCCTTTCTTATAGAGTTTAGACATAGATTCGTCATCTCCTAACCCTGTATTACTTTTTGTTAGGGTTTAAACGGTCTCGCAGATTAAATCCTAAATCAATTATACCTAAAATCCTTAGAAGATAAAGGAAGATCGGCATAATTACTGCCGCAATAATGGCAACTACCGCTAATGTTTTTGTCATCTTTTTTACATGTATATAATAAAAAATAAATGACAGTCCCTGCAACACAAAAAGAAACCCGATTAATGTCGCAACATTAACACCCGCCTGATTTAAAAGCTCCCCTTGTTCCGGGAAGATCCAGGTTAGAATCAAGGCGAACAGATAATACCATATGACGGCTATTGGTAACCGGAATTCACGAAATGGAGGAAATGACAGCTTACCGTGATCACTATAAAGCCTATTAATGATTTTATAACTTATCCATATGGTTAGAAAGGCGAAAATAATTCCAATGAAGGCAAAAAGCGTTGGCATCAGGTAAAATATCTGATTGATTTGTTCACGCATTGCTTCCATTAGTTCATCCTGCGTATAACCGAGCTCCTCCATCACTTGTTCACTGGTATTCATGGTGGAATTGATCATGGAATTTAACTCATCCATTAAATGAATGTCCATCATCCACTGCCCTAATGCAAATACAATCAAAAAGCCCAAAGCAAACGCCACTGAGCCAATTGCCCAATTTTCATAGGTTGATTTTCGGGCATGAAGACCGGCACCGATTGTAATACCCCCAAGAGCCGCAAATATGGTTAATGGCATAGAAAATACAGTAGCAAATACACTCGAAATGAGCAATGTAACCATAAACATGATTAAACCAGGTTTCAAACCATTTTTATATACATATAAAATAAAAGGAACAGGGGTAAGAAAAATGGTAATATAAGAAACCAGTGGAACAAAGACTGTAATTAACAACAGAATAATATATATCCCGGAAAAAAGAGCCCCTTCAGTAACAACATTTGATTTCTTCATCTCTTTTGCACCTCATTAAGTAAACTTAATCCATCTGTTTATCAGTGTACCAATAGTCATACATGAGTGAAAATAAAATCCCTCTATAGGATATCCATCATAACACAATTTCACTATTTAGAAGAGGAATATTCATAATGATTGCCAATCATGAACATCATTTAATTGAATGAACTATTTTTCCATAGTGCACTGCTGGATGACCAGTCTATCCCTGTTTTTAAATGGCCTGCAAAGCACATCATTCAGGAAACAGCCTCAGACAAATATTCCCTTCTAAGTAGAAAAAGGCATAATGGGGAAGTAAAAAATCCTCCATTATGCCTTTTCGTTTTACTCACTAACGTATGGTAACAGTGCCATTTGGCGGGCACGTTTAATTGCTTTTGTTAATTTACGCTGATATTTAGCAGATGTTCCTGTTACACGACGAGGTAGAATTTTACCACGTTCGGAAATAAATTTCTTAAGAAGGTCTACATCTTTATAGTCAATGTGTGTAATTCCATTGGCTGTAAAGTAACAAACCTTTTTACGCTTACGTCCACGACGAGCCATTGCTAAATCCCTCCTTTTTCAGTTTTAGAATGGTAAATCATCATCGGATAAATCAATCGGTTCACCATTATCTGCAAACGGATCTTCTTCACGACGATTATTATTATCTTGTGGAGGATTCTGATCTGCACGAAAGCCTGATGAACCTCTGTCACCTTGTGAGGATCCCCTTGTTTCTAAGAACTGAACACTTTCCGCTACAACTTCCGTAACAAAGACTCTTCTGCCTTCCTGGTTGTCAAAGCTGCGTGTCTGAATACGACCGTCTACACCAATCATACTTCCCTTTTTCATATAATTTGCAAGGTTTTCTGCCGCACGTCTCCATACGACACAATTAATGAAATCAGCTTCCCGATTTCCCTGCTGGTTTGAAAAAGGACGGTTACAAGCTACGGTAAAGTTCGCAACTGCTACTCCGTTTGGTGTATAACGTAAGTCAGGATCCTTTGTTAATCTTCCTACAAGAACGACACGATTCATCATCAGAATCACTCCTTATTGATCTTCTTCACGAATAGCCATATGGCGAATGATATCATCAGTAAACTTAGCCTGACGATCAAATTCTTCAACGGCTGAAGCATCGCTCGCAAAGTTCACAACAACGTAATATCCTTCACGATAGTCGTTGATTTCATATGCCAAACGACGCTTGCCCATTTCATCAACTTTTTCAATCTCCGCACCATTATTGGTTAAGACACTGTTAAAACGCTCAACAATGCTTTTTTGAGTTTCCTCATCAACATCTGGGCGGATGATATACATAATTTCATATTTTGTCATCCGTCTTCACCTCCTTTTGGACTAAACGGCTCTGAATACAGAGCAAGGAGTAATTTGTCTAATTACTCACATCGATGTATTATACCACAAAAAAACAAAGTGGACAATAGATCGAAAAGCGAAGGCGACCGATTAGGTTCGACGGCATAAGCAAAATCTCCGGAGTGGCCGCTTTTGGCCATGGAGGGGATTTTGCTTATGACCGCTTGGACCTGGGAGCCGTAGCTGGACATTAGAAAAGCGAAGGCGACCGGTTAGGTTCGACGGCATAAGTATCAAGTTAAAATGCGCATCTGACCAACCAGCATGTCCACCATAATGAGCCTTCCATTAAACATTAAATCTGAATAAAATAACGTCTCCGTCCTGAACGACATATTCCTTACCTTCTGAACGGACTTTTCCACGCTCTTTAGCTGCAGCCATGGACCCGGCCTCCATAAGATCATCGTAAGAAACCGTTTCTGCCCGTATAAAACCACGTTCAAAATCACTGTGAATGACTCCGGCAGCTTGTGGAGCCTTCATTCCCTTTTTAAAGGTCCACGCTCTTACTTCCTGTTCACCTGCTGTAAAGAAGGTAGCAAGGCCCAACATATCATAAGATGCTTTAATTAATTGGTCCAGACCTGATTCTTCAATACCAAGCTCCTCTAAAAACATCTCTTTTTCTTCACCATCAAGTTCAGCAATTTCTGCTTCAACTTTGGCACAGACCGTAATGACATTTGAACCCTCTTTCTCAGCGTACTCCTTCACAGCCTTTAAATTTTCATTAGCATCAGGGTTTTGGATTTCATCTTCTCCAACGTTAGCTACATACAATACTGGCTTAATGGTTAGAAGATGATACTGCTGAACGGTTTTCATTTCCTCTTCTGAAAAATCAATAGCTCTGGCAGGCTTATCAGCTTCAAGCGCCTCTTTCAATTTCGTTAATACATCATATTCAGCCAAAGCTTGTTTATCTTTCTGCCTCGCCATTTTTTCCACTCGTGTAAGTCTTTTCGTAACAGTTTCCAGGTCAGCCAGAATTAATTCCAGATTAATGGTTTCAATATCATCAACTGAATTTACCTGGCCGGATACGTGTGTGATATTATCATCACTGAAACAACGGACAACATGACAAATGGCATCCACCTGACGAATATGAGATAAAAACTGGTTTCCCAGCCCCTCTCCTTTACTTGCCCCTTTAACAATTCCGGCTATATCCGTAAATTCAAATGCTGTAGGAATGGTTTTCTTGGGATTAACCATATCTGTCAGCTTTTGAAGACGATGATCCGGCACTTCAACTATTCCAACATTCGGATCAATCGTAGCAAACGGATAATTGGCCGCCTCTGCTCCAGCTTGTGTGATCGCATTAAATAATGTGGATTTTCCCACGTTCGGTAGTCCGACGATTCCTGCAGTTAAAGACATTTATCTTTCCACTCCTTTTATTCCTTCCCTCTCAACGTTGCTATTCTCATTATAGATAGTCATCGTTTAAAAAACAAATCAATAAAAGAGCAAAAACAATCTCAATAAGCCATTGTTTTTGCCCTATTCCTGAGAAAAAATTTAATTTTCATTAGGTTTCTATCCAAAAGAAATCAATTTTATAATGTTTCACGTGAAACAATAGAAATTAATCTTCTGCCTTGGAAATAATTTTTTTGAGCTTTTTCTCAAATTTTTTTCTGGGTATCAGTACACTATGATTACAACCTTCACATTTTATTCGTATATCCATGCCCATACGAATAATTCTCCATTCGTTTGTTCCACAAGGGTGAGGCTTTTTCATTTCAACAACATCATTCATTCCAAATTGTTTGCTTTGGTCCATCACCTATCACTCCTTGATTAATCTCGCCTACACTAGCTTACTATATTTTTGTTATAAATGGAATTGCTGTGCTTCGATCAGTACCACCATTTATACAGAATCATATCGTTAATATCTTAAATCATCTTTATATCGGTTGGCAATAGGATACAACAAAATTGCCGACAGGATATATAGATTCAATAAGCCGTATAAAGGGTATAGATATTCAATTAAAGTAGCGAAACCAAATGATGTAAAAGGAATCATAATAACGACTGTAACCAGTGCTAACAGCCATAGAGGCACCTGAATTTTTTCCTGAATTCGCGTAATTAACCCCAGAACTCCGGATAATGCCGTGGTAAACAAGGCAATCCAAAGTAAAAATGAAATAAAAATAAACATCTTATAGGGATATTGCTTTAAAATGGCAAACAAAGGGATTTCATAGAGAAGAATCTCCTCAGATATATGTATTAAACTGTTGTTATAAATGAAAGATATAATCCCTAAAACAGCTGCACTTCCTACACTGGCAATCCATATCTCCCCTTTTTTCTTTACGTGCTTACCTACAGCGCCAAGCACAGCAATTAATGGCAGGATATTCAGTGCAGTAAAAGGAAAGGCTGACACCCAATTCGTCTGTTCATGAATATGGGACAGTAACGATAAATCCTCCTGCCAAGTAAATAAAACAAGTACATATAAAAGCCCGCCGATCAGCAAGGGTAAAATAATACTATTTAAGGATAGGATTCCATTTATATTCCAGACAAAGGCCAAAACCAGTGGAATGCACAGTGCGGCGATTCCAAACCAGTATGAATGACGAAAGGCCTGCCAGGTTGCCCCACTTCCTGCCATCATAATAATGGTTGTCGTAAATAAATAAAATAGAATGAGAAAGTCATATAAAGATGTTAAATGCTTCCCCACAATGATTCGAAGCACAGGAACATAATGTGTGGACTGCTGATCATAGCTTATGGATAAAATCACATAACAGCAGACACCAAACATAATGGCGAATAAAAGAATAGCTAGTCCACTTTCATGGCCGAAAAACTGCCACAATTCTCTTCCTGATGCATATCCTGCACCGACCATTGTACCAATAATTAAGAACATCCATTTAAATCCTGCTTTTAGCATATCATAGCCCCCATTTTTCTTGCCCGTAATGGTTTATTTTTACTTTGATTCACGTATAGAATTTAAACGTTTTCCGTATACTAATACTATTATGATGATGGAGGAGCAGCTATGAATCTAAAGGACATCCTTTTTCCAAAAAAGCAGGAAAAAAGGTTTTACTATGCGGAAAAAACAGCGACATTAAAAATAGCCAAAACCTTAAAAGAATGGATTCCTAAACAAGAAAAAGACATTGTTGTGGTATGTATTGGGACAGATCGGTCTACTGGGGACTCTCTCGGCCCTATGGTCGGTACTTTACTCAAGGACCAATCATTAAACCTGAACAATCTTTACATATATGGAACATTGGACCAGCCTGTTCATGCAAAGAATTTAGAGGAGCAGCTGGAGGTTATTTCTGAAAAGCATCCTGATGCCAACATTCTTGCCATCGATGCCTGTCTAGGAAAGCAATCCTCCATTGGCTCGATTATCATCGGTTCCGGCCCTATGAAACCTGGTGCAGCAGTTCAGAAGCACTTACCTGAGATTGGCGACTTATATATAAGTGCAGTCGTTAATATTAGCGGCTATATGGAGTATTTTGTTCTGCAAAATACCCGTCTATCAATCGTCATGAATATGGCTAAGGAAATTGCCCATGCCCTGCGACTACTTGATCATTTGGTATCCAAGGAAAAAAAGGCAACAAAATAAGCATGTGTACACCTATCTCTGTACACATGCTTATTTATTCAAATCTATTTTTATCACGCATTAACTGGCCGTAATACCCCCACATTCAAGTCTTGAGTTACCCCAATAAGACTAAGAGAGGGATGGATACCCCCACTGATGGAAGTATCACTTTATGTAACAGCAAGATATCCGGCTAATATAAAACCTACTGTTAATATACTAGGTAATAGATTAGCAACCCTGATATTGGTTAGATTTAATAGATTAAGGCCGATAGCTAAAATAAGGAGTCCTCCTGTAGCTGTCATATCCTCAATGAATGTATTTAAAAAGGAATCCGGGAGCCACATTTCGATTTGGGTGGCAAAAAGAGCAATGGAGCCCTGATAAAGCACAACAGGAATAATTGAAAATATAACACCAAAACCTAATGTTGTTGTTAAAACAAGAGCTACAAAGCCATCAATCATTGCTTTTGTAAACAGTATTTCATGGTCATTTCTCAAGCCACTATCCAGCGCTCCAATGACAGACATTGCCCCGATAACAAAAATCAACGAAGCCGTTATAAAACCTTGGGCAATCATGGACTGACCCGATTGCTTTTGAAACTTTGATTCTATCCATTCCCCTAAACGGTTCAGCTTATCGTCCAGCTGTAAAAGTTCTCCGATAATCGCACCTGTCAGCAGACTTAACAGAATCACAATCACCCGATCAGATGTAAAACTCATGCTTAACCCAATCATGACGACCGTCAGGCCAATACCACTCATGATTGTTTCTTTCATTTTTTCAGGTATTTTACTTAAAAACAAACCAATAAATGTACCTACGAATATTCCCAGTCCATTTACAAGTGTCCCTAACAACGCCATTTACTTCCCTCATTTCAGGTTATACAATCCCCAATGTTTCACGTGAAACATTGGGATAAATGATATTTAAAAATCTCTTTCTAAAAAGGCAAGGATAATATGAGATGACAAAAAGCTGGTTGAAAACAGTTCTTCAACCAGCTTTTGAAACTTATTCATCGTCCCCATTTAACAAATCCATGATTCGATTTAAATCATCCTGATTGAAAAATTCAATTTCAATCTTTCCTTTTCGTTTGCTTTTCTGAATGGTCACATTTGTGCCAAATCGTTCGCGTAATTCTGTTTCCTTTGCCTGCAGAAAGATATCCTTTTTCTCCTTCTTAGGCTTCGGCTTGATTTTTTTATTGTTTAAGTTCGAAATTAAAAGCTCTAACTGACGAACATTCAACTTATCCTTCCGAACTTTCTCCACTACTAATGGAAGCTTCTCTTCATCCTTTAATCCTAATAGAGCTCTGCCGTGTCCCATCGAAAGCTCACGGTTATTAATCAGCGCAATTACACTCTCGGGCAGTGATAAAAGACGTACAAGGTTGGCTATATGTGAGCGGCTTTTCCCCAATCGTTGTGCTAAAACTTCCTGCGTAACGCCTAATTCATTGATAAGCCTGTCATAAGCCTGAGCTTCTTCAATTGGTGTTAAGTCTTCTCTTTGTAAATTCTCCAATAAGGCTAATTCCATCATCTGGTCATCGCTTAAATCACGAACAACAGCCGGGATGGTTTCTAAACCAGCCTCTTTAGCAGCACGAAAACGCCTCTCTCCAACTACAATCTCATAGCCTTTAATACTTTCCCGTAAAATGATTGGCTGTAATATACCGTGTTGAATAATCGATTCTTTAAGCTCCTCTATCGCATCCGCCTGGAATGTCTTACGAGGCTGATAAGGATTTGGACGACATTGATTAATCGGAATTTCTTTAACAGACTCATCTTTGGCATCAACTTCATCTACATCGGGGAAAAAAGTACTTAAACCTTTACCCAACCCTCGCGCCATTCGCCATCACTTCCTTCGCTAATTCATTATAAACTTCAGCACCTCGTGATTTTGGATCATACGTGGTAATTGGTTCTCCATAGCTGGGAGCTTCGCCAAGTCTGACATTCCGAGGAATAATCGCTTGAAAGACCTTATCCTGAAAATACTTTTTCACTTCTTCTATAACTTGAATACCCAGGTTTGTCCGGGCATCAAGCATGGTAAGTAATACGCCCTCAATCATTAATGATTTATTCAGTTGTTTCTGCACAAGACGAACCGTGTTAAGCAGCTGACTTAACCCTTCCAAAGCATAATATTCACATTGAACAGGAATTAATACTGTGTCAGATGCTGTTAAAGCGTTAATGGTAAGAAGGCCTAATGATGGAGGACAATCAATTATGATATAGTCAAACTGATCTTTAATCGGATCCAAAGCTTTCTTTAAACGAACCTCACGGGAAATCGTTGGAACTAATTCCACCTCTGCCCCTGCTAACTGTATCGTTGCCGGAATGGAATACAGATTTTCAACCGATGTTGGAACACAAACCTCCTGGGCATCCAGGTCCTCTATCAGTACATTATATATACACTGGTCCATGTCTGCCTTATCGATTCCTACCCCACTCGTGGCATTCCCTTGCGGATCTGTGTCTACTAAAAGCACTTTGTTCCCTGCTTCTGTTAAGGATGCACTTAGATTCACAGAAGTGGTTGTTTTTCCAACCCCTCCTTTTTGGTTCGCTATTGAAATGACTTTGCCCATGGTGTCACCTACCTCTATTTCATTCTCTTTTATTTAACAAAGATTTTTCATCTATGTTTAAAAACCCCATCAATAAAAGGAACGTGCAGCGAAAACAGAACACTGTCGTTACTCGGACTACACGTTACACAATAGATGGGATACTTCTATTCTATCATTTCTTTTTTGGTATTTTAATTGTTAATTGGTAGTAATCATCTAATTCTTCTTCATCTGTTTCCAGTTCGATCCCTGTGTCATTCACCATATGGATGGATTGCCGAAGTGTATTCATGGCAATCCTGACATCCTTACTGATCCCCTTCACACGAGGTTTGGGCTTCTTTTTTGGTTTAGGATTTTTTAATTGTTCAATACGAGCTTCTGTCTGTTTAACATTTAAGTCTTTCTCCAAAATTTCTTTTAGCAGTTTTTCCTGCAGCTCAGGTTCTTCCAAAGCAATCAATGCCCGGGCATGGCGCTCTGTAATTTGTTTATTTAAAACAGCCTCCTGTACAGGTTCTGGAAGCTTCAACAATCTGAGTTTATTAGCAATCGTTGACTGGCTTTTCCCTAAACGTTGAGCGAGCGCCTCCTGTGTCAAACCGTGCATTTCAAGCAGCTGACCATAGGCAATAGCCTCTTCAATCACTGTCAGTTCTTCCCTCTGCAGGTTCTCAATAAGAGCTACGGAAGCTGTTTCAGTGTCTGTCATATCTTTTACAATGGCAGGTATTTGCTCCCAATTGAGATGTTGCGCGGCCCTCCAACGTCTTTCACCAGCTATCAGTTCATATTTAACCCTGTCTTCATCTGTTTTTCTAATAACAATTGGCTGTATCATGCCATGCGTATGAATGGTCTGCGCCAATTCCTCTATACGCTCCTGGCTGAACGTTGATCTCGGTTGATACTGGTTCGGTTGAATTTCACTTACTGGTATCTGGACAACTTCTTCCTGATGACTTTGGTCTTTTTTGCCCGTATCCTGTTTTTCACCCACTCCAAAGAAACGATTTAATGGATGCATCCCCTTACATCACCTCTTTCGTAACAGTACCTTACTACTATTTCTTGGATGATTGCTGAATTTCCTGCCAATGTTTCACGTGAAACATTCACTCAAAATCTATTTAATTTTCCTATTCTGCGCCAGCTTATGTATAAAAACAGGTAGATATCGTATTAGAACAAAAAAATAAAATAATACCTCAAAAATACGAAATAACAGATAGCTGATGTCGCTTTGCAATTCTATTAAAATAGCAAAAACGCAGCCCTTTAACGGGAGCGTCCAGTTGCAATAATAATTATATTTTATCATATAATAGATAGAAATACAGAAAATCGGCGAAATTAAGTGATTGGATTTTTATTAGGAGTTCCTGGTTTTCGCGGAAAACGTTTTGGTGTCTGGGTTACTTTGTCTATTTCAGCAATGTAACGTTTGCTATCTTCCTCTGGCAATTGAAAGTCATAAATACGCTTCCATTCCCCGCCCAGCTGCTGGACAGCTTTTTCAGCCTCTTTTTCCTCTTCCTGAAATTGGGCCCCTTTCATAGCCAAAAAGGTGCCTCCAACTTTCACAAGTGGCAGGCATAATTCACTAAGGACAGACATTCTGGCTACCGCACGGGCAGTTACCACATCAAATTGCTCACGAAACGCTTTATTCTTACCAAATGTTTCAGCTCGATCATGATAAAAGGCTACATGCTCTAAATCTAATTGATCTGCTAACTCATTTAAAAATGTCACTCGTTTTTTTAATGAATCAACAATGGTGATCTGCAGCTGAGGGAAGGCAATTTTAAGGGGCAGGGACGGGAAACCCGCTCCTGCACCTACATCACATACCTTTAAAGGCTTGTTAAAATCATAATAAAAGGCAGCAGAAAGTGAATCAAAGAAGTGTTTTAAATACACTCCTTCCTCATCAGTGATGGATGTTAAGTTCATTTTGTTATTCCATCCCACTAACATTTGATAGTATTGATCAAATTGCTTCAGCTGCTTTTGATTCAGTTCAATTCCTCTTTCATTCAGACTCTGCTGGAAGGTTTGTTTATCCATATCCAATACTCCTCTTATTCATTTGAAACGCGGGCGATATTTCCCTGCTCTATATAAACCAGAAGAACCGAAACATCGGAAGGATTAACACCGGAAATTCTGGAAGCCTGCCCCACGGATAATGGACGGACTTTTTTCAATTTTTCTCTGGCTTCTGTTGCAATTCCCTGAATGGCATCATAATCAATATCAACAGGAATCGTCTTATTATCCATCTTTCTCATTCTTTCAACTTTCTGGTTTGATTTTTCAATATATCCTTCATATTTGATCTGAATGGCAACCTGTTCTTCTACATCCAGCGGTAATTCTTCTTCTGGCTCACTTAAATTTTTAATTATTGAGTATGTGATTTCCGGCCGTTTTAAGAGATCTGCTGCACTGACCGCTTCTTTTAGTTCACTTGCTCCTGCGTCTCTTAACACCTGCTGGACAGCGGATTCTGGCTTAATAATCTTTTTCCGCAGCCGCTTCTTCTCTAATTCAACCAAACGTTTTTTCTCAACAAATTTCTGATAACGTTCGTTAGAGACCAGTCCCATCTGATAACCGATTTCAGTCAGTCTCATATCTGCATTATCATGTCTTAATAGCAAACGATACTCTGCGCGTGAGGTGAGCAGACGATACGGTTCATTCGTTCCTTTTGTCACGAGGTCATCGATGAGAACACCGATATAGGCCTGAGAACGATCTAAAATGAGGGTTTCTTTATCCAAAGCCTTGGCAGCAGCATTTATACCAGCCATAATTCCTTGCCCTGCTGCTTCTTCATAGCCTGATGTTCCGTTAATTTGACCTGCAGTGAATAAGTTTTCGATTTTCTTTGTTTCTAATGTTGGCCATAGCTGCGTAGGCACTATGGAGTCATATTCAATTGCATAGCCTGCCCGCATAATTTCAGCATTTTCCAGGCCTGGGATGGTTTCAAGCATTTTCTTTTGTACGTCTTCAGGGAGTGATGTAGATAATCCCTGAACGTATACTTCATCCGTATTTCTTCCTTCAGGTTCCAGGAAAATCTGATGTCTTGGCTTATCATGGAAACGGACGATTTTATCCTCAATAGATGGACAATAACGGGGTCCTGTACCTTTTACTGCACCTGAATACATGGCAGATCTGCCCAGATTTTCATCAATAATACGGTGTGTGAATTCTCCTGTATATGTTAACCAGCAAGGCAATTGATCGGTAATAAAGTCCGTTGTTTCATAGGAGAATGATCTTGGCTCTTCATCTCCAGGCTGAATTTCCGTTTTGGAATAATCAATGGAATGACTATTTACACGTGGTGGAGTTCCTGTTTTAAACCGAACCAGATCAAATCCGAGTTCATCCAGCTGTTCGGATAAAGTGATGGTCGGTCTTTGGTTGTTCGGACCACTTTCATAGGAAATATCACCAATAAGAACTTTACCTCTCATAAATGTACCTGTGGTTACGATAACGGTTTTGGCATAATAAACAGCCTGGGTTTCCGTAATGACCCCTTTACACACCCCATCTTCCACTAATAAACGTTCGACCATTCCTTGTCTTAACGTTAAATTCTCCTGATTTTCCAGTGTCTTTTTCATTTCTGACTGATAGAGTACTTTATCAGCCTGAGCCCGTAAAGCCCTTACAGCTGGGCCTTTACTTGTATTAAGAAGTCTCATTTGAATATGAGTTTTATCAATATTTTTACCCATCTGACCGCCAAGTGCATCGATTTCCCGTACAACCACTCCCTTGGCAGGGCCACCAATAGATGGATTACAAGGCATAAACGCAATTAAATCCAAATTTAATGTTAACATGAGTGTTTTGGCCCCTCTTTTCGCTGAAGCAAGACCTGCCTCTACTCCAGCATGGCCAGCACCAATGACGATAACATCATATTGCCCGGCATCATACATGATCAACCGCTCCTTACTTTCTCTTATTTTCCTAAACAGAACTGTGAAAATAATTGGTCAATTAAGCTCTCTTGAACAGTATCCCCAACTATTTCTCCTAATATCTCCCACGTTCTCGTTACATCGATTTGAACCATATCAATTGGCATACCTGCTTCCATACCTTCCATAGCTTCTTTTAGGGTTCTCTTTGCATCCTTTAATAACTGAACATGTCTGGCATTGGATACATATGTCATGTCAGCGTTATTTAAGTCCCCTTCAAAGAAAAGATCCGCTATTTCAGACTCCAGCTGGTCAATTCCCTGTTCATGAAGAATAGAAGTTTCAATAATAGAAGCAGTTTCAGCTGTTTCTCTTACTTTATCCAAATCTAATTTTTGCGGAAGATCTGTTTTATTCACAATGACCAGCACATCCATACCGCTGGCTGCTTCGAAAAGCCGTCTATCCTCTTCCGTAAATTCATCGCCATAATTTAAAACGAGTAAAACGAGATCCGCCTCTTTTAACACCTGGCGGGAACGTTCCACACCAATTTTTTCAACAATATCTTCAGTATCCCGAATTCCTGCTGTATCCACCAGTCGTAATGGAATTCCTCTCACATTTACATATTCTTCAATAACATCCCTTGTGGTTCCTGGTACCTCGGTAACAATGGCCTTATTTTCCTGGGCAAGGGCATTTAATAAGGAAGATTTCCCTACATTTGGCCGACCAATAATCGCCGTTGCAATGCCCTCCCGTAAAATCTTGCCCTGCTTAGCTGTCTCAATCAGCTTTTCGATTTGATCATAAACCTTTTGCGATTTTTCAATCAGTAATTGGTTGGTCATTTCTTCAACATCATCATACTCAGGATAATCGATATTGACCTCGACGTGAGCTACAGTCTCAAGAAGCTCCTGTCTAAGAGTGTGAATCAGTTTGGATAAACGGCCGTCCATCTGTTTCAAAGCAATATTCATGGCCTTATCGGTTTTTGCACGAATTAAATCCATAACGGCTTCAGCCTGAGATAAATCAATCCGTCCATTTAAAAAGGCCCTTTTCGTGAATTCACCAGGTTCAGCAAGTCTTGCCCCATTCGTCAGAACCAGCTCCAAAACGCGATTAACTGAAACCATTCCCCCATGGCAATTGATCTCAACAATGTCTTCACGTGTAAATGTCTTCGGTGCCCTCATCACCGTCACCATAGATTCTTCAACAAGCTCATTGGTTTCAGGGTCAATAAGCTTGCCATAATTAATGGTATGGGAGGATACTTCATGAAGATCTTTTCCTTGAAAAACTTTGCTGGCTATGGAAACAGCTTCATCACCACTTAGTCGAACAATCGAAATGGCTCCTTCACCCACAGGAGTTGAAATAGCCGCTATTGTTTCTGTATCCATCCTTCCACCCCCCTCGTTTTATGGTTTTTTATCTCAAATAATACTCATCTTTTTTATTCACTAACTTATTAGGTTATCATAAACAATCCGATATGAAAAAGCATATGACTCCGTATGACGAGTTGTTCAGTTATTCCTATTTTACACAAACCCTTTTACTCCCATACAAGCCCAAACAAAACACCTTCTTTTATAGTGAAAATCGCTTATAAAAGAAGGTGTTTTAAAACTTATCATATAATATTAGAGTTAAAAGCTGGTAAAAAGAGAAATTTCACTGTTACGGATTATTCCGGTTTAATGACAACACGTCTATTAGGTTCAGCTCCATCGGAATACGTAGAGATATTCTGATTATGCTGTAAGGCTGTGTGAATTACCTTACGTTCATAGGATGGCATGGGTTCCAGATAAACTTCCTTTTGAAGACGGACGGATTTTTTCGCCAGACGTTCGGCCAGCTGTTTTAAAGTTTCACTCCGTCTTTCCCGGTATCCTTCAGCATCTACAATCACAGCTTTATAACGGTCTGTGTCCCGATTTACAGCAAGCTGCGTCAAATATTGTAAGGCATTCAGGGTTTGACCCCTTTTTCCAATTAACCTGGCAATTTTCTCTCCGGTAAGATTGTAGTGAATTTCCTTTTCGGTTTCCTCTATATCTACATCCACCGGATTTCCCATTTGCTTAGCAATCTCACGTAAATATTCATCCCCGGACTGGGATTGGTCCGGTATTTCCGTAACTTTTACGATTGCAGGTTTGGATCCAAAGACACCAAAAACCCCTTTTTTCCCCTCATCAATAACCTCTACGTTCACTTGATCCTCCGATGCATCCAGTTGACCTAATGCCGTTTGAATAGCCTCTTTAACCGTTTGGCCTGTAACAGTTACTTGTTTCACTTTTTCGCTCCCCCATTATTGTTTTCTTTCTTGTATGGACGATGAATTAACAAGGTTTGTCCAACCATAAAGATGTTTCCGACTACCCAATATAGTGCAAGGGCTGATGGGAAGAATGCAGCAATAACACCAATCATAAGCGGCATAACGTAAAGCATCATTTGCATTTGCGGATTTTGAGCCGCTGTTGCATTACTTGCCATCATAAGTTTTTGCTGTAAGAACGTTGCTCCGGCTGCTACCAGCGGTAAAATGTAATATGGATCCGGACTACCTAGTTCAAACCATAGAAAAGTACCTTCTTTTAATACTTCTGAACGGTAAATCGCATGGTAGAAGGCAATTAAAATTGGCATCTGTACAAAAATCGGCAGACAGCCTGCCATAGGATTGACACCATGCTGTTGGAACAGATTCATGGTTTCCTGCTGCAGTTTCTGCTGTGTAGAAGCATCTTTGGAGCTGTATTTCTCTCTTAATTTCTGTAACTCCGGCTGAATTTCCTGCATAGCCTTTGAAGATTTTAATTGTTTTACGTTTAATGGGACTAAAATTAAACGAATTAGAATCGTTACAATGATTATCCCGATTCCGTGACTACCACCAAAGAAGTCAGAGACATATACAATTAATTGGTGTAATGGCCAAACAAAATACTTAGCCCACCAACCTCCTGTATCTTCAGTTATCGGTGTATTGACATCCATACAGCCTGACAGGAAAACAACCATTCCCAGTAAAGCTGTAATCAACAATATCTTTTTTCTCAAGCACCCTTCCTCCTTAAATACAAACACTCATTTTGCATCCTATGTATTACAAACTTCATTCTATCATTGTTACCTGTCTCATTCTATATAAAAATTAGCCTATTCACTTTATAAACAATTTTGATTTTCGAAATACATGGGATAGGCTTTTTTTCACTTGGAAAAAGTTCAGTTCCCGGGCAGGATATCTGGCTATAATCACATAATCATACTGCTGCTTGATTTCATGATCCAGTTCTAACAGAGCTTGTCTTATATAACGTTTGACCTGATTTCTTAAAACAGCATTTCCAAGTCGCTTTCCAACAGACAGCCCTACCCTGAAATGCTGCTGCTCTGGTTTATGATAATAATAAAGAACAAATTGACGATTTGCAAAGGATTTTCCTTTTTTAAAAACCGTTTGAAACTCTTTATTCTTTTTAATTCGATAAGCCTTTTTCATCCCCTATTCACTCCAACAAAACAAAGACATCATTGCTAGTATTTCCAATTGAACAAATGTAAATAACTTTACGGACTACAATATTTTTCCTTATTTAAGGGATGCTGGTTCCAACTGCATCTGATCCTGTTAAATCGTTATAAAAATCAAATACAATATCTATTTTAAACTGAAAAAAAGACCACTGATGGATTCAGTGGCCTATGCGGATAAATTCTTTCTTCCCTTACGACGACGACGAGCTAAAACTTTACGGCCATTTTTAGAGCTCATGCGTGCTCTAAAACCGTGAACTTTGTTACGTTTACGTTTTTTAGGTTGGTACGTACGTTTCATTATATATACACCTCCTGAGGAAAGTTGTATTCAGTTATAGAAGATTACCGGTCAGCAATCCAGAAACACCTTTCCATACCTGAAGCAGGCATCAAAGGCGTAAGACAATCCAGTTCATTATATATAATGTACGTATAAGATGTCAATAGTAAGAATAGTCATGACTGTCGATCAGAACTCTATTTAATAGACTCCTGCAGGTTTTCACTGTTCGGTATTTTTTCTCCCCATCATTCAAAGCGAACTTTAAGATAAATTTTATCCTCCTGATATTATCTTTAGTTATTACATTCATCCACATTCTTATTGAAGCACCTTTTCTTTAGAAATAATCCCCATGTGAATAACTCTGAAATACAGCCTGTACAACTTATCCACACGCTTTGTCGAATAAATTTATTCGCAAAATTTCTATCCACAGCAAAAATCGACATTTTATACACAAAATCTAGTGCTGTGCATAATTTTTTTCTACAACCCGTTGAATTTGTGGATAACTGAGTAAATCGCATTGAAACTAAGGGTTTTATTTGGTATCATATTTGTGTTTAACTAGTTTATATATGAATTTGTATTTAATCTTTTCCACAGCTGTGGATAATGTGTGGACATTTATTCACAGATATGTTTACAGGGTTATGCACAAAAATGTGGATAATGTCGATAATTGTCTTATCTTATGGTGAATTCGCGTATCTGTTATCCACAACCTGAAATTGCTTTTTTTCGCTATCATTACCTGTCTTTTTACTGTCCTAATCCTTATTTTATTTCTGTAATGTTTATTTATGACTATTTTCTCCTCAGGGAAAAGAGGTGATCGTTTTGGAGAATATTGAAGAATTGTGGAAGAAAACACTGGAAACGATTGAAGGTAAAATCAGTAAACCCAGTTTTGATACATGGCTGAAGTCCACCGAAGCAAAATCCATTGAAAAAGACACGATTGTAATTGCAGCTCCCAATGAATTTGCACGTGATTGGCTGGAAAACAGTTATTCAACGCTGATTTCCAATACTCTTCATGAAGTAACTGGCAGCAAACTGAACCCTAAGTTTGTTATTCCCGAAAAGGAAAAAGCTGAAGAGGATACAAAAAAGCCGGTTAAACCAGCTCCGAATATTTCTGGTTCCTCCAATCAATCGACAAAAACTATGTTAAATTCAAAATATACCTTTGATACCTTTGTTATAGGATCGGGAAATCGCTTCGCACATGCGGCTTCCTTGGCAGTAGCCGAGGCTCCGGCGAAAGCTTACAATCCTCTGTTTATTTATGGGGGAGTCGGGCTGGGGAAAACACACCTGATGCATGCGATTGGGCATTATGTGATTGAACATAATCCCCAGGCAAAAGTCCTTTACCTTTCATCAGAAAAATTTACGAATGAATTTATTAATTCTATTCGTGATAACAAAGCGGTTGATTTCCGAAATAAGTACAGAAATGTCGATGTTCTATTAATTGATGATATTCAGTTTTTAGCCGGCAAGGAGTCAACTCAGGAGGAATTTTTCCATACATTTAATTCTTTGCATGAGGATAATAAGCAAATTGTGATTTCAAGTGACCGTCCACCTAAGGAAATACCGACTTTGGAGGATCGTCTGCGTTCACGATTTGAATGGGGATTAATTACGGATATTACCCCTCCGGATTTGGAAACAAGAATCGCTATTTTACGTAAAAAGGCGAAAGCAGAAGGATTGGACATCCCGAATGAGGTTATGCTTTATATTGCCAATCAAATCGATACCAATATTCGTGAACTTGAGGGTGCACTGATTCGTGTCGTAGCTTATTCATCATTAATTAACCAGGATATAGATGCTTCCATAGCAGCTGATGCCTTAAAAGACATTATCCCAAGCTCGAAGCCAAAAAAAATCACGATTCAGACCATTCAGGAAACCGTTGGCGAGCATTACAATGTTAAACTGGAAGACTTTGCGGCCAAAAAGCGGACAAAATCCATCGCATTCCCCCGCCAAATTGCCATGTATCTGGCCCGGGAGATGACCGATTATTCTCTGCCTAAAATCGGCGAGGAGTTTGGAGGTCGCGACCATACAACAGTTATTCACGCTCATGAAAAAGTAGCGAAAATGATTGCAGATGACCAGCAGCTTCATAAGGATATCGATGAACTTAAGGAAAAAATGAAACAAGGCTAGCAGTGAATAATGTGAATAAGTGGTACACACCTATACACAGTCTATCCACATGTGGATAGACTTTATTTGCTCGATCATTTCCGGGTTATCCACAAATTCACAAGCACTATTATTATTACTTCTGTATTTTTATAAAAAATAATAATATATATGTCTCTTAGGAGGAATTTAAAAAAATGAAGTTTAACATCCAGCGTAATCAATTAATGGAAAGTGTCCAGGATGTCATGAAAGCTATTTCTTCTAAAACAGCGATTCCTATTTTAAGTGGAATGAAAATGGAAGTAACAGAAGAAGGCGTTACACTTACAGGAAGTGATTCTGATATTTCAATAGAATCCTTTATTCCTAAAGAGGAAGATGGAATTGTTTATATTGAGGGGATTGAACCAGGAAGTATTGTCCTTCAGGCTAAATACTTTCCCGATATTGTAAAAAAACTACCTGATCAGACGGTAGAGATTACTTCTGATGATCAGTTTAATGTAACCATCAAATCCGGACATGCGGAATTTAATTTAAATGGACAGGATGCTCAGGAATATCCACAGCTTCCAAAATTACAGGCTCAAAACAGCTTCCAGATATCTGTGGATTTGTTAAAGGATTTAATCCGACAAACCGTTTTTGCGGTATCTACATCTGAAACAAGACCGATTTTAACGGGAGTCAATATGTCTATCAAAGAAGAAAAGCTCCACTTTGTAGCTACTGATAGTCATAGATTAGCTTCCAGAAACATCCCTGTTCAGGAAACCGAAGAAACCAATTTCGGTTCTAATATTGTTATTCCAGGAAAAAGTCTGAATGAACTTAACAAAATTCTTGATGATACTCAGGAAAAAGTTGAAATAAGTGTAACGGATAATCAGATTCTGTTCCGCACTAAGCATTTATATTTTCTATCCCGACTACTGGATGGCAATTATCCCGAAACTTCAAGACTTATCCCGGAACAGAGCAAAACGAATGTCGTCATAGACTCTAAAGACCTGTTACATGCCATTGATCGTGCCAGTTTATTAGCAAAAGAGAGCCGAAATAATGTTGTAAGACTTATTACCAAGGAAAATAATATTCTTGAAATTTCCAGTAATTCACCAGAGGTAGGTAAGGTGCAGGATGAAGTTCAGGCTGATTCTATTGAGGGAGAGGAATTAAAAATTTCCTTTAGTGCAAAATATATGATGGATGCACTGAAAGTCATTAATTCTGAGAAGGTAATGATTTCCTTCACTGGAGCTATGCGGCCATTTATTATTAAACCAACAGAAGAGGCAGATGAAATCTTACAGTTGATCTTACCAGTAAGGACTTATTAATTTAATTAAAGCAACTAAATTTCTAAAGAGAATTTTAAAATGAAGCAAGGGCAATCCCCTTGCTTTTATGTTATCATTAAATAATAGGAATGCATTAAAATGCACGGAGGATAAGGTGATAGGACATGAGTGAACCAATTGAAATTTCTACAGATAAAATTGCATTAGGTCAATTTCTGAAGCTTGCCAATGTTATTGAGTCTGGTGGAATGGCCAAATGGTTTTTACATGAATTTAACGTCTATGTGAACGGTGAACAAGAAACGAGAAGAGGAAAAAAATTACAACCGGGTGATGTTGTGGAAGTTGAAGGAATAGGATCATTTGAAGTGACAGTAGAATGACAGTCCTTTTGCGAAAAGGGAGATTTACATGTATATCCAGGATCTATCTCTAACAAATTATCGTAATTATGAACAGATACAGGTTCAATTTGATCATAAGATAAATGTCATTATTGGTGAGAATGCACAGGGAAAAACAAACTTAATGGAATCTATCTATGTTTTAGCACTTACAAAATCCCATCGGACTCCCCGAGATAAAGAATTGATTAAATGGGACTCAACTTATGCTAAAATAAAAGGGAGTATTGTTAAACGAAATCACTCTCTTCCACTTGAAATTGTCTTTTCAAAAAAGGGGAAAAAAGCTAAATTAAATCATATCGAACAGTCCAAATTAAGCAACTATATCAGCGCATTTAATGTCGTTATGTTTGCCCCGGAGGATTTGAACTTAGTTAAGGGAAGCCCTCAGGAACGTCGTCGTTTTATAGATATGGAAATTGGACAAATTCAGCCTGTCTATGTATATCATCTGAATCAATTTCAAAAGGTTCTGAAACAGCGGAATGCTTTATTAAAAGACTATCAGAGGCAACAAAATATGGACCGGACCATGCTGCGTGTTTTAACTGAGCAATTAATTGAACATGCAGCGATTATTGTTGAGAGGAGATTTGAATTTCTTAAGCTTCTCAGAGAATGGGCTGAGCCGATCCATACGGGGATCAGTCATGAATTAGAAAAACTGGAAATGACGTATGATGTCAGTGTCGATGTATCAGAAGGTATGGATTTGTCAAAAATAGTAAAGACCTATCAAACCCACTTTCAGGATATAGAAACAAGAGAAATTGAAAGGGGTACATCTCTAATAGGCCCTCATCGTGACGACCTCTTATTTTATGTGAATGGAAAGGAAGTTCAAAGGTTTGGATCTCAGGGACAGCAAAGAACGACTGCATTATCACTCAAACTAGCCGAAATTGAACTTATTCATAATGAAGTGGGAGAATATCCTGTTCTTTTACTCGATGATGTTTTAAGTGAACTGGATAATCAACGACAGTCGCATTTATTAAATACGATTCAAGGTAAAGTGCAAACCTTTGTGTCGACCACCAGTGTGGACGGAATTGCGCATAAAACACTACAGAATGCCGAAATATTTCAAGTTCAACAAGGCACAGTTTTTAAAGAAGGGTGAGGTTGAGTGTGTTTATACATATTGGGGAAGAACATGTTATACAATCCGAAGATGTTGTCGCCATTATTGATCGTGATTTAGTTAAATCCTCAACGATTATCGATGAAATGATTCAAAACCAGAAAAGAAGAAACATCGTAATTGATACATCCCATGACCAGGCAAAGTCCATTGTGATAACTACGGAATTTATCTATTTCAGTACTTTATCCGTTGCAACTTTACGTAAACGTTCAAGCTTGAACTTTACTTTAGATAAACTGGAAGATTATTCAGAGGACTATGAGGAATAGACTCAGTAATGGAAACGTGTCAAAGAAAGTAAGAATATTGGAAATGAAGGTGTGAACCTGATGGCTATGGATGAAAACTTAAATCAACAAGCATATGATGAGAACCAGATACAAGTTTTGGAAGGACTTGAAGCAGTCAGAAAACGCCCGGGGATGTATATCGGGTCAACGAATGAAAAAGGTCTTCATCATTTAGTTTGGGAAATCGTGGATAACAGTATTGATGAAGCTCTGGCTGGATACTGTGATCATATTCAGATCAAAATTGAAGAGGACAATAGTATAACGGTTATTGATAATGGACGAGGGATTCCGGTTGGTATACATGAAAAACAGGGTCGCCCGGCTGTTGAGGTTATTTTGACGGTCCTTCACGCGGGAGGAAAATTTGGCGGTGGCGGCTACAAGGTTTCAGGAGGATTGCATGGGGTAGGAGCATCGGTAGTAAATGCGTTATCCTCTGAATTAGAGGTGTTTGTGCATCTTGACGGAAAGGTTTATTACCAGAAATATCATCGTGGCATTCCTCATGAAGATTTAAAAGTGATAGGAGATACAGATATTACGGGTACTCGTATCCACTTCACTCCTGACTCCTCTATTTTCACTGAAACGACAGAATTTGAATACGACACCCTGGTCCAGCGTGTTCGTGAGCTTGCCTTTTTAAATAAAGGAGTCGCCATTTCGATTGAGGATAAAAGAGAGGAACGCGAAGAAGAAACGTTTCACTATGAGGGAGGAATTTCCTCATATGTAGAGTACTTGAATCGCAATCGCGAAGGTCTACATGAACCATTTTACACAGAGAGCGAAATGGATAATATATCCGTGGAAATTGCACTCCAGTATAACGATGGTTTCGCTAGTAATATATACTCCTTTGCCAATAATATTCATACCTATGAAGGCGGGACTCATGAATCTGGTTTTAAAACGGCACTGACCAGAGTCATTAACGATTATGCGAGAAAAAACCAGATGTTCAAAGAAAATGATCCGAATTTAACAGGAGATGATGTAAGGGAAGGTTTAACGGCCATTGTCTCCATTAAGCACGAGGATCCGCAATTTGAGGGACAAACCAAAACAAAGCTTGGAAATAGTGAGGTGCGAACGGTTACGGACTCTCTCTTTAATGAGAACTTCTCAACGTTTTTATTTGAAAACCCGGATATTGCCAAAAAAATTGTTGAGAAGGGAATCATGGCTTCACGGGCCCGTAGTGCGGCGAAAAAGGCACGTGAGCTGACGAGAAGAAAGAGCGCTCTTGAGGTTTCAAACCTTCCAGGTAAGTTAGCCGATTGTTCCTCCAAAGAGGCTTCCATCAGTGAATTATATATCGTTGAGGGGGACTCTGCCGGTGGTTCGGCTAAACAGGGGCGTGACCGTCATTTTCAGGCTATTCTTGCTTTACGCGGTAAAATTTTAAATGTGGAAAAAGCCCGTTTGGACAAAATTTTATCCAACAATGAAGTGCGTTCTATGATTACTGCGCTTGGAACAGGCATTGGAGAGGAATTTGATATTGAGAAAGCCCGCTATCATAAGGTTGTTATTATGACCGATGCCGATGTTGACGGTGCGCACATCCGGACACTCTTACTTACCTTCTTCTACCGCTATATGCGCCCATTAATCGAACATGGCTATGTTTATATTGCACAGCCACCTTTATATAAAATACAGCAGGGAAAGACAGTCTATTATGCTTACAATGACCAGGAGATGGAGAAACGGTTAAGTGAGCTGTCTGGTAATCCGAAACCAAGCCTGCAGCGTTATAAGGGTCTTGGTGAGATGAACCCGCCCCAGCTATGGGAAACAACGATGAATCCGGAAAACCGAACATTGCTGCAGGTAAATCTTGAGGATGCGATGGGGGCCGACGAGACGTTCGAAATTTTAATGGGCGATAAAGTAGAACCGCGACGAGACTTCATTAAGGAAAATGCCCGTTATGTAAAAAATCTTGATATCTAAGGACATAGGCAAAACCCATTCCGTGGCCTGAGGTGTGGCCCTTTATGGGTTTGTCCTATGCTTTACGTCATCCAGCTGCGGCTCCTAGGTATGCGCGGATATAAGTCAAAGCCATTCCGTGGCTATCGCCACTACATGTCTTCGTCTTATCCCGCGATACCTGACCAGTCGCCTACGCTTTTCTAACCATGTCTAGCTACAGGGCCTAGCCCCTAAGCAGATATAAGCCAAATTCATTACGTGGCAAAAACTGCCACTCCATGAATTCGTCTTATCCAGCCTGGGCTAAGCAAGGCCCTTCCGCTTTTCTAATAAGGAGGTTGTTTTATGGTGGATCAGGATCGTCCACAGGTTCAGGAAATAAATTTGAATCAGGAAATGCGTACGTCATTTTTGGATTACGCAATGAGTGTTATTGTTGCGCGTGCGCTCCCTGATGTTCGTGACGGAATGAAACCCGTACATAGAAGAATATTATATGCCATGCATGATTTAGGTATGCATGCAGACAAAGCTTATAAAAAATCTGCCCGTATTGTCGGGGAAGTTATCGGTAAGTACCATCCCCATGGTGACTCGGCTGTATACGATGCAATGGTACGTATGGCACAGGATTTTAACTATCGTTATCCTCTAGTTGATGGACATGGAAATTTCGGTTCTGTTGATGGAGATTCAGCTGCTGCCATGCGTTACACAGAAGCTCGTATGTCCAAGATTTCCATGGAGATTTTAAGGGATATCAATAAAGATACCATTGATTATATAGATAACTATGATGGGACAGAAAGAGAACCGGCAGTCCTGCCTGCCCGTTTTCCTAATTTACTGGTGAATGGTGCAGCAGGTATTGCAGTCGGAATGGCCACCAATATCCCTCCTCATCAACTGGGAGAGGTTATTGATGCGGTCTTAGCTGTCAGTAAAAATCCGGATATCACCATCAGTGAACTCATGGAAAACTATATTTATGGACCGGATTTCCCTACTGGCGGACAGATTCTTGGACGCAGAGGAATCCGTCAGGCCTTTGAAACGGGAAAAGGATCCATTACGGTCCGTGCAAAATCAGAAATCACAGAAATGAACAATGGAAAATCATCCATTATTGTTACCGAGATTCCTTTCCAGGTAAACAAGGCAAAATTAATCGAAAAAATTGCTGAGCTGGTTCGGGATAAGAAAATTGATGGAATTACAGACCTTCGTGATGAATCCGACCGTGATGGTATGCGGATTGTGATTGAAATGCGCAGGGATGTAAATCCAAATGTCGTCCTTAATAATTTATACAAGCAGACAGCTCTTCAAACCACTTTCGGAATCAATACGCTGGCTCTGGTTGATGGAGAGCCAAAGGTTTTAAATCTAAAACAGACGTTAACCCATTACTTAGATCATCAGAAAGTGGTCATTAAAAGAAGAACGGCTTATGAACTGAGAAAGGCTGAAGCAAGGGCTCATATTCTGCAGGGTCTGCGTATTGCCTTAGATCACCTTGATGAAGTTATTTCTCTTATTCGCAATTCCAAAACGACTGATATTGCCAGGGAAGAGCTAATCAGCCGGTTTGAATTGTCCGAAAAGCAGGCACAGGCGATTTTGGATATGCGACTCCAGCGTCTGACAGGTCTGGAGCGTGAAAAGATTGAGAATGAATATAGTGACTTAATGAAGCTTATTGGAGAGTTAAAGGCAATTTTGGCTGATGAAGAGAAAGTACTGGAAATTATTCGAGAAGAATTAACCGAGATTAAAGAGCGTTTTAACGATGAAAGAAAGACAGAAATTATGACAGGTGGATCCGACTTTATTGAGGATGAGGATCTGATTCCTGAAGAGACCATTGTTGTTACGCTCACACATAAAGGGTATATTAAGCGTCTTCCAGCTTCCACCTATCGTACACAGAGACGAGGAGGACGTGGTGTTCAGGGAATGGGAACGAATGAGGATGACTTTGTGGAGCATCTTCTATCTACGTCCACACATGACACCATTCTGTTCTTCTCAAATAAAGGGAAGGTTTATAAAACGAAGGGCTATGAAATTCCTGCCTTTGGTCGAACAGCTAAAGGAATTCCATTAGTTAATGTGCTGGAGGTTGAAAAAGGCGAATGGATCAATGCCATGATCGCCATCAGTGAGTTCTCTGAGGATTGGTATTTATTCTTCACCACTGAACACGGAATTTCCAAACGCACCGCCCTATCCCAGTTTGCCAATATCCGCAGAGGTGGTCTCAGAGCTATTAATCTGAGAGAAGATGATGAACTGATTTCCGTGCGACTTACAGATGGAAATAAGCTAATTATGATTGGGACCAGGCAGGGGTACTTAATCCGTTTTGATGAACAGGATGTACGTTCCATGGGACGAACGGCTGCTGGTGTAAAAGGTATTACCTTAAGAGATGAAGAGGATAAGGTTGTGTCCATGGAAATTCTCGATGAAACCACTCAGGTTCTGACGGTTACAAATAAAGGTTATGGTAAGCGAACAAAAGCTGATGAATATCGAACGACGAACCGTGGCGGAAAAGGAATTCTGACCTGTCATTTAACAGAAAAAAACGGACATGTAGTAGCGGTTAAAGCTGTGACCGGGGATGAGGACCTCATTTTGATTACGGAAAGCGGAATGCTTATCCGAATGCCTGTAGAAAGCATTTCCGAGACAGGGCGTAATACTCAAGGGGTTAAACTCATTCGCCTTGAAGAAGGAGAGGAAGTTTCAACCGTAGCAAGGATTGCCCAGGAAGATGGAGAAGATGAAGATGATCAGGAACATGATGAGTCCGGTGAAGCAGACACGGAACAGGATTCTGATCAGGACGGGGAATCAACAGAATAAATCAAAACTCAAGGGTTTGGAGGTGAAGAGAAGTTGCTAGTTCATCCCAGTCAGCTTAAACCCGGATGTATCGTAGAGCGGGAAGTAAAAGGACATACAGCAAATCCAATAATATCAAAGGAAACAGTGGTCGGACCTGTTCATATACAGGTATTGGAGCACTTCGGGGTTGAGAATATAGAGGTTTCCTCATACCTTGTCAACGGAGAAAAATTTACTCCGGAAGAAAAAGGAGATCAGCAAAGAAAAATTGAACAGCAAACGGACCCCTTTGCCGTTAAATATGCACAAAGTGTTGAGAAAACAAAGGAAATGTTTTTTAAATGGCAGGCAGGAAACCCGGTAGATCTTCCCAAAGTCAGAGAATTTCTTATCCCGCTTATCCTGCAGGCCGAAAATGACTCAGGGATTATCTTTTCTCTTCATCACCATGTGGATAAAGAAAATTATTTTTTCCATCACTTTGTGGCAAAAGCATTAATTTCAGCGTTTATTGCCAAACGGATGAATTTGCCACAGGGAGACCGGATACAGACAGGTTTAGCTGCTTATTTATGTGATTGCGGAATGGCACAGATTCCGAAACAAGTTTTAAATAAATCCGAGCGCTTGTCAGCTGAGGAATTTAACGAGGTCAAGCAGCACCCGATTTATTCTTACCGGTTAGCAGAAGATATGACAGCCCTGAAACAGGAAACAAAAACATCTATTTTGCAGCATCACGAAAGAATGGATGGCAGTGGGTATCCGTTTAGGTTAAGCCATCAGAAAATCCATTTGTATGCAAGAATTATTGCGGTAAGCGACATTTTCCATGCAATGGTTTGTGAAAGACCTTATAAGCCTAAGCAATCCCCTTTTAAGGCTGTAGAAGAAATTCAAAAACAAATGATTGGGAAACTGGATCTTGAAGTGGTTCAGATTTTAGTGGCAGGACTGGCGAATTTTTCGAGTGGAACGAGGATCAGACTGTCTGATCAGCGGTCTGGAGAAATCGTATTTATAGAGGAAAAAAATCCGACCAGGCCCATGGTACGGATGGATAATGATGGCGAAATTATTGTTCTGAAGGATCATCCACATTTGCATATAGAAGAAATACTGGCATAACCATGAGGCAATCCCCATTATGTTTGGTTGAACAGATAATAACCAAGCATTATGGGGATTTTTTTGGCTGTAATACTTAAAAAGTGAAGGATATAGGGATAATCATTGTTACTGAACGAGTGCAACAGCTCTCCCCACCACTCTGTCTCATAGCGGCAGATCATACTTAAATTGTAGAGCAGCAGAAAGTGAGTCATGACCTCATGAAAAGGATAAAAAAAAGTGCGATTTTTACAAAGGTAGAGGCAGGAACCTTCAGCATCCATGGAAAAAAGATTACTTTCAAAAGGAAGCAGTATTCTATCTGAAGTGATATACAGATAATCCTGATCCGAATGCCAATCCTTGACTGGAAAATGGTAATGACTCAGTTTATCAGCGAACCTGTTTTCAGATAAGTGCCAGTCATTCACTATATCCAGAGGAATAAGCAGCCTTTTTTCTCCAGGATTGCCCACTTTAATGACTGGTTTTTCTTTATGCTGAATATCATATAATTCGCTCATTTCCGGAACTCTTTTCAGCAGCTGTTCCATCGAAAATTTATCAACTGTAAATTGATGAATGGAAAACAGGTGACTGGTGAGGTAAGGAAAGAGCCCTTTTTGCTGAATTTTCACCTCATCCTGCAAAAACCGGTACGACTGTTTTTTCCGCTTTCTTGCCGATACTCCGTGGGCAAGGAGACTTGTATTTTCGGGATAGTAAGGCCTTTTGGTCATCAAACAGGTTTTAATAAGCTGTGTCAGGCCATAAAAAAGCAGCATGGGCTGTATGGATACAGGAGCTTTTTTTGCCTGGTTTAAATAAGTTTCCGCATGCTCCAGGTAATAAACAAAACGATCCGCATTCTGAAAGCTTAGCTTCTCATAATCACTGAAATTTTCTCTCCGGTAGCATTCACTTAAAAAGCTTTGAACATAAGGAATCGATTTAAGCTGATGATAAAATGCAGACAGGTTTTTATCCTTCATAAAAATCTCCTTATATATCCTTGAAATGTTAAAAAAACTGGCGTATTCTATAAAATATTTACAAGAGTATTGTTGCCATTTCACAGCAAATTCATAATAAGGGGGCTAAAACATGCGGGAGGATAAGTTTGCCAAGGAAGGTCTGACGTTTGATGATGTATTATTGATGCCGGCTGAATCAGAGGTACTGCCGAGGGATGTAAGTGTCCGTACAGAATTATCCGGTCAGTTAACGTTAAATATTCCACTTATAAGTGCAGGAATGGACACCGTTACGGAAGCAGATATGGCAATTGCCATGGCTAGACAGGGTGGTTTGGGAATCATTCATAAAAATATGTCCATTGAGGAACAGGCGGAGCAGGTGGATCTCGTTAAGCGTTCGGTCAATGGCGTTATCAATCATCCGTTTTTCCTGACACCCGGACATCAGGTGTATGATGCCGAGCATTTAATGGGAAAATACAGAATTTCCGGAGTACCTATTGTGAATGATGAAGAGGATCAGAAGCTGGTCGGTATGATTACCAATCGTGATCTTCGTTTTATTCAGGATTACTCTATACCAATTTCCGATGTTATGACACATGAGCATTTAATTACTGCACCTGTAGGAACAACCGTTAAGGAAGCAGAGTATATCCTGGAAAAGCACAAAATTGAAAAACTGCCGCTGGTTGATGGAGAAAATCGTTTAAAAGGGTTAATAACCATCAAAGATATTGAAAAGGTCATTGAATACCCGAATGCAGCTAAGGATGAGCAGGGACGTTTAGTAGTTGGTGCAGCAGTAGGTGTGACTGCGGATACAATGGTTCGTTTAAAGCAGCTGGTTGAAGCTGGAGTCGATGTCATTGTTGTAGATACCGCTCATGGTCATTCCAAAAGTGTGATTGAACAGGTGAAAACCATTCGGAGGGAATACCCTGAGTTGGACTTGATTGCTGGCAATGTGGCCACACCAGAAGGAACAAAAGCTTTGATTGATGCCGGCGCCAATATTATTAAAGTAGGTATCGGTCCGGGATCCATTTGTACGACCAGAGTGGTTTCAGGAATAGGTGTACCTCAGATTACAGCTGTATTTGACTGTGCAGAGGAAGCTGCTAAGCATGGAGTCTCTATTATCGCGGATGGAGGCATTAAATATTCAGGAGAAGTTGTAAAAGCCATCGCTGCAGGCGGACATGCAGTTATGCTGGGCAGCATGTTTGCCGGTGTTAAGGAAAGTCCCGGTGAAACGGAAATCTATCAGGGACGACAATTTAAAGTTTATAGAGGAATGGGTTCAGTAGGAGCAATGAAGGAAGGATCCAAAGACCGTTATTTCCAAAGTGAGTCTGAAACCAAAAAGCTTGTACCAGAAGGAATAGAAGGACGTGTCCCTTACAAAGGACCTTTGGAAGATACCGTGCATCAGTTAATCGGCGGCTTGCGGTCGGGAATGGGCTACTGCGGAACCAAGGATATTGAGGCCTTGCGGGAGGATGGAAAATTTATTCGTATAACAAATGCAGGTTTACGGGAGAGCCACCCTCATGATGTACAAATAACAAAGGAAGCCCCGAACTATTCGTAATAGTAGAATTGACCTAATCTGTAAAACATAGATAGTGACTATTCACTGTCTATGTTTTTTTATACCGGTATGATAAAATTGCAAAGGATAGATTAAAATGGTGGAGGTTAGTTTAATGAAAAAGTCAGTAAAAGCTTTGGGAATGGTGATGACTGCCATTCTTATAACAATGGTTGCAATCATTCCAGCACCGATTTCAACCCATGCACAACCCAACAATATTGAAGCAAAATCAGCTATTTTAGTGGATGCAGAAACAGGCCAGATTTTATACGAAAAAGAAGCCGATTTAGCTTTGCCTCCAGCCAGTATGACCAAAATGATGACGGAATACCTGGTACTAGAGGCCATAGAAAATGGAGATATTAGCTGGGATACAACGACAACGATTTCTGATTATGCCTATTGGCTTTCTTCAGATAATGCATTTTCAGGAATTGGTTTGCGTCAAAATAAAGAATATACCGTAGAAGAGCTTTACACAGCGATGGCGGTTAACTCAGATAATGCGACAACCGTTGCACTGGCCGAATTGGTCGCAGGTTCTGAAGGTGAATTTGTAAAAATGATGAATCAGAAGGCTCAGGAGATGGGATTACCAGAAGCTGAGTTTGTGAATTCTACAGGTTTAGGGAATAGTGATTTAGGAGAATATTACCCGGAAGGCACGAGCGCTGATGCAGATAACTATTTATCAGCCAGATCAGCAGCCTTACTGGCCTATCATTTAATTAATGACTACCCTCAAGCCCTTGATTATTCAAGTATTACAGAGGCTAAATTAGATAAAGAATCGTTCACAAACTGGAACTGGATGCTGCCTGGAATGCCGGGACAGCTTGCTCCATTTGGCTATGAAGGCCTGGATGGAATGAAGACGGGATGGACAGATGAAGCAGGCTACTGCTTTACAGGTACTGCTGAACGGAATAACCGCCGACTGATTTCTGTCGTTATGCGAACAGATTCTGAGGAAGCACGATTTGAAGAAACAAGAAAGCTGCTTGACTATGGGTTTAACCAGACAAAGACAGCAGAAATTTACCCTGCTGATTATCAAAAGAAAGACGATTCAACACTCGAGGTCAATAAAGGGAAGGAACAATCGGTGGAAATTGCTACGGATCAGGCGATTCGTGGGGTTGTCCCTTCCGGCGAAGAAAAACCTTATGAAATTGAATTTACCCTTGATAAATCCAAACTTAATGAAGATGGCGAATTAACAGCCCCTCTTAAGAAGGGAGAAGCTGTTGGAACCGCACAAATAAAGTATACAGGTGAAGAGCTTTTTGGATATATAACTGAAGACATCGGCCAAGATGCCAATGTTCAACTGGTTACTCAGGATTCTGTGGAGAAAGCCAACTGGTTTACTCTCACTTTCCGAGCCATTGGTGACTTTTTCTCAGATGTATTTGGCGGAATTGCTGATTGGTTCAAAGGTTTATTTTAAAACAAATTGGATTACTAGGGATTTTCCGTTAAAATAGAACTAAGAAGAAAGTATTCATTATATTCAGGGGGGAAAACACCATGTCCAAAACAGGTACTGATCGTGTGAAACGGGGAATGGCGGAAATGCAAAAGGGCGGCGTCATCATGGATGTCGTTAACGCCGAACAGGCTAAAATCGCTGAAGAAGCGGGAGCCGTTGCGGTAATGGCCCTTGAACGTGTACCAGCTGATATTCGTGCAGCTGGTGGAGTGGCAAGAATGGCTGATCCAACAATCGTCGAAGAAGTTATGAATGCTGTTTCCATTCCGGTTATGGCAAAGGCACGAATTGGCCATATTGTTGAAGCAAGAGTGCTTGAAGCTCTGGGCGTTGACTATATTGATGAAAGTGAAGTGCTGACGCCTGCTGATGAAGTCTATCATATCCATAAAAAAGATTATACAGTTCCGTTTGTATGTGGCTGCCGTGATATTGGAGAGGCTGTGCGTCGTATTGGCGAAGGAGCTTCCATGCTGCGGACTAAAGGAGAGCCTGGTACAGGTAATATTGTGGAAGCGGTTCGTCATATGCGTAAGGTTCAGTCCCAGATCCGTGAAATTTCCGGTTTATCAGAGGACGAGCTCATGGTTTATGCAAAAGAAACAGGGTCTCCTTATGAAATTCTTAAGGAAATTAAAACAGAGGGCCGTTTACCTGTTGTAAATTTTGCAGCTGGCGGTATTGCTACACCTGCTGACGCTGCTCTTATGATGCAGCTGGGAGCAGATGGTGTATTCGTAGGCTCCGGTATCTTTAAATCCGATAATCCGGAGAAATTTGCCCGTTCAATCGTGGAAGCTACCACTCATTACGAAGACTATGAATTAATTGGACAGCTTTCAAAGGATCTTGGTACAGCGATGAAGGGAAGAGAAATGTCTACGCTGACAGAAGCCGATCGCATGCAGGATCGCAGTGAGTAACTAGTAAAGGAGTCATCCATCATGGTAAAAATAGGTGTACTGGGATTACAAGGCGCTGTACAGGAGCATGTCCGTTCAATAGAGGCCTGTGGTGCTGAAGCAGCTGTTATTAAGCGTGTGGATCAGTTAAAAGAGCTGGATGGCCTTATTTTGCCCGGCGGTGAAAGCACAACCATGAGGCGTCTCATAGATAAATATCATTTCTTTGATGCGCTGCGCAGCTTTGGTGAATCAGGAAAACCGATGTTTGGGACGTGTGCAGGAATGATTTTGCTGGCTGGCGATATCGCTGGACAGGAGGATGCTCATTTACAGCTTATGGATATGAAGGTCGCCCGTAATGCTTTTGGACGGCAAAGAGAAAGCTTTGAGGCGGAAATTGAACTAAGAGGGATAGCAGACTCGTTTAATGCTGTGTTTATTCGGGCACCCTATATTCTGGAGACAGGAGAAAATGCGGAAGCTCTTGCAACCTATGATGGTAAAATTGTGGCGGCCAGGCAGGATCACTATTTAACTTGTGCTTTTCATCCTGAGCTAACCGATGATCATCGTCTTACAGAGCATTTTGTCGGGATGGTTAAGGAAGCAACAGAAAAACTTGCATCTTTATCCTAAACAAGGTATATTATAAAGCAACTGGAATATCGATATATTTGCAAAAGCGATGAGAGGAACAAGTAGCAATAGGGCTTATCTCAGAGAACCGGTGGCCGCTGTGAACCGGTATAAGCCTGTTGTGAATCCATCCTCGAGCAGGTATACGGAAACTTTAAGTAAGTATACCCGGTGAAACACCGTTATCAGAAACCAAGCTGGAGGGTCGTATGCCCTCAACTAGGGTGGTATCGCGGGAAACGTAAACAAACTCTCGTCCCTTAATGTTAAGGGATGGGAGTTTTTTGTTGTGCAGGATAGGATCATAAGTTTTCCCGGATTAAAGGATAAGGTTTATGAGATTTTGTGTTTTTCAATATGCGCAGTTATAAGAAATAGAAAATGAAGGAGGAAGTTATCATGTTAGACTTAAAATATTTACGAGATCATTATGATGAAGTAAAAGAAAAACTTGCTCATCGCGGAGAGGATTTAACCGATCTGGATAAATTCGGTGAATGGGATGAAAAGCGCAGAGAATTAATCCGTGAGAGTGAAGAACTAAAGGCGAAGCGAAATGATGTTTCTAAACAGATTTCCGAACTAAAGAAAGAGAAAAAAGACGCAGAACCCATGATTAAGGAAATGCGAGAAGTGGGAGGCAAAATTAAAGAGCTGGATCAGGAACTGAAAGATGTGGAAGAAAACCTGGACACTCTGCTAATGTCGATTCCAAATATTCCGCATGAAAGTGTACCCATCGGTGAGGATGAGGATGATAATGTTGAGGTCCGTACCTGGGGAGAGGTTCCTCAATTCGGATTTGAGGCAAAACCGCATTGGGATTTGGCTGTTGATTTAAATATGATCGATTTTGAACGGGCAGCAAAGATTACAGGCAGCCGTTTTGCCTTTTATAAAGGATTAGGGGCCAGACTGGAACGTGCGTTAATTAACTTTATGATGAACCTCCATGTGGATGAGCACGGCTATTTGGAAGCTATGCCTCCATATATGGTCAATCGGGACAGTTTATTAGGAACAGGACAACTGCCAAAATTTGAAGAGGATTTATTTAAAATAGCTGATTGGGATGGTTATTACTTAATTCCAACAGCAGAAGTGCCCGTAACGAATTATCACCGGGATGAAATCTTAAGTGAAGAGGACCTGCCAAAGAAGTTTGCCGCTTATAGTGCCAATTTCCGTTCAGAAGCAGGCTCAGCCGGTCGTGATACCAGAGGGTTAATCCGTAGGCATCAGTTTAATAAAATTGAGCTGGTTCATCTTGCTAAACCAGAGGAATCCTATGAGGTGCTGGAAGAGTTAACCGGGCATGCAGAGAAGGTACTTCAGTTATTAAAGCTTCCATACCGCGTGATGAACATGTGTACCGGCGACTTAGGTTTCACAGCTGCGAAAAAGTACGACATTGAAGTATGGATGCCAAGCTCTGATACGTACCGTGAAATTTCTTCCTGCTCGAATTTTGAGGATTTTCAGGCCCGCCGCGCTAGAATACGTTTCCGCCGTGGACAAAAGGGTAAGCCGGAATTTGTTCATACATTAAACGGATCCGGATTGGCAGTTGGCCGTACGATGGCAGCCATTATCGAGAATTATCAGCAGGAGGATGGCTCCATCTTAATCCCTGAGCCATTACGTCCTTATATGGGCAACCGTGAATATATTAAAGCGGAATAAAAGAAATCTGTACAGGTAAAGCAAGTATTCTGCAAGCAGCCCTATGGATGAAATGGTTCATGGGGCTTATGATTTGGGCTATTAGAGCATTCTTTCGGGAGTTGGAGTATAGACTCTTCCCTTTTACAAAACCCTCATAAATTGTATGAAAAATAAAACTTCTCTTTCCCCCTTGCAGAATAAAAAAGGGTATGATATATTATCATAGTGTCATTAAGGAGGAGTACCCAAGTCCGGCTGAAGGGATCGGTCTTGAAAACCGACAGGGGTGTCAAAGCCCGCGGGGGTTCGAATCCCTCCTCCTCCGCCATAAAATCAGCGTATAAATATTGGAGATATAACGGAAACAAGGAAATCGTTACTTTGGGTAACGATTTTTTTTTTATTATATAATTGTAAAAAAATCCGCTTAATCTTTTAGATAAGCGGATTAATTAACGTATATAACGTATATAGATTATTCGACAAAATTCGGGTGGTGACAGGCACCACTACCAGTGTATTTACGGGAATGCTGGATGAAATGTCCGATTCGCTCCAAGATCGGCTCAATGGACGTTTGATCATTAATAATATCGTAATCAGCAATGTTAATTCGCATCACCGGGCAGGCATTGAAGTCATTAATCCAGGCCTGATAACGGTCGTACATTTCCTTCCAATAATCCACAGGGGTCTGCTGTTCCATAGGACGACCACGTTTTTGAATTCGATCCAAAATATGATCAAAGGATCCCTCTAAATAAATGAGCAGATCCGGATGAGGAAAGTATGGGGTCATCACCATAGAATCAAATAAACTTTTATAGGTCTGATAGTCTGTTTCCGACATCGTGCCTTTTTCATAATGCATCTTGGCAAAAATTCCGGTATCTTCATAAATGGAGCGGTCCTGAACAAATCCGCCGCCATATTCAAAGATCTTTTTTTGTTCCTTAAAGCGCTCGGCTAAGAAGTAAATTTGTAAGTGAAAGCTCCAGCGTTCAAAGTCATCATAAAACTTATCCAAATAGGGATTGGCATCGACCTTTTCAAAGGACGTTTTAAAGTTTAAAGCATTGGCTAATGCATTTGTCATCGTTGACTTTCCGACCCCTACCGTTCCTGCGATGGTGATGACTGAATCGTTAGGGATATTCAGGCGATGATTTCCGTTCGTCATAACACGGCTTCCCCCTCTTTTAATGACTTTTCCACCTTTTTCAGGACGTATTCCAAGTCTTCCTGTCTATTTACAAAATCCAGCTCATCACCATTAAAGCGGACCACTGGAATTTCCGGGTTTTCCGTTTCAAACTGATTCATAAATACTTCATAATCATGAGATAACTGTTCTAAATAAGATGCTTGTATATTTTGTTCCAAAGAACGCCCCCGTTTACGGATTCGCTCTAAAAAAGTATCTAAGCTTGCATGTAAATATATCATAATATTAGGCCTTGGCATATCATCAGTTAAAATATGGAAAATCTGATTGTATTTATCATACTGGTGGTCTTTAAGTGTACGTTTTGCAAAAATCATATTCTTGGAAATATGATAATCGGATACAACAGGCTTGCCCTGCTTCAAGTATTTTCGATCAATATCCTCCAGCTGCTTATACCGATTGCACAGGAAGAACATCTCGGTTTGAAAGCTCCACTCCTCAATGTTATCGTAAAATTTCCCGAGAAATGGATTCTCCTCTACAATTTCCTTTAATAAGTGAAATTGAAAATGGGCATTGATCTTTTTTGCCAAAGAGGTTTTTCCGACTCCAATTGGACCTTCAACAGCAATAAAAGGTATTTGTCCCATGGTTTCGCTCCCTTCAACTACATCGCTCAGTGTCCATGTTTCTACAAAAATAGACAGATTATATTTTATCATAGATACACCGGTCGTGACATAAGAATAAAAATGCAATTTATGCAGGATTTTAAATCGATATTTGTGCTGCTGCAGGAAGGGGAGAACAGGCCATTTCCGCTTTTTGTTCTTGACATTTTCACACATTCCTTGCATAATACTATAAAATATACTGAATAATGATAAGCTGTGAACAGGCCAGTAGATAATGGCTCGGGTGAAAAGAGATTGGAATTCACCGGCTGAAAGATTCCATCACCTGGAGATTATCGAAACCTACCTGGGAGCTATCAGGGCGATAAACCTTGATCGCAAGCCTAGCGTTACAGGCTGGAGAGGACATCTTTAAAACGGAAATCTTTGTCTAAACGTTTCCCTTTTTTTCAGATGTCAATTCAAGGTGGTACCGCGGAGTCAGCCCATTCCGTCCTTAACGTAAGGATGGAGTGGGTTTTTTAAATGATGGAATGTTGAACTTTGTTTGTTTTGGATATAAACAATTTTAGGAGGAAAAAAGATGGTTAATAAAATTGCTTTTGTAGGTGCAGGTGCCATGGCCGAGTCGATACTATCCGGAATTCTGAATAAGCAGGTCATTCGTCCGGAGCAGGTTTATGTGACCAATAAAGAGGATCAGGAACGCTTAAAACATATGAAATCGACCTATGGGGTAAAAACTTTAAGCGAAAAAAGGGAAGTTGTGGCAGATGCGGATATGGTCATCCTTGCTATGAAACCAAAGGATGTTACGGATGCCATTGAATCGATAAGAGAATTCGTTTCAGAGGATCAGATGGTTGTATCTGTATTAGCCGGAATTTCAACTTCTTATATAGAATCAGAATTAGGGAAAGAGGTTTCGGTGATTCGTGCCATGCCGAACACATCAGCATCCATTGGTTTTTCTGCGACAGCCATTGCAGCCGGAACCTATGCAAATGCTGCTCAAATGGATATGGTTCAGGAGCTGTTTCAAACCATAGGTACGACGACGGTTGTAGATGAGGATGACTTGCATGTAGTCACAGGTTTATCCGGAAGCGGTCCGGCGTACATTTATTATTTAGTAGAGGCGATGGAAGCAGCCGCAAAGGAATCAGGCCTGAAAGAGGATATTTCAAAGGAGTTAATTGTGCAAACTCTAGTAGGAGCAGCTGAAATGCTGAAAAATACGGAATCAAGTCCTGAAGAGCTCCGTCAAAATATCACCAGCCCAGGCGGAACCACGCAGGCAGGACTCGAAACCCTGAAAAAATACAAGTATCAGGAAGCCTTGATGGAATGTGTGAAAAATGCAAAAGAGCGTTCAATAGAGCTGGGAAGACCTTATCAGCGGGTTTAGAGGTTATGTCAGGGCCTGGGCAGAAGTAAGTATGGAGCAGTAAAAGTCTCATGCGCGAGTACAACTGCTTATGCTCCAGGCCCACACCAAAGGGAGATGATTCAGACTGTCATCAGAATGTTTTTAAGTGGACCCTGCTTTTTAGATCAATCCTATCCCTTTTCAATTGGAGTATTATTTTGTATAATAAATAATGTTTTCACTTTGGCTCCGTAGCTCAGGGGATAGAGCGTCGGTTTCCTAAACCGTGCGTCGCAGGTTCGAATCCTGCCGGGGCCGTTTAATAGAGAAAGTTTTTAAAGAAAGCCTGGTACATCTGTACTGGGCTTCTTTTTTGTTATATATAATAGATTTTCTTGTAAATCTCCTGTAAGATTCAAATTAGAGACAGAAATTCAGGAGGTAAGCAACTATGATCAAACTAATCGTCAGTGATTTAGACGGGACACTGCTAAGCTATCATAAAGGACTTCTCGAACGGGATAAGGAAGCCATTCTGCATGCTGTCGGCAATGGTACTGAATTTAGTGTCGCCAGTGGACGGATGGATGTGGAAATTAAAGAAGTGATGGGAATGATTGGTGCAACCGGTCACCGCATCAGTCAAAATGGCTCCTTTGTCTACTCAAAGGATGAGGAACGGATTTACGGTCAGGTGTTTTCCAAGAACGATGTGTTAGCCCTTTATCAATTTTTGAATTCCATATATGCTCCTTTGACGATTTTTTCAGAGAATCAGGGATTTGTAAATGATGCAACCCGGCTAAAATCTGTAGATATGAGTCGCTTATTTTTCCCGATTGAACTGGATACAAACCTTACAGATCGTATTCAAAAAGGCCTTGAGGTGTCAAAAATATCGGTAAACAGTGACCATACAGAATGGTTGAAGCGAATTCAGGCAAAGATTGAAGAACAATTTTCATTTATTGCGGATTCGTTTATTTCCGATCCGGAGTGTCTGGATATTATGCCAAAAGCGATTAATAAGGGAAAAGGTGTAAAAGCCATTATGGATGCTTATCACTTACTTCCTGAGGAAATTATGTGCATTGGCGACTCCTATAACGACATTTCCATGTTTCAATTAACACCTCATAGCTATGTGATGAGTCAGGCCGATGAAGAAGTGAAAGCCTATGCTGCACATGAGGTCACTTATGTATATGAAGCATTGGAAGCACTGCATAAGTAAATAGATGAAAAAGCTGATTGCACAACGCACCTATTCGGTGGGGACCTGCAATCAGCTTTTTTTATTGTGATGGTTTAGTGCTTTAAAGTGGTGCGGGACAGTCCCGAGGTATAATCTTTATTTCCCGGCAGAAACTATAAACTGCGATGAGTTATTGAGTCAAAGGGGTTTATATACATGTTTTCGTTTAAGAAAAGTGAAGTGGAGCGGGTTAAGCCGGTACTTGAAAAGCAGTTTAAAGCAACGGAGGATGCTCAGTTCAGAACGTTGTCGCTGGAAAATGACCAGGAGATTGAACTGGTGTATATTCAGACAGTCATTGACAATGCCAACATTCATGAACAATTTTTTAAGCCCTTTTTTGAAATAAATGATGTAACAAGATATGAGTCCTATTTAAAATCACTGCCGAATTTCAAGGAATTTAAAGATGAACAGGATACGGTTAAAGAAATGCTTCATGGCTCTGTCGTGATTTTTATTAAGGATCAAGTATATATCGTTGGATTCATTCATCAGGAAAACTCACAGGTGCTGGATGCGAGTGTGGAAACGACGATTTTAGGACCGCAGAAGGCCTTAAGTGAAAATATTTATACCAATCTTAACCTTATTCGGCACCGCTACCATAAAAAAAGCTTAAGGGTTGAAAAGGCACCTGATATTGGCAGTAAGTCAAATATTCAGGTTTGTATTCTTTATGACGAAAAAGAGGCAGAGCCAAAAATAGTGGATCAGGTAAAGAAAAGACTGGATCAAGCGAACCGACCGATTGTACAGTCTGCCGGAGAATTGCACAGAGCACTGACCAATAGGAAAAGGCGCATGTTCCCTACACTACTGGTAACCGAGAGACCTGATCGGATCGCTTATAATTTATCGCAGGGAAAGGTCATTATTATGATTGAAGGAATCCCGTTTGTTTTGATTGGTCCCACGGTCTTTTATGATTTCATGAGTTCAATGGAGGATTTTTATCAGCCTTATTGGGTGTCTAAATTTCTCATTATATTGCGATATGTCGGTTTATTTATCAGTCTCTTTCTTCCATCTGCATACGTAGGCATTATTTCGTATAACCCCGAAGTACTGCGGATTCAACTCGCTTTTTCCATCGCTGGCAGTCGTATGCCGGTTCCGTACCCTTCATACCTCGAAGTGTTATTTATGTTAATTATGATGGAAATGCTTGTAGAGGCATCGATTCGTCTTCCTAAAACGATCGGTCCTACCGCAACTACGGTTGGTGGTTTAATTTTAGGACAGGCGGCAACCGACGCCGGACTGGTTTCAAACATCATGATTATCATTGTGGCCGCCGTTGCTATATCCAATTTCATTATTCCGATTAATGAAATGAGCTTTGCGATGAGAGTTATGAAATATCTCCTGTTACTGATTACGACTTTATCAGGATTGATTGGTCTTGTGCTGGGAACGGTTGGTCTTATTTATTACCTTGTTTATTTAGACAGCTTCGGAAAGCCCTATTTAAAACTGTTTACGAGTCGTCAAAAGCAACATATATAGGGAAGAAGGGATTCGGTGAGTCGCTACTTTTACTATTTAGTTATTCTGAATATGCTTGCGAATGTTGTAGCCCTGGTGCCCAGGATTTTAATTGAAGAACGGGTCAATGGTGTGGTGACTTCTTTAATGATTGCCATTATTATTACCCTGATTTATTGTCTTGTCTATACAAATTCCATGCTTAAATTCCCCGGTCAGGGGCAGCCTGAAATCATTAAAAAATATACGCCAAAATGGTTTGCATCCGGTTATTTATTTTTTATTGGAATTTTGTATTTCCTCGGGACTTGGTTTGTTCTTTTATCCTTTATTGATATTACCAAGAGATTTATTAATCCGGAAATGCCTGCATTGTATATATCGGTTCTCTTTTTGTCCATTATTTGCCTGGGGGCTCTGATGAAGACAGAAAAAACCTTATATGCGCTTGAAATTATTATGATTATTAGCCTCCCGCTCATTACTGGGATCTTTTTAAAAGCATTTTTGAATGAACACATAAGCTGGGATGCCATCCGGATTGTTTTTACACATACGATTGAACCCCCTTCCAATACTAGTATTGGAGCTGGTGCTTATTCATTGGTGGGCTTTTATTTTATATCTATTTATAATCGAGTGCTGAAAAATAGAGTAGAAGGAATGGGAGTTTGGCGAATTGTGCTGATTGGAATTGCCGGAACCATTAATATCTTCACCTCCCTTTTAGTCCCAATTGGCATGAATGGCATTGATGGAGCAGAGAATTATATTTATCCCTGGTTTTCAACGGCTGATGCCTTAAGAATGGAATTTGGCTTTATTGAAAGGGTACTCTATATTTTTCTTTTACTTTATATAGGCATTTCCATGATAAGTGCAACCATTACCTGTCACATTGCAATGGAGCATGTCAGAAGTGTCCTTCCGGAGATAAAATGGAAGGAAGTAAAAATTGTGCCGGTCATGATGGCTATCCTTTTTTCGCTGGCTACCATTCTGGGTTACTTTTTTCTTAGTCAAGTTCAGGTTTATGAACTGGCAAAAATGTTTTTTTCTCTATTATTGTTTGCGGGCGCATTTTCGTGTGCGGTCTTGTTCTATGCAGTGAGGAGGTCTAAGCAGAAATGAAGAACCTCTGCAGGCTTAGTGGCTTATTTGTTTTTGTTATGGTTCTTTTAACAGGCTGCGGTTTCAAAGATATTGATAAGCGCGCATTTGTGGTCGGAATTGGTATAGATAAAACTGAACAGAATCAGGAGGGCTATGAAGTTACTTTAAAGGTGGCGTTTCCCAGTTCAGGATCAGAAGAATTAGGGGATCAATTTGAGCTTTTAAGTTCAAAAGGAAGTACGATTGCTGAGGCGATACAATTGATTAAGGCCAAGGTGAGTAATGAGCTTGATTTTGGTCACATGAAGGTTATTGTGCTGGGGGAAAAGGTTTTAAGTAAGGATATCGGCAAAACTATGGATTGGTTTACCAGAAGACGGGATATTCAGCAGATTGCACTCATCACCATCGGAAAGCCGGATGCAAAAACAATCTTAAGTATCGAACCAAAAGGAGAACGTCTGCCCTCAAATAAGCTGTTTATGTTTTTTGACGAAGCCGGGACTGAATCTCCCTATGTCACTACGAAGTTTCTCTATAACCTGCGCCGCGATTTGGAGGAAAGAGGAATCGATGGCTATCTCCCGATTGTACAGGCAGAGAAGGATAACTTTTCGATAACCACAATGTCCGTTTTTAAACAAGGCGTTGATCCTCTTCACCTAACTAAAAAGGAGACGAAGCTGTTTAATATGCTGAAAAAGGGCTATGACAAGGAAAGTATAAAGGTGAATGCCAAAGATGAATTTTTTATGCTGGCTGTCGATTCATTAAATACCGAATATCAGATTAAACAAAAGCAAAACCAAAAGATTTCCATAGAGGTTATCGTAGACATATCTGGTGTTATTGAGGAGAGTAAGGTTGAGCTTAAGGAAGGAAAACTGGACAAATACAATAAACTTGCAGAAAAAGTGTTAACAAAGGATATAAATAAGTTGCTGGCAAAATTTCAGGAAACGAAAATGGATCCGGTTGGGTTTGGTTTAAGGTATCGTGCCACTCGGTCCGGCACTGAAAATGAAAAATGGAAGGCGTGGAAGTCGTTATATCCAGAAGCAGGAATCAACGTTCGGGTAAATGCGGATATTACAGGAACAGGAATTATTGAATAAAAATAGGCGCCTGTAAACACTCATGATCTACGTATTGCATCTACTAATAAAGGCCGGCTATAACTGTTTTTCTGGAAAGGTGTGATACGATTCTGGAACAGTTATTAAGTATGGAGTTTACAGGTGTTGTTGCATTAACCTTCCTTTTATATGCAATCCGAAGGGCAAGTAAAATCAGTAACCGGAATATTCCACTTGCAGGTATCGTTCTGGGTATTGGATTTGCTGCATTTGAAGCAAAAGGGTTCAGCTTTGATATTTTTATGAAAGGCTTGCAATACGCATTGTACGCAGTTGGAATGGTTGCCGGATACAAATATTCACGAGAAAAACCCAGCCAAAAGAATACTTCTCTATTAACAGGCTTAAAAAAGGGTATAAAGCTATTCTCCAATAAAAAGAATGCTAACATTGATCGTGATCGTGGGAAGAAAGGAAGCAGCAGCATCCCCCCTCAAGATATGCAAAGTACCGAAAGCACTCAGGATAATAAAAGTAACGAAAAACAGGTGAACAGCAGCAAGCCTGCAAAAAATGAGGATTTACCCGTAAGCGGAGAGGCAGATATTTAATCTGTCTCTCATTTTTTTGTCTCAGGTAAGTAAATATCCGCTTCTATGACGGTGTCTGCAATCAGGCAATCGGATGGCCTATAAAAACATGGGTACATCCAAAGCTAAGAATGGACAAAAGAGAGGACATTTTTCCTATATAAAACCTGTCTATAAAATAGGACTTTAAATATTTGGAATTTTTCGATAGAATAGAAAGGACAAAGGGGAATTTTTTTAATAAATAGTTTAGGTATTGCATAGGTTTGTAGTAATTGTAAAAGCAATATGAAAACGATTTCAAAGGGGTGGAGAAACGTATGAATATGAATCCAATACCTGCCAGAGAAGGAAATCATAATTTACAGGATTATGAGAAGGTGTATAACAGCTTTGACTGGAGCGAAATGAAGAGGTATTTTTCCTGGAATTCAACCGGAAAAGTCAATATGGCCTATGAAGCCGTTGACCGTCATGCGGAGAATCCTGATAAAAAGGATCAGGCAGCATTATTATATTCTGCACCTGATCGTGAAGAGTCCTTAACTTTTGATGAGTTGAAGAAAAAGAGTAATCAATTCGCGAATGTATTAAGGAAGCATCAGATTGAAAAAGGCGATCGTGTATTTCTTTTCATGCCGAGAAGCCCTGAGTTCTATATGAGTTTTTTAGGTATTTTAAAGGTTGGTGCCATTGCCGGCCCTTTATTTGAAGCATTTATGGAACAGGCTGTGCATGATCGCCTGGAGGATAGTGAAGCAAAGATGTTAATTACAACTCCTGAATTACTGGGCCGTGTTCCACAGGATAAACTTCCTCATTTGAAACAGATTGTGTTAGTGGGCGGCATGGAGGATGGAAGTCAGTATATCAGCTTTGAAGAGGAAATGAAGAATGCCTCTGAATCCTTTGATATTGAATGGGTAGATTTGGAAGATGGAATGGTCATCCACTATACATCAGGATCTACAGGTAAACCAAAGGGTGTTTACCATGTGCATAATGCAATGATTCAGCACCTGGCTACAGGACAATGGGTACTGGATTTAAAAGAGGATGATGTCTATTGGTGCACAGCTGATCCAGGCTGGGTAACCGGAACAAGCTATGGAGTATTTGCCCCGTGGCTAAATGGGGTAACCAATGTTGTGCGTGGGGGACGATTCAGCCCTGAAGACTGGTATGGCACAATAGAAAAATATAAAGTCACTGTATGGTATTCCGCACCAACGGCCTTCCGTAAATTCCTGAGTGCCGGCAGTGAGGTGGCGAATAAGTTTGACCTATCCTCCTTACGTCATATCCTGAGTGTCGGTGAACCATTGAATCCTGAAGTTATCCACTGGGGAATGGATGCCTTTAATAAGCGGATTCATGATAACTGGTGGATGACTGAAACAGGAGCCCAATTAATTAGTAATTATCCTGTTATGGATATCAAACCGGGCTCTATGGGTAAGCCGATCCCTGGTGTTGAGGCTGCGATTATTGACAACGAAGGTAATAAACTTCCGCCTAACCAGATGGGGAACCTGGCCATTAAAAAGGGATGGCCTTCGATGATGCGTCAGATCTGGAAGCGTCCTGAAAAATATGAAAGCTACTTCATCGGTGACTGGTATGTGTCCGGTGACAGTGCTTATATGGATGAAGATGGCTACTTCTGGTTCCAGGGACGTCTTGATGATGTGATTAATACATCCGGTGAGCGTGTAGGACCATTTGAAGTAGAAAGTAAATTAATCGAGCATCCTGCTGTTGCCGAGGCGGGAGTTATTGGTAAGCCGGATCCGGAGCGCGGTGAAATTATTAAGGCATTTGTAACGCTTCGTGAGGGTCATCAGGAATCCGATGATTTACTTGAGGATATTCGCAAATTTGTTAAAACCGGTTTAAGTGCCCATGCTGCTCCAAGAGAAATTGAAATCCGGGATACCATTCCGAAAACTCGAAGCGGTAAAATTATGCGTCGCCTGCTAAAATCCTGGGAGCTTGGGCTTCCTACAGGAGATACATCAACGTTAGAGGAATAAGAATAGGAAAGATAGGGGTCAAAGGCTGATCCCTATCTTTTATTTTTCAAGCCGTTCCAGTCTTTCTTCAATTTGATCCAGTCTATCATGAATAGGCTTTAAAGCTTCCTTCAGAATAGTTTTCAGGTTTTCCCTGCGCGTATCTTCCATGAAAACCCTCCTTAATTTCTATATCATGATTATAAGAGATTTTCATATCTTATAGAGTCGGGCATTTTAACATCTTTATGACATCTCTCCATTTCCTATCGTTCTAAACTTTAGTATGATGGAAATAGAATTTTCTGCACAAGGAGTGGCCTTCATGAATTCAGTAAAAGACTTACAAAACTCCACACTTGAAACTTTGCAATGGTTTATTTTTTTGTTAGCAAGCTCTATTGCACTGCCCATAGTAATAGGATCTGTCTATGATATGTCCCTGCACGAGGTGTCCGGTTTAATGCAACGGACATTTTTTGTGGTAGGGATTGCCTGTTTTCTTCAGGGTTTGATTGGACATCGATTACCGATTGTGGACGGACCGGCAGGAATATGGATCAGCACATTTACCGTTTATGCGGCTACTGCGGTTGAAAGTGGCAGAAGTTTAGGAGAGACGCTGCAGGTCCTTCAGACAGCTATGATTTTAACCGGTCTCTTTTTAGTGATTTTTGGCCTGTTTCACTTATCGCAAAAAATGCTATCTATTTTTACACCACTTGTTACAGGGTCCTTTTTATTTATGTTAACCATTCAGTTAAGCGGCACCTTTTTACAGGGAATGATGGGGATAGGCGAAAAAGGCTCCGTAGCCCAATTGGATGCTACCCTTATTTCCTTTTTCGTGTTTTTCTTTGTTTTGTTATTTTCCATTCTCGGGAAGGGCCCCTTAAAGAACTACGCGATTTTAATTGGCATCGGTCTTGGGTGGGTGATTTATGCCATTGTTCATGGACAGGCCTCTGCGGATACATCGTTACCTGTTATTCAAATTCCGGAAGCTTTCGCCTGGGGCCTGCCGGTTTGGGATATAAGTATGATTCCTATTGCATTTATTACAGCCATCATTTTGTTATCGAATATAGTCGCCTCACTGGGAGCCGCTAATCAGACAATGAAGGGAAAGAATTCTTTCACACCGGAGGAGATGAATAAGGGGAGCTATACGCTGGGAATTAATCAGGGATTGTCTGCTTTATTTTCCAGTGTAGCTGTTGTAACACTGGCATCTTCGTCAGGATTTATGGAATTAACCGGTCAAAGAAGAAAACGTCCATTTATGTATGCAGCCATTTTACTCATGCTTATTGCTTTCTTCCCGCCAATTGTTGCCTTTTTATCCAAAATTCCATCACCTGTTGCCAATGCTGCATTATTGGCTACCTTTGTTCAGCTTATGGGAATAGGACTGTGGAATATTGTGAGTGAGAAGCTGGACCAGAGAAGGCTCACCATTTTAGGGATTACTTTTTTAACCGGAATTGGGCTTATGTTTATCCCGGCCAGTGCCTTTGTTGGGTTACCGGGATTTGCACAAAATCTGGTCAGTAATGGATTGCTGATGGGAACCGTTATGATTATTTTATTGGAACAGCTTTGGAAGGATAAGTAATAGAATAACGGTATAAAAGGATGGCTGAAAGGAGGGTTATCTGATGATTGTTGTATTTACCGGGGAAAGTATCCGGATGGTGGAACAGCATGAGCATGGAAAAGTTTCCGGGGAAATGGCCAAATACATTCATCCAGATTTATTTCCTGAATCTCAGTTAAGGTCTAATGTGGAATTTGCCATTACCTATCATGATTATGCATGGAAAGAAATTGATCAGCATCCACGCTTGAATGATGAAACCGATGCTCCTTACTCTTTTACAGATTATCCGCTAACAGCTAAGTTGGCCAGCTATGAAAAGGGAATTGATTTTGTTCAGAATCATTCAGCATATGCCGGGCTTTTGTGCAGCCTGCATTATTCGTCGTTTTTTTCATCGGAATCGACAAATCCGGTCATAAAATCATTTATTTCCCGGGAAATGGACAGACGCCAGCAAATGAAAAGTCGAAATTCAGCCTTTCAAAATGAGGAAATATTGGATTGTCACTTTAAATGGCTTCAGTTTTGTGATGACTTATCTCTTTATTTATGTATGAATGAACCAGGGGCGGCTAAAGAAGAGGAGGTGTCCTGGTTTCAAAATGGATTCAGACAAACCTTTCCGTTTGCACCAGGAGGGATGCAAGCTAACTGGAAGGATCCATATACGATTGGTGTAGCGCCCTTTCCTTTTAAGGAGGCGTTCCAGGTGAGGGTACCTTTTAAAGGTTTCAATACAAAGGATTTTCAGGAAAATGGCCTGGCAGACATCTACCAGAATACAGAATTCTCGATGTTTACTTTTACCATCGAATCTGAAGGAGATTAATGAAAATGCTGTCTCAAACAGAAATGAGACAGCAATTGGTTAATTATCTTTCCTTCACAACATTAAATTGATGATCCAGTAATATCCAGTTTTGCGGAAAGGCGAGGCCAAGCTTCCAATAGCTCACTCCTCTAAGATTCAGTTCTTTTACCAGATCAAATTTAGCCTGGATTGACCGGGCATCTTCAAACCAGACCTCATGGCGATTTCCATCCTGATCATAATAAAAGTAAAAGGGTGCCTGTGCTTCCTGGTCAAATTGGATTTCTGTATTGTTTTCCCGGGCCCGCTGAATGGCGGCCTGTGGACTTAATGCCTCAGCAAATTCTCCGCCGGGTTCATATGGAAGGGTCCAGTCATATCCATATAAATTTTGCCCAAGAAATATTTTTTCAGAAGGCATAACGGACAAGGCAAAATTAACAACATCCCTTACAGGCCCAATAGGGGAAACAGCCATTGGCGGGCCGCCGCTGTATCCCCATTCATAGGTCATAAGTACAACGAAGTCGACAATTTCACCATGAGCAGCGTAATCGTGAGCTGTATACCAGGCTCCTTCCTGCTCTGCTGATGTCTTTGGTGCTAAAGCCGTTGACAGCATTAATCCTGCCTCTGATAGCCTTTGTTTTGCTTTTCGTAAAAAGTTGTTATAATTTTCTCTGGTTTCAGGAGGCAAAAATTCAAAATCAAAATGGATATCTCCAAATCCAACCTGATTCGCTGTTTCTATAACATTGGTTAAAAACTGATCCTGAAAATTTTCATCGGTAACAATAATACGTCCGAGCTCGTCACTGAATGATCCTTCTTCAATGTTTGTCACGACCATCATTAAGAGAGCGTTGTTATTAGCTGCAATTTGCGGGAATTGATTTAAAGGTGGGGGAACTAATGAACCGTCACGATTCACCTTGTAATTAAAAGGAGCTAAGTACGTTAAATACTGGGCCTTAGTTCTTGCAGACTGCTCTAACGTTTGACTCACTTCACCTCCTGTAGGTTCAACGTAGGCATTGAACTGCTTGCTCACCTTTTCCGGCTGAGGAATAGTAAGGGTCTGACCGATTTGCAAGGAATCATTTAGTGAAATTTGATTTGCTTCAGCTAACTGCTGATACGGAACATTAAATTTTTGACCAATAACATAGAGTGATTCGCCGGGTTGTACGGTATACTGGTTAACAGGAACAACAAGTGCTTGCCCAACAACTAATTGACTGGGCTGATCAAGCTGATTTAAGGCGATAAGCTCATCTGTGGAGACCTGATATCTTTGTGCAATATCATATAGCGATTCACCAGCCTTTACTACATAAATAACCAATAAAGGCTCCTCCTTCCATAGATATTCTTTTACATATTTATGGGATAAAACACTAAGTATTCTATGGCCATGCATAATAATGGTGAAAAAAATTCAGGAAAATATCATTTAATACTAAAAATACAGGAAAAAGAAGGGGTCATTCATGGATCATGAAAAATATATGAGAATTGCGCTTAATGAAGCGGCTAAAGCTGAGCAAGCGGATGAGGTGCCGATTGGGGCTGTTATTGTTAAGGATGATCAGATCATTGCAAGGGCCGGTAATTTAAGAGAAACTTCACAGATGGCAAAAGGACATGCGGAATTCTTAGCCATCGAAAAGGCCAATCAGGTTTTAAACAGTTGGAGATTGGATGACTGTTTATTATATGTTACATTGGAACCCTGCCCCATGTGTGCAGGAGCAATCCTGCAATCAAGAATACCAACCGTTGTATTTGGAGCCTATGATCCAAAGGCGGGCAGCTGTGGTTCCTTGGTGAATCTGGTCCAGGATTCAAGGTTTAATCATCAGGCGGAAGTGATTCCTGAAGTGCTTCAAGAGGAGTGCTCCCTTATTTTAAAGCAATTCTTTAAGGGTTTAAGGGAAAGGAAAAGACAGGATTGAAAAAAATGGAATGGCGAAATCATTGCAAAATCCATTAAAACCCGATATACTTGTTTATGCACATTAAGAAAGCGAGGCGCAATTGGACGAAGCAATCCAAGCCAACTGCCGAGCTGGCCATGGACTGGTCGCAGTAATGTGCAGATATTCATTGTTAGCAGATTAGCCGTGCTAGGTGGGGAGGTAGCGGTGCCTTGTTACTCGCAATCCGCTATAGCGAGGCTGAACCCCTATCCGAGGTGAGCATTTTTGAGGTCTGCCGTAAGTAAGTGGTGTTGACGCTTTGGTCCCGCGCAACAGGAACCCGTGAACCCTGTCAGATCCGGAAGGAAGCAGCAGTAAGCGGTCATTCTTGTGTGCCGCGGGGTTGCCTGAGCCGAGCCACGAGCTTACGTAACGCTCAGGAATGTTTCATCGACGGTAGGTGCACGGCGCTACATAGACATTAAACTCATCCTTTTTAAGGGTGAGTTTTTTAATTGTCCGGAAAAGTATGGAGATCAACTGGATGAACAGGCTAATAAAATAAATGCGCATAATAGGCAGATAAAAATTCACGATAATGTTTTTGAATGCAACATGTCTATAGGTTATAATGAGAAAAGAAACCACAAAGGAGAACGTGGCCATGAGTTATCAGGCATTGTACAGGGTATGGCGGCCCACCACATTTGAAGATGTAGTGGGACAATCACATATAACCAGAACACTCCAAAACGCAATTTTTAAGGAGAAATTTTCACATGCTTATTTATTTTCCGGCCCAAGAGGAACAGGGAAAACAAGTGCTGCGAAAATTTTTGCGAAAGCAGTAAACTGTGAACGTTCTCCTGTTAAAGAGCCCTGCAACGAATGTTCAGCGTGCCGGGGAATACAGGATGGTACGATTTCTGATGTGATTGAAATTGATGCTGCCTCAAATAATGGTGTTGATGATATTCGGGACATTCGGGATAAAGTGAAGTATGCACCCAGCTCAATCAAGTATAAGGTGTATATTGTGGATGAGGTTCATATGCTTTCCACGGGAGCTTTTAATGCACTACTGAAAACGTTGGAGGAGCCTCCCCAGCATGTGATTTTTATTTTAGCCACAACAGAGCCTCATAAAATTCCCTTAACCATTATATCAAGATGCCAACGCTTTGATTTTAAGCGGATTTCTCAATCTTCCATCGTAAATCGTCTTAAGGATATTATGGCCTCAGAACAGATTGAAGTTGATGATGAAGCACTTCAAACCGTAGCTTTAGCTGCTGAAGGTGGAATGAGAGATGCCTTAAGCCTACTCGATCAGGCCATTTCCTATAGTGAAGAAAACCATGTGTCCGTTGAAGATGTACTGGCTGTTACCGGATCGGTTTCCCAAAATAAACTGGGCGAAGTGATGGAGTCTCTTCATAATCAGGATGTGAAGCATGCCTTAGAGCTGATCGATGAGTTTTTAGAAGAAGGAAAAGATTCAGGAAGGCTCATTTTTGATCTTATCTATTATTTGCGTGATGTTTTGTTATATCAGTCATCAAATCAAATGAGTGATTTTCTTGAGAGAGCGATTCCTGACGAGCGGTTTACGACTCTCACCCAGGATCTTGACTCAGAATGGATTCAATCCGCTATCCGTCGATTAAATGAATGTCAGCAGGAAATGCGGTGGACCAATAGTCCGAAAGTATTTATTGAAATTGCCATGCTAAACATCGCCAATACATCCTCTTCTCAGAATCCAAAACAAACAGAGGTTTCTCCGCAAGTGGTGCAAAAGCTTGAGCAGCTTGAAAAGGAATTGAATACGATAAAACAGTCGGGGGGTTCACCTCAGTCTGAAAAACCCAAGGCAAGTGAAGGGCGTTCGCAAAGACGTCCAAGCTCGGGGCGGAAATATCGTATTCCATATGACCGAATTAGAAATGTATTAAATGATGCTTCCAAGGCTGAATTAAAAAATATTATGAATCACTGGGCAACATTTATGGATTCATTAAAACAGGACAGCCCGCCGGCTTATGCAAAGCTGATTAATAGTAAACCAAGAGCTGCATCCAATGATTCTCTGGTTTTATCCTTTAAATATGAAATCCATTGTTCACTTATGCTGGAAAATCAGGAGACCATCGAAGCACAATTATCGAATTTTCTTGGAAAACAAGTGGCCATTATTCCGATTCCTGAAGCCGATTGGCAGGAATTAAGAGAAGAATATGTAAAGAAACAGCGCGATCAGGATGATGATGGAGGAGAAAAAACGGAGGAGCAAGCTGAAGAAGATCCTCTCGTTTCAGAAGCGAGAAAATTGGTTGGCGATGATTTATTAGAAATACAAGATAACTAAGGAGGAATTTTGATGAAAGGCGGAATGGGAAACATGAACAATATGATGAAACAGATGCAGAAAATGCAGAAGAAGATGATGCAGGCACAGGAGGAGCTTCATGAGAAAAGCTTTGAGGCAAGTTCTGGTGGTGGAATGGTTAAGGTTGTAGCCAATGGTAAAAAAGAGATTACAGATATTGATATAAACGAAGAGGCCGTTGATCCGGATGATGTGGAAATGCTGCAGGATCTAGTGCTGGCTGCTGTTAATGATGTCATTAAGCAGATCGAGGATGAGACGAATTCAACCATGGGACAATTCACGAAAGGTATGAATATCCCAGGATTCTAGGGGGATTTTTAATGTACTATCCAGAACCAATTTCAAAGCTTATTGATAGCTTTACTAAATTGCCAGGAATAGGGCCAAAAACTGCGGTTCGCCTGGCTTTTTTCGTTTTAGATATGAATGAAGATGACGTATTGGATTTTGCTAAATCGCTGGTGAATGCTAAGCGTGAACTTACCCATTGCTCTACCTGTGGTCACATTACAGATCAGGACCCATGTCCAATTTGTCAGGATAAAGAGAGAGATGGATCGGTCATTTGTGTGGTGCAGGACCCGAAAGATGTGATTGCAATGGAAAAAATGAAGGATTTCACCGGCAAGTATCACGTTCTGCACGGAGCTATATCCCCAATGGATGGCATTGGCCCTGAGGATATCAATGTTGCTTCACTTATTAACCGACTAAAGGATGAAGAGGTTAAAGAGCTTATCTTGGCAACCAATCCAAATATTGAAGGGGAAGCAACAGCCATGTATATTTCCAAACTGGTAAAACCGGCTGGAATTAAAACGACACGTATTGCCCACGGACTTCCTGTAGGTGGAGACCTGGAATATGCGGATGAAGTGACACTTTCCAAAGCCTTAGAAGGCAGAAGGGAACTATGAGGTGAATTGCCATGTTTGGTAAAGGGAAAATAAAAAAGAAGGATATAGATGAGGAACTGATTCACAGGATACATCAACTGAAAAAGGAAAAGGATCGAATGAATGCCCTTATGAAAAACAGTGTTGATTTGAATGATGGTATTTTTGCAGACCAGGCTTGTACAGAGGGAAAATATTTTTTCCTTTTGCGGGAGGCCAGACAACGAAAAATAAGAGGCATTCATTAGTTCTATTTCTCCTTCGCTGTCATAGATATATAAGTAGAAGGACAAGCGAAAGGGGAATAAATGATGAATTCATATATGGTGATCGGCCTTATACTGGCAGTCATTATTTTAATTTTAGCTAAAGGCTTACCGGTACAGGCTCTTAAGTTTGTTTCGCAGGGCATGGTTAAAATACTTATTGGTGCATTAGTATTGTTTTTTATAAATGTGTTTGGCGCAAACTTTGGACTCCATATTCCTATTAACTTATTTACTACTGCTATTTCCGGATTTTTAGGAGTTTCAGGGGTAGCTGCTTTATTCGCCATACACTTTATCCTGCTGCCATAAATTACCGTGTCGAAATCCGGGCCATCTTATTGCATTTATTATATACACATGGTATATTTAAAAAGCCGTTGAAAGAGACGGCTTAAATTAATTATTAAAACTTAAAATTTCCTGTTGAAATTAGTTATTCAGCATGATATATTATTAATTGTCGCTTTGAGGAGCGAACAAAACAAATTAAAAAAGTTATTGACTTTGAGTTGATAGCTTGATATAATAATTAAGTCGCTTTGAGAGCGACGTCGTTCGAACCTTGAAAACTGAACAAAACAACCAGTACGTCAATTCGCTATTTAAATAGCGTTTTGAATATGAGCATTATGGATTTTAACATCCAAACTTATTGGAGAGTTTGATCCTGGCTCAGGACGAACGCTGGCGGCGTGCCTAATACATGCAA
>NZ_BAAADO010000009.1:0-99538 GCF_039522525.1 Salinibacillus aidingensis
ACCTGTTCCCATTCCGAACACAGTAGTTAAGCTCTCCAGCGCCGATGGTAGTTGGGGTTCTTCCCCTGCGAGAGTAGGACGCTGCTGGGCAATTAAAAAATCCTTAGAATCAATATGATTCTAAGGATTTTTTATCGGTTTAGATAGGATGACTATTCTATTCAAAATCAATCAATTATAAATCACCAAATGTTCAGTTTTAACCTACCCCTGAATACTCGATAATCATACTAAATTCTTACAATAATCTAATGCTACAATCTTGAAACGAGAACAATCTATAAATAATTTTTCCTATTGAAAGCGAATACATATGATGATAAAATTTGTATTAACATTCAGATAATATAGACATTTCGTAACGGATGCAGATTCCTTAACGAGTTTGTACCCCGTACGGAAGATGCTATGGTCCGGAGCGTGACAAGCGTGTACGATAAACAGACGTGTTATATTGTAGGGGAAGCTAAATCACCAGGGAATAACCCAATCATGAAGAACTATCACAGCTTTTTTGTCGGGTTTGTGGTAGATTCAAAAAATCATCGAATTATTGATGCAGAGTGTACCTCTATATTGGATATTACCTCAAGATTTATCCAAAGCATCTTCGTTGGTCAAAGTATATTCGATGAAGAGGGAGTCGCTGAGGAAATTCGTACACGTTATTATGGTTCATCTCAAAAGGCTTTAATTGTAGCTTATAAACAAGCACAACTAAAATATAAGGAATCCCTGGAAGTATAGGGAGGCTATTTTATCTTACTATTACGTGGATAAAACCCAGCCAACTTGAATTTTTTCTTGTTGGTTGGGTTTTTTATATGCATCAAAAACAAGTTTAAAGGGAGGAATGCACTTATGATTGATACTGGCTTTTTATACTTGGGAGTCATAATTGGCATGGCAGGTTTGGTAGCTTACCTGGAAACAAGTACCAAGAACAAATTTTTTAAGTTTGTACCGGGAATTGTCCTTATCTATTTTGGTGGTGCTCTATTAAAAACAACTGGTGTTATTGGGGCATCTGAGGAGGTTGATTCAACCTACAGTAATGTGCGTAATGCATTATTACCTATGTTGATTTTATTAATGCTATTAAACTGTGATTTACGAAAACTCGTAAAGCTGGGACCTAAGATGCTTATTGGTTACGTAGCAGCTTCTCTTAGTATTGTAGCTGGCTTTGTCATTACGTTTTTAATTTTCCGTGGACTTTATGCTCCTGAGACATGGCAGGCATTTGGTGCACTGGCAGGTAGTTGGACTGGTGGTTCAGCCAATATGGTTATCATCCAAGGGATATTAGAAGTACCTGAAAATATATTTGGTTATGCATTAATTATGGATACTGTTAACTATTCAACTTGGGTTATGATCATGTTCTGGCTTGTTCCATTTGCAGCACTGTTTAATAAATGGGTAAAGGCTGATACTTCCCATCTGGATGAAGTTACAGCGGATTTAAAGGAAGAACATGAGGAAAACAAGGGGAAATCCATATCATTTGTCCATTTGATGGGGTTAATATCACTCGCAATCTTTATTTCATCTCTGGCAGCCTTTATTGCCGAACTTCTCCCTGAATTTGGAACAGTGGTCAATGCCACTACCTGGACGATATTTATCGTATCAATCGTGGGTATTTTATTAGCCATGACTAAAATTTCTAAAGTTCCAGGTTCTTTGGATGTAGCAAACGTTTTTCTTTATATCGTGATTGCTTTAATTGCATCTCGCGCTGATTTTTCTCAACTGTTCCAAGCACCAATATACATCGTTTCTGGTTTTGTGATTTTAGCGATCCATGGTCTTCTTATGATGTTGATTGCTAAGTTATTCAAGTTGGATCTGTTCACACTGGGAGTTTCCAGTCTGGCCAATATCGGTGGAATGGCATCAGCTCCATTACTTGCTGGGGCTTACCATAGATCGTTAATTCCAATTGGTGTATTGATGGCGTTAGGTGGGTCGTTCCTGGGTACTTACTATGGATTGTTAGTAGCCAAACTTCTATCATTCTTGTAAGAGAGGAGATTAATACTTGGAAATGGAAATTATAGACTTACATTATGAAAAACGGCCAATTAAATTAAAACAGCCATTTATTACAGCACTTCGAAAGGTGACACAAATTGATGTAGTTGATGTATGTATTGAATTGAAGAATGGAATAAGGGGCAGGGGCTCTGCAGCCTCGACTCTCAAAATAACAGGTGAGTCGCTGGATGGAATACAAGAAATCATAAATCAAGCGTTAAAGCCAGCTGTGGTACATCAGGGTATTCAACAACTAACACATGTAATAACAGACATGGAAAAAAGCTGTGTGGGAAATTCGAGTGCAAAAGCAGCCGTTGAAATTGCCTTATACGATGCTTATTGTCAATATTATGATATTCCTTTATATAGTCTTCTTGGGGGTCAAATTCATTCCCTCGAAACCGATATGACAGTGAGTATTGACCAACCGGAAATGATGCAGAAAGAAGCTTTGAAGCGAGTGTCTGAGGGATTCGCTATCTTAAAATTGAAGGTAGGGAATGATGAAAAACTGGATTTCAAGCGTATCCAGCGAATATATGAAGCTGTTGGGGATGATATTTTATTACGTTTAGATGCCAATCAAGGATGGAGTAAAAAACAAGCTGTAAACATCATTCGGCAGTTAGAGCAGGATCAAATGGGCATTGAGCTCATCGAACAGCCTGTTCCTGCCGGGGATATAGAAGGTCTGAAATATATTCGGGATAGAGTGACAACTCCTATTATGGCTGATGAAAGTGTATTCTCACCAGCAGATGCCTTTCGTCTTTTAGAGATGGAGGCTGTAGATATGCTGAATATTAAATTGATGAAGATGGGTGGTATAAGACATGCATGGCAAATTGCGGATTTAAGTGAAGCAGCAGGGATTCCCTGTATGATTGGAAGTATGATGGAGTCAGTGGTATCTGTCACCGCAGCAGCTCATCTTGCGGCAGCCCATCCAAATATTACTCATTACGATCTGGATGCCCCACTGTGGATGTCTAATGAACCTGTTAAGGGAGGGATGACGTTCGAAGGGAGAAAAATCAAATTACCGGAAGCTTCTGGTATCGGTATCCAAACATAATCTTTTCGGAGGTGTGGTGTAATGAAACAGTTTTGTCAAACATGTCTTGCAGGTTTAATGTCTGTATTCGTTATGTTTGGGTTTAGTATTTCTGAAGAGGTTCAAGCTGAGGAAACAGGGCAGACAGCATATGTAGATGTTTCAGTGGCTACTCTCTGGTCAGAACCTAACGAAACAAGACCGGTTGATGCTCCATCTATAGGTAACCCGGTAGACATGTGGGAATGGACGACAGGCATGTCTTATGAACAAAAACTCTGGCTTGTAGGAAATCTCCAAACCCAGGCTTTGTATGGGCAGGAAGTAACGATTCTTGAAGAACAGGGAGATTGGGTCAAGGTAGCGGTACACGGACAGCCAACACCTAAAAATGATTTAGGTTATCCTGCCTGGATGCCAAAAAGTCAATTAGCAAATGATGCAAGCTTTTCTACCCTAAAGGACATTAAAGAATTTGCCCAAGTAACAGATCCAACTGCATGGCTATTTGAGGATAAACATCGAAGTGATAAATTCAAGGAAATCAGTTTTAACACGAGACTGCCTGTAGTTGCTGAAACAAAAGATGCCATCCTGGTAGCAACGCCTAGTGACGGGAAAAAGTGGATGTCACCTGATGCCGTTTCCATTTATTCTTCACAAGAGGATATTGAGAAACCAGATGGACAGAATTTAGTGGATACAGGACTTAAATTCTTAGGTTTACCTTATTTATGGGCTGGAACATCTGGCTTTGGTTTTGATTGTTCCGGCTTTACTCATACGATATTTAAAGCTCATGGTATTACGATTCCCAGAGATTCTTCCGTACAGGCCACCCATGGTACACCAGTAGAGAGAGATGATCTCCAAAAGGGGGATTTACTGTTTTTTGCCTATAATGAAGGTGAAGGAAGGGTGCATCATGTCGGAATGTATATGGGTAACGGTAAAATGATCCATTCACCAAATACAGCAAGTACTGTAGAAATCATTGATGTTTTTGAGTCTGACTACTATTCTTCTGAGTATGCCGGAGCTAGAAGGTATATTGATTGAAACATATAATTAAGGATGCATGAAATATTCATGTGTCCTTTTTCTTTTTCTTGCTTACCTTTTTAATATCAGCCTCAAATCGCTATGAGATATGTTAAAGTATTTATATGTAGTAGCAGATTTTGATGTATGGAAAAAGGGAGGAAACGGCTTTGCATCCATATTTCCTTATGATTTTTGTAGTATTGATGTATGCGGGGAACATCCTGACGGGTAAAGCCATTAATGAATTACCACCATTCACCATTGCGTTTTTTCGCTTATTAGTGGCATTTATAGTTATATTTCCTATTGGGTATAAAAGTGCCAGGGAATACACCGGCACCTTTCTGGAATATAAGAAACCCTTTTTAGTGATGACCTTAACCGGGATAACTTTTTTTAATACGTTTATTTATGGATCATTACAATTCACTACCGCTTCAAAAGTATCCATATTGGAAACCGTCATTCCTGTTGCGACTGTTATATTAAGCGCCATTTTCCTGAAAGAGCATTTGGGAAAGGTTCAATGGCTGGGGATTGTTTTATCCTTTGTTGGGGCACTGTGGGTGGTTATGGGTGGAAAAATAAGTACCCTTACAGGCCTGAACTGGAACATTGGTGATGCCATCATGATAGGGGCCATTTTTAGCTGGGCGATTTATTCTATTTTTGTCAAAAGGTATATGCATCAATTTCCTGCTTATGGTGCTCTTTTGGTGATGACGGGGATTTCGGTTATTGTATTATTTCCTCTGGTGATGCTGGAGTGGATGCTCACGGGAATTCCTGATCTTGCCCATGCAAATTTATGGTCGGGCTTATTATATCTGGGAATTTTCCCTTCGTTTATTGCATTGCTTTGTTATAATCGTGCTGTTGATCAGCTTGGTGCTTCGCAGGCTTCCATATTTTTAAATTTTCTGCCGGTCGTCACCATGACAGGCGCTTTTTTATGGCTGGGTGAACGAATCACATTTATGCAGGCAGCAGGTGCTCTGGTTGTTATCACGGGTGTCATCCTGACTACTCAGGTGAAAAAGAACATCAGCGTAAACGTAAAGGAACAGGCAGAAGGGGATCGACCAGCATTTAACAAGTGAAATTGTTAGACCATCCCTTTTTTGGTTATCCTATTATTGGGTGATAAAAATGAAGGCGACAGATTTTGAACAAAAGCGTTTTGATAAAGCGTTGGATGAAATCATTGATTTATTTAATAATATTGAAAATGATGTACCTATTATTCAATACAGTGATGATGTTGTTGAAAGTATAGAAAAAGCGAAGAAAAAATATGGGGAAGACACGATGAATGAACGTATTAATAATGTCGTAGGAGAAATGCTTTCGTGGCTGGATTTGGAGGATGTGGAACTGGAAGAAACTGTTGATGATGATACTGAAGGTGAAAACGAGGATAAAACATAAAAAGATGTTGTCCTCGTTTTTTTTTTTTATCTTTTCGACTTGCCTCATTTATGTTAGGATACATTTAATTTAACTGAAATTCTTTCTACTAAACTACTTGAAGGTAAAGTCCACATTTTAAAGGGAGTTGTGTACGATGAATCCAATTCTGCTTGATTTTCCCCATGAGTTTGAGACCGAACGCTTATTCATTCGAATGCCTGAACCTGGTGACGGAAAGACGGTTTACCCGGCGATTCAGGCATCCATAAATGAGTTGAAACAATGGTTGCCATTTGCCCAGAATAAACAGAGTGAGGAAGAAACAGAAATTAATATACGGGAAGCATATACAAAATTTTTACGGCGTGAGGATTTACGACTGCATATCTTTCTTAAGGAAACTGGAGAATTTGTGGGTTCTTCAGGCTTACATAACATCGATTGGGATATCCCTAAATTTGAAATTGGTTACTGGGTGCATACACATCACAGTGGCAGAGGTTATGTAAGAGAAGCTGTAGAGGGAATTACTAATTTGGCTTTTCGGGAGTTGAAAGCTAGGCGTATAGAAATCCAATGTGATGCTAAAAATCATAAAAGCCGTGCAATTCCCGAGAGATTAGATTTTAAACTGGAGGGAATTCTCAGGAATGATGAATTATCTGTTGATGGAAAAAGTCTTAGAGACACATGTATTTATTCAAAAATTAAACCATGAATAGAATCATAGAAAAAGCGTAACAGCTCATCACTGTTACGCTTTTTAAAGTTCTTATTGCGGTGGCTCGGTACCAAACCATTTTTTATAAATTTCAGCATAGGTGCCATTCTCCTTTAAGGTAGCCAATGCCTCATTCACCGGCTTAACCAGATCAGATCCTTTTGGAAAAGCAATACCATAGGGTTCACCCTGTAAAAGATCCCCAACGGTTTTCAGGCCTGTATCAGGGTTTTCTTTAATGTAATACTGTGCATTTGGCAAGTCATATAGAACGGCATCTAAACGGCCGCGTTGAAGATCCTGATAAGCCGTTACGATTTCAGGGAATGCTGAGACTTCAGCATCTGTATTTTCATTTAAGTAAATTTCACTCGTGGCACCGGTCTGAGCACCCACTTTCAGGCCATCGACATCATCGATGGATTGGATATCGGAGTCTTCCGGTACAACTAAAATGAGGCCTGAATCTAAGTATTTATCGGAAAAATCAATTTCCTGTTTCCGTTCTTCCGTTATGGAAATTCCGGAAATGGCCATAGGGTATTTACCTGTACGCATTCCGCCCAGCACACCATCAAACTCCATGGTTTCAAATTCAACGGTAAAGCCGGCTTCTTCGGCTATGGCGTTCATTAGGTCGATATCAAAGCCTTCCATTTCACCTGTCTCTGTATTCATAAATTCAAATGGGTGGAAATTTGGCTCGGTCGCTACAACATAGTGATGATCCTCCCCATCAGTTGAATCCTTATCACCGCCGGCCCCGGATCCATTTGAAGTTTCACTGGTACCACAGGCAGTGATCAATAGTATACCTAAGATAAAAACAAAGATTAAAAGTAAGCTTCTCTTCATGCTTACACTCCCCCCTGTATTTAAATAGATACCAACTATTATTCATATTCCCTTTAAAAAATGCCAAATTAAAAAAATATATGTAAGTTTTTCAGTAAATCATAAATTTCAATTGCGTGAAATTATACAGGATTTAGGATTTTATATATGCTTATTAGTCGTTTTCCTTAAAAAAATCACCTGAAATGGAATGATTTTATAAATTTGTATGAAACTATAGGAGGGTTTTGTCTTTGTCAGGAAAAGCTAATGAATGGATTTTTCCTGAAATATTGAAATATAGCGGTTCATAATAAAAAGCGGATGAATGAGGAACATCCGTAAACAGATATGATTCCCATACTGCAATCACTCATAAAGGAGAGGAATTCAGTAATGAAAGGCACGTTAGTTAAGGTTATAGCTGGTGGAATCATCCTGTCTTCCATTCCTCAAATGGGAGTACATGATCCTAAAGTAAAAGCGTCCGTAAGCACTGTTCCAGCCACAGTGAGTTTAACTGAGGATGACTTCACTCTCATTTCACAAAAGGTTTCTTCATCTGGAAGAAAGGAAACAGATTTGGAAGAGATCCAGAAGAATCTCCAGAAGTTAGGATACTACGCTGTACAAACCATGACAGGGAGCTATGATAGTCCGACAAAAGAAGCGATTCGGGATTTTCAAAGTGACTATGGATTAAACATTACAGGTACGGCAAATCAGGAAACTAGAAAAGCGATCGAACATGCAGTTGTTAAGCAGGAGCTGATTACAGATACGAAAAATTATTTGGGCGTTCCTTATGTGTGGGGAGGAACCACACCGTCCGGCTTTGATTGTTCAGGATTTGTATATTATATGTTTAATAAACATGGAGTGGATATGCCGCGGGACACATCAGCCGGGCTTTATACAAAGGGTGAGTTTGTTTCACAGCCTGAATTACAGCCTGGCGATTTAGTTTTTTATTCAGTAGATTCGGACAAGGTTACCCATGTCGGGTTTTATATCGGAAATAACGAATGGATTTCAGCGACAAGCTCTAAAGGGATTGCTATTTATTCCCTGGACAATTCTTATTGGTCTGATTATTACGAAGGAGCAAAAAGAATATATTAGTCATGAAAAAGGGGGAATCTCACCCCTATTTAATCATCGTTTGAAAAAGTTTGGGAAAATAAGGACATGAGCTCCTGATGTGCACGCTGAAAGTTTTGGTAAGCCTGTTCGCCTAAATACAGAGGATCGCGTTCAAAGAGGTTTTCAAAGGTCACTTCTCTGGCGACTTCCAATGAGCATATACGAGTGTTCATGACGAGTTTCATATAGGCTTTAAAATAGGCGATGCTTGGTGTGCCAGAACGGTTTAATTTCATTGTTTTTCACTCCTTAAATATAGTATAAGGAGTGAAAGCCGTTTTCACAATGATAACGTAAAAAACAGAGGGTGAAAGGACTGATCCAGAAAAATTCAGGATCAGTCCTTTTCGGTTTACTCCTGCTGTTTGGTTTTCCTGTCCGGAAATAAAAGACTGAAAAGGATGCCGAAAAAGCCTGCGATAAAGAAAGTAGAGAAGCGGGATGTGATGATACTGTCAAGAGGAGTGCTGATCCACAAAACTGTGAAAACAAATCCTGAAATGATCGTTGCGATAACTCCTGTACTTGAATAACGTTTCCAGAAAAAGGTCATAAGAATAGCGGGAGATAATGTACCGCCGACACCAGCCCATGCCCAGCTGACAATTAAGTAAACCAATGATTCTGAGGTCAGCGCGATAAGCATCCCTACAATTCCTGATACAAGTACGGTTATTCTGGAAACTTTTAATAGCTGCTGATCAGTGAGCTTAAGTCCAAGAGCCTTGTGAATAATATCTTCACTGACCGAACTTGTGACCACCATCAATTGGGAGTTCGCCGTAGTAATGATGGCAGCTAAAATTCCAGCAAGAAGTAAGCCCGCAATCCACGGAGGCATTAAGTCCAAAATCATGGTAGGTAAAATGGTTTCTACATCAGCAAAGCTTCCCTGGCTGTACATGGCAATCGCTGCAAGCCCAATGAGGAAGGCACCCGTGTAGGCTAAAATGGTCCAGATAATCGCTACATTTCTCGCCTGTTTTGCTTCTTTTTCGTTTTTTAAGGCCATAAAACGGGCGCTTAACTGCGGCTGTCCGCCTAAGTATCCAAAAAACCAGGAAAAGTTATTAAAAAATAAAATCCCTAAGGCAAAACCTGTGGTGCCACCAAACCAGGAATTAAAAGAATCCCCGGCGGTTACCAGTGATTGACTGATAGACAGGTCATTTGTGGAAACATAGATTAGAGCAATAATAGGAAGGACGCAGAGAGTGATTAACATCATGAGGCTTTGGATCATATCCGTCCATACAACAGAAAGAAATCCTCCAAAAAAGGCAATTCCAAGGACAACAATTGTGGCTAAAAGAATCCCCAGAGTATGGTCCATATTGAAGGAGGTAAAGAACAGCTTTCCTGCTCCTGCAAGCTGTGCACCTACATAAAACATAAAAAAGCCTGCAATTAAAATACTTGCTATCCAGCGAATCATATTGGCTTTTTCACCAAAATTGCTGGCTAAGTAATCAGGTAAGGTCAAAACCCCATGCTTATCGGTTTCATCCATAAACCGTCTGGCTAAAAAGATCCATGCAAAGATGATCCCGACAGCAATCCCAATGGCTACCCAAATTCCGGCCAGTCCGGTCGTAAACACAAAGCCGGTAAACCCGAGTAAGAGCCAGGCAGATTCCCCTGTAGCTCGTTCAGAAAAGGCCAGAGCCCAGCCCGGGAGTTTCTTTCCACCCAACAAGTATACGGAGTGATTCATCTTTGTACGACTTGTGTAATACGCAATACCAATCATGACAACAAAGTACAAAATGAACTCTGTGAGAATAATGGAATTCATATTTCACCCTCCTCATCAAGTTTTTAGCATACGTTATGAGTAAGCGCTTACATTTTAAAGTTTAAAAAATCATACACTCAATTCACGTATGCATTTATCGTTTCATATATATGAGAGGTTGTTTGCTAATCATGCATACATTTTTTACTAATGCTTGGTGAGAGCTTAATCACCGCTGCGGGAATATACTTCGCTTTCAATAGCTTTATAAAAAGGTGTTTACCTAATTAGTAAACACCTTAAAGACTTGCTATTTTCTTTTGCTCATTCTGCCGATTAGAAAGGCTCCGGCTGCTATTCCGAGGATGGTATTTGTTTTTTTGTTAAATACTTGTTTAGCCACCAGTTGAATGTTCTGAGGGCGTTCTGCTAATCGTCTCATAAAATATCCATACCAGTCTGTGCCAAAGGGGACATAGGTACAGAAGTTATAGCCTTCATTTGTAAGCCGGAGCTGCAGATCATTCCGGAAACCGTAAAGCATTTGAAATTCAAACTTTTCTTTAGGGATGTTGTACTTGGCTGTGAAGTTTTTGACATGGTTAATAATCCGATGGTCATGAGTGGCAATGGATGTGAATTTTCCGTGTTTCAAATGATATTCAATAAGACTGATTAAATTTTGATCAATTTCTTCCTTATCCTGATAGGCAACATCCTCAGACTCTTTATAAGCTCCTTTTACCAGGCGTAAGCGGTAGTCCTTATATTTTTCTATATAGTCCTGTGCTTCGTAAAAATAAGACTGAATTACCGTTCCTATATTCGTATAATCCTGTGAAAGCCTGTCGATAAGCTGGAAGGCTGAATGGAGATGATTGTAATCCTCCATATCAAAATTAACAAAAATACCGTATTGATCGGCCTTTCTTACGATTTCTCTTAAATTTTCCAGACAAAACTGTTTATCAATATCCTGACCTAATTGCGTTGGTTTTAAAGAAATGTGTGCGTCGACATGATGGGTATGAATCGCTTCAATGACTTCTAAGATTTCATTTTTTGCTTGGATTGCTGACTCTTTTTCAGAAACAAATTCACCTAAGCTGTCAATCGTGCAGGAAATTCCCTTCGCATTCAGCTGTTTTACGCTTTCAATCATTTCTTCCACATTTGTTCCAGCTACGACAGACTGAGCCCCTAATTTCAGGCCATACTTTTTTGCAAGCGCATTCATAATTTTGTTTTCTGACAGACCAATAAAAAAGTTTCTTAGATTCATAGCGCATCCCTCTGTTTGTATGGTTTTCTTTATTATAACACAAATTTGTAATTTAAAGTTAATTTAAAAAATTATGAAAAGGGATCAGATAGGCTCTTTCACCATTTTGATAAAAGCCGCCCCGTTCATTCACTGGACGTTTATCCATACAATAAAATGAAGTAAATTCATGACATAATTGATAGATCAGGAGGGATAGGAGTGGTCGCTGTAAAATCATCTGATCGCAATCCACAGGGAAAACCTAAATTATTTTTGCAGTCCATCGGCAATGAGTCTGTAAACCAACATTTATTTTGTCACAATATGGAAGAGGAGGAGCGTGAAAATCAAAGAAAGGAAATCCATCATTTGAAGAAGTCGATTAAGAACTATCACCATCTTTTACAGCAAATAGCTGGAAATGTTTTCTCTTTAAGAAGAACATTAAATCATTCCGTAAAAGATCACATCAAGTTACAAAATGAAGTAGGTCAGCTTACAGAGCTTGAGGAAAGGACAAAAAAAGACTTTTCCAGAAAATTAACGCAGCTCATTCGAAAGCAGCAACTAAATGAGCACCATTTTTTGGATCGTTTTGAGCGAAATGAAAAAATGAATGATCGGCTGCAGGAACAGCTTCAGGAACAGAAATCGAGCCAGCAGGTGATGAGACGAGAACACAGAAAAAAATATCAGGAAATGGATCATTCCTTACAGCACCTTAAACAGCATGAGAAAAGGATGTGGGGGGAAATGGAGCTCGTCAATCAACAGATCCAGGATATTAATACAGAGGTGCAGGACTATCAAAATCAAACAGATCATCGGCTCCAATCCTATGATGAAAGGCTTCAGGAAATTGATGATTTGTATAAGGACGAACATCCCTATGTTCAATTATTAAAATCACTGCCCCCGAATTATCCAGTTCGCCGTCTGTTCGTAAATGGGACTATTATACCTGTATCTCATTTTGTTCGTTATGATCCAATTAAAAGAATGGCGTATTTTAATAATGATAACCAGGTTAAAACGATAGATTCAGAGAACATTGAAGGGATTATATTTTAAACCATCAGAGAATCCAAGACATAGCGTATTTGCATATATTCTGAAAAGGCTGTGAGGTTGCAGCCTGTTTTTTGTTCTTCTGTTTTTGACAGGTTTAGACGTATATTCCTTTATTTACATCAGGCAAAATCTTTTTCTTATAAGCTTAGATTAAGTAAACTACTAGAGTAATTAAAGTTTATTAGATGAGGGATAAATGTTGAAACAAGTATATACAGACATATTTCAATATAGAGGAAGTCATTATGATTTTGGCTATCAGCAAGGGGAATGGTTAAAGCATTCTCCAATTTTATCGAAAAGAGAAAAGCAGCTCGGGTCTAAAAAAGAGCGTCATTTTAAGATTGACCAGGATCAGGTGATTTCGGCAATCAAAACTTTTATTCCGGGAGTTTTGGAAGAAATTTATGGTCTTGCTGATGCTCTGGAAATGAACATGGAGGAGGCTCTCCGTGAATTTGGTGGCTATTATTTAGAATATGGAAAGAGCGGTTGTTCAATTTTTACCGGGAAGGATTATCTGATCCGTAATTACGACAGTCATCCGGTTTCCTATGAAGGAAGGTATATGCTGTATCAGCCGACAGATGGTGGCTATGCGACACTTGGTCCTGCGATGCAAATTACCGGACGTATGGATGGTATGAATGAAAAAGGACTGGTGATGGGCTATAATTTTGTTCATCGAAAAAAGGGTGAGGATGGCTTTATTTGCAATATGATTGGTCGAATCATTTTAGAAACCTGTGCGAATGTGGAGGAGGGGATTCAAGTTTTAAAGGAGCTCCCACATCGCCACTCGTTTAATTATGTATTGCTGGATTCTACAGGGAAACGTGTTGTGGTTGAGGCCTCTCCCAGAAGCGTATCCTATCGGAAATCAAATATAAGCACCAATCATTTTGAATTAATAACGGAGGAAAATCGGTACCGCACCGATGAGTCCCGGGAAAGAAAAATGAACATCCTTTCAAAGGGAGAAGAGCTGGAAGATGGTTATCAGGCCTTCAGAATGATGAATGATTCAGATCAAGGAGTTTTTTCCTCCAAATATGATGCATGGGCAGGTACGCTTCACACAGCTGCTTATTTTCCCGAAGACATGAAGGCAGCCTTTGCCATAGGGGCGGATCGTTACCCTGTGATTTTTGATTTCTCTAAATGGTTAAAGGGAGAAAGAGTAAATGTGAAAAAAGTTAAAGGTCAACTGGAGCCGGATATACCCTTTCTAAATATGCATGAGTAAGTCATTATTGATTGATTTCCCGCAAAGAACGTTTTACAATGAAACTATATAATCAAATACATTCTACTAGGGGAGCCTGTGTGGCAGGCTGAGAAAAAAGCGTGAAGACTTTTTGACCCTCAGGACCTGATCTGGATCATGCCAGCGTAGGGAAGTAGCTTCTTTATAAGTATACTGACAGACAAACCAGGTCCATAGTGGCCTGTTTTTTTTATGGATAAAAATTACGCGTGGCTCCCTGAATATTAAGGAGGAAAAGGAATGTTTGAAAAGCTTACAAGTTTAAGAGAGAAACAGCCTTTAGTCCATAATATTACAAATGTTGTGGTGACCAATTTTACGGCTAATGGTCTGTATGCTCTGGGGGCTTCTCCAGTTATGGCTTATGCAAAAGAGGAAGTCGCAGAAATGGCCCGGATATCCGGATCCGTGGTATTAAATATTGGAACCTTAACGAAAGATCAGGTCGATGCCATGCTGATTGCAGGTAAATCCGCAAACGATCATGGAGTACCAGTTGTGCTGGATCCTGTTGGTGCGGGTGCAACAACATATCGTACCCAAACAGCAAAAAGAATATTAGAAGAGATTGATGTCACCCTTGTTCGTGGGAATGCTGGTGAAATTTCCAATATAGCAGGCGAACAGATAAGGATGAAAGGTGTAGATGGAGGAGATACCGAAGCCAACACGATTGAATTAGCACAGAAGGCAGCCCAATTATTTGAATGTACAGTGGTGATTACAGGGGAAACAGATGTAATTTCAGATGGGAAGGGAACCTGTACCGTTTTAAATGGTGACCCGCTGCTTACTCAAGTGACCGGAACAGGGTGCTTATTATCATCTGTTCTTGGTGCATTCCTTGCTGTTGACGGGGATATTGTCGGAACTGCTACTGCCGGTGTTTCTTTTTATGGAATTGCGGCAGAGAAAGCAGCTGAAAAATGTGCCTGGAATGAACCTGGACGCTTTCAAATGGAATTCTTAAATGAACTGGCTAAACTTACAGAGAGTGATGAATCCTTAGCAAAAATACAACATCTGACAGAGGAGGGACACCATGAACGTATCTAAAGCCTTAACCATTGCGGGTTCTGATAGTGGAGGGGGAGCAGGTATACAGGCTGATTTGAAAACATTCCAGGAACTAGGTGTATATGGAATGTCTGCATTAACAGCAGTAACTGCTCAAAATACGTTAGGAGTACAGGGGGTATATCCGGTTTCCATTGAAGGAATCAACGATCAAATCGATGCCATTGGTCAGGATCTTGGAACGAATGCTGTAAAAACAGGCATGCTTCATTCAAGCGAAGTGATTGAAGCGGTGAGTGAAAAAATTATGGAGTATCAATTCCCGAATCTTGTTGTTGATCCAGTGATGGTAGCCAAAGGCGGTGCAAAGCTGTTACAGGATGAAGCCGTGGAAACATTGGTCAATAGGCTGATTCCTTTAGCCGCTGTTGTTACGCCAAATTTGCCGGAAGCTGAAATCATTACCAACCGTAAAATTCAATCGTTGGATGACAAAAAGGAAGCAGCCCGACAAATCATTGAATCAGGGGCCGTATCGGTTGTGATGAAGGGTGGTCATGAAGAGACTGCTGAAGTTACCGATTTATTTTATGATGGGGAAACCTTTTTGGAGCTTACATCCCCAAGAATCAATACCCGGCATACCCACGGAACGGGATGCACGTTCTCATCCGCTATAGCAGCAGAGCTTGCCAGAGGAAATGATTTAGACAAAGCTGTCATTCAGGCAAAATCATTTATTCGGGCAGCCATCGAACATCCTTTAGAAATTGGAGCAGGTCACGGTCCGACCAATCATTGGGCCTATAAGCAGCAGATAAGAGGTGTGCAGCCATGAAACAGCAGAAGATTGAAGAGCATCTATCCTTATATTTTATTATGGGAAGTGCGAATTGTGGGAATCGCGATCCTGTCGATGTGCTGAAACAGGCGATCGACGGAGGGATTACACTCTTTCAATATCGTGAAAAAGGGGAAGCTGCACTTAAAGACAGGGAAAAATACCGACTGGCAGAAAAGCTCCAAAGGGTTTGTGCAGATGCAGAAATTCCCTTTATGGTTAATGATGATGTGGAACTTGCGATTGAATTAGATGCAGATGGGGTCCATGTAGGTCAGGATGATGAAGCGGCAAGGTTTGTTCGCAGGAGAATGGGGAATAAAATTTTAGGTGTCTCAGCCCATACAATAGATGAAGCCCACCAGGCCATTCATGATGGGGCAGATTATCTGGGAATAGGGCCGATTTTTCCAACCGCATCCAAAGCTGATGCCAAGAAGGCTCAGGGCCCAGAGTTGATTAAACATTTCCGTAATCAGGAAATAAACGTACCCATTGTGGGAATTGGCGGCATAACATCAGCAAATGCGCAAGAGGTTATTGAAGCGGGAGCAGATGGTGTATCTGTCATATCAGCAATAGCAGGAGCTGAAAATATCCAAAAGGCAACGGAGGAGCTTAAAACAAAGCTTCGATAAAAAATTAAAGAGGTTGGGACATTAGTCTTCCGCTTTGTCATAAACCAAATGACAGGCTACCCTAGCGAAGTATATTTCCGTAGCGGTAGATTTCTACACCTATCATAATTCGGATTTTTCTTTAGTGAAAAAACTTTTGTCCCAGCCTCTTCTTATAAAGTGATGGAGGAGTTCCGGGTTTAAGAGGGTACATTTTCTTCAATATAAGGGACAGATTTTTTTTCATCTGCTGAGGAAAGAAAGGCTTGTAAGGCTTCTGCATTCTTTTCTGCTTCCTGATACCCCTGGATGTAAAGCTGTTCAAGCTTTTGATGACTCTTTTCAATACGACTGGCTGCCAGAGGTGCTTCAGGCTGCATTATAAATACCTTATTTTGTTTCTCCATCTCTCTTAACTGATGCATGGTCTGATTGTAAAGAATATGACGATTCTGTAAGAGATTTCTTAATTCAGGTTTGTCTTTAAAAAGACGTTTGTATAGCCAATTCAGCTTTGTAGCTTTTTTGGTATAGCCTTTATTTCTTGTAAGAATCACAACATGTTTTTTCATGCCACGATCGATGAGAGGTTGAATAGGAATAGGGTTTGATACCCCGCCATCCATAAGATCCAATCCTTCATAATGGACACTTTGGGAGAGAACAGGCAGTGAACAGGAAGCTCGAATAATTGTAAATAAATCCTCTTTCTCATTAAATGAATCATAATATAAAGGCTTTCCTGTATTAATGTCTGTGGTTCCAATAATAAATTGTGATTTTGCCTGGGTAAAGGCCTCAAAATCCAAAGGTACAATCTTGTTGGGGACTTTATCAAATATATACTCCATATTAAATAATTCTCTCTTTTGGAACATGCGTTTAAAAGAAATGGACTCAGGATTTTTTCCTAACTCCTTCAGAATTTTATAATTGCGATCTCTTTGTCCGGTTATGTATGAGCTTCCGATTAAAGCTCCTGCTGATGCAGTAGCTACATAGGGAAATTCGATGTTTTTATCCATAAAAAAGTCCAGCACCCCAACTGTATAGGCACATCTCATGCCTCCACCTTCTAGCATAAGTCCAGTATGATGTTCCAAAGCGCACACTTCCTTATTCCAAAATTAATGAAAAAATGTCAGTCTCTATTAGTCTATCAAAATTACAGGAAATACTCTAGTTCAGGGCCTTTTGCTCATAAATATGATTATTGGATATTTTTGAAGTAATATTCTGATTTCGTAAAATGAAAAACCCATATACTTCATTCAATGTAAGGAATGCTAAATTATGACGGAATTATACAAATTGACTTATACGTAAATCAAAACAGGAAGTGGCGACCATAAGTCAATGGGGCAGAGCCTGGTCCCTGTCTGCTAATTTCCCCAGTATAGCCCTCGTTTACCATCCATTCCCGCTATCTTTTCTACTAAAATCGTCATATAATCAATTTGTGAGAGAAAATAAGCGAGGCTGACTTGCAGAAATGTAAGTTCGTAAAGCTGGTGAGACTAAGGTAAGTGTGAACTATGCCTCCTGGCTGCCTACGAACATCGATTGCAAGTATTGAAGTCTTTCATATTATTTTTTCACAAAATAATATTTTAGGAGGAAATTCAATGCTTAATAAATTTAAAAAATTAGCTCCAGTTGTGATGGTTGGTATTTTGGCTTTTGGAAATTCAGTGTTTGCAGCAACCACAGAAACGAGTACACAATTAGATAGTGGAAGCTTGGATGTGACAAGCTTACCTGCGACAGCATCCTTTGATACAAAAACGTTAACAGGAACAACCGATGAACTAACTACAACTTTTACTTCTCCATTAACCCTTAAAGATGCTCGAGGCACAGGTGCTGGGTGGATTCTTCAGGCATCAGCTGCTCAATTAACGGATAACACAGCCGATACTCTTGGGAAACCACTTCCATTTGAATCTCTGTCTCTAACATTAGATCAGTCAAACTTGACAGCTGCAGTAAATTCAGGATCATCTGTTGAGAATGTAGCGGTAAACGCAGGAACTCATACTTTAGATAATAGTGATTCTTCAAAGGTTGATTTAGTAGAAGCCCTACCTGATTATGGAATGGGTACGTATGACCTGAATTTTAATACGGATGCTTTAAAGTTATCCTTGAATCCTGGAACAACTTATAAAGGTACGTATACAACAACGATTAACTGGAACCTGCAGGCATCAGGTCCAAGTCTGTAAAATTGAATATTTTAAGTATCCCTTTAAACAACCATGAGAAATCATGGTTGTTTTTATTTTTTTGGGAAAGCTATCTTAGATGAGGTGATGAGTTTGAAGCGGCAAATATTCATGATTATTTTTATATTTATGATTATTTTTCCCATTGTTGCTCAGGCCGATTCTGCCCCAATCACGGTAGAGCCGATTTTGCCTGATCAGCAGAAGCAGGGAGTGAAGGGTTATTATCATTTAGAGCTTAATGAAGGGAGACGGGTGCAGCTCCAGGTTCAGGTATCCAATCAAACGGATCAGCCTGTTACTGTATTACTTACCCCTCTAAATGCATATTCGAACCCGGCGAAATCAACGGGGATTCAGTACAACGAACAAGATACAGAAAGACATCAGCTGCTAAATAAGTCATTGTCCATGAAGAAGCATCTTCAGCAGAAAGAAGTGGACATGAAGGCTAACGAGACGAAATCTGTACCCTTTACCGTGGATTTATCAGGGGTTCATGAGGGACAATGGTTAGGGGCCATACAGGTTTCAACCATAGATCAAGCCGACAATACACAGACTATGACAGAGAATGAGACGAATGTGGTGATTAAACATCAATTTACCTATACCATCCCGATAGAGATTGATTTTAACCAAGTACCAGAAACGGATTTTTCCTTTGGGGATGTACGCTTTGATTACCCGGCAGGTGGTACGGAGCTTCTTATTGAAATGCAGAACCCCACAACAGGAATCGTCAGAGATATTAGTGTTACCTACAGACTTGAGGCTGCAAGTGGAGAAGTTTTATTAGATGGAGGTATGGAATCATTCGGCTTGGTACCTAATACGTCGGCCGCCGTTCCAATTAAGTGGGATCGCTCTCCATTAGGACCTGGGGAATACACATTATTTCTGGAAGCTGTATATGATGGGAAAAAAATAACCGATGAAAAGGAGCTTGTCATCAATCGGAAAGAATCAGAAAAAATGGAAGAAAGCATAGATGCTGATGAAGAAGAAACGAATACTTTTTCTATACCTATGTGGGTAATTATAGTTCTTGGACTACTTTTAGCGGTTATATTCGTATTTCTCGGCGTATGGATAGGAAGGAGAAGAGCAGATTAAAGTTGGTGTCGATGGAATGGACCACTTTTTAACATAATAACCAGAAATCAGGGAGATACTAATTGCAGGAATTTCCATTTAGTTATATCAGTACAATTTTTGAAAGAAGTGATCTCCTTGCATTTTTTGCTTATCTCATGGCTGCTATATTTAAATATAAAAGCAAGAAGCTGGCGTTGCTTAGGAAAGGTGTATCCCAGCCTTATTTATGTGACCATATTTAATGGGCTATATTATTTTCTGTGCAAAAATTACCTGTTGTGGGATTTAAAAGACAAATATTTAAGTACGGGGACACTTCGGAAAATCCATATATTTTTGATTAATCCTTTAATGGTTCTGTATTTTTTGGCCCGTGTTCCTGGAAACCTTTTTATGAAAGGGATATATATTGCAAAAAAATCCATACAATCCCTGATGGTGGAATGGGTCGGTAATAAGCTGAAAATGATTTATTTTGATCATGGCTGGAACTTTGGCTGGTCGATGATGATCTATGCGAAAATGTATACGTTTAGTCTGCTGATACTTCGAAGGCCGTTATTAACTACTATACTCTCGATTTTTACAACTATCTGCTTTCTATTGACGTTTAATGTTCCTATACCGATTCAGATCAAACTTCGCCAATTTATGAAGCGACTGCTCAGATTTTATAAGGTCAATCGCCAGTTTGTCTTGGCAGTTTTAACGGTTATTATGACTCTTTTAGCGCTGGTGAGAGGGAGAAGGAAAATGAATATTTTCTTCTGGATATTATATACCATCGGACGTATGTTTTTTCTTCCTGTTTATACAGAAAAGGTGGCGTGGAAGCAGTGAATTCTAGAGTGCTTTTTGATACAGGAAAGAGAATATCACGGTGTTGACAGAATACTGACGGGGGTATATGATGTTCGTACACTGTTTTTCAATCCATTGATGAAGCAGGGATTGGCAAATGGTTGTTGATTTTGTATGATAATATTAGAAACTTGAATAATTAAAGGATGCATCCCTTCGTTCATTATAGAAACGTGCTGAAGATTGGAAAGGGGAAATATCAGTGGAATATGACACACAGACAAAGAACCGGATGAAACGAATTGAAGGACAAGTCCGGGGATTATTAAAAATGATGGAAGAAGAAAAAGAATGCCGGGATGTTGTGACGCAAATGTCCGCGGTTAGAAATGCCCTTGACCGAACAGCTGCATTAATAGTCAGTAAGAATCTTGAGCAGTGTATTCGGGAGGAAAAAGATAGCGAAGAGAATTCTGAGGATCTTATAAAGGAAGCTGTAAACCTGCTTGTAAAAAGCAGATAAAGTGAGACTTCCATCAGTGGGGGGGGGTTCTCATCCCTCACTGATGGTTAGTTGAACTTATCAGGAATTTACTGACCGTTTATCCCCCACTTAGCCTTGCTGGGTTACCCTCAAGACTAAGTGGGGGATTACGGCCAGTTAATACGTGATAAATAGATGGGTTGACATTTTAAAATCAGTATATTACCCTTTCTTACAGGGTAAACAAAAGATGTTAACCCTATTTTTTATAGAGTTACAAATACCCCTACCTGTATATGTATTATACAATTGGATGTGCATTAGTCCCATCAACCATGTTGGAAATAGGGGTATATGAAACTAATAGAGTATGGAGGTTATCAACATGAAGGAAATTCAACCAAAGGAACTGGCAAAAAAATTAAGATCAGATGAGGACGTCAATGTTATTGATGTTCGTGAAGATGATGAGGTTGCACAAGGAAAAATCCCTGGTGCAAAACATATTCCGCTGGGTCAAATTCCAGATCGTTTAAATGAGCTGGATAAAAATGAACATTACTACATGGTCTGTCGTTCTGGAGGCAGAAGTGGCAGAGCCTGTGAAATTTTGAAATCTGAAGGCTTTGATGTAACAAATATGAGCGGCGGAATGCTTGCCTGGGAAGATGAAACGGAATAATTAAGGAGGTTCATAAATGACTATACAAGCAAATGAAACCTTAGATGCAACAGGATTATCATGCCCGATGCCGATTGTGAAAACGAAAAAGGCGATTACGAATCTTGGGCCTGGCCAAGTCATTGAAGTTCAGGCTACGGATAAAGGCTCCACTGCCGATATGAAGGCATGGGCAGATAATACAGGTCATCATTACCTCGGAACTACTGAAGAAGGCGATGTACTTAAACACTACATTCGGAAGGCCAGTGAGTCTGAATCGAAAGAAGAAACAAAGCATGAAGATGTAGTGGATTTGGAAAATCTTCGCCAAAAGGTAGAAGGTGATGAAAAAATTTCAATCATCGATGTTCGGGAGCCTGCTGAATATGCTTTTGGTCATATTCCGGGAGCTAAAAACATCCCATTGGATCAGCTTGAGGAACATATCGATGAAATGGATCCTGAAGAGGACCTGCACATCATCTGCCGTACAGGGAATCGCAGTGATCTGGCAGCACAGAAGCTTGCAGAAAAAGGTTTTAAATCCGTGAAAAATGTAGTACCGGGCATGTCCAGCTGGGAAGGCCCAACTGAAAAAAATCAAGACTAATATTTAGGAGGAGATTTATTATGGCAAACACAAAAATCGCGATTATTGCAGCAAACGGAGGACTTTTCGACGCTTATAAGGTATTTAATATTGCATCTGTAGGAGCAGCTTCTGACGCAGAGGTAGGAATATTCTTCACATTTGAAGGTCTGAATTTAATTCACAAGGATGCACACAAGAACCTTCCATTACCTGAAGGAAAAGAACACTTCCAGGAAGGATTCAAAAATGCCAATGTACCTTCCATTGAAGAACTAGTGAGCATGGCGCAGGAAATGAACGTTAAAATGATAGGCTGTCAAATGACGATGGACGTTATGAACCTTGATAAGGATCAATTTGTCGATGGTGTAGAAGTAGGCGGAGCAGCTTCATTTATTGATTTCGCTAAAGATGCTGACATGACACTTACATTCTAAAAAAGGGGGAAATGGAATTGTCAAAATCAATCACAACGAAAGAACTTGCCCAAAAAATCGCAAATCATGAAAAAACGATGATTTTGGATGTGCGAAATACCGATGAATTTGATAATTGGAAAGTAGAAGGCGGCAACGTAGAGGTAATCAATGAACCCTATTTCAATTTATTAGATGGAGTGGAACCTGTTGCTGACAAATTGGATAAAGATCAGGAAATCATTGTCCTATGTGCTAAGGGTGGCTCTTCTGAAATGGTTGCCGATATGATGGAAGAAGAAGGATTTACAAATGTATACAGTCTTGAGGGCGGAATGAAGGCCTGGAGTGAACACTTAGAACCAGTCAAGATTGCTGATTTAAACGATGGAGGTGCTCTATACCAATTTGTTCGTCTTGGTAAGGGCTGCCTATCCTACTTTGTAGAATCGAATGGCGAAGCGGCCATCATTGATTCCAACCGTATGACGGATATTTATGAAAACTTCGCGAAGGAAAAAGGTGTGGAAATCAAGCATGTTCTGGATACCCACCTGCACGCAGACCATATTTCAGGTGGCCGTAAGCTGGCGGATAACGCAGGTGCAACCTATTATCTTCCACCTAAGGACGCAACGGAAGTAACCTTTGACTACACACCACTTGAAGAAGGAAACGATATTACAGTTGGAAATACAACTGTGAAGGTTCAGCCGTTATATTCTCCAGGTCATACAATGGGAAGTACATCTTTCATTATTGATGATCAGTACCTTCTGACTGGAGATATTCTATTCGTGAGATCTATTGGTCGTCCGGACCTTGCAGGACTTGCAGATGATTGGGTGGGCGATCTTCGTGAAACCCTATATTCACGTTACAAAGAACTATCCGATGACTTAATTGTTCTTCCTGCTCACTACTCCTTTGCGGAAGAACTTGGTGAAGGTGGTCAGGTATCCGCAAGACTAGGCGATCTGTATGATCAAAATTCAGGCTTAAACGTGGATGATGAAGAAGAATTCCGTAAGATGGTGACAGAAAATCTGCCGCCACAGCCTAATGACTATGAAGATATTCGAAAAACCAATATGGGTAAAATCAGTCCTGAATTAGAAAGACAAAAAGAAATGGAGACGGGACCAAACCGTTGTGCCGTTGAAGGCTAAATGATAGGAGGAGAAACAATGGAAGCAGCAAAAGTATTAGATGCAAAAGGTCTATCCTGTCCAATGCCAATCGTTAAAACGAAAAAGGCGATTGAAGAATTGGAGGCTGGGGAAATTTTAGAGGTTCATGCGACAGATAAAGGTGCTAAAAATGATCTGACCGCATGGGCTAAGTCCGGCAGTCATGAAATTGTTGATAGTACCGAAGAAGATGATGTTCTGAAGTTCTGGATTAAAAAAGGTTAATAGGTTTTGGGAAGATATTAATGCTAAATAGCAATTATAGAAGGTGCATTATAGCCGCTGCGGAAATATACTTCGCTTTCACCCAAGGGCACAAGTGCGACATCTACTCAAACTCCCTTTGGTCATTTTCGTAGTGTCTTCTTTGCCGTGGGCGGCTGGTGAGCCTCCTCGTGCTATCGCACTGCGGGGTCTCACCTAGGCCTTCCTCCCACAGGAGTCTACGTATATTTCCTCCGCTAATACGTGGTTTTATAAAATCTCTTTCTCAAAACTAAAAATAAGCGGTGATTCTCAATATTGAAATAGGTATCATTACTGATAACAATTGAAATAGGAGATAGGGGGCAGACGATGGAATACAGTATACTCTTCATGATTACCCTATTTTTAATTGGCTTTGCCGGTTCCTTTTTATCCGGAATGGTAGGAATTGGTGGGTCCATTATTAAATATCCAATGCTTTTATATATTCCTGGATTGCTCGGATTTGCAGCCTTTACAGCACATGAGGTTTCAGGAATAAGTGCGATTCAGGTATTGTTTGCTATGATTGCTGGTGTATGGGCCTATCGAAAAGGCGGCTATTTAAACAAACAGCTCATTATTTATATGGGTGTAAGTATTTTAATCGGGAGTTTTATCGGTGGATATGGCTCTCAATTTATGAGTCAGGACGGAATTAACTTTGTCTATGGAATCCTTGCTACGGTTGCAGCCATTATGATGTTTATTCCGAAAAAAGGTGTCGATGATATTCCTCTGGATGAGGTGACCTTTAATAAGTGGTTAGCTGCAGGAGCCGCATTTATTGTAGGTGTAGGAGCCGGTATTGTTGGAGCGGCTGGGGCATTTATTCTTGTGCCAATCATGCTTGTGGTTTTTAAAATCCCAACGAGAATGACCATTGCCTCTTCATTAGCGATTACCTTTATCTCATCAATTGGTTCCACAGCTGGTAAAATTTTAACAGGCCAGATCCTGTTTATCCCTGCTATTATTATGATTATCGCAAGCCTTATCGCTTCACCACTCGGTGCAAAAGCGGGTCAAAAAATGAACACAAAAGTTCTGCAGGGGATTTTAGCTGTACTTATTCTCGGAACAGCGATTAAAATCTGGGCTGACTTTTTCTAATCGAATATTAAAGGGAGAGGAATTATGGATATGATTCAATGGATATTACTCATCTTATTAGCGTTTCTTTTGATTAATCGTTTTATGCCTGTGAAAGGAATTACCAATATTGCTTCACAGCAGGCGAAGGATAAATTTAAGGATAAAAATGTTCAATTTGTTGATGTTCGTACGCCTGGCGAATATAAGGCCAATCATAAAAAGCCATTTAAAAATATTCCACTGCAGCAGCTTTCAGGTCGAGTGAGTGAACTTGATCCTGATAAAGAAGTGGTTGTGGTTTGTCAAAGCGGAATGAGAAGTATGAAAGCCGCTAAAATGCTTAAGAAAAAAGGTTTCAATAAGATTAGCAATGTTAAAGGCGGTATGGGTGCCTGGGTATAATAACCGAATGAATCACTCGCTAACTCCAAGTAACTTAGAGCTTGGGGTTATTTTTTTATGGTTTTGAGGCGGAGCAGAGGGTGGCGTGCTGGATTTCATGAGGGCTGGTGGGACGGATTCAATCTGATTGGCTGATTTATCAATCAGATTACGGGTTTTATCGGTCATTTTGCACATGATTCACGTCTGGATTGAAATTTATACGTTAGGGCTTGGTTGTTGCTGGGATTTATCTGTCGCTTGGTTTTTTTTATAAGTCAGTATAAGGATTATATCGGTCTGTTTGTGATGGATATCCGTATGTGTGAGATGTTTATCGGTCAATTTACACGTTTTATCCATTTGCCACCGGGGTATCCGTCGTTTTTCTTACAACCATGTCAATTCCAGGCAGTTATCCGTCAAAATGAGATGTTTATCTGTCAAAAATGCTCATCTATCAGTTTAACTTCATTCAAACAAAAAGCCCAACCCCAGCAAGAGGTTGGGCTTTCATTTTTAATTGTCCGCTTCCAGATGATCGTCCAGAAACTGCATCCGATCATTAAATAAGGTTGGATAGGATAAATATCCAAGCAGAATACTTGTGACAACCGCCGTGGTTAGCAGAAGGAATAAGATAAGCAGCTGAAACATGACGGCCTGAACGGGATCGGCCCCGGCGATAATCTGACCGCTCATCATTCCGGGCAATTGGACGAGGCCGATGGTTTTCTGGCTTTCAATGGTTGGAATGGTACTAGCTTTTATGGATGTTACCAGCTGCCTGTGAATGGCTTGTTTAGGCGTTCCACCCAAAGATAAGATCAGCTCGGTCTGATCCTGCTGGTTAGTGATCTCAGACGTGAAACGATTTAAAAACAGGATCGCCAGCACCATGGAGTTTCCAATCACCATTCCGCTAATAGGAATGATGTATTGAGCCGTTGCCGGGGTTATATCCAGCCCCAATAAAATGCCCTGGGTTAATAGTTCAATGAAAATAAATGTGACGACAAGCTTCCAGATGATTCCTTTAATAGAAGCACCTTTTCTCTGGGCATTGTGTGTAGCTGCTGTAATCATAAGAGCAATCATGAGCAAAATATAGATCATATGCTCAGAATCAAAAACAAATTGAAGCACATATCCAACCGCCAGCAATTGAATGATGGATCGAATGGCGGCGATGATTGTATCTTTCTCCAGCCCCAGGTTAAAGGTTTTTGATAATAAAAGGGGAATGACAACAAAAATGAGCGTAATCGATAAAGTTAAGTAAGTCATTCAATTTCCCCCTTTACAAAGTGCTGTACAGCAGAATTACGGGGGTGATTGAGTAAATCGCTGGGGCCGGTTTCAACGACCTTGCCCTCCATCATCACCCATGTATAATGACCAACATCCAGGGCCTGCTGCAAGTTATGAGTGATCCAGATAATGGTGGTATGGTAAACTTCATTAATTCTCGCGATCAGTTTTTCAATATCTTCCTGGGATACACGGTCAAGTGATGACGTGATTTCATCAAGCAGTAAAATCTCCGGCTGATTGACAAGGGTTCGGGCGATGGAAAGCTTCTGCTGCTGTCCGCCTGATAGATCCTTTGTATTCCGATGTAAATAATCCTCGGGCAGACCGACTAATTTGAGTAACTCCTTTGCCCGATCTTCAGACAATTGCTGTTCCTGCAGTTCTAAGGGTAAATTCAGATTATCATAAGCATTCCCTTTAATCATCGGTGCACTTTGCAGGGCGATGCCAACCTTTTGACGCAGATGAACAGGGTTGTAGTTTTTTATATGCCGGTCCAAAATATAGATATCTCCATTATCCGGTGATTTCAGTCCGTTACATAGCGTGAATAATGTGGACTTACCAGCACCGGACGGCCCGACTAACGTAGTGATTTTTCCTTCAGGGAATGATCCGGTGATGTCTTTTAAAATATGTAATCCATCATCAGAGTAATTCACTTGTTCAAATCGTATAGCCGTATTATCCGCGGACATGGATTCATCACTCACTTTAGAGGTTTATTTTTCATTATTCTTTCCTTATTTTATGGAATGCTATTCCTGTATTCAAGATGATTGCTCAGACCTGAACAAAATCCCGGGGGCTTTCGACTGATAGAGTTTTTGTTATTTACTATGTATAGAAAAGGCAGGGGACAATATCTTTACCCTGCCTGGTATTACAGGTTCATTCGTGAAAAGGATAAAGGAAAACCACGAATGAAATGAACTTAATGAACTTACTTACTATATACGGAGGAATACGTTTTCCAGCCACCATCAAGGTTTTTCGCCTGGAAGCCGTTATTTTGTAGAATTTGCGTTGCTACGTATCACGAAGTCCAACCTGACAGTTTACATAAAGGGTTTCATCTTTTGACAGCTCATCCAGACGATTACGTAATTCATCGAGTGGGATGTTCATGGCTCCATTAATATAACCATTCTCCAGCAACGAAAAGAGCCTATGAAATAAATGATGTTTTGACAGGCTCATAAAAAAGTTTGCTGAAACAAGGAAACCTCTTTGTTAAATATTCATTAACTTACGCAGTTCACTGTCATTTACAACCAAGTCCTGAACGGTATATTGCTGCAGGACCTCCCAGAATGCCCTCATTGCCTCATGCAGGGTATGCTTAAGCTTACATGCCGGCGATATGACACAGTGATCGGCTCCTTTGTCAAAGCATTCAAGTAAGGCGAAGTCATTTTCCATATAGCGTACGACCGTTCCAACATTGATTTCATTTGCTGGTTTGGCCAGGCGGATTCCACCGTTACGACCCCGAACCGTTTCCAGTAATTCTATCTTATTTAATTCATAGACAATTTTTCTAAGATGATGATCGGATATATGAAAAGTCTGAGAGATTTCTTTTATACTTGATAACTCATTTTCTTCTTTGGCTGCACAGAAAATGAGGACTCGCAGGGCATAATCGGTGTACTTTTTGAGCTGCATACATGATTCTCCTTATTTAATTGCTTCACAATATTGTAACACAAATCCGGCTTAACCCTATTGAGATAGTGCTTATATTAATAATAAAATAAAAGGTTTATTCAAAATACATCTTTTTTGAAAAGGGGAGTGCTTTGATTGAATACAGAAACGGCAACAGGATTAGATAAGCAAACGAAGGAAATTGTTAAATCAACGGTTCCTGTATTAGAAGAACGAGGAACAGAAATTACAAAGCGTTTTTATGAGCGAATGTTTGAAAATCACCCTGAATTAAAAAATATTTTTAATCAGACCAATCAACGAAAAGGCGACCAATCGAAAGCATTAGCAAACATGGTATATGCAGCTGCACTACATATTGATAATCTGGAAGAAATTTTGCCGGCTGTTCAGCCTGTTGCCCATAAGCACAAAAGTTTAAATATAAAACCTGAGCATTATCCTATTGTGGGTGAAAACCTGTTAATGGCGATTCGGGAAGTATTAGGGGAAGAAGTAGCTACGGATGAGGTGCTTGCTGCCTGGGAAAAGGCTTATGGCGAGATTGCCAATGTATTTATTTCCATTGAAGATCAAATGTATCAGGAGGATGAGAATCAGCCTGGTGGATGGACCGGCTTCCGAAACTTTAAAGTGAAGCAAAAGGTGAAAGAGAGTGATGTGATTACATCCTTCTATCTGGAGCCTGCAGATAACCATCCATTCCCACCTTTTAAACCTGGACAATATATAACAGTAAAAGCTGACATTGAGGGAGAAGCTTATACCCACCGTCGTCAGTACAGTTTATCGATTGCTCCTAATGAAGGGGTTTATCGTATCAGTGTCAAAAGGGAAGAAGCTCTTGATGAAAATCCGGATGGCGTGGTATCAAACTATTTACACGATCATGTAGAAGAAGGAGATATCATTCCGATTAGTGCTCCTTCAGGTGATTTTGTTCTTGATACAGATGATCAGCGCCCGCTTGTTCTTCTTAGTGGTGGCGTCGGTTTGACACCAATGATGAGTATGCTGGAAAGTGTAGTAGAATGGCAGCCGGAACGCGAAGTTATTTTTATACACGCAGCAAGATCCGGTAAATTCCATGCGATGAGAGATCGTGTACGTTCCATTGATCGGGATTATAAACAGGTAACCACCTATTTTGTCTATGATAGTCCTGAAGAGGAAGATGAAGGCAAATATGATAAAAAGGGTTATGTGGATTATGAGTGGTTGAAATCTGTTGTTCCTACCAATGATGCTGCCTTTTATTTCTGCGGACCTAAAGGGTTTATGAAGGCTATTTACCAAAGTCTTACTCAGTATGAAGTGTCTGAAGAGGACATACATTTTGAAATCTTCGGCCCTCAGACTGATATTACAAATTAATCATGTCATTATATAAGCGCTGGGACAAATGACTGATTTGTCTCAGCGTTTTTTTGGTTTACAAAAGCAGAGATTCTTTTAAAAGAATTTCTGAATTCCTACTTGACTTATCTGAATTATTGCAATAAACTGTTAGTTAAAATTAAATAAATTCTTATCCAGAGAAGTGGAGGGACCTGGCCCTGTGAAGCTTCAGCAACCTCTGACATGGTCAGAAAGGTGCTAAATCCAGCGAGTTTCATCTCGGGAGATAAGAGTGGATCGTGCACATACACCCTCTTTTCTCCATTCAGAGAAAAGGGGGTTTTCTAATGGTAAGATGCATTGACTTATAACAGAATTCGAAAACTAACGACTTCAGGAAAGGGTGAAAGAGCACATGAGTAAAATTGTTTTATTATCAGGCAGTCCTTCTAACCCTTCACGTTCAGATAGGGTTGTGAGCTACTTAGGACAGTTACTGGAACAGGAAAATTTCTCAGTTTCCTCTGTTTCGGTTCGTGATTTTTCTTCGGAAGATCTGTTTCAGGGTCGATATGACAGCGTTGATATTCAGCAGCTCACAGCACTCATTCAAAATGCAAAAGGCGTCATTGTGGGTTCGCCGGTCTATAAGGGGGCCTACTCCGGTGTTTTAAAAGCTCTGTTGGACCTGCTGCCACAGGATGTCTTTCAATCCACCCCTGTTCTGCCGGTAATGACAGGGGGCAGTGCCGGACATCTGTTAGCGCTGGAATACAGTTTAAAGCCTGTTTTGGCAACTTTAAAAGCACATAACCTAAAAGGGCTTTATTTTTTAGATCATCAGATTAATAAGTATCAGGAGCTCCCGATTGTAGATGAGGAGATCCTGTTGCGGTCGAAAAAACAATTAAACTATTTTGTTGAAATTATCAAGCGGGATACGACTATTACGGCCTATTCTTCATAGGGGAAAACTGAAAAAACAGGAGGATTTTATGATGAATAAACGTATCTATTTAAATGCGTTTGACATGAGCTGTGCTGGTCATCAGTCACCTGGACTCTGGACTCATCCTGATGATGAATCCCACCGGTATAAGGATAAGGAATACTGGATCGAACTTGCCAAGTTATTGGAAAGAGGGAGATTTGACGGTGTCTTTCTGGCCGATGTCCTCGGTCCGTATGACGTTTATCAGGGCTCACGGGATGCTGCGGTTCGACAGGGCGCACAAACACCGGTCAATGATCCGATGCTTGTGGTTCCTTTAATGGCAGCTGTCACAGAGCATTTAGGTTTTGCGGTTACGGCATCGGTCACTCATGAACATCCCTATCCTTTTGCCAGGAAAATGTCTACCTTAGATCATCTGACAAATGGACGTGTGGGCTGGAACATTGTGACCTCGTATTTAAGAAGTGCAGCGGTGAATATGGGAATGGAAAATCAGATTAAACACGACGAACGGTATGATATTGCAGGGGATTTTTTGCAGGTGTGTTATAAGCTTTGGGAGGCAAGCTGGGAGGATGAGGCAGTCCGTCTTGATAAAGAAGAAGGCGTGTTTGCAGATCCTGATAAAGTTCATGATATCCACCATCAGGGAAAATATTTTCAGGTGCCGGGTGCTCATTTAAGTGAACCTTCACCGCAGCGGACTCCCGTGTTATATCAGGCAGGTGCATCGAAAAAAGGAAGAGCGTTTGCTTCCAGGAATGCAGAGCTTGTTTTTATAGGAGCCCCGACCCTTAAAGCAGCCAAAAAAACAGTTGAAAGAATAAGAGGGGAGGTGAAAGAAGCAGGGCGCGCTCCTGAAGAAGTCAAAATCCTGCCGATGTTTACGCCGATTGTCGGTAAAACAGAGGATGAAGCCTGGACTAAATTCCGGGAGTACCAGGATCATATCAGTCACGAAGGTGCCCTCGCACTATTTGGTGGATGGACTGGAATTGATTTATCTGAATACGATTCGGATCAGGTGCTGGAATATATTGAAAATGATGCCATTCAATCTATGGTCGAGAGTTTTACCAAAATTGATCCCGATAAGCAATGGACCGTTGAGGAAATCAAAAACTTCATCGGCATCGGTGGAATGGGGGCATTTACGGTTGGATCACCGGAACAGGTTGCAGATACGATGGAAGAGTGGGTGAGAGAAGCGGGTGTGGATGGCTTTAATATTGCGTATGCGATCACCCCTGGGACGTTTAAGGATTTTGTGGAGTATGTGGTTCCGATTTTACAGGAAAGAGGACTCGTTCAGAAAGAATATAAAGGGGAGACCTTTCGTGATCGGATCTTTCATCAGGGCAATCAGTTGCCAGCCCATCATCCAGGGAAAAATACAACATCTGTACTTGTATAAAGGTGGGAGGATTCCTGTGCTTGCATGCGGGAATCCTCTTTTTATCATGGAGAAGAGCGGATACACAGAAGCGAATTCTACATCAAATTCCACCAATATTTTATTAAATTTTCTAATAACATTGAAATGTATAAAAATTTACTATATTATATAAAAATACATATTTAAAAGGGGTGAATAAGTTGAAGATTTTAGAGAGGATTAGTCAATTTGCGGGGAATACGTTTGCGATTTGGGTCATTCTTTTCGGTATAATAAGTTTCTTTTTTCCAGAAGGGTTTACGTGGATTGCCCCGCACATTGCTTTATTACTGGGAATCATTATGTTTGGTATGGGCCTGACGCTGAAATTGGAGGATTTTAAAGGTGTCCTGAAGGCTCCAAAAAGTGTATTATTTGCGGTTCTGGGTCAATATACAATTATGCCACTGCTTGCATTCGGACTTGCATCAGCGTTTCAGGTTCCGGCTGAGGTAGCAGCAGGAATTATTTTAGTAGGCTGTTGTCCGGGTGGAACAGCTTCGAACGTCATGACCTTTCTGGCAAAGGGAAATACAGCTCTGTCCGTTTCGGTAACCGCCGTTTCTACGTTGCTGGCACCAATCCTTACTCCGGCACTGACATTGCTATTTGCCAGTCAATGGCTGCCTGTGTCGTTTATGGACATGTTCATTTCCATTGTTCAAATCGTCCTCGTACCCATTGTTTTAGGAATTATTGTACGCCTTCTATTTTCCAGACAAGTGGAAAAAAGCATTGCCGTGCTCCCGCTCGTTTCAGTTATTGGTATTGTTGCCGTGGCATCTGCTGTCGTCGCAGTCAATACAGAAGCCATTGTAACTACAGGGCTGTTAATCTTCAGCATCGTCGTCCTGCACAATGTTCTTGGGCTTATGATTGGTTACTTGCTGGGTAAATTGCTAAAACTTGACTTCAGTGATCAAAAAGCCGTTTCCATTGAAGTTGGCATGCAAAACTCAGGACTTGGTGCTACACTCGCGCAGTTACATTTTGCTCCTATTGCAGCGGTCCCAAGTGCTCTGTTCAGCGTGTGGCATAACATTTCCGGACCAATCCTGGCCACATGGTGGGGGAAGAAGAGTGAGGAGGAATCTTTGTCTGAACGTAAGACTGAAGTACCAGGCTAAATAAATTGTATTTTAAATCAATGAGGATCGTCCTGATGGATAGGCGATCCTCATTTTTTGTAGTGAAGGGAATTACAGACCTTTTTCTGGTCCCATCAGGAAGGATGACTCTTTAGAGTGGAATGGTTTACCACCATCCACCTCCAAAGCCTCCATACCCATAACCACCGCCGTTACCATAGCTTCCGTATCCACCGCCATAGCCACTGGCACCGACGATGATCAGGAGAATAAAGAGAACAACAATTAACGCAAAGCCAGTTCCATAGCCTCCTTGACTCACTCAAAAACACCTCCTTTGCACCAGTTACGATATCCTATGTTCACATGATGTTTGTTGTATAGATACCTGGACTAAGAAGGAGTCTTATTCCGCATTTGTCACAGGTTTATAAGTAAAAAACTTACAATAATTATGAAAACGATTGCATTTTTAAGAATATTCATGAATCAAACCAAATAACTATAGTACACAAAGGGGGTGGACAAATCAGTACGTACTTAAATGAATGATTAACTGAAGAAAATCTGAATAAGGAGGGAAATGGAATGAGTGATAAGCAGCTAAGTCAGAAACAGCGGGAGTATTGGAAAAAGAACATACGATTAATTGTGACTTTACTTATCATTTGGGCTTCCGTTTCACTTGTTGCAGCCATCATCCTGGCCGAGCCGCTAAGCAATGTTTACTTCTTTGATGTGCCATTATCTTTTTGGTTTGCCCATCAAGGGTCTATTGTTGTGTTTATTTTCCTGGTCTTTACCTATGCTATTCGAATGGACCGACTTGACAAGAAATACGGTGTGGAAGAAGTCATCCTTACCGAAAAGAAGGATTCAAAGGGGGATGAGTCATGAATTTAGATGTGGAAGTCATTACCCTGACCCTGGTTCTAATAACTTTTGCGATTTACATTTACATCGGCTGGTGGGCAAAGGTTAAAGACACAAGCAGCTTTTTTGTTGCCGGTAAAGAGATCCCTGCTGTAGCTAATGGGGCTGCAATCGCAGCTGATTGGATGTCAGCAGCATCCTTTATTTCCATGGCTGGCCTTATTTCATTCTTAGGGTATGATGGAACGATCTATTTAATGGGGTGGACAGGTGGATATGTACTGCTTGCCCTGTTATTGGCACCATACTTAAGGAAGTTTGGCCGTTATACTGTTCCTGATTTTATTGGGGACCGATATTATTCCAATAAAACGAGAGCGGTTGCCGCAATAGCTACGATTTTCATTTCATTAACCTATGTAGCCGGACAAATGCGTGGTGTAGGAATTGTATTCAGCCGCTATTTACAGGTGGATATTACAATCGGTGTCATCATCGGAATGGCGATTGTTGCTTTCTTCGCTGTACTGGGTGGTATGAAAGGAATTACTTGGACACAGGTTATTCAATACTTTGTTTTAATTATAGCCATTATTATTCCAGCAGCTGCTATTTCCCTGCAATTAACAGGTATTCCTGTTCCTCAATTAGGCTTAACATTCTCCGATATTGCTGAACGATTAAGTACACTTCAGGTTGAACTTGGTATGGATGAATACCTGGCTCCCTTCCAGAATATGTCTGGGCTGAATGTGTTTGCTGTAACACTTGCACTTATGCTGGGTACGGCGGGGCTTCCTCACGTCATTGTCCGATTCTACACGGTTAAAGACGTTCGTTCCGCGCGCTGGTCTGCCGGATGGGCGTTAATCTTTATTGCCCTGCTTTATACAGTTGCACCAGCCATAGGGGTGTTTGCTAAATACAATTTAATTAACACTTTTAATGATGCGCCCATAACTGAGGTTCGTGATATTAGCTGGGTAAGCAAGTGGGAAGAAACCGGTCTGTTGGGCTTAAATGATAAAAATGGAGACGGAATGCTGAACTTTACAGAAGAGGGCTCACCAGCAAATGAGGTAACGATAGACCCGGATATCATTGTATTATCTACCCCGGAAGTAGCTGAACTATCTCCATTTATTATTGCACTGGTCGCCGCCGGTGGTCTGGCTGCAGCCTTGTCGACAGCCTCAGGTTTGCTTCTGGCCATGTCCAGTGCGGTTTCACATGACTTGTACTACCGGATTTTCAGACCGCAAGCAAGTGAAAAGCAGCGGCTGAAAATCGGACGGATTATGATTTTCCTGGCCGTTATCGTTGCGGGCTATTTCGGTATAAATCCACCCGGGTTTGTAGGAGAAGTGGTGGCATTTGCCTTTGGTTTAGGGGCTGCCAGTCTGTTCCCGGCGATATTACTTGGAATATTTGATAAACGCATGAACCGGGAAGGGGCCACATGGGGGATAGCCATTGGTTTATCCTTTACCCTTACCATGATTTTACTGATGAGATCCGTTCAGGTATTTGGTACGGAAACTCAGATTTTGGATAGCTTCTTAGGGATCGATGCACTCGGAATTGGAGTGGTCGGAGCGATTTTAAACTTTGTTGTTTCTTTTGTCATCTCCAGAATGACGCAGGCCCCACCAAAAGAGATTTCAGATATGGTTGAGGAGATTCGGGTACCAAAAGTATCGGAATCAGGTGAAAAGTAAAAAGAGTCTATTCCTTTTCCTGTTTTGCAGGGGAGGAATAGACTCTGCCTTTTTTAACATTTTGAAAGAAAGGAGGATATAATCATGCTCATTCTATTTTTTCTGACCATTTTAATAGCATTTTATCTGTTTCACCCACATCTGAACATTCTGGCCGTTAAAAAGGTGCTCGGAATTACCTTGTTTGTGGAATTATTTTATTTAATTGGACATTATATGTCAGGCTGGCCCTTTCCAACCCCTGTGGTGATTCTGCAAATCTTAATTGTTGTCGCCACAGGTGTAGCTATAGGCGTGCTTTTCTCAAGAATCTGGCCCTTGCCTGATAAAAAAGGCTTTGAACGAATTGCACGTACCCTTCTGATTATGATACCCGCATTAGGAATTGGGATAGGGATGCAATTACTGCTTCAGGGGCAATATGCCACCCAAGCACTCTACCTTATTTTTGCCCTGTCTGCCTGGCTGGGTTCAGGTCACTTCATACGTGAAACAGCCCAGTCATAGGCTGATAGATTCATAGAAAGGAGCAGATCGATATGAAAACCTCATTAACTCCACTGGATTGGAAAAGAAGAGCCGTGAAGTATTATCCGGAAAAAATTGCGGTGATTGATGACAGGAAAACATTTACGTATCGGGAATTTACCGAACGTACGGATCAATTATCCAAAGCCTTGCATCAAGCTGGTATTCAAAAAGGAGATCATGTGGCGGTCATGCTTCCGAATACTCATTATATGCTTGAGTGCTTTTATGGAATCAGTCAGCTGGGAGCTGCGATGGTCCCGTTGAATTACCGTCTGTCGGCAGAGGATTTGGAGTACATTATTCAGCACAGTGATGCAAGGATGTTAATTGTAGATGAGGAATTTTCCGGTCCGATTGAACAGATTGTTTCCAGCCTTTCTTTGGAGAAAATCATTATTGTCTCGGTAGAAGGCTTTCACACCTCCTTAAATGGAACCGATTATGAAGCGTTTATAAGTGAAATTCCTTCAGATGCAACACTTCCGGAAGTGGACATCGATGAAAATCAGCTGCTGACGGTAAACTATACAAGCGGTACCACTTCCAAGCCTAAGGGTGTGATGCTTACACATCGGGCCAATTATATCAATGCCGCGAATTTTATGTATCATCTTGATGTGAAGAATGAGGATGTATACCTTCATACCCTCCCAATGTTTCATGCAAACGGGTGGGGAGGTGTCTGGGCGATAACCGGAGCGGGTGCTACACATGTGTTTCTGCGCAAGGTTGATCCGCCTTACATTTTAGAGTTGTTTGAAAAAGAACACATTACCTTGCTGTGTGGAGCTCCGACCGTTATTAATGTGCTGGTGAATGAGCCAAAAGCTAAGGAGGCGAACATTCCGACAAAGCCTCGTATGGCTACAGCCGGTGCACCGCCGGCAGCTGCATTAATTCATAAAGCCCAGGAGATACTTGGCCTAAACATGATTCATGTGTATGGCCTGACAGAAACCTCACCCTTTATTTTATATTGCGAATGGAAAAAGGAATTTGACACTAAAACTCCTGATGAACAGGCAGTGATTAAGGCAAGACAGGGCATTGAGCTTGCCTTTAATGGTGAAACAAAGGTGATACGACAGGATGGAGAGGAAGTGAAATGGGACGGACAGGAGCTCGGTGAAATTGTCACCAGGGGAAATGTGGTGATGGAAGGCTATTACAAGAACCCTGAAAAAACGAAAGAAGCGTTGAAAGATGGCTGGTTTCATACAGGCGATCTGGCCGTCACTCATCCGGATGGGTATATTGAAATCCGGGATCGGGCAAAGGATATGATTATTTCGGGAGGGGAAAACATTTCCTCCACGGAAGTTGAAGGGGTTCTCTATAAGCATCCTGAAGTACGGGAAGCAGCAGTGATTGCTATTCCGCATGAAAAGTGGGGAGAGGTCCCAAAGGCAATGGTCGTCTTACAGCCGGAAGCAGATGTTACAGAAGATGACATCATTACTTACTGCAGAGAAAATATGGCCCATTTCAAAGCCCCGAAAAAAGTACAGTTTGTCGAATCTTTGCCAAAAACAGCGACTGGAAAATTGCAAAAATACCGCCTGCGTGAAATGCACTGGGAAGGGGATAAAAAGGTGAATTAAGCAGCGAAAGCTATACAGGTATACGATGAAAAGGTGTTTCCTATTGAACAGGGAACATCTTTTTATCACGCATTAACTGTCTGTAATACCCCCACTGATGGTTAGTTGAACTTTATATTACAATGATTCGCTGGTTCAGCATCCAAATATAAACAACAGCGAATCATTAACAGTGTTCTTTATGGTTTGATAGAATAAGAGGAAGGAAAAGGAGGATCCTTATGTGGAATAAGCTAAAAGGTTTGTTTAAACCGAAAACATGTGCGATCTGTAAAAACAAAGCTGAGCAGCCTGCGATTTATTATAATGATGAGGGGGAAAAGGTATTTGTCTGTTTTAAATGCGTACCTTACGCGGAAAGAAGAGCTTTCCGCAAAGGCTGAAGGAGGTTACGTATGAAGCTCTTCCAGAACCTCACCGATTTTTTTATCATGAATCACCAGATCGGCATAGGAATCAAATGGTGTTTCATCCCGATTAACAATCACTAATTTTGCTCCGTGATCTTTAGCGATTAAAGGAAATTGATTCGCCGGGGTGACAGAAAGAGAGGAGCCCAGAACGATAAATAGTTCCGCTTTTTCAGCTTCCTCATAGGCGAACTGAAACGCCTCCTGAGGTAATGACTCACCAAACAGAACAATGGAAGGGCGTAAAATTCCCTCGCATGCAACACAATAGTAATCCTCGGCAACATATTCCTCACTGCTGTATTCTCTGCCACAGGATTGACAATGGAGCTTTTGAAGAGTTCCATGCAATTCAGCAACCTGGGTGGAGCCTGCCTCCTGATGAAATCCATCAACATTTTGGGTAATAATGGACTTTACCTTTCCCTGCTGTTCCCACTCAGCCAGTATGTAATGTCCTTTATGCGGATGATATTCCTTTACTCCAAGAACCCGCTGCCGATAAAACTCAATAAACTCTTCCACGTTGTCATTCAGGGCATTTGTGTTGGCGATTTGGCTTGGATCCTTTTGCTTCCACAGCCCGCTGGAGGAACGAAAATCAGGCAGTCCACTTTCTGTTGACATCCCTGCTCCTGTAAAAACGACTGTATACCTGGATTCCTGCAGCCATTCTTTTAAAATCATGCTTTACCCACCTTTTTCATATAGTGTTTTTTATAAGGGTACAAAAATATCCTAATATAAAAGGGAGGTCTGTTCAAATGGCATAAACTTAAATACATGGCACCAGGTCTGCATAGTAAAATCGGTCCCTGCCACTAAACAAATCCTTTTGGACGGTTAATGTTTCATCAGGGCGAAAGCGAATTTTGTGCTTGAAGAGTGGACCATCAAATACAAATGTGTGAAATTCACCATTTTCGCCGCATGGATCCACGTGTGACGGAAGGTCGTTCAAAAATGAGCGGTTGATCACTCTTCCTGTAAATGCTGAATCAAGCTGTTGTCCATCTGTACAGGTGACTATCGTTTGATAGCCTTCATTAAGAAATTCATTGATTAATCGCCGAGTATCTTCTCCCCAAATAGGAAAGACAGGCTGGATGGTAGTATCCTTCAGCATGGTTTCCCTGTATTTTCTAATATCTTCAAGTCGAATATCTCCAAACATCATATGTGTTACATCATCCATGATAAGCTCCTGTATCATCCTGCTCATTATTTTTTCATATGTGTCATTTGAACAATTTTTCGGGATGTAAACCTTTTGCAGAGGGATGTTTAATGCAGAGGCCTGTTCATCCAGCAGGGCTTCCCGGACTCCATGCATGGTGGTGCGTTCATTGTCCTCTGTAATGGTCGTAACAAGGCAGCATACATCCCACTCATTAGATGCTATGATTCTATTTAAGGCAAGGATAGAGTCCTTGCCACCACTGAAGGATATTGCGATTTTCTTTTTCAAAGTATTCACCTCAAAAGGCACAAATGATGTTTTTTTAATAGATTAATTTTATAAGAGGTAAAAAGTAGGAAGGAAGGAAAAAAGGAGCGGGAGAAAGCGGAATTCACAGAAAGACTTCACTTAAAGTTAAGTGAGGTCTTTTCTAAATGAGCTTCTGTTTTTGCAGAAATTCCACAATCATGTCTTTGTTGGATATTAGTAATCGGCCATTATCGTTGGGGATTACCTTATTCCCCTTACAGGTTGGGCAGGTTTCTTTCTTGATTTCCTCTTCGTATTTGTCACGGGCAATGGCCATTGCCTGATCAAATGTTGGGTATAACAGTTCCAGGTCCTCTAAAATTTCGCGAAACCGATCCGAAAACACTTCCACATAGCCTTTCCCGTTACAGTGATGACAGGTTTCCTCTAAGTTCAGAAACAAATTTTTCTGTTTTCGCATCATCTGTTTCATTCACTCCCTCCATTCGAAAAGTATTCCTAACACCTTATGAAAAATGAAAAACAAAAATAACAAATAGTGGAAAAGATTAGATTAATATTTGGAGTCCTGGTACCTTACTGATTGGATAAAAAGTGTGAAGTTTTGCTGAGTTGAGTAGTTATCATTAACGCTGGAGAATAACTGGTGAATTTAATTGTACCAAAAATAAGAAAATTTGGCAATATGAAGACAAGTCTGTTTATTTCTCTGTATTAAAGAACAATATTTAGATTTGATTGTCCATTCTGAAAGGGTAACGGTGGGTAGAATGAATTAAAATTGGAAAGATAAAAATACGTTTTACAGGAGGAAACGAAAAATATAGATGCCTCGCTGAATCAGGAGGACCAGATTGTCTTTGCCTGAATCATCCATAATATGGATCAATTGGTAAACATTTATCCCATATAAAAGAGCTTAAAAGTAGTAAATGGAGTCTGGTTATGTCATAATCTTTTTTTGTATATAGAGGGATTCCATAACATTGAGGAGCTGCAAGAATGATTACAAATCTGAAAAATGCTAAATACTTAGATGTTATTTTTAATAGTATTTCGGATATGGTCTTTTTAGTGTCGGTTGGTAAGGATCAATCCTTCCGTTACGTAACGGTGAATCAGCAGGTCATGAATCTGCTTAAGTTTCCAAAGGATTACAATGGTAAAAGAATAGAGGAAATCATGCCTGAAACATCAGCAGAAAAGATTACGGGGAAATATAAGGAGGCTATACAAAATCAGGAAACCATATCCTATGAAACGCCGCTGAAATTTCCCTTAGACGAAAATAAGGCTGAAGTCAGGCAGGGGTGGGTAGAGTCGAATGTTACCCCGATCTTTAACGAGGAGGGCAATTGTGAGCATGTCATTGCCATCACCCGGGAAATTACCAACAGAAAAAATCAGGAAAAAGAATTAAGACGAACAAAGGAAGAACTGGAAAAGGTTTTTAATCATGTAGCAGATGCGGTATTTATGTTTGATGAGAACGGAGAGTACCTGGCTGTGAATCCGGCCTTTACAACCATGTTTGGGTGGACAAGGGATGATGTTTTTTATAATCCCGAAGTGACTATTATTCCTGAAAACCAGAAGGCGGAACTGGATAACCTTTTCCGACGCTTAAAGCAGGGGGAGGTTATTGATGCCAATCGTTCCCAGAGGAAAACCAAGGACGGCAGTGTCATCGAAGTCCTGTCCTCCTATTCTCCTATCATGGAAGACGGTACGATGATTGGAGGAGTGGCTGTATATAAGGATGTGGCAAAAATTATTGAATTAAAGGATCAACTGAAAGAATCGGAAAACCGGTATCAGATGATTGTGGAACATTCCAATGATATGATTAGAGTCGTTAATCGTGACGGCTACATCCAATATGCTTCCCCTGCCCATCAGGATATTTTAGGGATTCACCCTGACTTTTTTGCGGGGAAATCCTATCTTTCCTTTATTCACCTTGAAGATATGGCTAAAGTGCAAAATGCTTTTTCAATGATTATAGAAAATAAGCAAAGTATTAAGTTTGAATATCGGCGTCTGAATAAAGATGGAGAGTATGTCTGGGTTGATACGCGTGGGGGGCCTGTTCTCAGTGCTTCTGGAGAAGTTGACCAGGTTGTGTTTATTTCAAGAGATATATCCAATCAGAAGGAGAAAGAAAAGGAATTAATGAATATGGCGCTGTTCGATGAATTAACAGGACTGCCAAATCGCACCTTTTTCCATCACCAGGTTGAAATTGCGATGAATACAACGAAGCGGAAAGGAACGATTACAGCCGTCCTTATGTTAGACAGTGATAATTTTAAAGAGATTAACGATAGGTACGGACATGATACAGGGGATAAAGTGATTAAAGAGGTTGCGAGACGGGTACAGAATTCGGTCCGTGACACGGATACGGTTTCGAGAATGGGTGGAGATGAATTCCAAGTCGTTCTTCCTGACCTTGAAGATAAAGAGGACGCAATAAGAGTCAGTGAACGTATTCGGAAGGAAATGAAGCAGCCCTTTGAGGTTTCGGCCAGTGGAGATGCGATTACCACAACAGTGAGTATTGGGATTTCCTATTATCACGGAGAGGAAAAAACGTATGAGAAACTCCTCAAGGAAGCAGATAATGCCCTTTACAAATCAAAGGAATCGGGCAGAAACCAATGGGCCGTTTACGAAAAAGAACGCTAGAAAATTTTAAAGCAAAAATACTTTCATAACTGAATAAATAACGCGATACGGTCAGTTTCCACATATTTAAGGGGGACTGACTTTTTTGTATTTTTATACCGGATACTGTTCGACAGATTTCCAATATCCATATAAAATATAAGATAGATGGCTATGGGCAGGAGGTTCTGGTCGTGGAGTTTTTTACAGCCTTAAAAAACAGCTTCTTACTACCTGAGAAAAAAGCGTTGTTTCGGTTAAATCGTATTTCCATGCGTAATACCATTGTTTATATCAGTGTGATTCTATTTCTCCTCTTTATTCCGGATGTCTTACAAATGATTATTCATTTTGAGGATGCAGAGATTCCAAGGAGCATGTATGCACTTCAATTAATTGTCATATATCCTTTTTTAATCATTTTTTTAGCCGTATCAGGGATTTCGCTGCTGGCGGGTGTTTCGTATCTGATCAAGGTGCTGTTTAGACGGAGACTGGCATATCAGCAGCTTTGGAAAATGACGGCTTTTGCACTGACCATACCTTTACTTTTACACGTTTTATTAAAGTATACGGTAGAATATACGTTCATGATTAATGGGGCTCCATTGCTGGTGCTGTATCTCATCATGTACAGGATGATTATGGTTTATCCTCAAAGGCGCAGGGAATAATTAGAATAGTTGTTATTATTTAAAAATCATGATATTTTTATTATTGGAAGACTTCAATATGGAGTTTTATAAGATGTACATTTGTTACATAAAAGGGATATCTACGGTGTTACAGATAGATTTCCTGAAAGAATATAGATTCTTTTACGTCTAAGAATGGGGGAATTGAAAATGGCATTTGTCATTACTGCACCTTGTAAAGAGGAAAAGTCCGGGGAATGTGTAGAAGTGTGCCCGGTGGATTGTATAGAAGAAGGAAAGGACATGTTTTATATAGATCCGGATATCTGCATTGATTGCGGAGCCTGTGAAGCTGTATGTCCAGTCGAAGCTATCTATCATGAGGATGATATGCTGGACGAGGATGTCCCATATCTGGAAGCTGCCAGAGAATTTTTTGCGAATAAGTAAGCAGGATTAGGAAAAACTCCCGTCAGGTAAAAGCGGGAGTTTTTTGTCTGTTGGTAATTAGTAAAATAACCGCAAAGGAGCTCTTAACCATGAAGGAAATCTACAGTGATATCATTCAGTTTCGCGGGTCCCATTATGATTATGGACGAATGCAGGGGGAGCAATTAAAGAATTCTTTAATCGTAAAAAATCGGGAACGGCAATGGAAGGTGAGAAGACCACGATTTTCCGTTGATGAACAGGAAGCGAGGGATGCCATTCGCCGCTTTGCTCCTGGCATCTGGGAGGAAATCATTGGTCTGCAGGATGCTTTGGAATGGCCGATAGAACGTGTGTTAATGGAATTCAGTGGTTATCGCTTGCCATACGCTCGTTCGGGCTGTTCGATTTTGACAGGGGAAAATTATTTTATTCGTAATTATGATTATCATCCGAAGACTTATGAGGGCCGGTATGCACTCTATCAGCCAACGGATCATGGCTATGCGACGGCGGGTCCTCAGCAGAAAATTACAGGGCGTCCGGATGGAATCAATGAAAAAGGCCTGGTATTAGGTTATAACTTCATGCATCGAAAAAAGCCGGGAGAAGGGTTCATCTGTCATATGATTGGCCGGATGGTACTTGAAAATTGCGCCAATATAGAAGAAGCTGTGGCTATGTTAAAGGAAATCCCACACCGCCATTCCTTTAGCTATATTGCCTATGATCAGGGTGGACAGGCCTTTGTTGTCGAGGCATCCCCGAGAGGAACAGAGGTGCGTCAATCCACGGTCTGTACGAACCATTTTGAAATGATGAAACAGGAAAATCGTCATCACCTGGTTGACTCCTATAAGCGTTTAGAGGCAATGGAGCAGGGGAAATCAACCATTCAGAATTCCTATGATGCTTTCCGTCTGCTGAACGATACGGATAGGGGAGTTTTCTCAAAACAATATAAAAACTGGGCGGGTACCATTCATACCTCAGCCTACTTTCCAAAAGAAAAGAAAGCGTGGTTTGCTTTGGGCGGTGATCAGGAGCCGGCAGAAATAGACTTTGGAGATTGGGTATCGGGAAATGATCTGAACATGGACCGCATTTATGGGGAAGTAGATACAGATCTTCCTTTTGTTCACATGGATGAAAATGCCACCTGGTTTAAGTAAGAAATAAAAAACCTGCAGGACCTTAATGAAGTCCTGCAGGTTTTTTATAACGGGTTCGGTTGTGAAGTACAAGATGTAAAATAACAACCCTTTTATCATTCCAATTAAAGTAAAGGGCACGATTGTTGAACAAGCGGTGCGGTAATATCTTTTTTGTTATTACATAAAATAGGCTTTAAGGGAGAATTGTTGTGCAAAGGAAGATTATTGATAAGTTCAGGTATTATTCCTTTGTCATCAAAGTGAGAGTGAAATTGCTTTGTTCCACAAACGAGGGCTTTAGTTGAAGAAGAAGCCATTTAAATTCATAGGAAAAGGAGCTTGATTGTCCAAGCTCCTTTTTATTGTGTTAAATTTACTGTTAATTTATATGTCATTTTCAGTGTTAATTTATATGTCATTTTCAGTGTTAATTCCTAACCATTTAAGGGTCTATTCACATTGTTTTTAGTGTTTTGCACTCCAAAACCGAACCCGTTAGGTTTTTCATTGAGTGCTTTTTTTGAAATTACTTCCTGAGACGTCTGCTACATTTTCAATGGCGATGAGCGCTTCAGGATCAATGTCATTTGCAATGCTTCGAACGATTGACAATTCAATACGGGTGACAACGGTGTAAATGATCTTTTTGGGATCATTTGTATAAACCCCTTCTCCATGAAAAAAGGTGATTCCACGCCCCAACTGCTGAATGAGTGAATCTGCCAATTCATCCGGAACGTCGGAAATAATCGTTACAGACTTGAGCTCCTCCATACCTTCAACAACGACATCAATCATTTTAAAGGCGATGTAATAAGTAATGATGGAATACATAGCCGTTTCCCAGCTGAAGACAAGTAAAGCAGCCAAAATAAAAATGAAAAAATTCATAATCATAACCAGCTGTCCTACAGATACCGGGCGTTCCTTACTGAATAAAATCGCGATAATTTCCGTTCCATCCAGTGCCCCGCCGGTACGAATCACCAGTCCGACGCCTGTTCCAAGAATCACCGCGCCGACAATCGTGGCTAAGAATAAGTCGTCCGTAACAGGCTCGAATTGATGCATAATGGCCGTGAAAATCGAGAGGACAACAATCCCATACAGTGTATGCATCGTAAATTTCCTTCCCATGCGGCGAAAGCCAATCAATAAAAAAGGAATATTAAATAAAATGATAAACACACTCATCTGATAATTGGTAATCGCACCTGCAATAATCGATAGTCCGATGACTCCACCGTCCAAAATGTCATTGGGAACGAGAAATAATTCCAGACCTATACTTGCAATGATGGCTCCAATGGTGATCATAAAGATTTGCATAATCTCTTTAAGGACTTTTTTTCTTCTGATTTTGGACAACAGAATCAGCCTTTCCTTCAAGTTGATGACCTCATACAGTACATATCATAACCATTCGCTTATAAATCATAATCGAAAGGTGAAGAGGACTGATCAGGATGACGGCCATAGAGACAGGTGCTGCAGACAAGATGTTTCTCATAATGTATACTCAAATTAACGATGAAACCTTTAGTTCTTATATGGCAGGTGTTAAAAGATGGAAAATGAATTTGTAGTAGGATGGGGTACACTAGCCTTGATTAATGCCGGGCTGGCGCAAGGAAAAAATCGTACGGGTCTAAACTGGTTTTTACTATCGTTATTCCTCGGTCCTTTAGCAACTTTTATCCTGTTATTTGTGGAGAAAAGGGAGGATTAGAATAGGCAAAAAAAGCGGAAGCACACGCTTGTCCAGCTGCGGCTCCTAGGTCAAGGCGGATATAAGCCAAAGCCATTGCGTGGCCAAAACCATGCCACTCCATGTCTTCGTCTTATCCCGCATGACCTGATCAGTCGCCTCCGCTCTTCTAATGTCCAGCTGCGGCTCCCAGGCCCAAGCGGTCATAAGCAGAATACCCTCCATGGCCAAAAGCGGCCACTCCGGATATTCTGCTTATGCCGTCGGGCCTAAACGGCCGCCTCCGCTTTTCCGAATTTACCTTGCTATTTCCACACATCTTCAGCAATCTGAATGACATGACGGAGCTTATTCCATTGTTCTTCCTCTGTGAGCAGGTTTCCTTCTTCTGTCGATGCAAACCCGCATTGTGGACTCAGACACAATTGGTCAAGGTTTACATATTTACCTGCCTGTTCAATTCTGCGTTTTACGTCGTCTGCTTCCTCAAGCTTACCGGATTTTGATGTAATCAGTCCAAGTACCAACTTTAAATCATTGCGGTGGACAAAACGCAGGGGATCAAATCCTCCTGAACGTTCATCGTCATATTCTAAAAATAGCCCATCAACATCGAGTCCGCCAAAAATCGTTTCAGAGGCGGCATCATAGCTTCCAGATGAAGCCCAGGTGGACTGGAAATTGCCACGGCAAATGTGCATGGTAATCTGTAGGTCATCCGGGCGATTTGCGATGGAATTATTAATGGTTTTGGCGAAGTACTTTTGTAATTCCTCAGGTTCCTGACCACGTGAGCGAATCATTTCACGGCCTTTTTCATTAAAAAACAGGGACCATGACGTATCATCCAGCTGTAAATAACGGCAGCCAGCATCGTAGAAGGCCTGAATCGCTTTCTGATAAGCTTTGGTTAAATCCGTTAATAAAGCGTCGTCATCCTTGTAAAAATGGGTGTTATTTTTTCCCCTGAACCAAAGCATATTTGGGCTTGGAATCGTCATTTTGGCGGTGTGGCTGCCGGCCAGACTATGTACGTATTTATAATGGTCAAGCATTGGATGATCACTGAAATCGATGCTGTCAGTAATTTTTACGCCGTGAGCTTTTGTTTTGGTTCCATGGAACTGAATGCCTTCTCCCGTATTATAGCCCTCTACACCATCCAGACCTTCAAGGAAGTCAAAATGCCACCAGGCCCGGCGGAATTCTCCATCCGTTACGGCCTGTAAGCCAATTTCCTTCTGCTTTTCTACAATCCGTGCGATTTCCTGGTCTTCAATCTCTTTCAAACGTTCGGCGCTTATTTCACCTTTTTCCTTTTGAATTCGTCCCTGTTTAATTCGCTCGGACCTTAATAGACTGCCGACGTGATCAGCCCGAAATGGAGGGTTTACCCTTGTTTTTGATTGTGTTATTTGACTTTGAACCATGAAAATCCCTTCTTTCATAAAATTTAATAAAAAAGAGCCTTCATAAGAAGAAGGCTCTTTTTGTCAACGGAACATTCTTCTTATCTTTAAGGTATTCTACTACCTTACTGGAATTAGCACCGGGCCTGTTACAGGCTGGTTGCTGAGGTGTCATCGGGCCAGTCCCTCAACCTCTCTGGATAAGAAAAGTACGTTATGGAGTTGTCTTAAGAACTTTCTATCAATATATAATAAATGATTCAGAAAGGCAACACTTTATAAAAAATTTCCACAAAAAGCACCAGGAGCGGAGTCGTTTGAAAATAAACAATAGTAAATAAAAAAGCACCATTCTTTTTTTCTGGCCAAAAAAAAGTTATCATCTATAAGGAGTACTTTTTCATTTAGGTAAATCAGCTGTTTACAGGTGGACAAACAGGGGTGTTGCCGATGAATATGAATGGTTTTTCCACCGCAGGCTAAAAACGAGTGTATAATAGAGGAGTTGAGCGTATGCAAATTGACAGGATGGGGTTTTTGTATGACTAAAGGAAATAAAAAGCATAACCATGAACCGCAGAATATAGAAGTATGGGAAGATCTTGTACATATAAAGGATTTAGGGCTTGCCCTTCTTATCTGTGGGGCTGGAGCATTGGGAGGATATTTTCTTGCTCCAAACAATGCCTCTGAACCTTTATTTTATGGACTGGCAGGTGCCGTGCTTGGATTTATCATCAGCAGTTTTATTATTAAACCAAAACGTACATTTGAAGAGATAAGGGAAGAGGATCAATGATGGATATTAGTTTAATTTTACAGATGGTGCTCGTTGCTGGAATTGCATCTGTACTCTATACATTAATCGGAGTGGCACCTGGTACAGATGAAACAGCTGTCTTAGCACCCGTAACTCTTGTTTTAGTTCTGGCTGGATTTGAACCTGTGATTATTTTAACGTTCTTCATGGCAGCGATTGTAGCCAAGAAATTAACTGATTCGATTCCGGTTGCTGTTGCCGGTATTCCAGGCGGGGTGATGTCGGCACCAATGGTAGAACATGCCCTCGTCTTGAAGAAACACGGACTGGCGGATACCAGTATTAGAAAAATGGCTTCCGGCTCGGTGATTGGAACGATTGTATCGATTCCTATCAGTTTTGCTTTGGCAAATGTTCTTTCCGAATTTTCGGAGGTTATTAAGGAGTATACCGATCCCATTTTCTTTTTTGGAGCTATCTTTTTAGCCTTAATGACTAAAAATAAGTGGCTTGCCTTAGTATCTATATTGCCGCTTGCTCTGTTAATTCAAGGGCTGCGTCACTTATATTGGGGAGTCGGGATTGTTCCTGAGGATACGACGGTATTTATCTCCTTTTTCTTAGGAATTACTATTGGTCCTGTGATATTAACCCTATTTGAATTGTTAAATGGTGACTTACGTTCAAAATTAACGCGTCACGATACAAAGAAGATTTCCTTTAAAATCAGCAAAAAAATTAAGGGGTTTCCGAATCCGTTTCGTATTCTGACAAAAAATGAGACGGTTTCAAGCTTCTTTTCTTCCATATTAGGTGTGGGGACCTTTTTCTTAAGTCCTGTGGGTATGACCATTATGATTGGTGAGGTTGTGGCAAGTAAGATTAAGGATCCGGTCAAAAAGGCTGCACGTGCCATTTCATCGATGGATGCTTTAACAAATGCGGCTTATATTAGCGGGACTTTAATTCCACTAATTGCACTTGGCATTCCATTATCGCCAACAGCTATTGGACCTGGACATGCACTGTTTAATGCACCACCAGTTTTTACACAGGACCATAATTTGCATCATATCTTATCAATGTCTGAATTTTTTTGGGCGACAATTATTGGTGCCGGAATTGCGATTTTGATTACGTATTTTGTAACGGTGAAGTATGCGGTGCAGATTTGCCGCTTTGTCTTTAAGCGTATTCCGCATGAGGCGATGCTGGGCTTGTTTTTCGGGCTGGTTCTTCTCCTCGCCTATATGGATGCAGGCTGGCTGAATGTTGCCGGAGTTCTGCTTATTGGACTGGTTGCAGGCGTCCTTAACCGGTTAGGCGTCAACTACGGTGTTCAGTTTATGACATTATATGCAGCACCATTTATTGTTAATACGTTATTTTAAAAACAGAATTGATTGAATAGAAGTGGGGGATGTTTATGCGTTCATCTTCTCAAATAAAGGGAGAGGGAACTGCCCATAGTAAACTCATCTTAATTGGAGAACATTCAGTTGTATATGGGGAGCCGGCGATTGCTCTTCCATTTCCATTACTTATGGTAAAATCAACGGTACAAGAAGGTGCTGGTGAAATTACCATATCCAGTGACTTTTATAATGGCCCGCTCGGTACGATTCCGGACCGGTTGGAGGGCATTGCTGTATGTATTCGTGAATCGTTAAAATTCTTAGCCAAACCGGCAAAAGATATACATTTTACAATCAAATCCATGATTCCGATTGGTCGTGGTCTGGGTTCAAGTGCGGCCATTGCTACCTCGGTCGTACGCAGCCTTTTTTCTTATTTTGAAAAGACATTATCACACCAGATGTTAATGTATCTGGTTGATATTGCTGAAAAATACGCCCATGGGAATCCAAGTGGAATTGATATGGAATGTGTGTCACGAGATGTCCCTATTTGGTTTAAGAAAGGGGAGGCCATTCAGCCGATCGAAATGGGAGTACCATTGAATCTGGTTGTGGCTGATTCAGGCCGAATTGGAGATACACGGGCAGCAGTAACAGCGGTTCGGGAAAAATATGAAAAGCATTACCAGAAAGCCAAGCAATCGATTAAATATATTGGTGACATGACGCGTAAGGCAAAATCCATTTTAGCCGGAGAACGCCCGGAAAAATTAGGCGGACTGTTGAACAAAGCCCAGGAGGAATTAATGAAGCTTGGCGTCAGTGATGGGAACCTGAATGAGCTCGTCACCTGTGCCCGGAATGCCGGTGCATTGGGAGCAAAATTAACAGGTGGCGGACGCGGGGGCTGTATCGTAGCCCTGGCTAAAAATATGGAGGATGCTGAGCGTATTTCCGATTCCCTGAAAGCAGCTGGGGCAAAGGATACATGGTTTTTCACCCTGGGAATGTCCCAATCCGCATCGATGAATGAAGCAAGCAGAGGAGATTTAATATGAAGGCGGTAGCGAAAGCACATACAAACATTGCCCTTATTAAGTATTGGGGTAAGCGAAATGATGAACTGATTTTACCGATGAATAACAGTCTGTCTCTCACATTGGATCATTTTTATACGACCACGGAAGTTCAGTTTGATGAGGCTTTACAAACAGATACGTTTATTTTTAACGGGGAGACCGCCAGCGATTCAGAGTCTGCCAAAATTTCCAGCTATCTGGACCGAATCAGACAATTTGCCGGTGTACAGATGTATGCAGCCGTTCGTTCGGTGAATCATGTTCCGACATCAGCAGGTTTTGCTTCGTCTGCATCAGGGTTTGCCGCTTTGGCTGCAGCTTCAACTAAGGCACTGGGTCTTGATTTGGACAGGAAAACCCTCTCCATCCTTGCCCGTCAAGGATCAGGATCTGCGTGCCGTTCCGTTTTTGGAGGATTTGCCGAATGGGAAAAAGGAAGCCGGACTGATGGTTCCGATTCCTATGCCGTGCCGATTATGAGTAAAACGGAGTGGGATGTCCGTGTATTGTCCGTGCTGCTGGAATCAAACGAAAAGCCGATCTCCAGCCGTAAAGGGATGAAGCGTACAGTGGAGACCTCTCCGTTTTATTCAGGGTGGCTTGAAGCAGTTGACCATGAATTAAAAGAAATAAAAACAGCGATACGAACGAAAGACTTTGAGCGGTTAGGAAAGGTCGCCGAAGCCAATGCATTAAAAATGCACGCAACGATGCTGGGCTCCCATCCGCCATTTACCTATTGGCAGAGTAGTACAATGGCTGTCATGGAAGAAGTACAGCATCTGAGAGATAAAGGAATACAGGCTTATTATACGATTGATGCAGGACCTAACGTAAAAATTCTGTGTCTTCCGGAAGACGAGCAGAAGATACGGGATGAGCTGGAAAATCTGGAAATGGTGAAAGGCATATACGGCTGTCGACCTGGTCCCGGTATTGAATATAAAGAGAAACTTCCATCACTGGGGGATTCTCCATCCCCCAGTGATGGTTAGTTGAACTTATCAGGAATTTACCGGACGTTTATCCCCACTTAGTCTTGTTGGGTTACCCTCAAGACTTGAAGAAGGGATAATACGGCCAGTTCATGCGTGATAAAGATCGATTGTAGTTGTAAAAAAGCCTGGTCTTAAAGTGATCTGAAAGAGAGGGAATTCCATTGCCCATCAAGATAAAAGTCCCGGGAAAATTAATGATAGCAGGTGAATATGCCGTACTGGAACCGAATCAGTATGCCATCGTAGCCGCTGTCAACCGCTATGTTTATGCAGAAATCACACCAAGTAATCAATATAAATTTTCCCTTCCTGATTTAGGCTTTGAAACGGTTTCGTGGGTATCCAATTCCCATTCAATTGAATTCAGTGAAACCGATGAAAAATTACGGTTTGTTCAAAATACGATTATGGCTGTGAAGGATTATCTGAATGAAGCATCCATACACCTTTCTCCCTTCCATCTAACGGTTACAAGTGAGCTCGATGATCCCTCGGGTAAAAAATACGGCCTTGGTTCCAGTGCCGCCGTTGTTGTTTCTGTGGTATCGTCCATTTTAGCGCTGGCCCAAAAGCAGACGGATGCCTTTCACGTAAATAAGGATTTGATTTTTAAGCTTGCCACGCTTGCCCATGTTAAGACGCAGGGGAGCGGATCCGGAGCTGATGTAGCTGCATCAACCTATGGGGGATGGCTCGAGTATTCTGCTTTTCAGGCAGACTGGCTCCTTGATCAAATGCAGCAGACCTCTGTCAGGGCTCTGGTTGATCAGCCATGGCCGTATTTATCCATTCGCTCTATAAATCCGCCCGATGGACTTCGCCTCTGTACCGGGTGGACCGGAAAAGCGGCTTCAACAGGGCCGATGATCAAACAGCTGAAGCATGGACAGCAGGAACATCGAAACATTTACCATACCTTCGTGGAAGAAAGCCATGAGGCGGTAAAAGGACTGGTCAGAGGTTTTGACGAAAATGACCTTCCATTGTCCTTACAGAGTTTAAAGAAAAATCGCGCCATCCTTGTAAAATTAGGAAAAGAAGTGGGTATGCTAATAGAAACACCAATATTGGCAAGTTTATCCGAGTTAGCGGAGCAAATAGGAGGAAGTGGTAAATCCTCTGGTGCAGGTGGCGGAGATTGTGGCATCGCGTTTGTTCGCTCACAGCGTCAGGTTGAAGAGTTATGGGAAGCCTGGAGAGAAGCAGGGATTGAACCTTTAAATCTGGATGTTGACCACGATGGAAGCACCTGGCACGAGTAAGCCGATTTACCTCTCTTGCTGGTGAAACCGACTTTTTCTGCAAGGAGGAAGCGACATGGATAACATTGAGGTCAGGATTACCCGTCAGGATCATCCTGAGTCAGAGCCCTATGAAGAAACGTTTTCCATTCCTTATCGATCCAATATGAACATTATTTCTGTTCTGATGGAAATCCGGCAAAATCCGGTGACAAAGGATGGGAAGCAAACCACTCCTGTGCAATGGGATATGAATTGTTTAGAGGAGGTTTGCGGGGCCTGCTCCATGCTGATTAATGGCAAGCCCAGACAGGCCTGTTCAACATTGGTTGACCAGCTGGAGCAGCCGATTACCCTTGCCCCAATGACTACCTTTCCGGTTATAAGGGATTTATTTATCGACCGTGGGAAAATGTTTGATGCGTTAAAGCGTGTAAAGGCATGGATTCCGATTGATGGAACCTATGACATTGGTCCGGGTCCACGCATGAATGAAAATACCCGACAATGGGCCTATGAGTTATCCAAATGCTTCACGTGTGGGGTTTGTCTTGAAGCCTGTCCAAACGTGAACGAAAAAACTGACTTTTTAGGACCTTTCGTATTTGCACAGATTCGTCTGAAAAATGTACATCCCACAGGCGAAATGAATAAAGAAGAGCGTTTGGAAGCCTTTATGGGAGAAGGTGGACTTGAAGAATGCGGAAACTCGCAAAATTGTGTTCAATCCTGTCCTAAAGGAATTCCACTGACTACATCCATTGCAGCCATCAACAGAGAAGCTACGGTGCAGTCGTTTAAAAGCTTTTTTGGGTAAGCGGCTGTCTCCTGATTTCTAATGATATTAAAAAGAAATGGGGTAAAATTTTCACTCCTTTTAGGGAAGTAATCCAATTGGTATGGTTGACATTTTTTCTTTTATGATTTATGATTTTTCTAACAATTTTATATAGGAATCTTATCCAGAGAGGTGGAGGGAAATGGCCCTTGGAAGCCTCGGCAGCAGGTTCTTTTTTGAAAGAATACTGTGCCAAATCCATCAAGTCAGTGTGCTTGAAAGATAAGAGGACGAGTCGATTACAGTGGTTTCAACTCTCTTCTTATTGGAAGAGAGTTTTTTCTTATCCAGCAAATCATAAAAAAAGCTATTTGTGGATTAGAAAACAAGAGAGGCCACGTCCGGCTCCAGCGCCCAGCGACTAGCGTGACTTCCTTCACCTCCGTCCGATAAGTCAACATCGACTCACGCTGTTCGTCGTGTTTCCTTTATCTCCTACGGTTCAGTTCAGTCCGTACGTCGCTAAACGGGCGCTTCCGCCTTTGATTTTTTACATAACAACACAACAGGGAGTGGAGAACATGAAATATGGATTCTGGTTACCGATTTTTGGAGGCTGGCTTCGAAATGTAAAGGATGAACAGATGCCGCCTACCTATGATTATGCAAAAGAAGTGATTCAGTCAGCAGAGAAGTGGGGATATGATACAACCTTAATCGCTGAGTTATATTTAAATGATATTAAAGGAATTGAGCACGATTCACTGGAAGCCTGGACGACAGCTGCGGCATTGGCTGCTGTGACGGAAAAAATCGAAATTATGACGGCTGTCCGGCCAGGGTTTCATCATCCGGCAGTGACCGCAAAACAGGCGGCCAATATTGATCACATCAGTAAGGGGCGTTTTACGTTAAATATCGTGTCCGGCTGGTGGGAAGGGGAGTCCAGACAATACGGCGGGGCTTTCACGAGACACGATGAACGCTATGACCGGACAACTGAATTTCTTGATATTCTTAAAGGAATGTGGACGGAAGATTCGTTTTCCTATAATGGGGACTTCTATCAGGTAGAGGATGCGAAACTGGCCCCTAAACCTGTGCAAAAGCCGAACCCTGTCCTTTATGCAGGGGGAGAGAGTGAAAAAGGCAAGCAGGTGATTTCCTCAGCCTGCGATGCGTATGTCATGCATGGAGGAACGGTAGATGAGGTCGCCAGTAAAATTCAGGATATGAAAAATCGCAGAACAGCAGCAGGGAAGGAGCCCTTGCAATCATTTGGGATGGCAGCATATGTCATTTGCCGGGATACTGAAGAAGAGGCACTGAAGGAACTGGAACGGATTACGACCGTTGAGGATATGAGCGGATATGCAGGCTTTAAAGATTTCACTTCCAAATCCGAGCTTGAGCAAAGGATTCAGTTGCAGGATTATTCGGTTTCCAATCGTGGGTTACGGCCTAATCTTGTCGGAACTCCTGATCAGATTGCCGAGAGAATTTTAGAATACGAGCAAGCCGGAGTAGACTTACTGTTATTACAGTGTTCACCGCAATTAGAGGAACTGAAGCGATTTTCCAATCAGGTTATGCCACTGGTAGAAGAATTACGGGCAAAGGTTCAAAACTAATCTTAAGGAGTGTTTAGATGAGTAAGGTGTATGTCATCCATGAAAATGAAGAATGGACGGAGCATTTATTTAAGAGATTGGAAGAGTTGGAGATTCCCTATGAAGACTGGCTGCTTGATCACGGGTCCATTGATTTGACCGAGGAACCCCCTGAGGGCATCTTTTATAACCGGATGAGTGCTTCCTCGCATACGAGAGGAAATCGTTATTCACCTGAACTGGCCAGCGCGGTGATAGGATGGCTTGAAGCCTATGGACGCACGGTCATAAATGGGAGTCGTGCCTTACAATTAGAGGTTAGCAAGGTGCTTCAGTATTTGGAGCTTGAAAAACACGGGGTTCGAACACCCAAAACCATCGCAGCGGTTGGAAAAGAAGAGTTAATCAGGAAGGCGGAGGCATTTGAAGGACAGAAATTCATTACCAAGCATAACCGTGCCGGAAAGGGTCTTGGCGTCCAGCTCTTTCAATCTGTGGATGCATTGAAAGAATATGTGGAAGGTGAGGATTTTGAGGAGCCAGTGGACGGTATTACACTGATTCAGGAATATATCGAATCACCAGAATCCTTTATTACCCGCTGTGAATTTGTTGGTGGCAGGTTTTTATATGCGGTACGTGTCGATACTTCAGAGGGCTTTGAGCTTTGTCCGGCCGATGCCTGCACGATTGATGATTTATTCTGTCCGGCAGGGGAAGAACCGGCATCCCCGACGAAGTTCCAAATTCAAAAGGGCTTCGATCACCCTGTTTTGCAGCAATATGAGCAGGTGCTTTCAGCCAACAATATACAGGTAGCAGGTATTGAGTTTATTAAAGATAAAAGCGGAAATCTGTATACCTATGATATCAATACCAATACCAATTACAACAGTGATGCAGAGTCCGTTGCAGAGCAATATGGAATGCTGGAAGTGGCGAAATATTTGGGAGAAAAACTGAATCAGGCCAGGCAAAAGGCTTACGCGTAAAAGAAAAAGGCTATCTTCAAAAATTGAAGGTGGCCTTTTCTTTTTGTCATTTACCATTGAAGAATAAATCTGCCATGTTCAGGCAAAATATGAAGAGCAACCCACTGCAGAATTCTGATGGAAAATGTGAGGATTGGCCAATGAAACTATTCGGGAAAAAGAAATCAGCACAGAAAAAACAATCCAATACACTCCTGGAGCCTTCAAATATTATTGAACTCATAGATATCTGCAATACATCGAATGATTTTTTGCACTTTAAGGAGCCAATAAAAAAACAGAAGATTTGGATTTCCTTTTATAAATCATTGATTGATACAGAAATTCTTCACAGAGATATTTTGGAAAATATACAGGAGTATAAGCATTATTCCCTGGAAGAGATTAAAGAATCCATTCCAGTGGAAAAGGTACTGACAACAAAAGATGTTAAAAAAATGCAAACGAAATTGTTAAGAGGTTATATTCTGATCCGGCTGGATGAGTATGATCAGCAGGGTCTGCTCATCAATGCCCCTTTAAAGAAGACGAGAAATGTATCGGTACCAGAAGTTGAATTTTCTGTTATTGGACCAAAGGAAGCATTTATCGAATCCATTGACACGAATTTAAATCTGGTCCGTCATCATTTACCGATCCCGGAGTTAATGATCAAGGAAGTAAAGGTTGGAAGATTGACCAAGTCAAAGGTGGCGGTGCTATATATTGAAGGAATAGCCAATGAGGAAAACATCAACACAGTCATGCAGCGTGTAGAAGATATCGATATTGACCACCTTATTGATAGTTCCTACATTACACAAATCATTGCCGACAATCCAAAATCTCCATTTCCACAGTTGCTGGATACAGAAAGACCTGATCGCACTGCAGCTGTTTTGGCTGAGGGCAAAATCGTCATCATGGCTGACGGGTCTCCCCATGTCTTAATTGCACCAGCCAATCTTACTGAGTTTTTTATATCATTTGAGGACTACTTTTTAAATCCTTTTATTGCCTCTGCTTTTCGAATTATCCGTTTCTTTTCAGTTATCTTCTCCATTCTGGTGACACCGATATATGTTGCTGCTTTGACGTATCATTATGAGTTAATCCCGAAAGATTTAATGGGTACGTTAATTACCTCCAGGGAAGTAGTTCCGCTTCCGCCTATACTGGAAGCGGTCTTCTTGGAATTAACGATTGAATTGTTACGTGAGGCCGGGGCAAGACTGCCTACGAAGGTCGGGCAAACCATTGGTATTGTGGGTGGTATTGTGATTGGAACAGCGTCAGTTGAAGCCGGATTAACAAGTAACGTCCTGTTAATCCTTATTGCGCTTGCGGCCTTGGCTTCCTTTACAACGCCGGTCTATCAAATGAGCAATACCATTCGTCTGATTCGGTTTCCATTTCTTATCTTTGCTTATTTATTTGGCATGCTGGGGGTTGTTCTCGGCTTCTGTTTTTTAATCACTCACTTGCTGCGACTTTCATCCTTAGGGAGACCTTTTTTAGAACCGATTTATCCTCCTCGTCTAAAAGATATGAAGGATGCGATTATCCGCCTTCCGTTTTCAAGAAATACGAAGCGGCCGGTACAGCTTCAGACACAGCAAACAGAGAAGTACAGCTATAAAAAAGCAACGAAAAAGAAGGATATTGATGAATAATAGACAAGGAGGTGAGGAGGTTGGGTAAACCCGTTTCAGATACCCTGAAAGTATCGTCCTTTTTAGTTTTCTTTTTAGTTCATTCGGTTCAGGTGGGGATCGGAATTTTAAGCTTTGAAAGTGCCGTCATTGAATATGCCAGTTATGATGCATGGATTTCGGTAATCATCGCTGGAATTGCAGTCCATGTCGTTGTCTGGATGTGCTTTAAAATGCTGAAACAGGATGAGGACATTTTTGATATTCATAATACCCTTTTTGGAAAATATGCTGGCGGGGTGCTTGGATTTCTCATTTCAATTTATTTTCTGATTTTGTCGGCAGTTACACTTCGGCTTTATATTGAGATTATTCAAGTGTGGATGTTTCCTCATATAAGTGTACTCTATCTTGGGGTTGTATTTATCATACTTTTTTATTATGTGATTAACGGGGGATTTCGGGTTGTGGCGGGCATATGCTTCCTGGGAACGGTGATCCCGCTTTATCTTCTGCTTACGCTGCTGTTCCCTTTGGAATTTGCCTATTTTCATAATTTAATGCCTGTATTAAATCATTCGGTTAAAGATTTATTGCTGTCTACAAAGGAAATGACGTTAAGCTTTTTAGGTTTTTCTACTCTGCTCATCTATTATCCTTTTATTAAACATCCTGAGAAAGCTCATAAATGGGCGCACTTTGGGGTGATGTTTACGATTTTTATCTACGTAGCTTTAACCATTGTGGCCTTCGTTTTTTATGATGAAGAGCAGCTTAGCACGGTTATTTGGCCGACGCTTGGAATTTGGAAAATTATCGAGATGCCCTTTGTGGAACGTTTTGAATATATCGGAATCAGCTCATGGGCAATGGTTATCCTTCCTAATATGACCCTTACACTGTGGGCAGCCACCCGGGGAATGAAACGTATTTTTCATGTGAATCAAAGAAAAACCGTAATTGTTTTCCTCCTCATCGTACTTATTGCCAATACATTGATTAATGGACATGAACGTATTATGAAATTAAGTGATTACGTATCGCGAATGGGTTTTTATACGGTTTTTGTCTATATTCCATTTCTATTTATTGCTTACACTATTTATCAAAAAGTGAGGAAATCCAAATGAGAGCACTGGCTTTGGGAATCGTCCTTTCTACGGTTGTATTGCTTACAGCAGGATGTGGAATCGAACGGCAAATTGTTGATGACATTTCTCTTGTCACCGCTGTGGGTTATGATCCAGCAGAAGGAAATAAAATTCAGGGGACCATAGCGGTTCCAAATTTTCAGGCTGAAGGAACCGTGATGACAGAGATATTTAGTGATACAGCCATGCTGATGCGCGAAAATTCGGCTAAGTTAAACACAGAAGCCAACCGCCCACTGGCTACAGGGAAACTCGAGGTTATTTTATTTAATCAGGAATTGGCGAAGGAGGGGATTCAAAAGCTGAAGGATGTTTTTGTACGTGATCCGAGTATCGGTTCCAGAGCCAGATTGGCCATAACAGAAGGCCCCACACAGGAGGTTTTAACTCGTCAATACTGGGATAATGATGCAGGTATGTACCTGTCTGATATGCTGGAGCAGAATATTGACAGAGGAACGATTCCTGAAACGAATCTGCATCTTTTTGTGTATGCCCTGTATTCAAAGGGAGCAGATCCCTATTTACCTTATTTGTCTGTGGAGGACATGGTCAGTATTGATGGCATTGCTTTATTGGATCATGACCGTTATGTTGGAAAAATCCCCTATGAGCAAACCTACACCTTCAATTCACTGGTTGGAGATTTTCAGAACGCTACCTTTCCCATTCATCGTGGGGATAAAAAAAGTGCAACGGTTAGTAATATAAGCTCGGATAGAACAATTCAATTTAAAGGGTCTGGGAAGAATATGGAATTAATTATTGATGTGAAACAGAAAGGGATTCTCAGGGAGTATCGTGGAGGTAAGATTACGAAAAAAGTATTGAAAAATATAGAAGAAAGTATGGAAAAACAGATGAAGAAACAGGCGAAGGACATTCTTAAGAAACTGAAGGAACTGAATATAGATCCACTCGCCCTGGGTAATGAATACCACAGTGAACATAGGAACTTCAGCTGGAAAGAATGGGAGAAGATGTATCCGGAATTAAAATTTACCCCAAAGATAGATGTGAAGATTATGGAGTATGGAATTCGGAGGTAAATAAAGACCACGCGTCCTTAATGTTGGACACGTGGTTTCTTTGTGGCTTGGGGCAGGATGGAGCTTATGATCTTTTACAGGTTAATCGCCCATGAACCTTGGTTCAGAATGGGCTCTTCTTTGCCATCTTTAGTGACACCGTAAACATCGAGCTTGTCTGATCCCATCATAAAGTCTACATGGACCAGGCTGTTGTTGACGCCGCTTTGATCGAGGGTGTCGTCATCCATGTTTGATCCACCTTTAATATTGGTAGGATAGGCCTTTCCAAATGCGAGGTGGCAGGATGCGTTTTCGTCATAAAGGGTGTTGAAGAAAATTAAGCCTGACTGGGAAATCGGTGATTCGTGCGGAACGAGAGCAACCTCCCCGAGTCTTTTCGCGCCTTCATCTGTTTCCAGCAGATGTTTCAGGGTTTCATAGCCCTCACCTGCAGAAAAATCAACGGCTTTGCCATCTTTAAATGTAATGGAGAAGTCGTCAATCACATTGCCACCATAATTGAGAGGCTTCGTATTGCGAACCGTTCCATTTACACCATATTTATGAGGCATGGTAAAGACTTCTTCAGACGGAATGTTGGCGTTGAAAATGGTTCCCTTTTCAGTCGGTGATGCTCCGCCTTTCCAGACATGGCCTTCAGGTAAAGCAATTTCAAGATTGGTACCAGGTGCTTTGTAGACAAGCTTTTCGTATTGTTTTTCATTTAGATAATCTCTGACTGATGCCAATGTCTGATTATGCTGGTTCCAGGCATCGATTGGGTCCTCCTGATCAGCCCGAGTAATCTTAAAGATTTGCTCCCACAGCTTTTCAACAGCGGTTTCTGGTGATTCACCAGGGAAGACCTTCTGCGCCCATGCCTGGCCGGGAACAGCTGCTACACACCAGGTTATGCGGTCGTTCATCGTATAGCTGCGGAAGTTTTGCATCGCATTTCCGGATGCTTTATTGGCAGCTGCAATACGGCTTGGGTCAATTCCTTTCAGTAAGTCAGGATTGGATGGTTTAATGGAAAGAACAGCGGCTCCATCCTCAGCATAGTAATCATACATGTCCACGCGCCATTGCGGAACAGTTTCAAGAGTTTCCATTGGTGCATGCTCAAATTTAAGCCGGGTGAGCGTTTCATCCGTCCAATTCATATGTATATCCTTTGCACCGATCTCATACGCTTTTTTCGCAACGACACGGACAAATTCGACCGCTTCCGTTGGGGCATTGACCATCAGTGCTTGATTTTTCTGAAGGTTTACCCCTTTACGCAGCACTAATTCTGCATATTTTTCCATATTTTTTTGAAAATCTGACATATGTTCATCCTCCTTTTTAACTACTCTATTATTTCATACATTGAATTTTTGCACAAAGCCTGGGCGTGGCTTTTCCTGAATATCCATCATGACTGCATATTATAATGGATAGAATACAAAAAAGATGCGACTCTATCGTTATGAGTCGCATCCTGAGCTTTAAGTTATCACGTATTAACTGGCCGTAATACCCCCACTTCAAGTTTTGAGGGTAACCCAACAAGACAAAGTGGGGGATAAACGGCCAGTAAAAACCTGATAAGTTCAACTAACCATCCGTGGGGAATGGAGAAAACCCCCACTGATGGAAGTTTCACTTTATAAGACTAACAGCAGACTGACAGCCATAACAGCCATTCCAGCGATTAATCCATATATGGAAAGGTGGGCTTCATCGTACTTTTTGGCAGCAGGCAAGAGTTCATCAAGAGAGATGAAAACCATAATTCCGGCAACGGCAGCAAAGATGATCCCGAACATCATATCATTTAAATAAGGCATTAAAATTAGGTAAGCAGCGATGGCTCCCAAGGGTTCAGATAAACCTGACAGAAAGGATAACTTAAATGCCTTTTTCTTACTTCCTGTTGCGAAATAAACCGGAACGGAAACGGCAATGCCTTCAGGGATATTATGAATGGCAACCGCAATAGCAATCGCAATGCCTAAGCCGGGGTCCTGGAGTGCGGATGTGAATGTGGCGATCCCTTCAGGAAAGTTATGAATCGTAATGGCTAAGGCCGTAAAAGATCCCATTTTGAGTAAGGAAGATTGGTCATTTATGATTTTCGGTTCCTTTTTCATATCTTCTACTTTTCTTATTTCATGGGGATTTCCCTGCTGAGGAATAAATTTGTCAATCAACGCGATTAGAAGAATTCCCCCAAAAAAGCCTCCCACCGTGATCCAATTTCCTAACGTTTCCCCCTGGGCTTCAATCAATGCTTCCTGCGCTTTTACAAAAATTTCAACAAAGGAAACATAAATCATCACCCCTGCAGAGAAACCAAGGGCAAAGGATAAAAATTTAGTATTCGTGTCTGATGTAAAAAAAGCTAAGACACTTCCGATACCCGTAGACAGCCCAGCCATCAATGTCAAGCTGAGGGCTAGAAGGACATTCTCTGTCATATGCATCTCTCCCTTACTGTCGGTGTTTTATTTTTACAGTTCGTCATATTAAATTTGTTAAACAAGTCTTTCCTTAGGGAAACTTCTAGCTAAAAAAATAATTCACAATGAATATATATGAATCAGGTTAGGTAATTGTGCGTAAAACTTTTACAGCTATAAAAAAGTTTCCTGAGACTAAAATATAGCAAGTTGCCAAAATTGTCAATCAAATAAATCGCTGGTATGGTTATATTAAAATTTCCAAATCTGATTAAGGTTATGCAATTCGGCCCTAAGCAGTTCATCGTTTTTCTTTGTTCATACTTGCTTATTTAGTTTATGCCGTATGGCCAAACCGCTCTCCCCACCTTTTCCCGGTTGTTATCATGGTTGTTTTCATCTATAATTTAGGTAAAGGTATGATGTAAGGGGCTTTGTGAAATGGGTGGAACGACTCCGAGTATGGAAGATTATATGGAACAGATTTATTTATTGATACATAGAAAAGGATATGCCAGAGTATCTGAAATAGCGGAAAACTTATCCGTTCAGCCGTCATCGGTTACGAAAATGGTGCAAAAGCTCGGCGATGATGGCTATCTAGTTTATGAACGCTATCGAGGCTTGAATTTAACCTCCAAAGGGGAAAAGTTTGGTCATCTTCTTGTCTATCGCCATGATCTGCTGGAGGAATTTTTGGAAATCATTGGGGTACATAAGGATAAGATTTATGATGATGTAGAAGGGATTGAACATCATTTGAGCTGGGAAGCGATTGATAAGATTGCGAATCTGGTTCAGTACTTTAAAGATGACCATAGCAGAGTACAAGTTTTACAAGCCATTAATAATGAAAATGATTTGATGGATTAAGTTTTAACACTTATTAACTGGCCGTAATAAGCCCACCTCAAGTTTTGGGGGTAACCCAACAAGACTACACTTTATAAAAAAAGCTTCTGGAAGGATTGTCTCCAGAAGCTTTTATTGTAATAAAAAGGAGGAGATTCATGATGACCATTACGTTTCAATCATTAGTTGCAGATAAGCAGGGGGATGAATTTTCTTTAACCGTTAAAAATCAGGCAATCGAGGATCTGCCTGAGGGAGAAGTGCTTATCCGTGTGCATTATTCGGGGGTGAATTACAAGGATAGCCTGGCAGGTATACCTAATGGGAACATCATTCGAAACTATCCCATGGTGCCGGGGATTGACATGGCTGGTGTGGTTGAATCATCCATGGATTCCCGCTTTCAGAAAGGGGATGAAGTCATTGCCACCAGCTATGAAATTGGTGTCTCACATGCCGGGGGATACAGTGAGTATGCGCGGATACCTGCTGACTGGATTGTGCCCCTTCCTCAAGGCCTTTCTCTCAAAGAAGCGATGATTTTAGGAACGGCAGGGTTTACGGCAGGTCTGTCTGTAAAGCGTCTTTTGGAGAACCAGGTTACCCCTGAAAAAGGAAAGGTACTGGTAACAGGAGCTACAGGAGGAGTGGGGAGCTTTGCCATTTCCATTTTACAATCCCTGGGCTTTGAAGTGGAGGCAAGTACAGGCAAGGATTCTGAGCATGAGTATTTAAAGCAAATAGGGGCAGATCAGGTGATTTCCCGCACCGATGTGTTTGACGGGAAAATAAAGGCATTAGGCAAACAGACGTGGCAGGCTGCTGTTGACCCTGTGGGCGGCGAGCCTCTGGCATCCGTGTTAAGTCAGATTCAATACGGTGGTGCGGTTGCCGTCAGTGGATTAACGGCAGGGACAAAAGTACCCACAGCAGTTTTTCCTTTCATTCTCAGAGGCGTAAACCTGCTGGGGATTGATTCGGTTTACTGTCCAATGGAAATAAGGCGACAGATATGGGCGCATCTGGCTGCAGACTTTAAACCAGATACGTTTGAGCCTTTTGTTCAGCAGGAAGTTACACTTGAGGAGCTACCGGATGTTCTGCCTGATTTATTGGAAGGGAAGGCCAGAGGAAGGACCCTTGTGAAATTAATATAGACCTTATCGTCGGCAGAAAATTCAGGTATGTTCCTATTTTTCTTTCACCGGAAATATCGTATAATAATAACATTCATATTTTTTCATGATAGGGGAGAGGGGCCATATGACAACGATTGGACTGATAAGGCATGGATTGACAGATTGGAATGTGGAGCGGAAAGCGCAGGGGCAAACCGATGTGCAATTAAATGAAGTGGGACAGAGACAGGCTGAGGTACTGGCCACCCGTTTTCAAAAAGGGGAGTGGGACCTTATTGTGACAAGTCCGCTGTCCCGGGCCGCTGATACAGCAAATGCTGTGGCTCGCCATACAGGGCTTTCCGTCATAAAAGATGCTCGACTTCAGGAACGAGGCTTTGGAGAAATCGAGGGCACAACGGAATTGGAAAGAGTGAAAAAGTACGGTGAAAATTGGCGGGAGCTGGACCTGGGGCGTGAAGGAACAGAAGCGGTAACCCAGAGAAGTGTTGCGTGTGTCGAGGAGTTTTGCCAGGCCTATGAGGGAAAACGTATCTTGTTTGTCAGTCATGGAGCGACCTTGAATATGCTTATTAAAGGTTTACTGGATAATCCACATTTTGATGAACGCTTCGAAAATACAGCCTTCTCCATATTTGAGAGAACGGAAGGCGAGTGGGAGTGTCAGCTGTTAAACTGCACAAAACACTTGGATCATCAGAAGGAACTGGAGGCAAAGTAAGCAGCCTTGATCGCGTGATGCATATCACCCCTTATTAAACCTATATTGCGATATAATAATGTCGTAGTTTAATAAGGGGAGGCATCACGATGTCATTCTATATGCTATTGGTGACCATTCACGTATTTTCAGCAATACTTGGTATGGGGCCGGGATTTGTTATGATCCGTGTCGTGTCCAGTGCGAAAAACATGACCGAATTAAGACACGCTTATGCTATACGGAATCGATTACATACTTTTGTGATGATTGGAGGTACGTTGCTTTTAATTACAGGTCTTGCCATGGGCTTTATGAATACGTCCTTGTTTGAAAAAGCCTGGTACTGGCTCAGCCTCATACTCTTTTTAATTGCCCTGGCCTTTGGTCCGCTGCTGCTGTCGCCGAGATCCAAGCCAATAAAACAGTGGCTGGTTGAATATGATGGAGAAGAGATTCCAAGTGATTATTATCGTATGGAAAAAGAGTTGTTTCGATATGAAAGATTGGAAAATTTTATCTTTTTAATCGTCATTGCACTTATGATTTTAAAGCCGTTTTAAAAGTACACGCATGACGTGAAAATCAATCATCGACTATATATGAAGACGACACAGGTAAACGCTTGGGGTTCCAGGCGTTTATTAAGTCAGATCATCTGCGTAAACAATCTTAATGATGCCGGGCCTATTTATCTAATACTTGTTCCAATTCTTTATCTGTACGAAAGCAGCCTTTGAAAGAGTAATTATCCGGTTTTTTTCCTACATAAAAGTGACTGAATGATAAATTAATGTGAGTTCCATCTGGTAATGTTCTGCTGGTGCTTGCATTACCTCCATAATGAATATACTTTTCGTGATTTAACTGTTTCCGATTACCCTGATTGTCCACATAGTAATAATCGACTTGACGAAAACCGGAATGATCCTCATAAGCCCAGCCTAAATTCTCAGGAGAAGAAGTTTTTATTATCCCGTCATCAGGGACTTGATACGTAATCGTGTTATTTTCTATTTGTAATGGTTCCTGGTTTTTAAAATCATAAAAAATGCCTATACAGCCTTCATATCCATCCGGAATGAGATATACTTCATCTGCTGGATCTTTCACAACGAAAAATTTATACAAAGAGATAGATAAGATCAGGATTAAAATAATTGTAACAATACTAAATATAAGTTTTTTCATAAATTCTACCCTTTCTTCCAGTATAACCTTTCCTGGTTTAGGTTTGGAAAATGCAATGAGTCTACAGGAGACATGGAAGGCCTCCTCTATTAATTTCTATATGGCTTCTCCTAACTCCTTGTCTGACGTATCGAAAGGATGATGGGCTCACATACTAATAATCAGGTTTTTAACATGATGGAGGCAAGCATATGAAAAGGAAAATATTTATCGGCTTCGTGTTAATTATAACATCATTTTTTATAACAGGCTGTAAAGATCAAAAAGAAGAGGATTCGAATGAAAAGAAACAGGAAAAGGAATTGGAGGGGACCTGGGATGGACAAATCCAGATTCCTGACCGGCCTTTACCGATTGTCATTACATTTTCCAATGAAGATGATTGGACGGGAACGATCAGCATCCCTGTGCAAGGGGTTAAGGATTATCCGCTATCCAATATTTCAATTGATTTGCCCCAGGTATTTTTTCAAATGGAGCTGCAGGGACAGAAGATTACTTTTGATGGAGAGAAAAACGCAGAGTCTATTGAAGGCACCTTTAGTCAGAATGGGCAGTCGTTTCTTTTTACTTTAGAAAAGACGGAAGACAGGAAAGAAGAGACCGCAGAAGATGAGGGACAATTCATGAGCGTGGATACCCCGAATGGAGAGTTAAATGGGGAATTACTGCTTCCGGATGGTGCAAAGGGTCCGCACCCGGTCGTTCTGATTATTCCAGGATCCGGGCCAACAGATCGTAACGGAAACACACCGACCATTCCGGGGAAAAATAATAGCCTGAAAATGCTTGCGGAGGGTCTGGCTGAAAATGGGATAGCAAGTCTGCGTTACGACAAACGTGGTGTGGGCAAGAATCAGGATTCACTGATAGCAGAAGAGGACTTGCGATTCGAGGACTTTGTGACTGATGCAAGGGCCTGGATTCAAAAGCTGAGCCAGGATGAACAGTTCTCAAATGTCTGTGTCATCGGGCATAGTCAGGGGTCATTAGTGGGCATGCTGGCTGCTGCCGATACAGATGTGGATACCTTCATCTCTATTGCCGGTGCAAGCCGGAGCATTGATGAAGTGCTCTATGATCAGCTACAGGATGGGTTAAGCGATGACTTAGTGAAGGAAAGCGAAAAAATTCTTGAACAGTTAAAGCAGGGAGAAAAAGTGGAGGATATTCCACAGGCACTCCAGAGCACCTTCCGTCCATCTGTTCAGGCTTTCATGTCTTCGTGGATGCAATACAATCCGGTTGAAGAAATACAAAAGCTTCCTATGCCTGTGCTCGTGATAAATGGTGAGCATGATGTTCAGGTAGCGAAAAAAGAAGCGGAGAACCTGCATGAGGCCCACAAAAATTCAAAGCTTCTGATCATTAATGAAATGAATCATGTGCTGAAAAGAGCGCCTGAGGAACGGGCAGAAAACCTGGATACGTACTCGAATCCTGATTTACCGCTGGCTGAGGGATTAATGGACGGGATCATTTCCTTTTTGAAGAACCATCAATTTGTAAAATAAAGCAACAAAAGGGCAAAAGCCGGGGTTGGCTTTTGCCCTTTGTTTTTGCCGGAACCGTGCCGCCCCTCTATGTATAGCTGCCAATCAGAATTCCGTCGTATTGACTGAGGTTTTCCGGTTCCTCATCTATAATATCCATGAAGGTCAGGTTAATGTCCTTATGCTTTTTGAGTGTGTCGGCAATTGTATCTGCCATTTCTTCCGTATTTCCTGCCATACTCGTGTAGACGAGAAGAATGTTTAACATGTTCATCACCCTTTTCATTAGGATTTGTTCAGGAAAATGCCTTGATGTTATGGGGGGAATACTTCCTGATTACCCCTATTACCAGGCTTCCGTTTTGTCTTGTAATTGATCTATATCAATAATTTTAATTTTTCGTTGTCCGGTTTGTTCGATCATTCTCTTGTCCTGTAAAGCGTTCTCCACATCCTGTGAGCTTAGCTGTTCCACGAGATGCTCTGTATGGTCGAGACGTCTGCTGAATTCCTCAGTATTTTTAACGAAATGGCCGGGTGCTTCACCATTAATTCCTGAATGTCTGAACGATGCATATATAGAGAAAATCGACATTTCTCCAAAAAAGTCTCCTTGGTCAAGGATGCGAATCAGCTGCTCCTTACCATTTGGAGCGTCATTCAATTTCTTCCCTACCTTCATTATGCTTGAGATGATAACGGTTTGTAATGATATGCATCACACTTGGGACTGTCCCCACATCCTTTAAAGCGCTAAAGGATTAGCAGGGGAATGCATGGATTGGGTGAAGATTAGGTATGCTAAGAGTGTACAAACATTTACATATGAGGTGATCGATATGAGTGAACATACGCATGATCATGAGCATCATCATGACCATGATCACGAGGAAATTGATTATATTGAGGAGCTTATTGTGGATTTTAAGGAGGGCGCGACCCGCCTGCAGAAGGGTCTGCCTGAAATGACGAAAGGCTTTTTCGATTTTACCGAAGCCTGCTTTAAAGAAGGAGCGTTGTCTGAAAAGCACAAACAGCTCATGGCCCTTGGCATCAGTATTTATTCCCAGGATGAGTATTGTATCATGTACCACGCTAAAGGAGCTGTGGAGCATGGGGCAAGTGAGAAAGAGGTTATGGAAACCATTGCCGTAAGTGCGGCACTTGGGGGAGGGGCATCCTTCTCTCAGGGGGTTACCCTTGCGCTTGATACATTTGATCATTATCAGGCTAAGCATTAAATCATCAAAAGTCAGCATTCGATAAGAAAGTAGTTCAGTTCAGGAGGACAAAACGAATTTGTATCCCCTGACTGAACTACTTTTTTTATTATCATGTATTAACTAGTCGTAATCCTCCCGCTTCAAGTCCTGGGATTACGTCAACAATCGGTATAAAATTCCAGTAAGATTAGTACAGAAAGGAAACTTATTGCTGCCTGTGTTCGTATAACTAAACAAATCATAAAAGGAGGAGGGATGGCTTTGAAACAAACTCTAACCTTTGTAATCATGATCGTTATTGGAATTCTGTCAGCTTGCTCCAGTGACTCCAATCCATCTCAGGAGACAATTTCTAATTATCCTGAGAAGGTTCAGGATAAAGTTGCAGAGTTACCTGAAGAAATTAGAGAGACTTTAGTAGTCCCTGCAGAATTACCCGAGAATATGCGCGTTGTTGATTTTGATTATACAAGTGAACCTGTAAATGACCCTGACGGCAAAATCATTTTGACGACTTTCACATATGCAGGAGACAGCTCAAACTTATTACTGAACACGAAGTATGGAAATGTATCGTATGCGAATGAAAAAAGTAGTAAAACCGTTACTTTGGAAAATGGAATGGAGGCTAACGTATCTGAATCAAGTGTGAGATGGGAAAACGAAAATGGTCATCATCATGAATTATCACTGATAGAACCCCCTGATGGAACTGGTTCTGACGTAACAATGGATGATTTAATCGAAATAGCCAATTCGATGGAGTAAAGTGCTTTAGGAGATAGTGAGGTCGGGAAGTAAGACCATATAATGGGTTGGGAAGATGAGACAACTAACGAAGAAATGAGCGTTAAATGGCTACCCTTCAACGCTCATTTCATAAGACGTTTTTATTGATTAACCTCTTTGCAGGTAAGAGATCAAAAACCTCATCCGGCTACAGTGCGGGAGCTTCCGTCTATATTCGAAAGGGATCTGTCATTTTTTCTTAGCAATCTTTTCCCGGTCTGTCGCCATGGGCGGCTGCTCCAACCATCCATTTTTAATCATCAGATTCGCACAATCCTCAGCAAATGCCACTAATTCAGCGGTTAAGCGAGTATAATGAGCCCCTAAATCTCTTCTTGCATTCACGCTCATGGCTGTTCCGTAGAAAGCTATGGCAATCTGAGTGGAATACTGAATCTGATACATCATGTATTTATCAGAGAATGGAGCTTCGGTTGAATCAGTCACGAGTGCCTGTAATGATATAGGAGAGTTCAGTTTTTCTTCATTAAATATACTTTTAAACACTTCCGTATGTTTGTTGGAAATCTGCATTCCCCGCTCAATGATTTTTCGAACGTGCTTATCCGTACAGGTCTGGGCAAAGGCGATTTTTAATGCGATATGCAGGTTCATTTTATACATATTAAATGTTATGTCCCCGATTTCGAGGGAAGTAAGGGGGCGACGGTGACCAAACCAGCCCGTTAAAAAGCCCTGATCCGTTACAAAGGAGACCTGTTCTGCCTGGTTTACCACTGGTGGACGACTATACAGGCCCTTCGTAAGCATCGCTTGTGTAGTCTGGTCAAACAGCTCCATCGTCTCTGTATTACACTGGATAAAATAGCTTCGTAAATCAGACCGAATCGACGTACCTACAGACAACCCATACCCTGTAAGTCCCTGAAGACACATAATATATAAATAGTGGAGGTAAAAAGGCTCCTGGAATAGGGGGGGTACTTTTTTATTTACATCAGCTTCTGTAAATGCCTGAGGAGTAGGGTGATTTTCCTGTCTAAAAAACTCCGATACATGTGCCAGGTGTTTTTCAGACAAGGCTAAAGCTTTTTTATATAAACTTCGGATATCCTCGTCCTCAATATGTTCCAGGGCATACTCGAAAAAGCGCTGGGACATACTGTCAAACATATATTGTGTCCATAAACCGGATATTTCCGGTGCGGTTAATCGGACATGATGTTCGGTTTCCATCGGTCTTCCCCCTATAAGGATAGTCATGTTCTTATAATCTCAAACTTTTTCCCAAAATATACGGGGCAGCCAAAAAGAAAACCGGACCACATGGATTTGGGTCCGGTTTTATACTTATGAATGAATATCAAAGGCGATTTTTCCAAAGTTTTTTGAATCACGTAAATAGCTGAAGGCCTCTTTATAATCAGGGAGTGAAAAAATTCGGTCTACAACAGGTCTGATTTGATGCTTTTCCACAAAGGCCAGCATTTCTTTAAACTCTTCATGACTGCCCATTGTAGAGCCAAGCAGGTTAAATTGCCCGTAGAAAAATTTGCGGATGTCGATGTTTACTTCATCCTCAGTCGTCGCACCAAAGGTTACAATCGTCCCGCCTTTGCGAATGATACCAAGGGATTTGTTAAAGGTGGCCCGGCCAATGCTTTCAATCAAGAGATCGACCCGTTCATCCTTGAGTTCTTCCTTCCAATCAGATTCTGTTGGAATAGCGACATCCGCTCCAAGCTCCAGTGCCTTTTGCCGCTTCTCTTCACTTCTGGAAGTAACGATGACTCTGGCTCCGGCTGCTTTTGCAAACATTAAAATATAAGTCAGCACGCCACTTCCTATACCGGGAAGCATCACTGTGTCGCCTGATTGTACCTTACCCCGTGTAAAGAGGGCACGATAACCGGTTAGAGCTGCCAGTGGAAGCACACCAGCCTCTGTCCATGATAAATGTTCCGGTTTTTTTTCCACGTTTTCAGCCGGAATCGTGATATACTCGGCAAACGTTCCGTGATCAGGCATATTGAGAATTTTAAATCCTTCAGGTGGGGCCTCGCTTTTCTTCTGCCAGCCCAAGGAAGGATCGATAACCACTTCGTCACCGGCTTTTACATTTTTGACACCCTCACCGACGGCCTCTACAACACCTGCACCATCCGAGCCCATAATGAGTGGAGGCTGATCCGGTTTATGCCGGTGGAGCAGGGCGACATCGCGACGGTTCATGCCCCCGGTTTTCAGTTTGATTTTGACTTGTCCGGTGTTTACTTCCGGCTCATCCATGTCCTCATAAAACAGACCGTTGAGACCTTCCTGTTCTTTATGAACGATTGCTTTCATGATAAGCTTCCCCCTTTAGTTCCTGCCATAGCTGATTGGCGAATTGTGTTAATTTGTCCATATCAGAGACATCCTCTTCGTATAAAGGAATATGTAATAGATCCTGTTTTTTGAATGTCTTCCTGATTTCCTGTAAATAGGTTTCTTCCTGCTGTCTTCTCTTCCTTAAAAAGTCTCCATCGGCATGTTCAGGCAGTACTTTATTGACGATGAGTGTACGTACGTGCAGATGGTAGGAATCCAGCTGTTTTACCGCTGTTTGGGTTTCGAGTATGGGCAGACGTTCAGGAATCAGGACAAAGGTAAAACCGGTTTTTGAAGGATCTAAGAGGATGTCCCGTGCGTTGATAAATTTTTCCTTCCTTGTTTGTAAAACGTCAAAAATGGGATCCTCCACCGGTTCTCCATCATTAAGCAACTGAGTATAATTATCATTGATTTTCTTTCGTCTGTCTACCATGCCCTCCATCCATACGGTCATAAGCTCAGGCAGACTCAGCAGACGAATGGTGTGGCCGGTCGGTGCAGTGTCAAAAATAATTTTATCAAAATGATCGACTTCATTTAAAATAATGGACACGATCCGATCAAACAGAGCAGCTTCATCGGCACCTGGAGAAGCACTGGCCATATCAATTTGCCGGTGAACCTCTTCAACCATTCTTGATTTGACCAGTCCTTTAAGGTTGTCCTTCACCGATTCAATATATCTCTTTGACTCCTTTTCCGGATGAATCTCCATGCCCCAGAGATGTTCCCGAATTTTGACCGGCTGATCGTCTATTTTTTTATAGAAGATATCTCCAAGATTATGAGCAGGATCGGTGGATACAATTAAGGTTTTTTCCTCTTTCTTAGAGAAGGCCAGAGCAAGGGCGGCAGAGGCAGTGGATTTACCGACACCACCTTTGCCACCGACAAAAATGATCCGTTTTTTCAGCAATTCATTCATGTGATCCCCTCCAATGAACGTATGCGGATTAAATCCTTATTAGCAGCAGCGAATCCCCTCAAAAGGTGATTTTTCCATACCCATGCGTAAATGCCAATCATGAAAGCGATCAATGATGTAAGGGTATAACTCAAGTGTGTAATAAAAGGCTGGATTCGGGATTCCTAACATATCTGAATAAAGCAGCAGTAAAAAGAGATCATCCTCATCACGGAGCTCCCGTGCAACCTCCTGTTTGTGAGGGAGACGCAGGATTTCGTCGTACAGTTCAAATATTCGCTTCAGTGATTTCATCGTCAGTCTCCTTTCGATAAAGTGAAACTTCCATCAGTGGGGAGGGGTTTTCCATCCCCCCACTGATGGTTAGTTGAACGTATCAGGAATTTACTGGCCGTTTATCCCCCCCTTAGCCCTGATGGTTACTCTTAAGACTTGAAGAAGGGGTATTACGGCCGGTTAATGCGTGAATAAGTTCGGGCTGCCTTCCCTCCTGAAACCTGTTAGAACAAAGAGGGAAAAGCCGCACATCGACTGCGCGGCTTTGCTCTGGTATTAATCATTCGGTATTCCTGTGTTATGGTTCCTGGAAAGAACCGATATGGCGGTCAGGATAATCCAAATGGCAAAGATCAGAATAATGGCTCCGAATACAAACAGCAGCATATTTGCCTCTCCTCCGCCATAACCTGACCAGTCGAAAATTACCTGCTGGGCCATCGCCCATAAGGTCATAAACATGAGGAAGACCATTGGAATAATGGCTGGCCAGTAATTGCGGCCCTGTCGTTTCAGCCAAATCGCAATTAACAGTAAACTGATGCCGGCAAGCAGCTGATTAGATGTTCCGAATAACGGCCAGAGTAAGTATCCACCTGAACCAAATCCTCTTGATCCCTCAGGAAGCAGGGTCAAGACCGTACTGGATACAACAGCAATCGAGGTAGCTACATGCATTTTTGTCATTGGGCGGATGTTGTACTCTTCCCCTAATTCAGAAATGATATACCGCATGAGACGAACAGATGAGTCCAGTGTAGTCGCGGCAAAACTTACGACAATGACGGAAACAATGGTGGCTGCTACGGTTTCCGGTATACCTATGCCGGTTGCCAGTTGGGCTGCCCCGGCGACAAAGTTCCCAAGGCCTGTTTCACTTGCTGCTTCAAATCCGCTATAGGTGGCAGAAAAATCACTTAAGGTAGGGAAGAAGGTAACCACGGCAATAATGGAAATGAGCGCAAGAGCCCCTTCGCCAATGGCTCCTAAGTAACCCACCTGTCGTGCATCGGTTTCTTTATTAAGCTGTTTGGAGGTTGTACCTGAAGAGACTAATCCATGGAAACCTGAAATTGCCCCGCATGCAATCGTTATAAACAGCAGAGGAAACCAAGGTGTATCAGGATTGGCATTCGTAGCAGGTGCAGTTACCTGCGGAAGGGTAAACAGCAACCCTAAGTATAAGATGGATAAACCAACGACCAGCTGGTGGGAGTTAATATAATCTCTAGGCTGCAAAAGCTTCCAGACCGGTAACGTTGAAGCAATATACACATAAACCATCAGGATAACAATCCATACCAGAAAGGCCAAGGAGGTTGCATTCATGCCAAATAGGCCAGTCGCTCCCTCACCGCCAAAGTATCTGACAAGATCAATTTGCAGAGCAGGGACATAGCTTGCCAGTACAGCCGCTGCATACATTGCAGCAAGCGCAAATAAGGATGGAATCAACATACCGCCTTTTCTTTTATACACACGATAACCGATCCATATAGCTAAAGGAATTTGAATAAAGACAGAAAGTACACTGGATGGATTGGATATAAAGAGATTGGCGATTACCCAGGCAAACACGGCATTCACCATGAGAACCAGTAAGAGAATAATAAACAGGAATAAGATTTTGGCCCGCTGACCAATTAGTTTGTTTGCCAGGGTTCCCACAGACTGCCCTTTATTTCTTACGGACAAAACAATAGTTCCAAAATCGTGAACACCTGCAGCAAACATCGTACCCAGAACTACCCATAATAAAGCCGGGAGCCAGCCCCAATATACGGCAATGGCAGGTCCTAAAATCGGTGCTGCACCTGCAACGGACGTAAAGTGGTGCCCCCACAGAACCCATTTGTTTGTGGGCACAAAGTCAACACCATCATTGTAGCGGTTCGCAGGTGTGACATAGTTGGGATTGAGTCGAAAAATTTTCTCAGCCAGATATTTAGAATAAATACGATAACCTAGAAAAAACATGATTAAGCCAAAAACAGCTAAGACAATCCCGTTCATTTTCATACCCCTCCTTTTAAAATATTATGAACCTGTGATCAAATCTAGTAAACGCTTACACTTCGATTTTACTAGATTTATATGTTGAGGAAAAGACAAACATGTATGAAAGTTTGGAATAATTTGAATAATTAGTAAGGTGGACAGAAAACTGTAATGAAAATTTTGGGATCTCTCATTCTAATTTCCATAAGTGTCCTATACAAGAAGAAATTCCAGTGCATAAGGTGTAGTGTCAAAGACATAATAAAAGGAGGCTAGATGATGAGTTACGGTGGTTATGGATATGGCGGAGGCTTTGCGTTAATCGTTGTGCTGTTTATTTTGCTGATTATTATTGGAGCTTCTGCAGGCTATGGATACGGTGGTTACTAAAGAAACAGCTGAGGCTTCAATTGTTCAGTTGTGATTTTCTGGTTTGGAGGATTCCGGAGCTCGCGAACTGAACTCAAAATATAAGGCTCCCTTCAGCAGGGAGCCTTATGTATAGGCTGGAATAAAAAAACGGGTGCAGACCCGTTCATTTTTATGTGTATTGATTTTTTTCCCAATCTGAATATAAACCACTTCCGTCACACCCCATGCAATCCAATGGCGGAATATAATAGGCCTCACTATAGGGGACTACATTGAACCCTCTGCCACGGCACTCAGGACAAAAGCCTTTCGCCTGCATAAGAGCCCGTTTCTTTTCCCTGCGATTTTTTCTCCACCCATTAATGGATTGGAAGATACCCATTGATCCTTCACCACCTTAGTGTTTGATTGCTTGTTCATAGTTTGTGGAAATTAATGAATTTTATACATCTAAGTCGGAACTCATATTTTATGGTATAAAAAGAAGATGTAATGAGTGAGTCATTCTTTTCATCCTTTTGCATACGATGAGGTTCATGGGAACTTTTATCACGCATAAACTGGCCGTAATACCCCCACTTATGGAAGTTTCACTTTATAATGATTTTTTAATATCAGGGTATGATAAAAGTGACTGGCGGATAAAGCAGAGAGAGAAAGGGGTGCATTATGCCTCATAATACGCTTTTCATTAAAGAAGCTACAGCCCATGAAAATATTCAGGAGCTGGAAGAGTTGCTAATGAATGTATCCGGAGTTGAACGGGTGCTGGTCGATCCGGATGACGGGGAAATTAAAGTCGAATATAATGAAGATGAAATTGAATTGCAGGAAATTGCATCCAATATTGTTTCTCAAGGCTTTCATATTGAGACGTAATTTTCTTTTGCAGCGAAGTGGTTCCGCAATTATGTAAAAATGCTGAACCACTTCGCTTTGTTGTTTATTTAGTTGTTATTGTTGTTGTTGTTACGGTTGTTACGGTTGTTACGATTCTGCATGTCACGTGCATCATTTTCATTTGCAAACTCTGTGTTTTCGTCCACATTCAATTCCTGGTTGTTATTGTTGTTGTTGTTGTTGTTGTTGCGATTTCGATTCCTGTTTTTTTCCATTTTATCACCTCCTGCTCCTTACTTTTCCCAAAATCTGTATTGTCATACAAAAAAACTGAAGAAGTGTTAACAAATGACACCTGCCAGCTCCATAACCCGTCAAAGTAGTCAGTGTTTGGGGGTAATGATAAAATACTGTATAAAGAAAATAGTAAGATGTAATTTTATACTTAAGAGGTGATTTCCATGAAAACAAGTATACAATGGACGGATCGCATGGCCTTTGCAGGGGTGACTCCGTCCGGTCATGAAATTAAAATGGATGCAGCAGAAGAGGTGGGAGGCGTCAATAGCGGAGCCCGTCCGACTGAACTCTTAATGAACGCTGTTGCCGGATGTACCGGTATTGATATTATTTCCATACTGAAGAAAATGCGACTCGAGCCTGAATCCTTTCAAATGGATGTAGAAGGGGAACGGGCAGATGATCATCCTAAAAAATTTACTGATATTCATATTCATTATTCACTGGAAGGTGATTTACCCGAGGATAAAGTGGTAAGAGCCATTCAGCTGTCCAAAGATAAGTATTGCTCTGTTTCCCATTCCCTGTCAGCGAATATTACGGCCAGCTATTCTATTAATGGACAAAAAGGGGAAAAGGAATTGTAAAACAGGCAGTCAGACCTTTTTAAAACAGGTAATAATCATGAAAATAACCCCGAACCACATAAAAAGCGGTACGGGGTTATTTTTTAATGAAGAGGAAAATTGGACGCTTTATCCTTTATATATATGGGCTAAGCCTGTCCTGTCGATAAACCAGTTTATAAAGTATCTTAATATCCTAGGCTAAAAAGATAAAGTAAAACGTAAATAATAAGCACAGCACATACATAATGGGATGAACTTCCTTAAAGCGTTTTTGTGCCACCATCGCTAATGGATAAAGGATAAAACCTAGGGCGATACCGGTCGCCACACTTGAAGTCAGAGGCATCATGATAATCGTAATAAAGGATGGGATGACCACCTCAAGCTGACTCCAATTGATTTTGCTGATTTCCATCGCCATGAGGGATCCTACAATAATAAGAGCAGGTGCTGTTACTTCCGATGTAATGACGGACAGAATGGGTGAGAAAAACAGCGCAATAGCAAAGCAGGCAGCAATGATGACGGATGTAAAGCCTGTCCGTCCTCCTACAGCAATTCCTGCTGAGGATTCGACGCTCGTTGCCGGTGTGGATGTCCCCAGGATGGCTCCTATAGCACCAGCAGATGAATCTGCAAGCAGGGCCCGTCCTGCATTTGGTATTTTATTATCCTTCATAATCCCTGCCTGACTGGTAAGGGCAATTAACGCACCGGCCGTATCGAAAAAGGCCACAAATAAAAAGGTGAAAATGACGGCCAGTAATTCAGGGGTGAGAATCTGATCTAAATGGCCGAACACAACCCCGAAAGTAGGCTCCAGACTGGGAACATCACCTACGATGGAGGAGGGCATGCTGATGATTCCGAACACCATCCCGACGACCGTTGTGATGACCATTCCGTAGAAAATCCCGCCATTGATGCCTCTTACAAGCATCCATATGGTTATAACAAGGCCCAGTACAGCTAAGGCTGTCATAGGGGAGGTTAAGTTCCCAAGCGTGACAAATGTATCCGGATCAGAAACAACCATTCCGGCATTTTTCAAACCGATAAAGGCAATAAAAAAACCGATCCCCGAGGCAACCGCATGCTTTAAATCCTGAGGAATGACATTAATAATTTTTTCCCGGATTTTCAGTAAGCTCAGGATCATAAAAATAATTCCGGCAATAAAAACCCCTGTTAACGCCACAGGCCACTCTATTCCCATTCCAATCGTAACGGAAAAGGTGAAGAAGGAATTCAGCCCCATACTAGGCGCAATCGCAATCGGATAGTTCGAAAGTAAACCGATAAGCAGTGAACCAATGATGGCTGTCAGGGCTGTAGCTGTAAAGACGGCTCCCTTATCCATTCCCGACTGACTCAGGATAAGCGGATTGACAACTAAAATATACGCAACAGACAAAAAGGTCGTAATTCCTGCCAGGGATTCCTGTTTAAATGAAGTGTTCCGTTCTGCAAATTGAAAAAAGCTTTTCATGATGTCTGCATCTCCCATTCCATTTCGTTTAGTATATGAAAAAACTTTGGCCGCTAACAGCCAAAGTTGTCTACAAGGAATAGAAGATTTCACTCCATCTTACGTTTCCATTCCTTGTAGACAAGCTATTTACGGCAGCTTGGTAGAGACGTTCAGGCCCTATTCCTGAACTTATACAAGGTTTATATTCTATTAAAATAATAGAAGAATCATAACAAGTTTATTAGAGTACGTCAATGGAAAAATTTTAAACCTTTAAGTGCGGCTATACTGGAGGAAAAACGTTGTTAAACAGTAAATGGAATCAGAATACAGAATGAATGGTTCGATTGTTTCGTGTCTTTTAGGGTAAACTGAAAACAGGGAAAAATATGAGGAGGTGATGCCGTATGACCGCTAACTCTAAAGTCAATCGATTAATTGATGAAAAATCTCCCTACTTACTTCAGCATGCCTATAACCCTGTGAACTGGTTTCCATGGGGAGAGGAGGCTTTTGAAAAGGCAAAAAAGGAAGGAAAGCCTGTGTTTTTAAGCATTGGCTATTCGACTTGCCACTGGTGTCATGTCATGGCGCATGAATCCTTTGAGGATGAGGAAATGGCAGCTCTGCTTAATGAGCGGTTTGTATCGATAAAAGTGGATCGGGAGGAGCGGCCCGATTTGGATTCCATTTACATGAAGGTCTGTCAGATGATGACCGGACACGGGGGCTGGCCGCTCAGTGTTTTCTTAACTCCGGATAAGATTCCATTTTATTCCGGTACATATTTTCCAAAAGAGAGCAAGTATGGCATGCCGGGTTTTAAAGAAGTGATCACACAGCTCTACCGGAAGTTCAAGGAAGATCCGGAACATATAGCGGAAGTAACGGACAGTGTAACGAATGCTTTCGAGAAATTGAAGCAGAAAAAGGCAAAGGAACGGCTCACGATTGATAACACACATAAAGCCTATAAACAGCTGGGGCGAATGTTTGATCCAGAGTATGGGGGTTTTGGGGCAGCACCAAAATTTCCGTCGGCTCATAACTTAATGTTTTTAATGAAGTATTATCACCTGACAGGTAAGATCCCGGCCAGGCAAATGGTCGAAAAAACGTTAAAATCAATGGCTGATGGGGGATTGTTTGACCATATCGGCTTTGGTTTCACCCGTTATTCAACCGATGAAAAATGGCTGGTTCCCCATTTTGAGAAGATGCTGTATGATCAGGCGACATTAATCATGGCATACACAGAAGGTTATCAGCTTACGGAGAGTCCCAGGTGGAAACAAATCAGTGAGCAAACCATTGAATTTGTGCTAAGAGAAATGAGGAATAAAGAGGGAGCCTTCTTATCGGCGATTGACGCTGATTCAGAAGGTGAGGAAGGAAAGTACTATACATGGACAGAGGAAGAAATTTTTGATGTGCTTGGAGATGACCTCGGGGATCGTTTTTCGCAAGTTTATAATATTACTCCAGCCGGTAATTTTGAGGGAAAAAATATTCCAAACCAGATTGGAGTAAACAGGAAGAGAATTGCAGCGAACCATAAGATGACGATGGAGGAACTGCAGGAAGAAATGGAAGGCGCCCGGTTGAAGCTGCTTGAGGAAAGAGAACAGCGAGTGTACCCACATGTGGATGACAAAATATTGACATCGTGGAATGCCCTCATGATTGCTGCTCTTGCACGGGCCGGAAAGGTATTTGAAAGAAAACAGTATATAGAAGCTGCTCAAACAGCCATGGAGTTTGCGGAGAAGAAGCTTTTTGCAGATGGCCGGTTAATGGTTCGTTATCGTGATGGAGAGGTACAGAATAAAGGGTTTCTTGATGATTATGCCTTTTTATTATGGGCTTATATTGAGCTTTATGAGGCCACCTTTGATTTAGCTTATCTGCAGAAGGGCAAAGATATCGTCCGGGATCTGTTTGAATACTTTTGGGATGACGAGGAAGGAGCGTTTTATTTTTCCGGCTATGATAGCGAGACCTTATTGACGAGGGAAAAAGAAGTATACGATGGAGCTATCCCGTCCGGAAATAGTGTAGCGGTAGTGATGCTGCAAAAAATGGCCTATCTGACAGGTGAAATCGAGTGGCTGGATCGAGTGGAGGAGATGTACTACAGTTTTAAGGATGACATTGAAGGGGCATCCACTGGGAGTACATATTTCCTGCAAAGCTTGTTATTATTTGAAACTCCAACGAAAGAGGTTGTCGTTATCGGGAACCAAGGAGATGAACACCGGGAGAGGCTTCTGTCTGAGCTGAATAAAGCGTTTTTGCCAGATGTGTCGGTCCTTGTTGGAGAATCACCTGAGGAAATCGGCGAAGTGGCCCCGTTTGCGAGGGAATACCAGCAAATTGAGGATAAGACGACCGTGTATGTATGTGAACATTTTGCCTGTCAGCAGCCGACAACCAATGTGGATGAGGCCTTACAATCGATATTATCCTGATGTTGGCGTACAAGTCATCTTGTACGCTTTTTTAACATGAAAATAATGACCGGTAATACCCCCACATCAAGTCATTCATTAAACGAAATGTATAGGTAGAGGAAAATCTTCATGGATGAATTCTCGGTTGTTAGGCGAATTTAACTAGGTAAATGGCTTTAATTTACAATTGTAATCAAACTGTTAATGGAAAAGTTTGAATTTTTTGATAAACTATGTAATTAGTGGTTTACTCTTATAAAGAAATGGGTAAATATACAGAAAAAAATTACTTAATATGGGAGGAATTTGAAAAAGATGAAAGCTTCTGGATTGGTAAGAAAGGTTGATGAGCTGGGACGTATCGTGATCCCTATTGAATTAAGGAGGACCATGGATATTAACATTAAGGATCCGATCGAAATTTTTGTGGATGACGATATGATTGTTCTGAAGAAATTCCGCTCACATGAATCCTGCGTCATATGTGATAATGTGAAGGACACGGTTGATATTAAAGGAAAGAAAGTATGCTATGAATGTGCGGAAGAGATTCAGAATGCAGGAGAACTTCAGAAAATTTAATTTTATTGTATGGAAACAGGGCCGGAGAATGGGTTCCTGTTTATTTTTTTGCCATTGAAAACGAGAAATGATTTATACTTTTTTCCTCAATAGAAAAACTATAAATAGTCCTTGATCACGCATTAACTGTCGGTAATACCCCGCTGATGGAAGTTTCACTTTATAAAAGGAGGGAAATGTAATGAAGGATGAAATGGAATATAGTGATGACCATCGTTTTATTCCGGTTACCTCGCTTACAAGTGGGATCGGACAGGCAGTTACTTCCGATATTTACTGCTTTCCGATTCAAGTAGTGAATGTGGTGTTTCTGGGTGAGCCTGATACAGACAATTGGATGCTTGTAGATGCCGGCATGCCGAGGTCGGCAGATGATATTATTAAAGAAGTGGAAAATCGCTTCGGTGAGGATAAAGCTCCCCGTGGAATCATTCTGACGCATGGGCATTTTGATCACGTGGGTGCGATAGTGGAGCTGGTGGAGCATTGGGATGTGCCGGTTTATGCCCATGAAGCTGAGATTCCATATTTAACAGGAGAGAAAAGCTATCCTGAGCCTGATCCTACAGTTGAAGGCGGAATGGTGGCGAAAATGTCCCCTTATTTTCCAAATGAACCCGTGAATCTGGGGAATCATGTGCAGGCCTTACCAGCTGATGGCAGTGTTCCTCATCTTGAAGAGTGGAAATGGGTACATACACCGGGACATAGCCCGGGCCATGTATCATTTTTCCGTGAACAGGACCGCTCATTAATTGCTGGTGATGCATTTGTTACGGTAAAACAGGAAAATCTCTTTAAGGTTATGGTTCAGGAGCAGGAAATCAGTGGTCCTCCTCGTTATTTAACTCCGGATTGGCAGGCAGCCCGTGAGTCTGTACGAAAGCTTGAAGAGTTAAAACCGAATGTGGCTGTTACCGGACATGGGATTCCGATGTCCGGCGAGGAGCTTTCCTCACAGCTGAAATATCTGGTTGAACATTTTGATCGTATAGCTGTGCCGGATTACGGACGGTATGTAGATGGTCAGGATAAGGAGCATTAGGATTGGTCTTGAGATTGAATCATTTGTGATGATTATGCCTGGATAAGTTTTTATCCAGGCTTTAGTTATTGAATGTTGTGTTCATATGCTTCCTGATGTATATCAGGAATTTTGGGTTTTGAAGAATCAGGAATCGATAAAGTGAAACTTCCATCAGTGGGGGTTTTCTCCATTCCCCACTGATGGTTAGTTGAACTTATCAGGAATTTACTGGCCGTTTATCCCCCACTTAGTCTTCTTGGGGTACCCTCAAGACTTGAAGTGGGCGTATTACGGCCAGTTAATACGTGATAAATTTAAAATATATAGACGCAAAAATCCCTTTTATCCATACAGGGGGGTTCACAATTTTCAAAATTAGCGTTATAACTGGAATAATACCAGTTTTAGGAGAGTGATAGAATGAAGGCAATTCAAACGAATCAGGCACCGCAGGCCATTGGACCATACTCACAGGCAGTGGAGGCTGGAGGTTTTCTGTATGTTTCCGGGCAAATCCCGATAAATCCGGAAAATGGGGAAATTGCCACCGGGATTGTCAATCAGACCGAGCAGGTGATGAAAAATATCAAAGCGATCCTGTCAGAGGCTGGTCTTAGCTTTTCCAATGTTGTGAAGTTTACCATCTACACAACGTCCATGGAAGACTTCCCAACCATCAACGATACATACGCCAAATTTCTGGAAGAGCCCTATCCGGCCAGAGCTACTGTAGAAGTCAGTAAGCTGCCTAAAGATGTTCTCGTGGAAATCGATGCGGTAGCGTTTAAATAATCTGGGGACTGTCCCCACATGCTTTAAAGTGTTAAAGTCACCTCGTCATCATCGGGTATGCCAGGTTTATTTACTGGTCTTTTTTCCCATACTTCCTTATATGATGATAGGGGTGATTTTTTGGGTCTTTTATATGGGATCGCCATTTTAAATATTCTGGATGGGGGTTTTACGTCTCTTGGGTTGTACGCTGGTGTTATTGAAGAGCAAAATCCACTCATGAAGGCACTGTGGACTACTCATCCGCTCTATTTCGCAGGGGTGAAGCTTGGGCTATCCTTATTACTAATTCTCATTGGGCATCGAATGACGAAAGCTATTTTAAAGAAATGGCGGCTTTTATATCTATCTGTTCTCCTTCTATACAGCTCAGTCTTAGGTATGCACCTCTTTTGGATTCATCATTTTATTTAAAGAAAAGAAAAACATGAATCATTGCCTCCTGACCCTTTTCAAAGGACTGTGAGACAACAATTCATGCCTGGATAGTGCTTCCGTTCTTATTGATTTTTCGGGATTTCCGTAAACATTCCTGCATAGTAATTCTCTTTACCAGTTTCATCCTTAATGGTACTGATGGTTAACCACTCTCGGTAAATCTCACCATTTTTACGCTTGTTCCAGATTTCTCCCTGCCAGAAGCCATTTTCCCGAATGTCTTCCCACATATCCTTATAAAAGTTCTCACGCATACCTGCATCCACTTCGGTTAATCCAAAATGGGAAACAAGGAAGTTTGGTAAATAAACGGTAAACGCCACAAATGAACCAAATGTCAGGAAGTAGAGATACTCAGGAACCAAAGTGTACTATTGCGGTAAACATTCTTAATCTGCTCCATTAAAGGCGTTACATTTTTTTCTTACTTACGATCTCCGAATAAGAAGACTAGTAATGCAAATACAATTAACAGGATTAAATAAAATCGAATGGTCATGCGCCAGCCAAAGGCTTCAGCTATAATTGGAGCGGCAAAGGTTGAAATAGCCGTTCCCACGTTACCTACCCCATAAATTCCGTTTACAAAAGATTTTTAAGAAACGATAGTTAGTGAAAAAAAAGTGAACATTCTCGTAATTTTTTATGTCGAACTCTTTTGTAATACATGGTGTTTTGCAGGAATAAATATGTCGGCATAGATGCTCGGGCTGTACATACAATTCCGTACTTTTTTATGTATTTCTAACTTTATTCCTTTTTCCTGTTTAAATCGATTCAATCGTAATGTGTCCTGTTAGGAGGGGGAGCCTTGACCAAGGTTATTCAGGTAGTCGGCTACAAAAATGCCGGAAAAACGACCATGATGGAGTTATTTGTGGATTATTTTGTACAGAAAGGCTACCGGGTGGGAACGATTAAGCATGATGGACATGAGTTTGAAATGGATCATGAATATACGGATACATGGCGGCACAGCAAGGCCGGCGCTCATGTAACAGCTATCACATCCCGGCAAAAATCCGCGATCGTAAAGCAGCAACCAATGAGCCTAGATGAAATGATTCAGCAAATGGATCAGGATGTGGACCTTATTTTTGTGGAAGGGTTTAAGAAAGCAGATTTTCCTAAAGTTGTGATGCTTAAAGAGAGACAGGATCTTTCTTTACTTCAAAGCCTTACGAATGTAGTGGCCTGCATCACCTGGTTTTCGGACTGCTTATGGGAAGACGAGACGTTTTCGATAGAAGAAAAGCAGAAGGTATGTTATTTTCTGAATAAGAAAGTGATTCAAAAGGGAGGACATTAGGATGACCACGGACGTTTTTCAAAAGCCTTTTGTCGTAACAGAAACACCTTTATCTATAGATCGAGCTATGCAGCAGGTGACAAATCCAAAGGCCGGTGCTGTGAATCTTTTTGTTGGCACGGTCAGAGAATGGACAGGAGATAAACAGACACAGTATTTGGAATATGAAGCTTATGTGGAAATGGCGGAAAAGATGCTGCAGAAGATTGGCACGGAAATACAGGAGAAATGGCCGGGGGCACGGGTGACGATTCAGCACCGGATTGGAAGGATGGAAATTTCAGATATTGCTGTGATTGTGGCCGTATCCACCCCGCACCGCAATGAATCCTACGAGGCTTCCCGTCATGGTATTGAGCGGATTAAACAGATGGTTCCGATCTGGAAAAAGGAGTTCTGGACGGATGGAGAGTCATGGGTCGGCAACCAGCAGGAAACCGTTGCTTATCCTGAAGGGAAACCTGAGAATGGAGGGGAGACGAATGGTTAAAATCTTATTTTTTGCCGGACTTGCTGAGAAAACAGGCAAACGGGAAATGCAAATCGATGAAGGAACCAACTGGCAGGTAGGACAGCTGCGGGAATGGCTTCAGGAACAGTATCCACAGGCCAAAAGTGAACTGTCTCATTCCATGATTGCGGTTAATGAGGAATATGCAACGAAGGACGAATGGATAAATGACCAGGATGTTGTTGCCTTTATTCCTCCTGTTAGTGGCGGTTAATGGGATTTAGGGTCGACTGTACTTTTAACTGATGATAGCGACAAGATATGCCACAAAACGCTGGGAAAACAGACCGGTAATAGATGGGGAAATATACATACAGGAGGTTTTTCGCTTGGAAGGTTTTACACACTTTAATAAACAGGGCCGTGCGAATATGGTCGATATTTCGGAAAAACAAGAAACCGGACGCACAGCCGTTGCGTTTTCACAGGTAAAAATGAACGAAGAGGTATGGGCGGCAGTTCAGGAAGGCAATATGAAAAAAGGGGATGTGCTGGCGGTGGCCCAGACTGCCGGCATTATGGGAGGAAAGAAAACTTCAGATCTCATCCCAATGTGCCATCCGTTGATGCTGACCAAACTGGACATCCAATTTGAATTTCCGGAAACAGGACTGATTGAAATTTATGTAACGGTCAAAACCAAAGGCTCCACAGGCGTTGAAATGGAGGCATTAACAGCTGCCAGCGTGACTGGATTAACCATTTATGATATGTGTAAAGCGATGGATAAAGGCATGGAATTGGGACCCACCTATTTATTGGAAAAAGAGGGCGGGAAGAGCGGTCATTATCAGAGGGGATAGGGTCTTCTGGATAACTTTTGTACAAAAAATCGTACAGATAAAATCAGAACATTTTGGGAATAGTCAATCTATTGAGAAACATACGATATAGCATACTAACCAGGAGACTAAATCGCACATGATTTGGTCTCTTATTTTTTCTTTGTACATGAGTGAATTTTGGTATTAATGCAAGAATTAGCATACAAAAACAGATCTAAATCAGCATAATTGAAATAGCTATGATAAAGGTATTATAAAGCTTTGTGATGTAATGATCTTAAATTAACGGACAGAAGATTTTTTAAAATTTTTACTTAGGTTAACCTTAATTATATATAGGAAATCCTGTCTCCTATTTATCATGATTATACGAAATTTAGTATGTAGCTCTTTTTCAGACATATGTTATGAAATCAATTGTTTTAGTTAATGTTATAAGTAGAAAGTATCTTAATGTTAAGACCAGTCTAAAAAGTAAAATAAATTTATGATAAAATAGTATTCAAATTATTAATTTCGGAGTGGTATTATGAGTAAATTTATAGATTTTTTAGAGAAAATCAATACAAAAGCTGCTCAATATGCAAATGATATGGAAAAAATATTATATGATTCTCCTAGCAGTGCCATTGTGGAAGCAAGAAAATTTGCTGAAATTATCGTAAATGACGTTTTTGAAAAAGAAGATGACATTGATGCTCCCTATAAATCAAGTTTATTTGAAAAAATATCATATCTATCTAAGGATGGTACTTTAGATAGAAACATTCAAAAATCTTTAGACACTGTGAGAATTACTGGGAATAAAGCAGCTCATCCAGGAGAGAACAATGAACTTGCAGATGCATTTAAATTACATAAAGAAATGTACAATATTGCAATTTGGTATTACGAAGTGTACACGACTAATCAATTAACAATACCAGTTTATGAAAGACCAAAACCTCCAAACAATCAAGAAAATGTACAAGAATTAGTAAAAAAACAATTACAACAATTAATTGCTAGTGGTGGATTAGAGTTTGTCAATAATGAACGAGAAAATAATGTTCCTGAGAATAGCGATACTCCTGAGGAACAAAATGAAGAAGACAATACTAACAATATGCAGGTATTAAGAAAAGACTTACCTCAAGGACATAGTTACTTATTAAGGGAAATCCGTAGACTTAAGGATTCTTCACAGGAAGCTATTGAAAATGCGAATCATTTTAGTCACTTCAAAGATTATTTACATGTTGATCGTAAAGTTCAATTAGACCTTGAAAAAATCTTAGAAAAAAACCTTGAAAGTAAAAAAGGCAAATTGATCCTCTTATGCGGAAATGTGGGGGATGGTAAATCACACTTATTGGCTTATTTAAAACAGAAAAAACCAGATTTAGTAAAAAATTATAAAATATTCAATGATGCAACTGAAAGTTTTTCCCCGAATAAAGATGCAATGGAAACACTTTCTGAAGTCCTAAGCGGTTTTTCGGATCAATTCATTGATGAAACTAATGATCATATAATCTTGGCAATAAACATGGGTGTGTTACATAACTTTATAACATCAAATCATTCAGGATATACCTATGAAAGACTTAAAGAATTTATATTTAAAAGTAATTTGTTTTCTCAGAGCATTTCTGCTCATTTCAGTAATGAGAACTTTGATATACTAAGTTTTGGTGACTACCAATCATTTGAATTAACTAATAATGGACCCATATCGACTTTCTATTCAACGTTAATGGAAAGGGTTACAATGAAGAATGAAGATAATCCATTTTATCTGGCCCTAAAAGAAGATGAAAAGAATGGTATTCACACTATGGTTCATGAAAATTACAAATTACTTCAAAATGAAATAGTGCAAAACCAGGTTGTATGGCTAATTATAGAAAGTATAGTTAAAGAAAAGCTGGTTATATCTGCAAGAGCATTCTTGAATTTTATCGCTGATGTTGTGATACCTGACAAAATCGACCAGGTAGATTTAATGTCTGAGTTTGACGTCCTAAACTATTCTTTACCGAATTTACTATTTGATAGAAGTGAACGTTCTGATGTATTGAATGCAATTTCTAAACTTGACCCAATTCACTATAGGTCAATATATATTGATGACCTTGTTATCAATTTAAATACGTTAAGCAATTGGTATTCCATTATTGACGAAAATATTAAAACAGATATAGCTAAAAAATGGTTAACTCCTCTAGTTGGTAAAGATACATTAATTGGATATTCATTTACCATTTTTATAAAATCCTTTATTCGATTAACATATTTAACAAATGCGACATTCGCAAAAAATGTTTCGGATAAAACCTATATAGAATTTTTACAAAACCTATATTATTTTAATAAAGGACAAATGAAGAAGATAAAAGAATTTTATGAAGAAGTTAAAACGGCCATTTTTAAATGGAAAGGTTCCCCTAAAAAGGATTATGTTTATATAAATAAAGAATCAGATAAATTTAGATTAGCTCAAAAAATGAATTTAAAGCCAACTATTGACCATATAAATCCAAATGAAAATGAAGTGCTTGAAACATTTAAACCGACTATAATATTGGCATATCAAGATATAAATAATAAAAATACAATTCAGCTAGATATTGATTTTCCATTATACAATCTTTTGACTAGAGTCCAAGAAGGGTATAGACCGAACAAAAAGGATGAAGAGGACGCAATTAAGTTTATGGAGTTTCTCGATAAGCTTATGTCATTTGGTCAAAAGAAGGATGAAATGCTTGTTTATTTCAAAGCTGACCAAAGATATTATTCAATAAGTAAGGATGATTTTGGATCTTTCGTTTTTGAAAGGGAGTAATAGGGATGCCTGAATTATATAAAGATTATTTGAATAAGCAATTAAGAGAAAAAAAGAAGCATGATGTTCTATTAGCAATGGATGTTTTACCCTTTTTGTCGAAGAGAACAAGAGCACTAAGAGGTAGGTTCAATAAAGTATTAGGGGAATATATACGTAAAATTTGTGATTTGGAATTAGACTCTTCAGCTCTAAAAAGTCATGAATTTTTTATGTCTGAAGAACAGAATGTGTTTAGTGAACATATAGCCCGTAGTGTGGAATTTGATTCTGATGAGGAACAATACGATTTTATTCGTTTCTTGGATCAATACTTATTCAATAAGGAAGACATAAAACTTATCCACCCTTTTCTTTTTAATTTAATTACAGTTGATAAGCAAAACAAAAACGAATTTAATAAATATGGTCAATTTATGAAAGATACAATGTTATTAAATAAGGAAGAGGTTAAAGGTATTTTTAACCAAAAAGAATCAGAGGATATATTAACAGAATTAATTCTAAGTCAATTGGATTTACTAAAAGACTCACCTGCTAAAAAAAGAGAATATAAGCCATTATTAAAACCATTAGCCAATCTTTATCAAGAAGATATTATTTATTTAAGCAAATATAAAGACTACTTTTTAACTTCTTTTCCTTTACTTACACATTTTTATGTCTTTATGTATGCTAACCAGTTAGTTTTCAAATTCGAACAATATAATGAGGCCAATTATAATGAATTACAACCTCTATATTTCAGCTTAGAGTGGGAAAGTTTAAGTAAAAGGCGAAAATCAGCAAGTGGTGATATAGATAGTTTTAAATATATAAAGGCAAAACTTGATAATCTATTCCCACACATACATACAATGTCACAATTGAGTCATAATGCAGCTAATGTAAGTGAAAATGAAATAAAAAATGAAGAAACAATAGATCTTTTAACTTATACAGAAATATATAATTTAATACAACAAGGTAAATTAGATGAACGAAGGTTTCTCGTAGAACTAAAAGAATGGATTCATGAGTATATGGCGTGGAGAGGAAATGAATATAACAGTTCATCTACAACCATACGAGAAGCATTTGAAGAGTTACATGATTGTTTAAAACTAGGTATGAGTTCAACCGTTATTTCAAAATATGGTGGAAATGTTGAAGATCTAGGTGCAAACCAATTTATAAAAAATAGAGGTAGTCTTGGTCAAGTACTTAATATTAAACATGATTTTCTTCTTTTGATTACAGCAGTTTCTGTTAAGAATGAAAGGATTCCATTAAATGACTTATTTATTGAGTTTGAAAAAAGAGGGATAGCCTTAGATCGTTATTCAAAAAAGGAAGTTATAAAATTATTTGATAAACAAAATATTTTAGATAAAAAAAGTGATAGTGGTGATGCACAGTATGTCAAACCAATTTTATAGTTATATCTCAACGTTATTAATTGATTACTTTGAGAAAAATGGTATTGGTCCTGGAGACCGTTTTTATCTACAACTTGACCAATCATCTGAAGTAGAACACTTAACAAACGCACTACGTAATGTAAGAAATGTTATTCCATTTAAATACAAGCATGAACTTGGAGAAGAATATGAAACTTTTGCAATACCTTTTGGTGAGCATCGATTAGTTGTTTCTTTTACATCAGATAATGTTAAACCTGACTTCTTGGTTACACTACGGAATTTAGTAGGTGAACAGAAAGGTGATTGGGAAAACACTTCATTAATCAGTATTGTATCAGAACAATTAGATTCAATACAGGGAGGTAGTAGTGATCTTCAAAAAGAAGGGATGCCATTACATCCTAATTCCTTATATAACAATTTAAAAATTGAAATTGAAAATAGTCAATTAGATAAAGTGGATCAAATTATTCTAATAGATAATTTAGAAAACTTAATGAGTGAACAACCTTATCAACAAGTTACTTTTTTTGAATTTGAGGATATTTTTACAACGCTTGAGAAGGGCGGAATTGAAGATGATGAATTCCATAAGTTTGGCCTATTCAAAGACCCGGACCTCGCAACTTTCTCAGGTAAAGATCAGCATAAGAGAATTAATCTTAACAGGGAGTTATTTAGCTACGTTAATAACATACATGAGTTTGGACTTGATAAAGAGGACTTAGAAAATAAGTTCTCACCTGAAGGAGCGAAAGTATTAGAGAAAGAAGATTGGAAAGATAATTTATTTGCGAAAGTAGATAAATTTCATACAGATTATAAAGAAATAAATAAAAGGTTAAAAGTAGAGTTTGAATCTTTGAAGATTGCTCAAAAGTTGAAGTACTGGGATAAGCCATCAAAAGAGACTACGGCAGGTAAAAGAAAAAGACATATTGTCATTTTCAATCCAGATCACGTAGAAGAAATTACTGTTCAAGCTACGTTTAATTTGGTTGGAAATATTAAAAGTTTATCATCTAATTTTTTAAAGGTTTCAAAAGCTCATGAGAAACTTGCTGATATTGAAGTTAAGCAAAAAAATATTCAAGCTAATATCAAGACAAATAATAATAAACCATTATTTTTCAAGTTTTCATATAAACATGATAATAAAGCGTCCCAAGGAGCCGAATTTTTTATATCAGTACTACCGATACATCCTGATATTTTGGATAACTACAAATCAAAATATCTTGTAAACACAAAATTAGAGGCTTTAGAAATTAATTATGAGGATGAAAAGTTAACCTTAGGTTATGGTCTGGAACAAAAGCGTATTGAGCTTGAAGAACAATACCAGGAGATATTATTTACTGATGACCATAAGTTATCAATAATTCCATCCCTAGAAGCATTTAATGATCATGATGAATTGTTTTTTAATTTAAAATATCTAGATGTTACAGTACCTATTCTTTTAAAGAATGAGATACCTGAGTCTACACCAATTAATGGTCAAAAAATCTGGAATCTAATAAGAGAAACTGGCGAGGATATCCAATGGATAAAAGAAAACAATCGATTAGTTCTAGGAAATAGGGAGTTTTATTTTCATTCAGAATACCAAACATATTTTGAATGGGAAAATCAAATTGTTGAACAAGGGTTAAAAGCTGCATGGTTTGAATCTGATCAACTAACTCCAGTTGATTTGGATTTAAGTGAGGAATTGAGAGAAGCTTTCAGTCGCTTTCTTAACTACTTTAAGATCAACAATTCCATTCCAAGCCTATGTACTGTTACTGAGGATTATAAAAAGCGTGCAAATGAGTATATTGTAGAGTTTCAGAAAGAAATTAAAGGTTTTGAAAATGGTGTTGCTGCTGGGAAAAGGGGACTAGATCTCTTCAAATTAGGTACTGTTCAAGCAAAAGATAATATATTCTTTACACCATTTCATCCACTTATGATTGCTTTTAAACTTAAGTATTATGAATTAACTGGAAATGAAGAGCTTGATAGTAGTATTGTCAATCGATTAAGCCCTGATGCCTTAGTCCCATTTATATATGATGAACACGAAAACTTATTTAAGCCAGAACACCAACATGCTGCTATGGAATGGTTAACATTTAAACCAGTTAATCAAGTATCCATCTCAGATGCAAATCAATACTTAGCTAAAGTTGTAAATGATAAAATTAAACAGTTTGAAAATCATTTTTCCTACTTATTTATCGAAAATTCAAAGGCTCCATTAAAATTAAATGTGATAAACATTGCCAATGACCGTGAGGTTATAAGAGGTATTCTTGAATGGTTAATTTCTAAAGTCGACAAGGAAGGAATTGACTATTTAAAGCCAATAGAAGTTACTCTGTATAAAGACAAATATTCAGAGAGTGCTTTCGACTTATTTGCACGTACTGAAACTGTTGATCAATTTGAAGAAACATTTAATATCAAATTAGCAACGAAGAAATATGATTCTGAAGATATTTTAAGAATTATAAGGGAGAAACTTTACTTTTTTAAACAAGAGCCAGGCTCAGAGTATCGGTATGCGCATATATCTTTTTATAAAATGGAGGCGCAAGAGAAAAAAGCTGTTCAACCTATGGAGGACATGAAATCTGGTATAGCTATTGAAGGTCTTTACTCGAGCTTACCTTCAATGAAAGATGAGAATAACTATAGAAGTGGGTTTGGTACAAAAGCCTATTTTATTGAAGAACAAAATGTGTTAACACATACAGCTTACTATGTAAATGAGTTAGCAGCTAATTTAAGAAATGGGGGAAATGACAGTTATCGTAAGGGTGAAGCTATTTATTCCAGAACAACAACAGCTGATGAACGAACTCTAGAGGCCATTTTTCAGTCATCTTATTGGGTTACTTTTGTAGACCCTACAATTGATTTAGAGTATTTTAACAATTATGAAGGTAATCTTGTTGTAATTCATTATAGTGACCAATATTCATCTTCAAGTAGGTACGACGCTATAACAGTTACAGACAAATCTGATCAGTATTTTGCTGTAATAAAAGAGTTTCTTAAAAAGAAGGATGTTGAAGGTTCAGATGAAAATGTCTTAAACACAATAAAAGCTTTTAATACATTTAACGGTGAATGGTTATTAAGAATAATCGGCAGTAAGGGATATTTAGATCGCGAAAAATTAAGCATAATATCAGCAATAAAATATTCATTGTCTTACCTTGACCATCCAGATATTTTATGGATTCCAATATCTTTAGAAGAAATTTTAAGGGTTGCTGGTGCTGTTAGTCTCAATAAATCAGGCGGTGTATTTACTGCTAAGAATTTAGGGGTAACAGGTAGCCATAGCGATGATTTATTATTAATAGGCATCGAAAATAACGATGGAAACCTAGCTCTACACTTTTATCCTGTAGAAGTCAAAATAGGCATCAATAAGGGAGATGTTCTTGAAAAGGCAAGAAAGCAAGTTGTTAAAACAAAAACACTATTGATGGATACCTTAACTGGTGAATCTGGTGAAAGTTTTCAAGGAAGATTTTACAGGAATTTCTTTGCTCAATTAATCATCTCAAATTGCCAGAAATTAGACCAAAGTGACTTTTGGAATGAAAAAGACTATGAATTAAAAGATGAAGTGATAGAAAAAATCCTAAAAGATAAATTCACGATATCAAATAGTTTGAATCATTATATAGGTCAAGGAGCAATTCTTTCTTTCCAAAAGGATGCCTATCACAGAAGTGCTTTATTAGACAACGATATTTTATTAATTAATTTGACTGAACAGGATGGTTTTGAAGGTTTAGTCCAGGATATTCAAAAAATGCAGAATTGGATTCAGCATAAACCAAATGATTTTATAAAAGAGAAGATGTTATCTTATCAATATCAGGCTGATGGATCTAAAGGTTATATGTACTCTGAAAATGATGACCAAGATCCAGAGAAGTTAGATCAACGAAGTACGCAGACAGTCCAAACAGAATATGACGAAGAAGCCCATGAACAGACTCATGAAGAAACTAAAAGTAAAGATATAACTGATGTTCATCATATTATTGAAAATAATGATATTACTGAAGCCGATGCAGATGAGAATAGGGGAGGGGAGGAAGAGTCCTCTGCTAAATTTAACTTAGAGGACGTCCGTATTCTTCTGGGGAATGCAGAAAATTCTAATCAGAAAATATATTGGGAGTATGGAAATAAGGGCTTAGCAAATAGACACTTATTAATTTCAGGTAAGTCAGGACAAGGAAAAACATATTTTATGCAATGCTTATTACTTGAGAAATCCAAAGTTGGTATACCAAGCATTGTCATTGATTATACTGAAGGTTTTCTACCTAATCAGTTAGAACCTGAATTTGTAGAATACTTAGGTGACAGAATTCAGCAAAAAATTGTTTACAGTGAAAAGTTCCCTATCAATCCGTTTATTAAAAATACTCGTGATATAGGTGGAATTGAGCTACCAGAGTCAAATACAGATGTTGCTGAAAGAATAAAGAGTGTATTTTCTGCTGTATACAGCTCATTAGGTATTCAACAATTGAATGCAATTTATGATGCTACCTTAAAAGGATTAGAATCGTATGATAGTGAAATGGATTTAGTAAAATTAAAAGAGTTATTAGAAGAGGAAGGATCAAATTATTCAAAAACAGCTCTATCCCAGATTAGACCTTTAATTGATCGAAATCCATTTAGTAATAAAGATACAATTAACTGGAAAGATATCGTTCAAAGTAACGGTGAAATCTTTGTTATTCAGTTAACCGGTTTCCCAAGGGATGTTCAATTAATGATTACAGAATTTATTCTTTGGGATTTATGGAATTATTCCGTTCAGTACGGTAACAAAGACCAACCTATGCCGGTAATAATGGACGAAGCTCAAAATCTCGATCATACTGAAAAGTCTCCATCAGCAAGAATTTTAACCGAGGGTAGAAAGTTTGGATGGTCAGGATGGTATGCAACTCAATTTCTTAAATCTCAGTTAAGTACAGATGAGTTAGCAAGACTGCAAAATTCATCCCAGAAAGTTTACTTTTCACCACCTGAACAAGAATTGTCTAATATTGCTTCCAGTTTGTCTAAAGATGCCCAAGAAAAGAAATATTGGGAAAATAAGCTGGCAAATCTAAAAAAGGGACAATGCATCGTACACGGACCAGTATTAAAGCCAAACGGAGCGCTATCTACTCCTACTATAACAGTTGTAGATATTAGTTCATTATCAGAAAGAATTTAAAGTGAAAAATCCCCACTTCAAAGTGGGGATTTTAATTATAAAATTGCTATACGTAGGTCTTCTAGTGAAGATTTATTATTTATAATTTGTTCAATCTCTCTAAGTCCTTTTTCTATATAAGCTAGCATGTGGTTATTAATTTGATCTTCGGCTAAATGACTACCAATTTCGTTTATAATTAAATGCTTAAATAATAAATATTCCTTATCCTTTATGATGTTATCAGGTATAGTCCATTTATTTTTATCTTGTGAATAGTCTTCTAAAATAGGACCATTTGAAATGGAAAGCCCTTTAGCAAGCGCTATTTTTACTGCCTGTGGACGTTCAACTTCTATATTCTCCGATAAAAGGTCCAAAATTTCTTTACCTTTTGCAGATAGGTGCATTCTTTTATTAGACATTTTATCAATCCTTTACAAATTCAAAGTAACCATCTCTGATTACTGTGTATTTCTTTTCTTCATTATAGTCCAACATATATTGTTTATAGGAGTGCTCCTCCATAAGTTTGACATATTCTTCAGTTATTTCTGTGTCGGTTGATAAAATTATTACTTGATCACTAAGTTCCTTGTAATAATGGTTGATTAGATGATTCCTATGATAGCTATCCAATCTCCCCAATGGTGTATCTACTACCATAGGTAAGGAAAGATCCGATGCTTTTGTTAATGCCCATATCAAAGCAGAAGAAATCATCTGCATTTCACCAGCTGAACGTTCCTGAATGCTTATTTCTTGCATACGATCGTTATATAAACGAATGGTATATGTGTCAATGTCAAATTCTATTTTACCAAATTCATCCTGTTTTCTAAATAATTGCTTTAGCATCTTTGAGAATTCTTCTTTGATGTATTGTGCTTTCATGTTTGTAACGTCTGTTAAATATTGACCCATTGTAGTAATTGTTTTTTGTGTTAGTTCGTACTGCTTTTGCAGATCCTCTAAATTCACGTCTTTACCGGATAAACGAGTCAATTTATTCATTATATTTGATTTCTTAGACTCCTCATTCTTTATCCTTTTATTAATGGTTTTCAGTCTAAGTTTAAACTCTCCAATTTGCTGTGTTAGAGAATCAATTTTCTTATTTTCTTCCTCAATATCAACAGTTTCTGGTGCATCACGAATCTCTATTTCAAGATTTCTAAGTTGTTCTTCAATTTTTTCAATTTTATTTAACAAGTTCGTTAAGTGAACTTTATCCTTTATAGCCAAATTCGTCAAATAAGCATAGTCTTTATTTGAAAGGTCATGTATTTCTTCAGTATTATCAGGGGTGCTATCTACGTTGTTCTCTCTAATCCAAATTTCCTCGCCAATTTTTTTGATCTGATCCAGCTGAGAATTCGTTAAAGGGGGGTCAATTTCCTCACTTAATAATTGACTCATAAAATCTCTGTAAGGAGTTAACGAGTTTTCCTGTAAGATTCTTTTATTATTCATTTCATTTTCAAGTTTTATTTGCTTCTTTAACTTGTTGATTTTATTTCCTAAAATAATATTAAGTACGTTTTCTTTATAATAGGTAGAAAACTCCTCTTTAGCCATATTTAATTCCATTTCTAATTTGGATTGTCTTTTAACGATTGTTTCACGGGATTTGGAATTTTGAAGAACTTTTTCGTTTCGTTCCTTTTTCACGTTATTAAGTATTTCTTCAAATTCTTTATATTTAGAAAGGACTTTGTTTCTTTTGCTTTCCATTCTTTCTAAGGTACTATCAATTTCCTTCAATTCTTCATTGTATTTATTGAGCTTAGTATGACTCACGGAATTAGATAATTTTCTTTCATATGAAGATTTGAGCGATTTTAAATCACTTAATAATTGCGTATAAGCTTCCATACCAGTTATTTTGTGAATAGCATCTCTCATATCCTTACTGTTTTGTCTTAAAATAATATCCTTTATTTCTTCACCATCAAAGATAAAGAAGGGGGCAGCATGATAGGGGATTACTTTGTCAATAAACTTGTTATAAGATTCCAGATTTAAGATTCTGGCACGTTTGTTAACACTAGAGCCAGGCTTTCTAACGAATAAATCACGTTCTTCATGAGAAACTCTTTTCCTGGAATCAAAATACCACTTAACCTTTAGTTGCCATTCCTCACCGTCATCTCTTTCTAAAATAAGTGTAACAGCACTTTCTCGACCACCTTCATCAAAAAAGGTGTTATTGATGATATTAGATTGAAGCTGTTTATACTCGCGTTCATTCATACCACGTTCTCCAAACAATACGTAAAGAATTGATTTAAGTATTGTTGTTTTGCCAGCGCCGTTCAAGCCACCAAGAAGAATTATGTTTTTACCTTCCTCACGTACTTCTTTAGGAATATATAAATCAACTTCTTGAATACCATAATAAGTTTTATAATTTTCAAAAATTATTTTTTTGAATAGCATAATATCACCTAATTTCTGGAATGAAAATAAATTAAATCTTGATATTCCTTCACACGACTTCCTTGTGTGTGATTTTCATATGAAAGCTTTTCAGCGGTCTTAAGTAAGTCCTTTGCTAGCTTTAGCGGTACGTCATTATCATAGGCAGTTTTAGCTAATAATTCAATTTCTCGCCTCTTAACTTCCTTCATATTAATCACCTTTTATAAACATAATTTATTATAATTTTACTATAAAATCGACAATTTAAACAGGTCTTATACGAAGAATTGACTATAAGAGGGGGGAGGGGCATAAAGAAACAGCTGCCAAGAAAATTCTTAACAGCCAGCTGTTTCTTTAAATGTATACGTTGAAAAATATTGGCTCTAAAATATATGTTGGGATGCCAATAATTTTCTGATAACTTTTCGGGGCATAAGAAAACACGCAATCTCCTAATTTTGTTAAACTTTGTTTAGACCAATAAACAACCACAAAAAGGAGATGCGTGCAATTGAATTCTAACATTTCTTTACCAGGATTAGAAGGGTTTATCATTACCAAATCATTCGAGAAAGATGG
>NZ_BAAADO010000010.1:0-61127 GCF_039522525.1 Salinibacillus aidingensis
GTCACACCTGTTCCCATTCCGAACACAGTAGTTAAGCTCTCCAGCGCCGATGGTAGTTGGGGTTCTTCCCCTGCGAGAGTAGGACGCTGCTGGGCAAAAGCCAAGAAGACATTTTCTTCTTGGCTTTTTTTTCGTATAATAATATTTAATATAATTTATTGAACAAACATTTCATGACCAGTCAGTGAATAATCTATATTAAAGAAAAAATATAAGAGACTGACATTTACACTAAAAAGGGAAAGCAACAGGAGAGAAATTAAATTTCACTGATTATTGCTTGAACAAAGGGACTAAGGGGAGAAAGCTATGTTTGAATCAGTCTATTGGTTAAATGATAACTTTGAAATTATGGCCTTTCGTCTTATATTAGCTGCAACCTTATGTGGGGTTATTGGTTTTGAACGGGAGATAAAAAATCACTCGGCCGGTTTTCGAACTCATATATTAGTTGGTGTAAGTGCCTGTCTGATGATGCTATTATCCCTTTATGGATTTGATCAGTATTTGGATAATTTTGAAAACATCCGGTTTGATCCAGCGCGTATACCATCCTATGTGATTAGTGGAATAGGCTTTTTAGGGGCTGGAACTATAATGGTTCATGGAATGACTATCCGAGGACTTACAACGGCTGCTTCCATATGGACCGTTGCCGGACTTGGTCTCGTTATTGGGGCAGGAATGTATGGACCTGCATTGTTAACAACATTTGTCGTTCTTTTAAGTCTGATTTTCCTCAATCAATTTGAAAATCGTTTAGCGAAAAATAAAAAGAGTGATCGTAAAATCCGATTAATTTTAAATAGAGATGCGAAACTGAATGACCTCCTGAAGGTATTTGATGATTTTCAATTAAGGGTAAAAAGAGTGGAAGTGAACCATCAGGACAATGATGAGAGATATTTGTTAGTTGAAATTGACAAGGGTCAGGATTTTGAACGAAATGATCTGCTCGACCATTTAACCAAAATCAAAAATGTGACATATATATATGATAAAAATTAAATTATTAAATTGTTGTTTTGTCAGGTTTTATTTGAAGTTAAACGGATAAACTTTAAATAGAGAAACGGTTTTTGAGAGTTTTTCCCTTTGTTAATGGCATACATATTATTTGCATGAATGCGTAATTTGAGTATAATGAAGATAAAGTCAAAGATAGTCAAAGTCAAATTGTGCAGAGATACAGTGTTAATAGTGAAATGATTTAAGGAGGAGGGAAGATGCGAAATATATCCGACATCATTGAGAATTATTTAAAAGAAGTTCTGAAACAGAGCCACCAGAACGCAATTGAAATTAAAAGAAGTGAAATTGCAGACCGTTTCCAATGTGTACCTTCTCAAATTAATTATGTTATTAAAACAAGGTTTACCATCGAAAAAGGTTATTTAGTGGAAAGTAAACGTGGTGGTGGTGGATATATTCGTATTATTCGTGTTAAACCACAAAGCAAAGTGGAGTTAATTGAACAAATCATGGAGCTTGTCCAGCCTCAGATTACTCAGCAGGCGAGTTTGGATGTTATTGAGCGTCTGCTTGAAGAAGAGATTATAACTGAACGTGAGGCCAAATTGATGCTCAGTGCATTAGATCGGAATGTAATTTCCATTCAATTACCAGCACGTGACGAACTAAGATCGAAAATTTTAGTAGCTATGCTTGATGTATTAAGATACAGAATGTAAGGGAGGTTGATTCGCATGAAATGTCAGGAGTGCGAGAAAAGACCTGCTACCGTTCATTTCAGCCAGGTAGTAAATGGCGAAAAAACGGAAGTGCACTTGTGTGAATATTGTGCCCAGGAAAAAGGGTATATGGATCAATACAATCAGAATTTTTCCTTCCAGGATTTATTATCAGGTTTGTTTAATTTTGATTCGGGAACATCATTTAAAGAAAGCCAAGGCTCGTCTTTTCAATCAAACCATTCGTTGCAATGTGATAAATGCGGCATGACTTATGAGGAATTTAAACGACGCGGAAAATTTGGATGTGACCAGTGCTATGAAACTTTTGATCAGCATTTAAATCCTATTTTCAGAAGAGTTCACAGTGGAAATACAACTCATGATGGAAAAATTCCAAAACGTGTAGGAGGAAATCTTCATCTGAAGCGTAATCTTCAGCAGTATCGGCTGGAATTACAAAAATTAATTGAAAAAGAACAATTTGAAGAGGCAGCTAAAATGCGGGATCAGATACGTGAATTGGAAAAACAACTTAATAATGATAAGGGCGGTGAAGTCTAATGTCCTTACAGCAATTTATTAACGAAGCCGTTAGCCCATGGTTAAAAGAAGAGGGGCAGGATAGTGATATCGTTCTTAGCAGTCGTATTCGGCTAGCCAGGAATTTTAAAGAATATCCGTTTCCGATTGTTGCTAATTCCGATATGCTGAATAAAGTCCTGGATGTTTTTGAGGATCATTTCGAAAATCAATCCTTAGAAAAGAACGCAAAGCTTGAATTAGTAAGGATGTCCGATTTAGAACCCATTGAAAAGAGGGTATTGGTGGAAAAACATCTCATCAGCCCGCAGTTAACCGAACATAATGAGTCGGGGGCTGCTTTAATTTCAGAGAATGAACAAGTATCCATCATGCTTAACGAAGAGGATCACATACGTATACAGCTTTACTACCCTGGACTTCAGTTAGAGAATGCCCTGGACTATGCATCTAAAATTGATGACTGGCTTGAGGAAAAGATTAATTATGCCTTTGATAAAGACCGTGGTTATTTAACCAGCTGTCCAACAAATGTCGGGACGGGTATGAGAGCTTCGGTCATGATGCATCTGCCAGCTCTTGTGATTACACAGCAAATAAACAGAATGATACCTGCCATCAACCAGTTAGGCCTGGTCGTGAGAGGGATTTATGGAGAAGGCAGTGAAGCGTTAGGCAATCTGTTTCAAATTTCCAATCAGATTACATTAGGTAAATCTGAGGAGGATATTGTTGAAGACTTAAAGAGTGTCGTGACACAGTTAATTGAACAGGAGCGCTATGCACGTCAGCGTCTGATGAGTAATTCAGGTATACAACTGGAGGATAAAGTGTTCCGTTCTTACGGAATTTTAGCCAACAGCCGGATCATCCAATCCAAGGAAGCAGCGCAATGCCTGTCTGATGTAAGGCTTGGAATTGATTTAGGAATTATTGAGAATATCTCAAAAACAATTTTAAACGAACTGACTGTATTAACTCAGCCCGGTTTTCTGCAGCAATATGCGAAAAAGCCATTGAAACCGGAAGAAAGAGATATAAGAAGAGCTGCTTTAATAAGAGAACGACTTCATTTAGAAAAGATGTAAGGAGTGAATAGAGATATGATGTTTGGGCGATTTACAGAAAGAGCACAGAAGGTTTTAGCCCTTGCCCAGGAAGAAGCCATGCGTCTAGGGCACAACAATATTGGTACAGAGCATATTTTGCTTGGATTAGTTACAGAAGGAGAAGGGATTGCTGCGAAGGCCTTAACCACCCTGAACGTAGAACCGGATAAAATCCAGCAGGAAGTTGAGCAGCTAATTGGAAAAGGGGAGAAGGCTAATCAGACGATTCACTATACACCACGGGCCAAAAAAGTAATTGAATTATCTATGGATGAAGCCCGTAAACTTGGTCATTCCTATGTTGGTACTGAACATATACTTCTTGGTCTTATTCGTGAAGGAGAAGGGGTTGCTGCACGTGTTTTAAATAATTTGGGAGTCAGTCTCAATAAAGCCCGTCAACAGGTCCTTCAGCTATTAGGAAGCAATGAATCCACTTCCAGCCACCGCGGAGGAGTCGGTCGTCAGTCTTCAAATGCCAATACACCAACATTGGATTCTCTGGCGAGGGATTTAACGGCCATCGCAAAAGAGGATCACATTGACCCTGTGATTGGAAGAAGCGAGGAAATTGAGCGTGTCGTTCAGGTGCTTTGCCGTCGAACTAAAAATAACCCTGTCTTAATCGGGGAGCCTGGGGTAGGTAAAACAGCCATTGCAGAAGGTTTAGCCCAGCAAATTGTAAATAATGAAATTCCGGAGATTTTAAGGGATAAACGAGTGATGACCCTGGATATGGGTACCGTTGTTGCAGGTACGAAATATCGTGGTGAATTTGAAGACCGTCTGAAAAAGGTGATGGAGGAAATTCGCCAGGCAGGGAATATTATCCTGTTTATTGATGAGCTTCATACTCTTATTGGTGCTGGTGGAGCAGAAGGTGCGATTGATGCTTCCAACATCTTAAAACCAGCGCTTGCCAGAGGAGAGCTCCAGTGTATTGGAGCGACCACGTTAGATGAGTACCGTAAATATATTGAAAAAGATGCGGCACTTGAACGCCGCTTCCAGCCTATTCAGGTGGATGAGCCAACTAAGGAAGAGTCCGTACAGATTTTACAGGGCTTAAGAGATCGCTATGAAGCCCACCATCGTGTCTCGATTACAGATGAGGCCATTGAGTCATCTGTAAGACTTTCTGACCGTTATATCACGGACCGCTTTTTACCGGATAAAGCGATTGATTTGATCGATGAAGCAGCTTCTAAAGTTCGTCTTCGTTCTTACACAGCTCCACCTGATTTAAAAGAACTGGAGCAGCAATTGGAAGAGGTGCGTAAAGAAAAGGATGCTGCGGTTCAAAGTCAGGAATTTGAAAAAGCGGCTTCTTTACGTGATAATGAGCAGCGTCTTCGTGAACGTCTGGAAAAAACACAATCAGAGTGGAAGGAAAAACAGGGGCAGGAAAACTCTGAAGTGACACTTGAAGATATCGCAAGTGTGGTATCCACCTGGACTGGAGTACCCGTGTCAAGACTGGCTAAGGATGAGAGTGAACGCTTGCTTAACCTTGAGGAGACATTACATTCTCGGGTTATTGGGCAGGATGAGGCAGTTAAGGCTATTTCCAAAGCAATTCGCAGAGCCCGTGCAGGTCTGAAGGATCCAAAACGTCCAATCGGTTCCTTTATCTTCTTAGGACCAACCGGTGTGGGTAAAACCGAACTCGCACGTGCCTTAGCATCATCCATGTTTGGTGATGAGGACGCGATGATTCGCATCGATATGTCCGAATATATGGAGAAGCATTCCACCTCAAGACTTGTAGGGTCCCCTCCAGGCTATGTAGGATTCGAAGAAGGAGGACAGTTAACGGAAAAGGTACGTACCAAGCCTTATTCAGTTGTACTTCTGGATGAGATTGAAAAGGCCCATCCGGATGTATTTAACATGCTTCTGCAGGTCCTGGAAGATGGCCGTTTAACAGACTCAAAAGGACGTACCGTTGATTTTCGTAATACGGTTCTCATTATGACCTCCAACGTAGGAGCCCGTGAACTGCGCAGGAATAAATATGTAGGGTTCACATTAGGAGATGAAGAGCAGGATTTCCAAAATATGAAGTCAAAGGTTATGGAGGAACTGAAGAAAGCTTTCCGTCCAGAGTTCCTGAACCGAATTGATGAAACCATTGTCTTCCATTCCCTTGAGAAGAAGCATCTTAAAGAAATTGTCTCATTAATGATTGAACAGCTCAGACAACGATTGGTAGATCAGGAGATTGATTTCGAGGTGACAGATCCGGCGCTGGATAAAATCTCAGATGAAGGCATTGACCTTGAGTATGGTGCCCGTCCATTGCGCAGATCCATTCAGAAAAACATTGAGGATCTGTTATCGGAGGAACTGCTTAAAGGTAATGTGGAAAAAGGTAAAAAAGTCACAATTGATACCAATGATGATGGAGAAATCATCGTAAGACCTTAAAATTTTTCAAAAATTGAAGGATAAAACGTGATAAAATAAAAATATCGGAGGGTGATTCCCTTCCGATATTTTTTTATACTATTAAATAACGGTGTTCAATGATTTGTCACAAAAATGTGCAACTAAGTACATGTTTTATTCGTATATATATATGAAGGGCAAAGAAGGAAGGATATTATGGCTAAACCCAAAGTGAAATTTGTCTGTCAGGAATGTGGATATGAATCGCCAAAATGGATGGGGAAATGTCCGGCCTGTCAGACATGGAATACATTAGTAGAAGAAAAGGAAATAACCAATACACGTCAGACTGTTTCCGGCGGCTCACAGAAGGCGAGCAAGCCTGAACGTATAACAGGTATTGCCATACAGGAGGAAAAACGTATTGCCACTCAAATGCCGGAGTTTAACAGAGTTTTGGGTGGAGGAATTGTACCGGGATCCCTGGTTTTAATCGGTGGCGATCCGGGTATAGGGAAATCAACCCTCCTATTGCAAATTTCTGCTCAGATGGCCCAAAAAGGACTGGACATCTTATACATATCAGGTGAAGAATCCGTTCGTCAAACGAAGCTTCGGGCAGATCGGCTTCAGATAAATTCCGATCGTCTCTATGTAATGGCTGAAACAAATTTACAGCAGTTAGCGGATGCAATATATGATATGAAGCCGTCTCTTGTAGTGGTAGATTCTATTCAAACCGTCTATCATAGTGAGATTACCTCAGCTCCTGGGAGTGTTTCTCAAGTCAGAGAGTCGACATCGGAACTGATGAGAATTGCCAAGCAGAATGGAATCCCTGTGTTTATTGTAGGTCATGTAACAAAAGAAGGGTCCATTGCCGGCCCTCGTTTACTTGAGCATATGGTGGATACAGTACTTTATTTTGAAGGAGAGCGGCACCATACCTTTCGTATTGTAAGAAGTGTAAAAAACCGCTTTGGAAGTACTCACGAGATGGGGATTTTTGAAATGAAGGAGGAAGGTCTTACAGAAGTTCTGAATCCTTCCGAAATTTTCCTGGAAGAACGCTCAAGCGGGGTGGCAGGGTCAACGATTGTAGCATCAATGGAAGGGACAAGACCGGTCCTTGTTGAAATTCAGGCCTTAATTTCACCGACAAGCTTTGGAAATCCGCGTCGAATGGCAACCGGATTGAGTCAGAACCGTGTTCATCTTTTAATGGCGGTACTGGAAAAAAGAGCAGGCTTGTTGCTGCAAAACCAGGATGCCTATATTAAAGTAGCCGGGGGTATAAAACTTGATGAACCTGCAATTGATTTAGCCATCGCTGTCAGTATTGCGTCCAGTTTTAGAGAAAAGTCCCCCCGACCGGACGATATTCTGATTGGTGAGGTTGGACTGACAGGTGAGGTTCGCCGTGTATCGCGAATCGAACAGCGCGTTCAGGAGGCAGCCAAGTTAGGATTTAAACGGGCCATCATTCCAAACAATAATTTATCCGGATGGGACCCGCCCTCATCCATTGAAGTCGTTGGTGTGGATAGTATTCAGGATGCTTTAAAAGTTACTTTTGAAACATAAATGAAATGATTCAGGATTCTTTTTAGGTCTTTGGAATGACTAAGGCCCGTAACCTGACTCATAGGGTTTCCGCGATAAAGGTCTGGGATATCCGCCTGCTAATGATGGTGCCAGTATTTGAAGCAAATCAGGGAACTGTTCAGCTCGTTTTGTAAAATAGGCTGAATTCCGTAATAAGTTTGACACATTGTAAAATTAGTGTTAAACTTGTCTGTTTAATATTTTGACTAGTGCATAATAGCGTGATATAATAAGTATCTACCAAATATTTGTATTTGGTAGTCCATGAAATTATAATTTTTCTTATTATTTTTGTATTTTTTGGTAACAATAGTTGATAGGAGGTGAAATGGATGCTGAAAAAGATTATTCAGGTCTTTATAATAGTTGCCGGAGGGGCAATAGGATATTTATATGTCCCCGATCTCTTAAAGCTGATTGGCCTTGAAAGTCCGTTATGGCTGTTGTCGCCATACGTTGGTACGGTAATAGGTGCTATTATATTATTTTTATCTGCATTTTGGCTGGTTGACTATATTGTGAATTTCATCCGTTGGGTTGAGGAGACGCTGGTTAAAGTCCCTGTTACCGACTTATTGTTTGGAAGTATTGGATTAATTATCGGTTTGATTATTGCGCTGTTGGTAAATAGACCAATACAGGATATTGAAATTCAGCTAGTATCACAGGTTATTCCTATTTTTCTAACGGTGATTTTAGGTTATTTAGGATTTCAGGTTGGTTTTAAGCGGAGAAATGAGTTTACCAACTTATTAGCTAATGCAAAAAAAGAGAAGCGGAAAACGGGAGAGGAAGAAGAGGATACGTCCGGTGCCTTCCTGAACTCAAAACCGAAAATTCTTGATACAAGTGTCATCATTGATGGCCGGATCGCTGATATATGTCAGACAAAGTTTTTAGAAGGTACAATCGTTATTCCGCAATTCGTACTTGAAGAACTGCAGCACATCGCTGATTCATCAGACGTATTGAAACGGAACCGGGGAAGACGGGGTCTGGACGTGTTGAATCGTATGCAAAAGGACCTTCCTGTTGATGTCCAGATTTATGAAGGTGATTTTGAGGATATTCATGAAGTTGACAGCAAGCTGGTAAAGCTCGCTAAAACGTTTCAAGGCATTCTTGTTACAAATGATTTTAACTTAAATAAAGTTTGTGAGTTTCAGAATGTTGAAGTGTTAAATATTAATGATTTGGCTAACGCCGTGAAACCTGTTGTTCTTCCAGGTGAGGAGCTATCTGTACATGTTATTAAAGATGGTAAGGAGGATAAACAGGGGGTTGCCTATCTGGATGATGGAACGATGATCGTCGTTGAAGAAGGGCAGAATTATATCGGCAAAACTATTGAAGTAATTGTCACCAGCGTTTTACAAACCTCTGCAGGACGAATGATTTTTGCAAAGCCAAAATTACTTGAAAAAGCACTGTAAAAACGGAATAATAAAAGGATGAGGACAAAAGTGATAACAAACCAGCTTGTTATCGCTTTTGTTTTGTTAAAGCTCTATAGACATAAGGAAACGAGTTTTGAAAAGGCGGTACATAATATGAATTATCAAGTGATTGTTCTTGCTGCAGGCCTTGGGAAACGAATGAAAACGGGAATGAATAAACAGTTTTTACAGCTTTACAGCAAACCATTAGTGATTCATACTCTGGAGGTTTTCGAGAAGGACTCCTGGTGTACGGATATTTATCTTGTCGTCAATCCTAAAGAAAAAAAGGATATGGAAGCTTTGGTGGATGAATATCAGCTTGCAAAGATTACGAAGCTTGTTGATGGAGGAGCTGAACGTCAGGATAGCGTAAACAATGGTCTAATGGCCTGTCAGACAGAGGATATTGTCCTGATCCATGATGGAGCAAGACCCTTTGTGGCAGAAGAAGCGATTCATCAGTTGGTGGAATCTGCAGCGGAAAAAGGGGCCGGGCTGCTCGCTGTCCCGGTAACAGATACGGTGAAGAAAAAAGAGGGAGAGCTTCTGGAAACCCTCGATCGGAAAAGCCTTTGGGCTGCCCAGACGCCTCAGGGTTTTCAATATCAAAAAATTAAACAGGCACATGATCAGGCGGGACGTGAAGGATACAGAGGCACAGATGATGCTTCACTGGTAGAACGTCTAGGGGAGCATGTTGAAATTGTTCAGGGCAGCTATGATAATTTTAAATTAACAACACCGGAGGATATTAAAAAAGCAGAGAACCTGTTAAGAGAAAGGGAGGAGTCGCGCTTGCAAATGAAGGTGGGTACAGGTTATGATGTTCATCAGCTTGTTGATGGACGTCCATGTATTATCGGAGGCGTGACCATTCCGTACGAGAAGGGTCTGCTTGGTCATTCTGATGCTGATGTTCTTTTACATACAGTAGCCGATGCATGTCTGGGTGCAATTGGAAAAGGGGATATTGGAACTCATTTTCCGGACACAGAAGCTGCTTTTAAAGATGCCGATTCTAAGGTATTATTAAAAGAAGTGTGGAACCTGGTTAAGAATCATGGATTGCAGCTTGGAAATATCGATTGTACGATCATTGCTCAGGCACCCAAAATGTCCCCGTACATAGAACCAATAAAAGAAAATGTTGCTGAGATCCTGGAAGCAGATCCTTCCCAGGTTAATATAAAGGCTACAACAACTGAGAAACTCGGTTTTACAGGACGAAAGGAAGGCATTGCCGCTCAGGCGACAGTCCTTTTGCAAAATAAATAAAGCAATCGTAAAATAAGTTTTACGTGGAATCATAATTGGAAAACGAGAATAAGGAAGGGGTATATATATGACAAATGATATTCGGGTAAGGTACGCACCGAGTCCAACCGGTCACCTTCATATTGGAAATGCGCGTACCGCATTATTTAATTATTTATTTGCCCGTGCGACTGGCGGTAAATTTATCATTCGGATTGAGGATACGGACCAGAAACGAAATGTAGAGGGTGGAGACATCAGCCAGTTAAAATATCTTAAGTGGTTAGGTATTGACTGGGATGAGAGTATCGACATCGGTGGAGATTACGGTCCTTATCGCCAAATGGAGCGCTTGGATCTCTATGAAAAGTATGCAAATGAGCTGTTAGAAAAAGGTCTTGCTTATAAATGTTATATGACCGAAGAGGAACTGGAAAAGGAACGGGAAGAGCAGAGGGCCCGGGGAGAAGTGCCTCGTTATTCCGGTGCTCACCGTGACTTGACCGAGGAACAACAGCAGCAATTTGAAGCGGAAGGCAGAAAACCAAGCCTTCGTTTAAAGGTTCCTCAAAATCACACGTATCGCTTTAAGGACATTGTAAAAGGCAATATTACTTTCGAGTCAGAGGATTTCGGTGACTGGGTGATTATGAAGAAGGATGGAACGCCTACATACAATTTTGCTGTGGCAATTGACGATCATCTCATGGCGATTACCCATGTCCTGCGTGGAGAGGATCATATTTCCAATACACCAAAGCAAATGATGATCTATGAAGCGTTTGGATGGGACGTTCCAACCTTTTGTCATATGACCCTGATCGTAAATGAAGAACGGAAAAAATTGAGCAAGCGGGATGAGAGCATTATCCAGTTTATTGAGCAATATGAGGAGCTTGGGTATTTACCTGAAGCACTGTTTAACTTCATCGCTCTTCTTGGCTGGTCTCCTGAGGGTGAAGAGGAGCTGTTTACGAAAGAGGAGTTTATTGAAATTTTTGATGCAACCCGTCTCGCTACATCTCCGGCTGTTTTTGATCCGAACAAACTAAAATGGATGAACAATCAGTATATCAAAGAAGCCGATTTAGACCGTATTATTGACCTGACGCTTCCGCATTTAGTTCATGCAGGGAAATTACCGGAAAAAATGGACGATACTCAGCGGAAGTGGGCAGAGGAGCTGATCGGACTCTATCAGGAACAGTTAAGCTATGGAGCTGAAATTGTGGAGCTTACTGAACTTTTCTTCAGACAGGAAATTGATTATGATGATGCAGGTATGGAAATTTTAAGCGGTGAACAAGTCCCTGCAGTGATGGAAACCTTCCTGAATAAGCTTGAAGAACTGGAAAGCTTTGAGCCGCAGGAAATTAAGGCAGCTATTAAGGCGACGCAAAAGGAAACGGGCGCAAAAGGCAAGAAATTGTTTATGCCGATCCGTGTGGCTACTACAGGACAAAGCCATGGTCCGGAGCTCCCAAATGCCATTCATTTGTTAGGACTGGAGACAGTTAAAGTAAGATTAAAAAATGTTAAGGAGCGCATACGTTAACGTCACCAAATTTATCGTTTATAATATAGTATAACAGGAATATCTAACTGAACGTTGATGAGGAGAAGTAAAAAGGCTCATCCTGTATACAGAGAGAATCGCCACCGGCTGAAAGTGATTCTACAGGACCCTTTTGAAATGCACCTCTGAGTCCCTTGTTGAATAGTAGTATACAAGGGCGGCGATCTCCCGTTACGAGACTGAGTTGAGGAATGAGTGATCGTTCCTAAACAGAGTGGGACCGCGTGCGAACGTCTCTGTATAGCTTTTATACAGGGACGTTCTTTTTTTATACTTTTTAAAGCTTCGGATTAGAGGAACTGGGGAAAGTCGTGTCTTTCTAAATGGATTTCAGATTTTGATGAATCAACAAGGAGGGGAAACAGGTATGGGTGGATTTTTTAAATTGTTAAAGGCTGATGTGGATGTTGTGTTTGACCAGGATCCAGCTGCACGCAATCGGTTTGAAGTTATTTTATTATATTCAGGTTTGCATGCCATATGGGCGCATCGGGTGGCCCATGCTTGTTATAAACGTAAGCTTTTGTTCCTTGCGCGTCTGATTTCACAGGTATCCCGGTTTTTTACCGGAATTGAAATTCATCCTGGTGCCAAAATTGGAAAACGTTTTTTTATTGATCATGGCATGGGGGTTGTTATCGGGGAAACGTGTGAAATTGGTGATAATGTCACCCTGTTTCAAGGTGTAACATTAGGTGGGACCGGAAAAGAGAAAGGGAAGCGGCATCCTACCGTGAAGAACAATGCATTAATCGCCTCAGGTGCAAAAGTGCTCGGGTCCATTACGATAGGAGAAAATTCAAAAGTCGGAGCAGGTTCGGTTGTATTACGTGATGTGCCGAATAATTCCACCGTGGTCGGTATTCCGGGGAAGGTTGTTGTCCAGGATGGGAAAAAGGTTCGGAAAGACCTCGATCACCATAAAATGCCTGACCCTGTAGCTGATAAAATCAAACAACTGGAAGAGGAAGTACAAGAATTGAAATCTGCCATGCAAAGTGTGCATAAGGAGTGATGAGTAGTGGCCATTCAGATTTATAATACACTGACAAGACAAAAAGAGGCATTTAAACCGTTGGAAGATGGAAAAGTTAGAATGTATGTATGCGGTCCTACCGTTTATAACTATATACACATAGGGAATGCCCGTCCTGCTATTGTGTTTGATACTGTAAGACGTTATCTGGAGTACAGAGGATATGACGTGAAATACGTCTTAAATTTTACAGATGTAGATGATAAATTGATAAAAGCGGCAAACGAATTAGGGATGGAGGTTCCTGAAGTAGCAGACCGTTTTATTAACGCCTACCATGAGGATGTCAGTGCGTTTGGTGTGAGAAAAGCGGACCGCCATCCCCGTGTAACGGAAACGATGGACGATATTATTGAATTTATTCAGGGGTTAATTGATGCTGGCTATGCTTATGAAGAGGATGGAGATGTTTATTTTAAAACCCGTTCCTTTGATGAGTATGGAAAGCTCTCCCATCAGTCCATCGATGAACTGCGGTCAGGGGCAAGAATTGAAGTAGGCGAGAAAAAGCATGACCCACTGGATTTTACTCTCTGGAAGCCTGCCAAGCCGAATGAAATTGCCTGGGATAGTCCATGGGGCAAAGGTCGTCCGGGCTGGCATATTGAATGCTCGACGATGGCGAAAAAATACTTGGGAGAAACCATTGATATTCATGCTGGAGGGCAGGATTTATCCTTTCCACACCACGAAAACGAAATTGCTCAATCTGAATCACTGAACGGAAAAACCTTCGCAAATTACTGGATGCATAATGGTTATATTAATATTGAAAATGAAAAAATGTCTAAATCCCAGGGAAATTTTGTCCTCGTTCACGATGTGGTTAAGGAACAGGATCCTAATGTAGTCCGTTTCTTTATGCTGAGTGTGCACTACAGGAACCCGATTAACTTCAGCAAATCCCTGCTGGAAAGTGCGGAAAACGGACTGGACAGAATCAGAACGGCCCGGGTCAACCTGGCTCACCGTAAGCAGGCAAGCACGAATCTTACCGGCCAGGACGATGAATGGTATCAAAGAATTGAAGAATTTAAAAACCGTTTTATGACCGAAATGGACGATGACTTTAATACGGCAAATGCGATTTCTGTTTTATTTGATTTAGCAAAAGAAGGGAATGTGTATCTGCAGGAGAGTCATACATCCACAGGGGTTATTGATGCTTTTATACAGACCATTGATGACCTTATGAACATCCTCGGGGTATCAATCGCAGAGGAAGAGGATGAACTGCTTGATGATGAGATTGAACAATTAATAGAAGAACGAAATCAGGCCAGAAAAAATCGGGACTTTGCACGTGCAGATCAGATTCGCGATGAATTAAAAGAAAAAAATATTGTTTTGGAAGATACTCCTCAGGGAACCCGGTGGAAAAGAGGCTAGAATATGACGGAGAAAAAACTGGACGTAAAACAAATGAAAAGTTTAACTCTTGCTTATATGGGGGATGTCATATACGACAAGTATATTCGGGAATATTTAATTCAAAAAGGCTTTGTCCAGCCCGATCAATTACACCATAAAGCTGTAGAGTTTGTGGCAGCCACGTCTCAGTCTAAGGTGCTGAAGACGTGGCTGTCGGAGGAGTTTCTTGATGATGAAGAATCAGGTGTTGTTCGCAGAGGCCGAAATGCAAAATCCAGAGTCCCTAAAAATACAGATGTCATGACGTATCGATATAGTACAGCCTTTGAAGCACTTTTGGGTTTTCATTATTTAACGGGCAATAACGAACGACTGGAACAGCTTATTCATCATGCCATACAGAATACTGAAGAAAGGAGCCGGTAGCGTATGAAGGAAGAATGGATTGTCGGTAAAAATCCAGTCATCGAAGCATTGAAGTCGGGCCGCGAAATGAACAAAGTCATGGTTCTGGAAAATTTGAAGCCCCAGTCTGCAAAGCAAATCCAGCAGCTTGCGAAAAAGAAAGGGGTAACGGTACAAGCTGTTCCTAAACGAAAGCTGGATCAGATCGGCCAGCATCATCAGGGGGTTGCTGCCTCCATTGCCGCTTATGATTATGCAACTCTTGATGACTTGTATGATAATGCGGAAAAAAAGGGAGAGAGCCCCTTCTTCATTATTTTAGATGAGCTTGAGGATCCACATAATCTGGGGTCCATTTTACGTACAGCTGATGCAACAGGTGCTCATGGAGTTATTATCCCTAAAAGACGCTCTGTTCAGCTGACCCAGACCGTTGTCAAAGCCTCTACAGGTGCTGTTGAGTATATCCCTGTGGCCAGAGTTACCAACCTGGCTCGAACCATTGATGAGTTAAAAGAGAAAAATATCTGGGTAGCTGGTACAGATGCAAAGGGAACAGAGGATTATCGTGAATTAAACGGTGATATGCCTCTTGCCCTTGTGATTGGCAGTGAAGGAAAAGGAATGAGTCGCCTGGTCAGGGATAAGTGTGACTGGCTGGTCAGTCTGCCGATGAAGGGAAAGGTTACTTCGCTGAACGCATCTGTTGCCGCGGGTTTACTCATGTACGAAGTCTATCGGAAACGCAGTCCAATAGGTGAATAGACAATGGATGTGCTAATTGTGGATGGATATAATATCATTGGTGCCTGGCCCGAACTGCAGGTCCTGAGAGATAGGGATCTGGCACAGGCCCGTGAGCTTCTGGCAGAAAAAATGGCCGATTATCAAGCTTACACTGGCTCCCGCGTAATTATTGTTTTTGATGCTTATGGTGTACAGGGGATTGAAACGAAAAATAAACATCGAAATGTACAAGTGATTTATACCCGGGAACATGAAACTGCAGACGAACGGATTGAAAAGCTTGTAGGGGAGATCAAAAATATTAAGACAAAGGTTTATGTGGCTACCTCTGATTATACAGAGCAGCGCACGATTTTTGCTCAGGGGGCATTTCGGCTCTCAGCAAGGGAATTACTGATTGAGACGGAAAACATAGAAAGTGAAATTGAGCAGGATGTGAAGGTGAGACACTCTGTCCAGACCAGGGCAAAAATTCCGATCGATAAAGATGTCTTAGAAATCTTTGAAAAGTGGAGAAGAGGCAAGAAGTAAAATTAACAACGTTGACGCAATTTTGACAATTCCTGTATAATAACGTTATATCACGGATTATGTGAATCAGGGGGAATCCTGTGTGACCATCAGACTCGAGGATCACGAAAACCAAGATATTGATTTAGAGCATACTTCAGATGAAATATTAGTGGAGCTTGTTCATAGTGGGAATAGTCAGGCGCTGGAGTACTTAATTAACAAATACCGTAATTTTGTACGTGCAAAAGCAAGGACTTATTTTTTAATTGGGGCAGATCGTGAGGATATTGTACAGGAAGGTATGATTGGTCTTTATAAAGCTATACGGGATTATCAGGAGGACAAGCTATCTTCTTTTAAAGCCTTCGCAGAACTTTGTGTAACCAGGCAAATTATTACCGCTATTAAAACCGCTACCAGGCAAAAGCATATTCCGCTGAACTCCTATGTATCCCTGGACAAGCCTATTTATGATGAAGAGTCTGATCGTACATTACTGGATGTATTGGAAGGTTCAAAGACGATGGACCCTGAACAGCTAATCCTTACACGGGAACGCTATGGGGATATGGAAGATAAAATGAGCGAAATCTTAAGTGACCTGGAAAAAGAGGTGCTGAATTTGTATCTGGATGGTCGCTCCTATCAGGAGATTTCCGCAGAATTAAATCGTCATGTAAAATCAATAGACAATGCACTACAGCGAGTGAAACGCAAACTGGAACGATATTTGGAGCTGAATGGACTAACCCCCTAGTATAGATTGACAGACCCCGTGACACATGCTAAATTTAGATAAGTGACAAGACCCTGATAGAGGGATGATAAATCGTGCGTAAAAAAATCATCTTGGCTTGTTCAGAATGCCATAATCGAAATTATACAACTTATAAAAATAGCAAATCAGATTCAGATAGACTTGTAATAAAAAAGTATTGCAGGCAATGTGGAAAGCAAACACTCCATTCAGAAACAAAATAAACGACTGTTTTTTGCAGGTTGGGGGTTCAAACATGAAGTTTTTGAAAGATGTCGTTCGTGAAATGAAGAAGGTTAGCTGGCCTAAAGGCAAAGAGCTGACCCGTTACACGATTACAGTTGTGACAACTGTTGCATTTGTAACCGTATTTTTTGCCGTTGTAGATTTAGGCATTTCACAAATATTAGAACTGTTTTTTGAATAAACGAACGATAAATATGCTATAATGTAAAATATAGTTATTTCATGGAAAAAACCCGCGATAAGGGTTTTTTTCTATTGAACAGATTTTCAGAGATGAAAGGATTGTCCGGAGTCTCATTATACATCAGCTGACACTAGATACTATGAGTAAGGGAGGGAAGGACAAAGGATTGTCCTAACTTATGGAAAAGAATTGGTATGTCGTTCATACGTATTCAGGGTATGAAAATAAAGTAAAAACAAATTTAGAGAAGCGAGTAGAAACCATGGGGATGCAGGATAAAATTTTCCGCGTACTGGTTCCTGAAGAGGAAGAAACGGAGATTAAGAATGGGAAGCGGAAAACCAATAAAAAGAAAGTTTTCCCGGGCTACGTAATTGCTGAAATGGTGATGACGGATGACTCATGGTATGTTGTACGTAATACACCTGGTGTAACAGGTTTTGTTGGTTCAACCGGATCTGGAACGAAGCCTATCCCTCTCTTACCGGAAGAAGTAGACACTATTCTGAAGCGCCTGGGTATTGATGAACCTGTTACCGATATTGATATTGAAATAAATGAAAATGTTCGTGTAACAGATGGACCGTTTGCCAATTTCGCTGGTACAGTGGAGCAGATTGATCTAGATAAGCAAAAAATCAAGGTCCATGTAAATATGTTTGGACGGGAAACCCCGGTAGAACTGGAATTTTCACAGGTGGAAAAACTATAATCCAGGAATACCCCTTGCAATTGTAAGGTAAAGATGCTAAAATTTTTATGTTCTTTATGCCTAGAGTATGAGGATTTTATAAAGTTGAAAATAAGTGGGAGGGGCCAGGACCCCAAATACCACATCACGGACTTAAGGAGGTGTGTCTCGTGGCTAAAAAAGTAATTAAAGTTGTTAAATTGCAAATTCCTGCAGGTAAAGCGAACCCAGCTCCACCAGTAGGTCCTGCATTGGGTCAGGCTGGTATTAATATCATGGGATTCTGTAAGGAATTTAACGCTCGTACGCAGGAACAAGCTGGTATGATTATTCCGGTTGAAATTACGGTTTTTGAAGACCGTTCATTTACATTTGTTACGAAAACCCCGCCTGCTGCAGTTCTATTGAAGGATGCGGCCGGTATCAAGTCAGGATCAGGTGAACCAAACCGCAATAAAGTTGCGACTGTAAAACGCGATAAAGTACGCGAAATTGCAGAGACAAAAATGCCTGATTTAAATGCTGCTAACGTGGAAGCTGCTGTGCGTATGGTTGAAGGAACCGCGCGTAGTATGGGTATTGTAATTGAGGATTAATCCCACGCTTTCGTGGAAGTAGGTAGAGGTTGCGGGGGTTCCAGTAAAACTTCCGCAACCTTTATAGTGGGAGGTAAAACCGTTAAAACCACAATTTTGAGGAGGAAAATAGTATGGCTAAACAAAGCAAAAAGCATGCAGAAGCTTTAAAGCTTGTGGATCGCTCAAAAGCATATGAAATAAATGAAGCTGTTGAAGTTGTGAAAAAGGCTGCAACAGCAAACTTTGATGAATCTGTTGAAGCTGCTTTTCGTCTGGGCGTAGATCCTAAGAAAGCAGACCAGCAAATCCGCGGAGCAATGGTGCTTCCACACGGAACCGGTAAAACTCAGCGAGTATTAGTATTCGCTAAAGGGGATAAAGCCAAGGAAGCAGAAGCTGCTGGAGCTGATTATGTAGGAGAGCAGGACTACATCAACAAAATTAACCAGGGATGGTTTGATTTTGATGTTGTTGTAGCAACTCCTGATATGATGGCTGAAGTAGGTAAGCTTGGTCGTGTGTTAGGACCTAAAGGACTAATGCCAAACCCTAAAACCGGTACTGTAACTTTTGAAGTAGAAAAAGCCGTTAACGAAATTAAAGCTGGTAAGGTTGAATACCGTGTTGATAAATCCGGTAACATCCATGTACCAATCGGTAAAGTATCCTTTGAAGATCAAAAGCTTGTAGAAAACCTTGAAGCTGTTGTTGAACAGGTTGTTAAGGCTAAGCCGCAATCTTCCAAAGGTGTTTACATGCGCAACGTATCTATTTCTTCAACAATGGGACCTGGCGTACACGTAGACGTTTCTAAATATCTATAATTAAAATAGATATTGACACCGGGTTTGATTTTGAATATAATATGATTTGTTGTTAAATTAAATATAAGAAATACCGAAGACAGTAGGTGCGTTTATCGCTTAATTTCCTACCGAGGTGTGTTAATACGATATGTAAAACATACACCATGTATGTTTATAAATTGGTTAATGCGTATACCTCCTCTGTCTTTCAGTGGAGGTATTTTTAATGAATACACCCGCAATCGGTATAAACAAACCATAGGAGGTGGAAAAGTGAGCCAAATCATCGAACACAAAAAACAAATTGTTTCCGATATTGCTGATAAACTAAAAGACAGCAAAACCACTCTTCTTGTTGATTATCGCGGACTTGATGTTGAAGAAGTAACTGAACTCCGTCAACAGCTGCGTGAAGCAGATGTGGATTTTAAAGTTTACAAAAACACAATGACTCGCCGTGCAACAGAAGAGACAGGCTTTCAGGAACTTGACGAAGTGTTAGTTGGACCAACAGCACTAGCATTTGGTAAGGATGATGTTGTAGCTCCGGCTAAAATTATAAATAATTTTGCTAAAGAGCATCAGGATTTAGAAATTAAAGGCGGAATTATTGAGGGGAACGTAGCAACTCTTGATCAAATCAAAGAGCTTGCCGAGCTTCCATCCTACGAAGGTCTTCTATCCATGCTGCTTAATGTGCTTCAGGCACCAGTACGTAACTTCGCATATGCAACAAAAGCTATTGCGGACCAAAAGGATGAAGAAGAAGGGGCTTAATCGCCTGGTTATTCAGATTTTTAAGTCAGTTTATATAGATAAGCCGAAAGAAACGGTTTATAAAATTAATTACAAATTATAAGGAGGAAATGAAATTGACTAAAGAACAAATTATTGACGCAATTAAAGAAATGTCCGTTCTTGAACTGAACGATTTAGTTAAAGCAATCGAAGAAGAATTTGGTGTAACAGCTGCTGCGCCTGTTGCTGTAGCTGGTGGCGCTGCAGGCGGAGAGGCTGCTGAAGAGAAAACAGAATTTGATGTTGAACTTTCAGATGCAGGTTCTTCCAAGATTAAAGTTGTTAAAGCCGTACGCGAAATCACTGGTCTTGGCCTGAAAGATGCAAAAGATCTAGTAGATAACGCACCAAAGCCTGTTAAAGAAGGCGCTTCTAAAGAAGAAGCTGAAGAAATCAAAGGTAAACTAGAAGAAGCTGGTGCTTCTGTAGAATTGAAGTAATAAAATGATAGAGAGAAAAGCTCGCTGGACACCGGCGAGCTTTTCTTATATGGTGCAGGAAATTATAAAGCATCCTCCATGTTATATCAGCTTTTCCAAGTATGTAACTTTATGTTTGGGATATAACTAGATTTAAACATGACATGCTTGAAAAACAGGTGGTGTTCATTCTATGTCGGAGCATTATTATTCAACAGATCCTTCAAGTAAAAGTAACCCTGCAACGTGGACATACAGACTTCGGAATTATCCATTACAATTTACTTCGGATATTGGTGTTTTTTCAAAGGGTGGGGTTGATTTTGGTTCGGGAGTACTAATAGAAAACTTCGAAGAGCCACAAGCGGAAGGTGATTTTCTGGACCTTGGCTGTGGTTATGGACCTATCGGACTAAGCCTTGCTAAATCCTTTCCGCATAGACACGTTTTTATGAGTGATATCAACAAAAGAGCGTTAGGATTAGCTGTGCAGAATGCTGAACAGAATCGCATTTCAAATGTTACGGTTTTAGAGAGTGATTTATTTGCGGCATTCGATCAGCAAAAGTTTGCGGCGATTCTTACCAATCCGCCAATCCGTGCGGGTAAAAAAGTTGTTCACACCATACTTGAAAATAGTTTTGATTATATAAAGAGTGGTGGAGCTTTGTGGGTAGTTATTCAAAAGAAACAGGGGGCTCCATCTGCAAAGAAAAAATTAGAAGAAATTTTTTCGGAAGTAAGTGTGATGAAGAAAGATAAAGGTTATTATCTTTTAAGAGCAGTAAAGTTTGACTGAGTTTTTAAGCTGTGCTATTATTAAAAAATGCCAATAATAACTTCCTCTTGTCAAGGGGGATTTTTATATTTTTGATATAAGGTATAGAACATGCGAAAGTTTGGTTACACTAATAAAATCAGTAGAGATATTGTAAGACTTATAAGAAATATATGATGCAGAACTACATAACCATACTTCTCCATAAAGTGTAAATACCTTTCAGCCTTTATACGTATATGTATTAGGATTCTATTTTCTTTACAGTCCAGCATGATACATCTTGGAATAAACACTGACGTCCATGTTGGCTTTTCTCTGGAACGACTGCTGCCCGATGCTTGTGGAGATTTATAAACAAATCAGAAGCAAGCATGTTCAGTATGCCGTTCTGTTTAAGGTTCCGGATCCGGACAGATAAGGACCGGATAATCTTATCATTACGATTTTGTTCAGTAAACTCCGGGCTTTTAGAGTGTGGAAGTCTGGGTTTTCTATAATAAATATGCTTGTTTTGAGGGGTGAATCAGTTGGCAGGTCAACTAGTTCAATATGGTCGACTACGCAAGCGTAGGACATACGCACGTATAAGTGAGGTACTGGAATTACCAAACCTTATCGAAATTCAGACTGCATCCTACCAGTGGTTTTTAGAAGAAGGTTTGAAGGAAATGTTTAAGGACATTTCTCCAATTGAAGATTTTACTGGCAATTTATCGTTGGAATTTGTGGATTACAGCTTTGGTGAACCAAAGTATCCAGTGGGTGAGGCAAAAGAGCGAGATGTCACTTATTCCGCTCCTCTACGTGTGAAAGTTCGTTTGTTAAATAACGATACAGGTGAAGTGAAAGAACAGGAAGTATTTATGGGAGATTTTCCTCTCATGACAGACACCGGTACTTTTATTATAAATGGTGCTGAACGTGTCATTGTTTCACAGTTAGTCCGTTCTCCAAGTGTGTACTTCAGTGAAAAAATCGATAAAAACGGTAAAAAAGGGTATACCACAACCGTAATCCCTAACCGTGGTGCGTGGCTGGAGTTTGAAACAGATGCGAAAGATGTTGCGCATGTACGTATTGACCGTACGCGTAAACTTCCGATCACTGTTCTGCTTCGCGCTTTAGGATTTGGAACTGATGAAGAAATTATTGATTTAATTGGCGAAAATCAATTTCTGAAAAACACCTTGGATAAGGATAACACTGAAAACAGTGAAAAGGCGCTGCTTGAAATTTACGAGCGTCTGCGTCCAGGTGAACCGCCTACTCTTGAAAGTGCAAAAAGTCTGCTGATTTCACGCTTTTTTGATCCCAAGCGTTATGACCTTGCACGTGTAGGTCGCTATAAAATGAATAAAAAGCTGCATATTAAAAACCGTTTATTTAATCAGACATTGGCTGAAACCATTGTTGATGAGGAAACGGGTGAAGTGATCGGCCGAAAAGGGGATAAAATTGATCGACCACTTCTGAATAAACTTCTGCCTTATCTGGAAGGTTCTGAGGAAAATGTGGGCGAACAGATTCTTGAACCACATGAAGGCGTTCTTGATGATCCTGTGCGCATACAGTCCATTAAGATTATGGATCCATCAGACCCTGAAGGTGAAAGAACGCTAAAGGTAACAGGTAATGCTGGTATTGATTATGATGTGAAGCATATTACCCCTGCTGATATGATTGCATCAATCAGTTATTTCTTCAACATCCTGCATGGTGTTGGAGATACAGATGATATTGACCATTTGGGTAACAGACGTTTACGTTCAGTTGGTGAACTGCTTCAAAACCAATTCCGGATTGGTTTATCCAGGATGGAAAGAGTTGTCCGTGAACGGATGTCCATTCAGGATACGAATTCTATTACACCACAGCAGCTCATTAATATTCGACCTGTTATTGCATCTATTAAAGAATTCTTTGGAAGCTCGCAGCTTTCACAGTTTATGGACCAGACGAACCCATTAGCTGAACTGACTCATAAACGACGTCTGTCAGCACTTGGACCAGGCGGACTCACCCGTGAACGCGCCGGTTTTGAAGTGCGTGACGTTCACTATTCTCACTATGGCCGTATGTGTCCGATTGAAACACCTGAGGGTCCGAACATTGGTTTGATTAACTCATTATCTTCTTATTCCAAGGTCAATGAATTCGGTTTTATTGAAACCCCTTATCGACGAGTGGATCCTGAGACAGGTAAGGTTACTGAGCAGATTGACTATTTGACAGCGGATGAAGAAGATAACTATGTAGTTGCGCAGGCAAACGCCAGCTTAGATGAAGAAGGCCGATTTGTTGAAGAAGAAGTTATTGCCCGTTTTCGAGGAGAAAACACAGTCGTCCGTCGAGATCGTATTGATTATATGGACGTATCACCAAAACAGGTGGTATCTGCGGCGACAGCTTGTATCCCATTCCTTGAAAATGATGACTCCAACCGTGCGCTTATGGGTGCAAACATGCAGCGCCAGGCTGTACCGTTGATTAATCCAAAATCACCAATTGTGGGTACTGGTATGGAATACGTTTCCGGTAAGGACTCAGGTGCTGCGGTTAGAGCCAAGCATGCCGGGGTTGTTGAGCGAGTAGAAGCTAAAGAAGTACATGTCCGTCGCATTTCCGAAGTTGATGGGAAAGAGGTAAAAGGAGATGTAGACGTTTATAAGTTCCAGAAATTCATTCGCTCCAACCAGGGAACTTGCTATAACCAGAAGCCAATTGTTGAGAACGGGGAAAGAGTAAAACAAGGTGATATTCTTGCTGATGGACCATCCATGGAGCAAGGTGAACTGGCTCTTGGTCAAAACGTACTCGTCGGCTTCATGACCTGGGATGGATACAACTATGAGGACGCTATTATTATGAGTGAGCGCCTTGTAAAAGATGATGTTTATACATCTATTCATATTGAAGAGTATGAATCAGAGGCACGTGATACGAAATTAGGGCCGGAAGAAATTACTCGTGACATTCCAAACGTAGGTGAAGATGCCCTGCGCAACCTTGATGAGCGGGGAATTATACGAGTTGGAGCTGAAGTGGGTGACGGAGATCTTTTAGTAGGTAAAGTAACTCCTAAAGGTGTTACAGAACTAACAGCCGAAGAAAGATTGCTGCATGCCATATTTGGTGAAAAAGCCCGTGAAGTACGGGATACTTCATTACGTGTTCCGCATGGCAGCGGAGGTATTGTCCTTGATGTTAAAATCTTTAACCGTGAAGACGACGATGAATTGCCTCCAGGTGTCAATCAATTAGTGCGTGTTTACATTGTTCAGAAACGTAAGATCAATGCCGGGGATAAAATGGCCGGACGTCACGGAAACAAAGGTGTTATTTCAACCATTCTTCCGGAAGAGGATATGCCATTCTTACCTGACGGAACACCTATTGATATCATGCTTAATCCACTGGGTGTGCCATCCCGTATGAATATCGGTCAGGTATTAGAATTACACCTCGGAATGGCTGCTCGTGAACTAGGTATACACGTCGCAACGCCAGTATTTGACGGTGCTTCCGACTATGACGTATGGGATACATTGGAAGAAGCAGGTCTGTCCCGGGATGCAAAAACCGTCCTTTATGACGGTCGTTCAGGGGAACCGTTTGACCACCGTGTCTCCGTTGGTGTCATGTACATGATTAAGTTGGCACATATGGTGGATGACAAACTGCACGCTCGTTCAACTGGACCATATTCCCTTGTAACTCAGCAGCCACTTGGTGGTAAAGCACAGTTCGGGGGACAGCGTTTTGGAGAGATGGAGGTTTGGGCATTAGAGGCCTATGGTGCAGCCTATACACTCCAGGAAATCCTGACTGTCAAGTCCGATGATGTTGTCGGTCGTGTGAAAACTTACGAATCTGTGGTTAAGGGAGATAATGTTCCTGAACCAGGCGTTCCAGAGTCATTCAAGGTATTAATTAAAGAATTGCAAAGTCTTGGCATGGATGTGAAGATTCTATCAAGTGATGAATCTGAGATTGAAATGCGTGATATTGAAGAAGATGATCAATCTGCTGAACAATTGAATGTAGATATGGAACAACGTGAAGACGCAAATTGATAAAAGGTAAACTAGCGAAAATCCGGATAATCTAAGGGAGGTAGGCCCTTTGCTAGATGTAAATAATTTTGAATACATGAAGATAGGTTTAGCCGCACCTGAAAAAATTCGTTCCTGGTCTTATGGTGAGGTTAAAAAACCAGAAACCATTAATTACCGTACGTTAAAGCCGGAAAAAGACGGTTTATTCTGTGAACGTATTTTCGGCCCTCAAAAAGATTGGGAATGTCATTGCGGGAAGTATAAGCGGGTGCGTTATAAAGGGATTGTTTGTGACCGTTGTGGAGTCGAAGTTACAAAATCCAAAGTACGAAGAGAGCGTATGGGGCATATTGAATTAGCTGCCCCTGTCTCTCACATTTGGTATTTTAAGGGAATTCCAAGCCGTATGGGTCTGGTACTTGATATGTCCCCACGTGCGCTTGAGGAAGTCATTTACTTTGCGGCTTATATCGTAACTGATGTTGGTGACACACCACTTGAAAAGAAGCAATTGCTGTCCGAAAGAGAATATCGTCAATACCGGGATAAATATGGGGCAACATTCCAGGCTCAAATGGGAGCTGAAGCCATCCGCAAGCTTCTTCAGGATGTTCATTTAGACGAAGAAGTTGATATGCTGAAGGAAGAGCTGAAAACGGCTCAGGGTCAGCGCAGAACTCGTGCCATTAAGCGCCTGGAGGTACTTGAGTCCTTCCGTAATTCCGGCAATGATCCGTCATGGATGGTGTTAGATGTATTACCAATCATACCTCCAGAACTTCGACCAATGGTTCAACTGGACGGCGGCCGCTTTGCTACATCCGATCTGAACGATTTATACCGTCGTGTGATTAACCGTAACAACCGTTTGAAGCGTTTGTTGGACTTAGGTGCACCAACGATTATCGTTCAAAATGAAAAACGTATGCTTCAGGAAGCTGTAGATGCCCTGATTGATAATGGACGCAGAGGCCGTCCGGTTACAGGACCGGGAAATCGTCCGCTGAAATCCTTATCTCATATGTTAAAAGGTAAGCAGGGTCGTTTCCGTCAGAACTTACTTGGTAAGCGTGTAGACTATTCTGGCCGTTCCGTAATTGCGGTTGGTCCGAGCCTTAAGATGTACCAATGTGGTCTGCCGAAAGAAATGGCTATTGAATTATTCAAGCCATTCGTTATGAAAGAGCTTGTTGACCGTGGTATTGCTCATAATATTAAATCAGCAAAACGTAAAATTGAACGGCTGCATCCGGAGATTTGGGATGTTCTTGAAGAAGTCATTAAGGAACATCCAGTGTTATTAAACCGTGCACCAACCTTGCACAGGCTTGGTATCCAGGCATTCGAACCGACGTTGGTTGAAGGTCGTGCGATTCGTCTTCACCCATTAGTCTGTACAGCATATAATGCAGACTTTGACGGTGACCAAATGGCTGTGCACGTTCCATTATCTGCGGAAGCACAGGCGGAGTCCCGTATTCTGATGCTTGCTGCTCAGAACATCTTGAATCCTAAAGATGGAAAACCAGTTGTTACACCATCACAGGATATGGTATTAGGGAACTATTATTTAACTCTTGAGAGAAAAAATGCTGTTGGTGAAGGGAAGGTATTTAAAGACTTAGACGAAGCATTAATGGCTTATCGAAACGGCTATGTACACCTTCACACGCGTGTTGCTGTAGATGCCGGGTCTTTAAACAACAAAACTTTTACAGAAGAACAAAACGGCATGCTGCTTCTGACTACTGTCGGTAAACTGATCTTTAATAATATGCTGCCAAATGCATTCCCTTATCTGAATGAGCCGACAGCAGATAACTTAGAGGTAAAAACGCCTGAAAAATACTTTATTGCTAAGGGCACAAACGTACCTGAAGAAATCGCCCAACGCGAAGTTATTCCTCCATTTAAGAAAGGTATTCTGGGAGATATCATTGCGGAGGTCTTTAAACGCTATAAGATTACAGAAACATCCAAGATGCTAGACAGAATGAAGGACTTAGGCTTTGAGTACTCGACGAAGGCGGGTATTACTGTCGGTGTATCTGATATCGTTGTTCTTTCTGAAAAGCAGGAAATCCTGGATGAGGCACAGGAAAAAATCGATAAAGTTGTTAAACAGTTCCGCCGAGGCTTAATCACCGGTGAGGAACGTTATGATCGCGTGGTCGCTATCTGGACGGAAGCAAAAGATAATATTCAGGATAAACTGATGCAGTCTCTTGAATCGACAAACCCAATCTTTATGATGAGTGATTCCGGTGCACGTGGTAACGCATCAAACTTCACTCAGCTTGCAGGTATGCGTGGTCTGATGGCCAATCCATCCGGTCGAATTATCGAACTTCCGATCAAATCCAGTTTCCGTGAAGGACTGACTGTACTTGAGTACTTTATTTCAACACACGGTGCCCGTAAAGGTCTTGCGGATACCGCGCTTAAGACAGCTGACTCCGGATACTTGACACGTCGTCTTGTAGATGTTGCACAGGATGTAATTGTTCGTGAAGATGACTGTGGTACCGACCGTGGTATGTTCGTCAGTGCCTTAAAAGAAGGGGACGAAATTATCGTTCCATTAATCGATCGTCTTATCGGACGTACAGCCTTTAAGACTCACCGTCACCCTGAGACCGGTGAAGTTCTTCTTCGTCGTAATCAATACATTACAGAAGACAAAGCAAAAGAGATTGTTAATGCAGGTATTGAGGAAGTTTATATTCGTTCCGTATTCACATGTAATACAAAACATGGGGTATGTAAGGAATGTTATGGACGTAACCTTGCTACAGGTTCAGAAGTTGAAGTGGGAGAAGCAGTGGGAATCATTGCAGCTCAATCCATCGGGGAACCAGGTACACAGCTTACAATGCGTACCTTCCACACTGGTGGGGTAGCAGGAGACGATATCACACAAGGTCTTCCGCGTATTCAGGAATTGTTTGAAGCAAGAAATCCTAAAGGTCAGGCCGTAATCAGCGAAATATTTGGTACGGTTGAGAACATTAATGAAGTAAAAGATAAACTTGAAATTGTTGTACAGGGTGAAGTAGAAAGCAAGACCTATAATGTGCCTTACAACGCACGACTAAAAGTAACTACAGGAGATAAAGTCGAAGCAGGTCAGCCGTTAACAGAAGGTTCTATTGATCCTAAAGAGCTTCTGAAGGTTAGCGGTACAAAAGCGGTTCAGAAGTATATTCTGAAAGAGGTTCAGAAAGTTTACCGTATGCAGGGTGTTGAAATCTCTGATAAGCACATTGAAGTTATGACACGTCAGATGTTTAGAAAGGTTCGTGTCGTTGAATCTGGTGAAACAGATGTACTTCCAGGATCACTGCTGGAAACATTCCAATTCAGAGATGCTAATACGAAGGCGCTTAGAGATGGAGAAAATCCTGCTGTAGGTAAGCCAGTCATTTTAGGTATTACCAAAGCATCCCTTGAAACGGATTCATTCTTATCAGCCGCATCCTTCCAGGAAACAACAAGGGTACTGACAGATGCAGCTATCAAAGGAAAACGGGATGAACTATTAGGCTTGAAAGAAAATGTGATTATTGGTAAACTTGTTCCTGCTGGTACCGGAATGAACCGTTACCGCAGCATAGATATGAAAAAGAACGTTGAACCTGAAGTTGTTTCAGAGGAAGTCAACGAACAAATAACAACACAGTAATCAATGTTAAATAGGTAAATAGAGCACCTTGGATGATATGAAAATCAAGGTTGACTTTCATAATCTAGAGTGATAATATATTCAAGGTGCTTCTATTTAGCCCTGTTGCTTTGGAGGATGCATATGTCTTATGAAAAAGTAGCACAGGATAAATCGAAAGCAGTAATAGGTACAAAACAGACAATGAAGGCTTTAAAGAGCGACCAGGTTTCAGAGGTATTCGTTGCAGAAGATGCTGAACGAAAAGTAACTGATAGGGTAGTACGCCTGGCTGAAGATTTAAAGACACCCGTCGTTTATGTGGATTCCATGAAGCAATTGGGAAAAGCATGCGGGATTGATGTTGGTGCAGCTACCGTCGCAATAAAGAAATAAAGCTCTGGCGATTATGTGATCGTTAAGACTTTGTTTTTTTGCCTTTTTATGAACCACCTGGATGTGTGGTATTACAAAACGGCGAATGAAGGGAGGAAAACTAAGATGCCAACTATTAACCAATTAGTACGTAAAGGTCGTACAACCAGAACTGGAAAGTCAGACTCTCCAGCACTAAACAAAGGATATAATAGTCATAAAAAGAAAATGACTGACCAATCCTCACCACAAAAACGTGGCGTGTGTACACGTGTTGGAACACTAACACCTAAGAAACCGAACTCAGCACTTCGTAAATATGCACGTGTTCGTTTAACAAATGGAATTGAAGTTAGTGCTTACATTCCTGGTATTGGTCATAACTTGCAAGAGCACAGTGTTGTATTAATTCGTGGTGGTCGTGTTAAAGACTTGCCAGGTGTGCGTTACCATGTTGTACGTGGTGCTCTTGATACTGCAGGAGTTGAAGGTCGTCAGCAAGGTCGTTCCAAATACGGCACAAAGAGACCTAAGAAATAACTTTTATACAAACCAGAATAATTGAACAGAATGAAAGGAGGGGAACGTATGCCTCGTAAAGGTCCAGTGGCAAAACGTGACGTACTGCCAGATCCGATTTATAATTCTAAACTCGTAACACGTTTGATTAACCAGATTATGGTTGACGGTAAACGTGGAACAGCACAAAAGATTTTGTACAAAGCGTTCGAACTAGTTAATGAACGCAGCGGACAAGATGCTATGGAAGTATTTGAAGAAGCGATGAAAAACGTAATGCCTGTGCTTGAAGTTCGTGCCCGTCGTGTTGGTGGTTCAAACTATCAGGTACCAGTTGAGGTTCGTCCGGAACGTCGTCAGGCATTAGGTCTTCGTCATATTGTCCTATACTCCCGCCAACGCGGTGAGAAGACGATGGAAGAACGTCTTGCAAACGAAATTCTTGATGCATCCAACAACACAGGTGCAGCAGTAAAAAGACGTGAAGATATGCACAAAATGGCAGAAGCCAATAAAGCATTTGCTCATTATCGCTGGTAATGACATTCATTCTACAAAACTATACTCTAGGAAGGAGAAAAGTTCATGGCTAGAGAGTTCTCCTTGGAAAGAACACGTAATATTGGGATAATGGCCCATATTGATGCCGGTAAAACAACCGCAACTGAACGTATTCTTTTCTATACAGGACGTATCCATAAAATTGGGGAAACTCACGAAGGTGCTTCCCAAATGGACTGGATGGATCAGGAGCAGGAACGCGGAATTACCATTACTTCCGCTGCAACAACTGCTCAGTGGAAAGATCACCGTATCAATATCATTGATACACCAGGACACGTGGACTTCACGGTAGAAGTTGAACGTTCATTGCGTGTTTTGGATGGCTCCGTGGCCGTACTGGATGCGCAATCCGGAGTGGAGCCGCAGACAGAAACGGTTTGGCGTCAGGCTACAACCTATCATGTACCGCGTGTTGTGTTTGTTAACAAAATGGATAAAGTAGGGGCGGACTTCCTATACTCAGTAAGCACCCTGCATGATCGTTTAGGTGCAAACGCACAAGCGGTTCAACTTCCTATCGGTGCCGAAGATGAATTTGAAGGTATTATTGATTTAGTCACCATGCAGGCATTCTATTACATGGATGACCTCGGTACTCGTACAGAATCAAGACCTATTCCTGATGAATACAAGGAGCAGGCAGAAGAATATCGCGCCAAATTAGTGGAATCTGTAGCTGAATTGGATGAGGACCTCATGATGAAGTATCTTGAAGGTGAAGAGATTACGAATGAGGAACTTAAACAAGCAATTCGTACAGCTACACTAAACGTTGAATTCTATCCTGTACTAGTAGGTTCTGCCTTCAAAAACAAAGGGGTTCAATTACTGATTGATGCAGTTATTGACTATCTGCCATCTCCATTAGATGTACCTCCAATTGAAGGTAAAGACAGAGAAACAGAGGAAGAGGTTGTTCGTAAGGCGGATGACAATGAGCCATTCTCAGCTCTTGCCTTTAAGGTAATGTCAGACCCATATGTTGGTAAGCTTACATTCTTCCGGGTATATTCAGGAACGTTGAGCTCTGGTTCTTATATCCAGAACTCAACGAAAGATAAGCGTGAACGTGTAGGACGTATTCTGCAAATGCATGCAAACTCCCGTGAAGAAATTTCAACGGTTTATGCCGGTGATATTGCTGCTGCTGTTGGTTTAAAAGATACAGGTACTGGTGATACTCTGGTTGCAGAGAAAAGTAATATTATTCTTGAATCCATGGAATTCCCAGAGCCGGTTATCTCTGTGGCCATCGAGCCAAAATCAAAAGCAGACCAGGATAAAATGTCCGTTGCCTTGGGTAAATTAGCTGAAGAGGATCCAACCTTTAAGGCTGAAACCAATACAGAGACGGGTCAGACCATTATCTCTGGTATGGGTGAGCTTCACCTTGATATTATCGTTGACCGCTTGAAGCGTGAATTTAAAGTGGAAGCAAACATTGGTTCACCACAGGTTGCTTACCGCGAAACCTTCCGTGCACCTGCCGAAGTTGAAGGTAAATTTGTTCGACAATCCGGTGGACGTGGACAATATGGTCACGTTTGGGTTAAATTCGAACCAAATGATGAAGGTGCAGGATATGAGTTCGTCGATAAAATTGTCGGAGGGGTTGTTCCTCGTGAATACATTCCATCCGTCGATCAGGGAATTCAGGAAGCTCTTGAAAATGGAGTTCTTGCAGGATACCCTCTTATCGATGTAAAAGCTACTTTATATGATGGTTCCTACCACGACGTTGACTCTAACGAGATGGCGTTTAAAGTAGCAGCTTCAATGGCTGTTCGTGAGGCGAAAAACAAATGTAACCCGGTTCTTCTTGAGCCAATGATGAAAGTGGAAATTGTGATTCCTGAAGAATACATGGGTGACATTATGGGTGATGTTACATCCCGTCGTGGACGCGTTGAAGGTATGGAAGGACGTGGAAACGCACAGGTAGTAAATGCCTTTGTTCCACTATCAGAAATGTTTGGTTATGCAACGTCACTACGTTCCAACACACAAGGACGTGGAACGTACACTATGCACTTCAGTCACTATGAAGAGGTGCCAAAATCTATTTCTGATGAAATTATTAAAAAAAATAATGGATGATAATTGATTTTTTCATCCTCATCCATTATAAATGAAGTTAGAGGCTTGGGAGTGTGTGTAAGTCTCTATGATCCGCACTTCCAAGTAAACTATATAAATTCTATCCATAGGAAACAATTATTTATTTAAGGAGGAAATATAAATGGGTAAAGAAAAATTTGATCGTTCCAAATCGCACATTAACATTGGAACTATTGGTCACGTTGACCATGGTAAAACTACTTTAACTGCAGCTATCACTACTGCTCTTTACAACAAGACAGGTACTGGTGAAGCAATGGCTTATGACACTATCGACGGTGCTCCAGAAGAGCGTGAACGTGGAATCACAATCTCTACTGCACACGTTGAGTATGAAACAGATACTCGTCACTATGCACACGTTGACTGCCCAGGTCACGCTGACTATGTTAAAAACATGATCACTGGTGCAGCACAAATGGATGGTGCGATTCTTGTTGTTTCTGCAGCTGATGGTCCAATGCCACAAACTCGTGAGCACATTCTTCTATCCCGTCAGGTTGGTGTGCCAGCGATTGTTGTATTCCTAAACAAAGTTGACATGGTAGACGACGAAGAGCTATTAGAACTAGTAGAAATGGAAGTACGTGATCTTCTATCTGAATACGACTTCCCTGGTGATGACATTCCAGTAGTTGCCGGTTCAGCTCTTAAAGCTCTTGAAGGTGAAGAAGAGTATGTAAACAAAATCTTTGAACTTATGGATGCTGTTGATGAGTACATTCCAGCTCCAGACCGTGACACTGATAAGCCATTCATGATGCCAGTTGAGGACGTATTCTCCATCACTGGTCGTGGTACAGTTGCAACAGGTCGTGTTGAGCGTGGACAAGTAAAAGTAGGTGACGATGTAGAAATCATCGGACTTGCTGAAGAATCCTCCAAAACAACTGTAACTGGTGTTGAGATGTTCCGTAAGCTTCTTGACTACGCTGAAGCTGGTGACAACATTGGTGCACTTCTACGTGGTGTAGCCCGTGAAGAAGTAAACCGTGGCCAAGTTTTAGCTAAGCCTGGTTCCATCACACCACACACAAAGTTTAAAGCAGAGGTTTATGTACTATCTAAAGATGAAGGTGGACGTCACACTCCATTCTTCTCTAACTACCGTCCACAGTTCTACTTCCGTACAACAGACGTAACTGGTGTTATCCAGCTGCCTGAAGGAGTAGAAATGGTTATGCCTGGCGATAACGTAGAAATGGATGTTGAGCTTATTTCTCCAATCGCTATCGAAGACGGTACGAAATTCTCTATCCGTGAAGGCGGACGTACTGTAGGCGCTGGTGTTGTTTCTACAATTGAAAAGTAATGAATAAGGATTTGCAAAAAGGAGCTATCTCAATGAATGAGATAGCTCCTTTTTTTGTTGGATGATTGATATAAATTCGGGAATATGGAAAACTTGTATTGATCTTGAAGGACAAAGAAGATAGAAGAATATAAAGGATATATTAAAAAAACAACTTACTAAAAAGTTCATTATACATATGGTGAATGACCTTGAATCGCAATCGTGTTACAATATAACCTTCATCAGTTGAAAAAAAGACAACTCTCATTAATGCAAAACCCTTTGGTTAAATAAGATATGTATCACAACTCAGAAGGAAAATTATACCATATGCATCTGTATGTTGAAATCCGATGAATATGTATGTATAATAAATCAAGTGTCAATCATGCATAAAGAATGAATTCATGGTTGCAAACCGCCTTTATTTTCTATATAATAAGAAATGTTGGCTATAAAGGCGATGATGCGAAAGGTTGCCGAAACACCCGGCCCCTTTGCCATGGCGGGTGGTTGGGAAATTTTCGCGGAGTATGTCTATTCAAAATGGGCGAAAAGGAGGGAAAGTAATGGCAAAAGAAAAGATTCGTATTCGTTTGAAAGCATATGATCACAGAATTTTGGATCAATCAGCTGTAAAAATCGTGGACACAGCGAAGCGTTCTGGTGCTAATGTTTCAGGGCCAATTCCGCTTCCAACAGAAAGATCGGTTTACACAGTTCTTCGTGCTGTACACAAGTATAAGGATGCTCGTGAGCAATTTGAAATGCGCACACATAAGCGTTTAATTGATATTGTAAACCCAACTCCTCAGACGGTTGATTCACTAATGCGTTTGGATCTTCCATCTGGCGTGGATATTGAAATAAAACTATAAAAAATATGATTGAAAAATAGGAGGTGTAACGGATGGCGAAAGGAATCTTAGGTCGAAAAATTGGCATGACTCAACTTTTCTCTGAAGAAGGAGAAATGGTTCCTGTAACAGTCGTTCAAGCTGAACCTAACGTAGTTTTACAAACAAAGACTGTTGAAAACGATGGTTATGAAGCTGTTCAATTGGGAATTGCCGATAAAAAAGAAGTTCGATCAAATAAACCTGAAAAGGGTCATGCTGAAAAAGCAAATACAAACCCTAAGCGCTACGTTCGCGAAATCCGTAATACAAATCTTGACGACTATGAAGTGGGTCAAGAAGTGAAAGTGAATGTTTTTGAACCTGGAGAAAAAATTGATGTAACAGGTACTTCCAAAGGCAAAGGGTTCCAAGGTGCAATTAAGCGGCACAACCAGGCTCGCGGACCAATGACACACGGTTCTCATTATCACAGAAGCCCAGGTGCAATGGGGGCTATTGACCCTATGCACGTATTTAAAGGGAAAAAGCTTCCTGGTCAAATGGGTGGAAACACTGTTACAATTCAAAACCTTGAAGTAGTCAAAGTAGATGAAGAAAACAATCTACTACTTATTAAAGGTAATGTGCCAGGTGCCAAAAAATCTTACGTAACGATCACAAGTGCGGTAAAGGCGTAGAAGACTATTAAATGAAGGGAGGATATGTCATGCCTAAAGTAGCACTATACAAGCAAGATGGCTCAAAAGCTGGAGATGTAGAACTAGTAGAAGCTGTCTTTGGAATTGAACCAAACACTCACGTATTACATGAAGCGGTTCAGACACAGCAAGCTTCTTTGCGTCAAGGTACGCATAAAGTGAAGAATCGTTCTGAAGTTAGTGGCGGAGGTCGTAAGCCATGGCGTCAAAAAGGAACAGGACGTGCGCGCCAAGGTTCTATCCGTTCACCACAATGGGTAGGTGGAGGAACTGTTTTCGGTCCTACACCGCGCAGTTACAGCTATAAGCTTCCTAAAAAGGTTCGCCGTTTAGCGTTAAGATCTGCACTTTCTTCTAAAGTAAAAGAAGAGAGTATTTATGTGTTAGATAACCTTTCTTTTGATGCACCAAAAACAAAAGAAGTTGTTAAAATGCTAGAAGGTTTAAACGTTCCGGAAGATACGTTGATAGTAACTGCTGACAGTGATGAAAATGTTGAGCGTTCAGCTAATAACATCCAAGGTGTTAAAGTGCTGACAGTTGAGCAGGTAAACGTACTTGACCTGTTAACTCACGACAAGTTAGTGATTACGAAGGATGCAGCCGAAAAAGCAGGGGAGGTGCTCGCATAATGAAAGATCCACGCGATATTATAAAGCGCCCTGTCATTACGGAGGATTCAGCCGACTTGATGATTGACAAGAAATACACTTTTGAAGTTGATTCAAAAGCAAATAAAACAGAAATCAAAAATGCGGTTGAAGTAATTTTTGGTGTTCAAGTAGATAAAGTGAACACATTGAATCAAAAAGGTAAATTCAGAAGAATGGGACGTTACGGTGGATATCGTCCAAATCGTAAAAAGGCTGTTGTGCAGCTTACAGAAGACAGTAAAGAATTGGACTTCTTTGAAGGTGTATAAGCCGAACAATTGAAACTAAAGGAGGGAAATAGAGATGGCGATTAAAAAATTCAAACCAACATCAAACGGTCGTCGTAATATGTCTGCATCAGATTTTGCTGAAATTACGACGAACAAACCTGAAAAAACCTTGCTTGCACCACTAAGTAAAAGAGCAGGTCGTAACAATCAGGGGCGTTTGACCACTCGTCATCAAGGTGGCGGTCATAAGCGTAAATACCGTATTATTGACTTCAAGCGTGATAAAGATGGTATACCAGGACGCGTTGCCACTGTAGAATATGATCCAAACCGTTCTGCAAACATTGCACTTATTCATTATGCAGATGGTGAAAAGCGATATATCCTAGCACCTAAAGGTCTTAAAGTAGGCGATGAGATTCAATCAGGTCAAGGTGCTGACATTAAAACAGGTAATGCTTTAGAGCTTAAAGACATCCCTGTTGGTACAATTATTCACAACGTAGAATTAAAGCCTGGCCGTGGCGGACAGCTTGTTCGTTCAGCAGGAGCACAGGCGCAAATCCTTGGTAGAGAAGGGAAGTATGTATTAGTACGTCTTGCATCCGGTGAGACACGCATGATCTTATCTTCCTGCCGTGCAACTGTAGGTCAAGTTGGAAACATTGAGCACGAACTTATTACTGTAGGTAAAGCTGGACGTACTCGCTGGCAAGGTAAGCGTCCAACAGTACGTGGTTCTGTTATGAACCCAGTTGATCACCCTCACGGTGGTGGTGAAGGTCGCGCACCAGTCGGACTTCCATCTCCAATGTCACCATGGGGCAAACCTACGCTTGGACTTAAGACTCGTAAACGTAACAAACCATCTGATAAATATATTGTACGTAGACGTAAGAAAAAATAGCGGGATTGAAAGGCGCTGCGTTTAAGTCTATCAATCGCGAAGGGAGGTTTACTGATGGGTCGTAGTTTGAAAAAAGGACCTTTCGTGGATGATCATTTAATGAAAAAAGTTGAGAATCTGAACGAATCTAATAAAAAGCAAGTCGTTAAAACATGGTCTCGTCGTTCTACCATCTTTCCTAACTTTGTAGGACACACCATTGCGGTATATGATGGACGCAAACATGTACCTGTTTATGTTACGGAAGATATGGTCGGTCATAAATTAGGTGAATTCGCACCTACACGCACATTTAAAGGCCATGCCGGCGACGATAAAAAAACAAAACGCTAATGAGAGGAGGCACACAAGATGCAAGCTAAAGCCGTTGCAAAAACTGTTCGTATCGCTCCTCGTAAGGCTCGCTTAGTGGTTGACTTAATTCGAGGAAAAGAAGTTGGCGAAGCTTTTGCTATTTTAAATCATACAAACCGTGCGGCTTCTCCAATCGTAGAAAAAGTGTTAAAATCTGCTGTTGCGAACGCAGAGCACAATTATGAATTGGATCCTGATAACCTGGTTATTTCAGAAGCATTTGTAAATGAGGGTGTTACGTTGAAACGTTTCCGTCCTCGTGCACAAGGTCGCGCAACCCAAATCAATAAACGCACTAGCCATATTACGGTTACTGTATCAGAAAAGAAGGAGGGATAATCTGTGGGTCAAAAAGTTAATCCTGTAGGTCTGCGAGTAGGCGTTATTCGCGACTGGGAATCAAAATGGTACGCAGGAAATGATTATTCAGATCTATTGCATGAAGATATTAAAATTCGTGAATATATTGAAAACCGCCTGAGTGATGCTGCCCTTTCCTCTGTTGAGATCGAACGTGCAGCAAGCCGTATCAATATTACCGTTCACACAGCTAAGCCAGGAATGGTAATCGGTAAAGGTGGTTCTGAAGTAGAAGCACTTCGTAAATCATTAAACAACCTTACAGGTAAGAAGGTTCATATCAACATTGTTGAAGTTAAGAAACCAGAGCTTGATGCAACTCTAGTTGCAGATAACATTGCTCGTCAATTGGAAAATCGTGTTTCATTCCGTCGTGTACAAAAGCAGGCCATTCAAAGAGCTATGCGTGCAGGCGCTAAAGGAATCAGAACTCAAGTATCAGGTCGTCTTGGCGGTGCTGATATTGCTCGTGTTGAAGATTACAGCGAAGGTACTGTACCACTTCACACGCTTCGTGCAGACATTGATTATGGAACTGCAGAAGCCGACACTACTTACGGTAAACTAGGTGTTAAAGTGTGGATTTATCGTGGTGAAGTCCTTCCAACGAAGAATGAAGATTAAGGAAGGGGGAAAAGCAAAATGTTAATGCCTAAACGTGTTAAATATCGTAAACAATTTCGTGGTAACCTGAAAGGTCGCGCTAAAGGTGGTACGAGTGTTTCTTTCGGTGAATACGGACTTCAGGCGGTTGATGGTGCATGGATTACCAGTCGTCAAATCGAAGCAGCCCGTATTGCTATGACTCGTTACATGAAGCGTGGAGGTAAAGTCTGGATTAAGATTTTCCCGGATAAGCCAAAAACTGCTAAGCCACTTGAAGTTCGAATGGGTTCCGGTAAAGGTGCTCCTGAAGGATGGGTAGCAGTTGTAAAACCTGGTAAGATCATGTTTGAAGTTGCAGGTGTTTCTGAAGAAGTTGCTCGCGAAGCATTACGTCTTGCTTCTCACAAACTGCCGATTAAAACCAAATTTGTAAAACGTGAAGAAATTGGTGGTGAAAATAATGAAGGCTAATGAAATAAGAGATTTAACCACTGCCGAAATTGAACAAAAAGTTAAGTCTTTAAAAGAAGAGCTCTTCAATTTGCGTTTCCAACTGGCTACCGGACAGCTTGAAAACACTGCCCGTATCCGGGAAGTTCGTAAATCAATTGCTCGTATGAAGACCGTTGTACGTGAAAGAGAACTCGCCGAGTAATTTCAATATTTGAGAGGAGGTATACCTCGATGAGCGAACGTAACAATCGTAAAGTTTACACTGGTCGTGTTATATCCGACAAAATGGATAAAACCATCACAGTATTAGTTGAGACTTATAAATTCCATTCCCTATATGGAAAACGTGTTAAGTATTCTAAGAAGTTCAAAGCTCATGATGAAAACAATCAAGCTAAAAAAGGCGACGTTGTAACCATCATGGAAACTCGACCACTTTCAGCTACAAAACGTTTTCGTTTAGTTGAAGTTGTTGAAGAAGCGGTTATTATATAAGGTTTCAGAAGCTATAACGCATTTTGAAGGGAGGTCACACCGCTATGATCCAACAGGAAAGTCGTTTAAAAGTTGCGGATAACTCTGGTGCTCGTGAAGTTTCCACGATTAAAGTATTAGGTGGCTCAGGCCGCAAAACTGCGAATATCGGTGATGTTATTGTTTGTTCCGTAAAGCAGGCAACACCAGGTGGCGTTGTCAAAAAGGGTGAAGTAGTCAAAGCTGTTATTGTCCGTTCAAAAAGCGGAGTGCGTCGTAAAGATGGTTCCTATATCCGTTTTGACGAAAATGCTGCCGTAATCATTCGTGATGATAAAGGCCCGCGAGGAACACGTATTTTCGGACCTGTAGCTCGTGAATTACGTGATAATAAATTTATGAAAATTGTATCTCTAGCTCCAGAAGTTCTATAAAGAACTTAATTACGAAAAGCCTTGTAAGGAGGTGCGCGAGTCATGCATGTGAAAAAAGGTGACAAAGTTATGGTTATCTCAGGTAAGGATAAAGGCAAACAAGGAACTGTTTTACAGGCTTTCCCTAAGAAAGATCGTGTTTTAGTGGAAGGCGTAAATCAGGTGAAAAAGCACGCTAAGCCTTCTCAGGATAATCCGCAGGGCGGTATTTTAACTCAGGAAGCTGCTATTCATGTTTCAAACGTTATGCCAATTGATCCAAAATCCGGTGAACCAACACGTGTTGGTTATAGTGAAGTAGATGGTAAAAAAGTACGTATTGCAAAAAAATCCGGTGAACCATTAGATAAATAAGTCTAACGGCGAAAGGAGGGCTTAAAAAATGAGCGAACTTAAATCAAAGTATCGAAATGAAATTATTCCATCCTTAATGGAAAAGTTTAATTATGATTCTGTTATGGAAGTGCCACAAATCGAAAAGATTGTAATCAACATGGGTGTTGGTGACGCTGTTCAGAACGCAAAAGCACTGGATAATGCAGTAGAAGAGCTGACCCTTATTTCAGGTCAAAAGCCAGTCGTAACACGTGCGAAAAATTCAATCGCCGGTTTCCGTCTGCGTGAAGGTATGCCTATTGGTGCAAAAGTAACTCTACGTGGAAATCGTATGTATGAGTTTCTACAAAAGCTTATTGACGTTTCTCTTCCACGTGTGCGTGACTTCCGCGGGGTTTCCAACAAAGCCTTTGATGGTCGTGGAAACTACACATTAGGCGTAAAAGAGCAACTGATCTTCCCTGAAATTGATTACGATAAAGTAGATAAAGTACGTGGTATGGATATTGTGATTGTTTCAAGTGCCAATACTGATGAAGAAGCTCGAGAACTTCTAACTCAGTTCGGTATGCCATTCAGAAAATAGATCCTATGTAAAGGAGGTTCATTCATGGCCAAGAAATCAATGATCGCGAAGCAAAAGCGCCAGCAGAAGTTTAAAGTCCGCGAATATACCCGTTGTGAAAGATGTGGACGTCCACATTCCGTTATTCGTAAATTTAAACTTTGCCGTATTTGTTTCCGTGAATTAGCCTATAAAGGTCAAATTCCAGGCGTCAAAAAAGCTAGTTGGTAAACCCCAATAGGGAAGGAGGTAATATAAAATGACTATGACAGATCCAATTGCAGATATGCTAACTCGTATTCGTAACGCAAACATGGTACGTCATGAAAAACTGGAAGTCCCTGCTTCTAAACTAAAACAGGAAATTGCAGATATCTTAAAGCGTGAAGGATTTATTCGCGACTATGAATTTGTAAGTGACGACAAACAAGGAATCATTCGTCTGTTCCTTAAGTACGGACCTAACAATGAACGTGTAATTACGGGTCTTAAGAAAATCAGTAAGCCTGGTCTTCGTGTTTATGCCAAAGCAGACGAACTCCCACGTGTTCTTAACGGACTAGGTGTAGCAGTTGTATCCACATCAAACGGTGTTTTAACCGATAAAGAAGCTCGTCAGCAAGCAGTTGGTGGCGAAGTACTCGCTTATATTTGGTAATCCATTACGACAGGAGGTGTAGAGAATGTCTCGTATAGGCTTTAAACCAGTTGAGATTCCTGAAGGGGTAGAAGTGAACGTTAACGACGGTAAAATTGAAGTTAAAGGGCCAAAAGGTGAATTGGTTCGTTCTTTTAACCCTGACATGAATATTAAGATTGAAGATAACGTTCTAACTGTAGAACGTCCTAGCGAAAGCAAGGAGCACCGTTCTTTGCATGGAACAACACGCAGCTTAATCAGCAATATGGTTGAAGGTGTTTCCAAAGGATTCGAAAAAGCTTTGGAAATCACAGGTGTTGGTTACCGTGCACAAAAACAAGGTGACAAAATCGTTGTTAATGCCGGATATTCACATCCAGTGGAGATCGAACCTATTGAAGGCATTGATATCGAAGTTCCATCGAATACCAGAATCGTTGTAAAAGGTATTGATAAAGAAAAAGTTGGTGCTGTAGCAGCTAATCTTCGTGCGATCCGTCCACCTGAGCCTTATAAAGGTAAAGGAATTCGTTATGAGGGCGAATATGTACGTCGTAAAGAAGGTAAGACAGCTAAATAATGTTCATGTAAGGACAGAAAGGAGTGACCCAAATGATCGCAAAGAAGGACAAAAACGCTGTGCGTAAAAAGCGCCACAGTCGTATGCGTCGAAATTTATTCGGTACAGAATCCCGCCCACGTTTAAATGTGTATCGTTCAAATAAACACATTTATGCACAGCTAATCGATGACATTAATGGTGTTACAGTTGCAAGTGCATCAACTGTGGATAAAGAATTTGACCTTGACACAACAGGCAATGTTGAAGCTGCCCAGAAGGTTGGCGAACTAGTTGCTAAGCGTGCTTTGGATAAAGGCTTCAAATCAATCGTATTTGATCGCGGAGGTTACTTATATCACGGACGTGTAAAGGCATTAGCTGATAGTGCTCGTGAAACAGGTCTTGAATTTTAATCGTAAAAAGGAGGGAAATTGATGCGTACTAATATCGATCCAAACAAATTGGATATTGAAGAACGTGTAGTTACGGTCAACCGAGTAGCGAAAGTTGTGAAAGGTGGACGTCGTTTCCGTTTTACAGCTCTAGTTGTTGTGGGAGATAAAAATGGCCATGTAGGTTTTGGAACAGGAAAAGCGCAAGAGGTTCCTGAGGCTATCCGAAAGGCTATTGAAGACGGTAAGAAAAACCTGATTGAGGTGCCAATCGTAGGTACCACTATTCCGCATGAGATTCATGGTGAATTCAGTGCCGGAAACATTCTTCTAAAACCTGCTGCTGAAGGTACAGGAGTTATTGCTGGCGGACCTGTTCGTGCAGTATTAGAACTTGCTGGTATTGGCGACATTCTATCGAAATCTCTAGGATCCAACACACCAATTAACATGGTTCAAGCAACAATTAACGGCCTAAACAATCTTAAACGTGCTGAAGATGTTGCAAAACTTCGTGGCAAATCAGTAGAAGAATTGCAAGGATAAGGAGGGAAAAAACATGGCCAATAAAATAGAAGTTACCCTCACTAGAAGTTTAATTGGGAGACCAGAAGATCAGCGTGAGACAGTAAAAGCGTTAGGTCTTAAGAAAATCAATCAAAAAGTTGTTCATGATGACTCACCAGCCATTCGCGGAATGGTAGATAAAGTGTCCCATCTTGTAGCAGTTAAAGAAGCGTAATGTAAAATAGCTTAAGAGGAGGTGCAACCATGAAACTACATGAGTTAAAGTCTGAAGAAGGTACTCGTAAAAAACGTAATCGTGTAGGACGCGGAATGTCTTCAGGTAATGGTAAGACATCCGGACGTGGCCACAAAGGACAAAAAGCCCGTTCAGGCGGCGGTACTCGTCCAGGCTTTGAAGGTGGTCAGATGCCATTGTTCCAACGCCTTCCAAAACGTGGTTTTACAAACATTCATCGTAAAGAGTATGCAGTTGTAAACCTAGAAGCACTTAACCGTTTTGAGGATGGTACAGAGGTAACTCCAGAATTGTTGATTGAATCAGGAGTTGTGAGCAAGCTAAAAGCTGGAGTTAAGGTACTTGCAAAAGGTAATCTTGAAAAGAAATTAACTGTTAAAGCTCACAAGTTCTCTGCTTCAGCTAAGGAAGCGATCGAAGCGGCGGGCGGTCAAACTGAGGTGATTTAATGTTCCGTACTCTCTCCAATTTTATGCGCGTAGCTGATATTAGGCGGAAAATATTATATACCTTAATGGCACTGTTTATTTTCCGCTTAGGTACTTTTATACCTGTTCCATTTACCGATAAGGATGCCATTGACTTTATGAACCAATCCAATGTATTTGGCTTTTTGGATACATTCGGAGGGGGAGCTTTAAGTCAATTTTCCATTTTTGCTATGGGGATCATGCCTTACATTACGGCATCCATTGTTGTTCAGTTACTGCAAATGGATGTCGTCCCTAAATTTACAGAGTGGAAAAAGCAAGGTGAAATGGGACGAAAGAAATTAGCACAAGTAACCCGATATGGTACAGTTGGTCTGGCGTTCGTTCAGGCAATTGGGATGTCGGTTGGCTTTAATGCTATGACTGGCGGTCAATTAATTTCAGATCCTGGTCCATTAAAGTTTGTGATGATTGCTATCGTTCTTACTGGTGGTACTACTTTCCTTATGTGGCTGGGTGAACAAATCACGGCCAATGGGGTGGGGAACGGTATATCAATCCTGATTTTTGCAGGTATTGTAGCTGCTATTCCAACAGGTGTTAACCAGTTGTATGAACAATATATCACAGATGCTGGTGATCAGTTATTTATTAATCTGGTTATTCTGGCACTGATAGTACTTGTTATTCTTGCTGTTGTCGTAGGAGTAATCTTCATTCAGCAGGCATTACGTAAAATTCCTGTACAATATGCAAAACGTCTTGTAAATCGTTCACCGGTTGGCGGACAGTCTACACACTTGCCTTTAAAGGTTAATGCTGCAGGAGTTATCCCTGTCATTTTTGCCATTTCATTCATTATTGCACCCCGAACTGTGGCGCAATTTTTTGATGGAGATGTTGCAAGCTTTATTGAGCGTGTGTTTAACTATGAAGAACCAATTGGTATGTTGATTTATGTTACGTTAATTATTGCATTTACGTACTTCTATACATTTGTGCAGGTGAATCCTGAGCAAATGGCTGAAAACCTTAAGAAACAAGGTGGATATGTACCGGGTATTCGTCCTGGTAAAAATACCGAGACGTATCTTACTCGTGTAATGTACCGACTGACTTTTGTTGGTTCGATCTTTCTTGCATCAGTATCGGTACTGCCAATTATTTTAGGTTCGTTAGCAGGTCTTCCATCTGCAGTTCAAATTGGCGGAACCAGCTTACTCATTGTTGTCAGTGTAGGACTTGAAACGATGAAACAACTGGAAAGTCAATTGGTTAAACGCCATTATAAAGGGTTTATTAAATAACTGAAGCTTGTGTAACAAACAGCTTTGAACGGTAAACGAGAGCGAGGGGAAAAGCATGAATTTAATTTTAATGGGTCTGCCAGGTGCCGGAAAAGGTACGCAAGCAGAGAAAATTGTTGATAAGTATGGAATCCCTCATATCTCAACAGGAGATATGTTCCGCTCAGCTATTAAAGAAGGTACTGATTTAGGCAAACAGGCGAAGTCATTCATGGATAAAGGTGAACTTGTCCCAGATGAGGTAACCATTGGTATTGTTCGTGAGCGTTTAGGTAAGCCTGATTGTAAGAATGGATTTTTATTGGATGGTTTTCCAAGAACGATTGCTCAGGCAGAAGCACTTGAAAATCTATTGAATGATATGAATTCCAAGCTTGACTACGTACTTCATATTGATGTACCTAAGGAAAAGCTTGTTGATCGTCTGACGGGTCGTCGCATCTGTCCGAAGTGCGGGGCAACCTATCATGTTGAATTTAACCCTCCTGAAGTTGATGGAAAATGTGATGTGGATGGGGAAGCGTTAATTCAGCGTGAAGATGATCAGCCTGATACCGTTAAAAATCGTCTGGAAGTAAATATGAGCCAGGCAGAGCCATTGTTAAACTTCTATGATGAAAAAGGTTATCTTGTAACTATTGATGGTGATCGGGATATTGATCAGGTATTTTCTGATATTGATGATAAACTTGGAAAGATTTCTTCATAATCATTTGCAAAACTCCCTGTGAAATTGTTATGATTCGAGAGTCCTTTATTTTCACTGGAGGATAAGTTTGTTATGCCATGATGGACTATACATTGAAGCTTTCCTGAAGGTATAATAGACGTTGTGAAGGGATGCCGGTGTTCACATACAATGAAAATGTGAATGATGGGATTCCCATGATTTAAGAAGAATGATAGCAAAAGTTTAGATTTAAAATAAATATTCTTTTTGGCATATATTAATCGTTACTTGAGGAGTTAAAAGGAAAAAACCCCAAGTGAAGGTGATGACATTTGAGTGATCCAGGGTCGAGTCCGAGGTTAGGGCAGGTTGTTCGAATTTCGAAGGGCCGTGAAGCCGGACAGTATGCTATTATTATTGAAGTTGTTGAAGGACGTTCTGTATTATTGGCTGATGGTGATAAGCGAAAATTTGATAAGCCAAAGAGAAAGAATATCCAGCACATTGAAGTGAGTGAATATGTTTCACCTGAAGTGAGAAACAGCTTGTTAGAGACTGGTCGAGTGACAAACGGTAAATTGCGTTATGCCTTATCAAAATTCATCAATGAAAACTTGATTGATTTGAAGAAGGGAGATCAACTCGATGGCGAAAGATGATGTTATTGAAATGGAGGGTAAAGTTGTCGAGACTTTACCGAATGCACAGTTTAAAGTAGAGCTGGAAAATGGCCATACAGTATTGGCGCATGTTTCAGGAAAAATCCGCATGCACTTTATCCGGATTTTAGCTGGAGACAAAGTGACAGTTGAATTATCTCCATATGATTTAACCAGAGGTCGAATTGTCTACCGTTATAAGTAAATACTCCGAGTAAAAGGAGGTAAGAGAAATGAAGGTAAAACCGTCTGTTAAACCAATGTGTGAAAAGTGCAAGGTTATTCGTCGTAAAGGTAAAGTAATGGTGATATGCGAAAACCCTAAACACAAACAAAAACAAGGATAATGAAGGAGGTGCAGGTCTAAATGGCACGTATTGCAGGTATTGATGTTCCTCGCGATAAAAGAGTTGTTGTTTCATTAACATACATTTACGGTATTGGTAAATCTACGGCTGCAAAAGTTGTAGAGGATGCAGGTGTATCCGCTGATACTCGTGTACGCGATCTTACAGAAGATGAGCTTTCCCGTATCCGTAACGAAGTGAATAACCTTACTGTTGAAGGTGACCTTCGTCGTGAAACATCTTTAAACATTAAACGTTTAATCGAAATTGGCTCTTATCGCGGTATCCGTCATCGTCGTGGTTTGCCACTAAGAGGTCAAAAGACAAAAAACAACTCTCGTACACGTAAAGGTCCAAAACGTACAATTGCTAATAAGAGAAAATAACTGAAAAAGGAGGTTAGCTAAATTATGGCTCGTAAATCTACAGCAGCTCGCAGAAAGCGTAAAGTGAAAAAGAATATAGAAACGGGTGTGGCACATATCCGTTCAACATTTAATAACACTATTGTTACGATCACAGATACTCAGGGAAATTCTCTTGCATGGAGCAGTGCTGGTGCATTAGGTTTTAAAGGTTCCCGTAAATCTACACCTTTTGCTGCACAAATGGCCGCAGAAGCAGCAGCTAAGGCTTCTATGGAGCATGGTGTAAAATCTATTGAAGTAGCTGTAAAAGGCCCTGGTGCTGGTCGTGAAGCAGCTATTCGTGCGCTTCAGGCAGCAGGTCTTGAAGTAAGTGCCATCGCTGATGTGACACCGGTGCCTCATAATGGGTGTCGCCCACCAAAACGTCGTCGTGTTTAATATCGTTTTGTATAGACATTTGTTACCCTGTCTATAATGGGTTATGATAGCTTATACACCAAAGCACGCTTGCAGCAGGACATTTTAGTTTCACGTGAAGACACGGGGGAACTTGCCTACCTGAGGAATTTCGGTTAGACATCCGGTCTAGCCGGGGTTTCGACGTTTTGAAGGAGGGTTTTATAGATGATTGAAATTGAAAAACCAAAAATTGAGGCGGTTGAAGTAAGTGAAGATGCTACATTTGGAAAGTTCGTTGTTGAACCACTGGAACGTGGATATGGTACAACAATGGGTAACTCCTTGCGTCGTATCCTATTATCCTCACTCCCGGGTGCAGCTGTAACATCTGTACAGATTGACGGTGTTCTTCATGAGTTTTCAACAATAGACGGCGTTGTGGAAGATGTTACAACCATCATTTTAAATCTTAAGAAACTGGCACTAAAAATCTATTCTGATGATGTTAAAACGATGGAAATTGATGTTCAGGGAGAAGGAACGGTAACAGCTGCTGATATCACCCACGATAGTGATGTGGAAATCTTGAACCCAGATATTCATATCGCAACACTATCCAGTAATGCACATCTCCATATGCGTATTACTGCAGAGCGTGGCCGTGGCTATCGTCCGGCTGAGGACAATAAGAAAGAGGATCAGCCTATTGGTGTCATTCCAGTTGACTCTATCTTCACACCAGTATCCCGCGCGACTTATCAGGTTGAAAGTACGCGTGTAGGTCAAGTAGCTAATTTTGATAAGTTAACGCTTGATGTTTGGACAGATGGTAGTATTCGACCAGAAGAAGCCGTTTCACTAGGTGCAAAAGTATTCACAGAACACTTAAATATTTTTGTAGGACTTACAGATGAAGCACAAAATGCAGAAATTATGGTAGAAAAAGAAGAAGATCAAAAAGAAAAAGTCCTTGAAATGACAATTGAAGAGCTGGACTTGTCCGTTCGTTCTTACAATTGCTTAAAACGTGCTGGTATTAACTCTGTTCAGGAACTCACTCAAAAGTCAGAAGAAGATATGATGAAAGTGCGTAATCTGGGTCGTAAATCTCTGGATGAAGTGAAATATAAGCTCGCTGATTTAGGACTTGGGCTGCGTAACGACGATTAATAATATGCATCCATGATCTTTCAGGAAAAAGGAGGGAAACGAAATGGCTAGAACGAAGCTTGGTCGTACAACTGATCAACGCATTGCGTTACTCCGAAATTTAGCTACAGATCTTATCGTTAAAGAACGCATCGAGACGACTGAGGCAAAAGCAAAGGAGTTACGTTCTGTTGTTGAAAAAATGATTACTCTTGGTAAACGAGGCGATTTGCATGCGCGTCGTCAGGCAGAATCATTTTTACAGAATGTGAACGTTGATGAAGAGGAAAAACAAACAGCTCTTCAGAAGCTGTTTGCCGATGTGGCACCACGTTATGAAGACCGTCAAGGCGGTTACACTCGTATCCTTAAATTAGGAGAGCGTCGTGGAGACGGTGCAAAAACGGTGATTATTGAACTAGTATAATCTTCGCAGGTGAAAGGGCGGGAAGCATCCTGAGATGTGATTCCGACCCTTTTTTTGTTTTATCCAAAATATAGGCAGGCTGATTATCACACATGAACTGGCCGTAATACCCCCACTGATGAAAGTTTCACTTTATGATAAAATAAAAGGAAATTTCAATTCGTGTTTACTAGTTCACAGATCCGAAAGTCAGTTGGCTTTTAGCTGAAAATAATAGGATATTACCTAGGAAATAGTCGAGGCAGAGAAGAGCGGAGGTAATTTTATGAGTACACCTTATGATATTGAATTTAAAAATGTATCCTTTCAATATCCGCAGAGTGACGAGTGGGCTTTGAAGGATGTCTCCTTTCATATAAACGAAAACGAATGGGTAGCCGTTATTGGTCATAATGGTTCAGGCAAATCTACAATTGCCAAGCTGATGAACGGTTTACTCACTCCGCAGCATGGTCATATCCAAGTAAAGGGTATGGAAGTAAATGAGGAGAACATTTGGGAAGTACGTAAAAGGGCAGGTATGGTTTTTCAAAATCCTGATAATCAGTTCGTAGGAACAACGGTCATCGATGATATTGCTTTCGGATTGGAAAATCATGGTTTTTTACGCGATGAAATGCTCAAACGCATGGATTACAGCCTGAAAGCTGTAAATATGGAAGGCTATGAAAATCATGAACCCCATAATCTGTCCGGTGGTCAAAAGCAAAGGGTAGCTATTGCCAGTGTTCTTGCTGTTGAACCAGATATCCTCATCCTGGATGAGGCAACAGCTATGTTAGATCCCAAGGGGCGCCGGTCCATTATGGAAACTGTTCATCATGTCAGACGGGAACGGGAGGTTTCCGTGATTACGATTACTCATGATTTAAATGAAGTCCTTTTTGCCGATCGGGTCATTGTTATGAATGATGGAAAGGTCTGGAGAGAAGGAACCCCAAGAGAAATATTTAACCTTCATGAAGAACTCAATCAAATTGGATTAGACACCCCGTTTGTTACACACCTGTCAAGTTCGTTAAAAGCAGAGGGTATAGAGCTTGGTCAGGAACCATTAACACATAAGGAATTGATGGATGAATTATGGACATTTTATTCGAGAACGTAAGCCATATATACCAAAAGAATACACCATTTGAATTCAGAGCCCTGAAGGATGTATCCTTCCAGATTCCCACTGGATCATTTGCGGCGATCATCGGACATACCGGAAGTGGGAAGTCAACGCTCATCCAGCATTTTAACGGCCTGCTCATACCCTCAAGCGGGCGAATACAAATGGATGATTTTCAATTGAAAGCCGGAGAAAAAGTAAAGGATATTATGTATTTACGAAAACGAGTGGGTGTCGTCTTTCAATATCCGGAGCATCAGCTTTTTGAAGAAACGATAGACAAAGATATTAAGTTTGGGCCGCAGAATTTCGGGCTGTCCCAGGATACGATTGATGCACGTCTTCCTGAAGTGCTAAAATCAGTAGGTTTATCGGAAGGACTCCTGTCAAGATCACCCTTTGATTTAAGCGGAGGGCAAATGAGACGAGTAGCGATTGCAGGAGTATTAATGATGGATCCCGATTTACTCGTATTAGATGAACCAACGGCTGGTCTGGACCCTCGTGGACAAAAGGATATTATGGACATGTTTGCACAGGTTCATAAAGAAAAACAGCGGACTACCATCCTTGTTACACATAGTATGGAAGATGCACTGAAATATGCGGATTATGTGTTCATTATGGATCACGGGAAGCTCGTCATGGAAGGGAATCCTGTAGAACTTTTTCAAAAGGAGCAGGCGTTACATGGAGTAGGCTTAGATGTCCCCGAAGTGATTAAATTTCTTAATGAATTTAAGTCCGCATTCGGATACTCCATTCCTTTTCACGGCCAGTCCATTCAGGAGTTAGCCAAGGATATGGCGAGGATTGTCAAAGGGGGCATAAAAGATGAGTAGTTCTTTTATCATCGGACAATATGTGCCCGGACAATCGGTTGTTCATCGTCTGGATCCACGCATGAAAATTGTTATGGTCTTTCTTTTTATTATTTTTATCTTTCTGGCAAATAGCTGGTTAGGCTATATGGTACTGACGCTATTTGCACTGTTAAGCGTGGTGACGACAAAAATTGCTCCCTCATATGTAATGAAAGGACTTAAGCCTGTCTGGTTTTTGATTATTTTCACCTTTATATTACATTTGATCGTCACGAAAGAGGGACAGGTATTGTTTTCAATCTGGAATTTTGACGTCTATTCGGGCGCCTTATGGAAAGGTCTTGAGATATCTTTACGTTTCTTTCTGTTGATTTTAATGACGACTTTATTAACATTAACGACGACCCCGATTTCGATTACAGATGCGATTGAAAGCCTGTTTCAGCCCTTGAATAAGGTCCGGTTCCCTGTCCATGAGCTGGCGTTGATGATGTCGATTTCCTTACGGTTTATTCCGACGCTCATGCAGGAAACAGATAAAATATCAAAGGCTCAGGCATCCCGCGGGGTAGATTTTCGTACAGGACCGGTAAAAGAGCGACTAAAGGCCGTTGTCCCATTGCTTGTCCCATTGTTTGTGAGTGCTTTTAAGCGTGCGGAGGAACTGGCGATGGCGATGGAAGCCAGGGGTTATAAAGGTGGAGAAGGCCGGACCAAGTTCCGCGAGCTGAAGCTGAAAAACGCGGATATATGGATATTTATCTTTTTTACTGCTGTTCTGATTCTATTCTGGATGTTACGAACATAGAGGGTGAATGAAGTTGGAACGAATAAAATGCACATTACAATATGATGGAACCTTTTTTTCGGGCTTTCAGGTCCAGCCTGATCAGCGTACGGTCCAGGGAGACATTGAAGCGGCCCTCCGGCGTATGCACCGCAATCAGCTTGTCCGGATTACGGCTTCAGGAAGAACGGATACAGGAGTACACGCTCTGGGCCAGGTTTTTCATTACGACACGGATTTAGAGCTTACAGAGGAAAAATGGAAAAAGGCATTGAATTCTCTGTTACCGGATGACATCTATATTACCGATGTCGAAAAGGTTTCGAATGACTTCCATGCGAGATTTAATGTAAAAATAAAGGAATATCGATATAAACTATTGAATCAGAAAAAACCCGATATTTTTCACCGTCATCATTATTGGCACATTTACCAGGATCTGGATGTCGAAAAAATGCGGCAGGCAGGAGAGTACTTAATTGGTACTCATGATTTCACTTCATTTTGTTCGACCAAAACAGAGGTTCAAGGTGATAAAATCCGCACCATATATAATGTGGAAATTTTACAGGATGATCCTGTGCTAACTGTAAGTGTACAGGGAAGTGGATTTTTATATAATATGGTACGCATCATTACAGGGACACTTGTGGAAGTCGGACAGGGTAAGGTCAGTCCGGATGAAGTAAAAGCTATTCTGGAAGGTAAGGACCGGACGTTGGCGGGCCTAACTGCTCCGCCGCAGGGTCTGTATTTATGGCAGGTGGTTTATCAAGAATAAATGACCTGTACGATTCCATCATCAGGGGAGGCCCTCTGCTGATGGACGTTTTACTTTATTTTTCATACATAGGGGAGTGGAGAAAGATGAGGATTAAACGTGCTTTACTGAGTGTATCCGACAAAGAGGGAATTGTTGAATTTGCCCGAATGCTTTCAGACAATGGTATAGAGCTGGTATCTACAGGGGGAACGAAAAAGCTGCTGGATAACGAGGGGATTCCTGTTGTTAGCGTGGAAGAAGTAACCGGATCACCGGAAATTCTGGATGGTCGGGTGAAAACCCTGCACCCGACAATTCATGGAGGAATTCTTGCCAGGCGGGATCAGACTGAGCATATGGGCCAACTGCAAGAGCAGAATATCCAGCTGATCGATTTGATTGTGGTGAATCTGTACCCATTTAAGAAAACCATTTTACGTGGAAATGTAACAGAGGAAGAGGTTATTGAAAACATTGATATAGGTGGACCCACCATGCTTCGTGCGGCAGCCAAAAACGCCCGTGATGTGACAGTAGTCGTTGATCCGAATGATTATCAGGACATTGGAACTGAGATTCAAGAGCATGGTGCTGTTTCTCCAGAGAAGCGCAGAAGATTGGCGGCTAAGGTATTTCGTCATACAGCCCATTATGATGCTTTAATTAGCCAATATTTGAGTGAACAGGTGGAGGAACATGAGCCTGATTATCTCACGCTTACCTATGAGAAAAAGCAGGATTTGCGTTATGGGGAAAATCCTCATCAACAGGCAGCTTTTTATAAACATGTTCAGGCGGATTCCTCGTCAATAGCAAACGCCGAACAGCTTCACGGGAAGGAGCTGTCCTTTAATAATATTCAGGATGCAGACAGTGCTCTGGGGATGGTAAGGGAATTTCAGGAGCCAGCCGTTGTAGCAGTGAAGCATACGAATCCATGCGGAGTGGGTACAGGGGAAACCTTGGATGAAGCATGGAAACGGGCCTATGAAGCAGATCCTGTATCGATTTTTGGCGGAATTGTAGCGTTGAATCGAAACGTGGATGAACGTGTCGCAAAACAGCTAAGTGAAATTTTCCTCGAAATTATTCTGGCACCGTCGTTTTCTGAGGAAGCCCTGTCTATTTTGCAGAAAAAGAAAAATATCAGGCTGTTAACGGCTGATTTTAGCGAAAATCAGAGAGTCCGTCAGCTGATCAAGTCGGTTCGTGGCGGTCTGCTCGTTCAGGAGGAGGATGTCTATTCTCTTGAACAGGCCACCATTCATATTCCGACAAAGCGGAAACCAACCGATGAAGAATGGGCAGATTTAAAGCTTGCATGGCAGGTTGTCAAACACGTAAAGTCAAATGCCATTCTGCTTGTGAAGGATCAGAAGACCATAGGAGTCGGTGCCGGTCAGATGAATCGAGTAGGAGCTGCTGAGATTGCCATTAAACAGGCAGGAGAAAGTGCAGAAGCGGCAGTTATGGCCTCAGACGCCTTTTTCCCGATGGATGATACCGTAGAAGCTGCTGCTCAGGCAGGGATAAGGGCAATTATTCAGCCAGGCGGATCCATCCGGGATGAAGACTCGATTAAAAAATGTGATGAATATGGCATTGCTATGGTGTTTACAGGTGTTCGTCATTTTAAGCATTAAGACTGGCTTTATGGTATTTGAAGAGCTGTAATGGCAGAGAATAAATGAATGTCCCTGCTGTAAATAATGGAAATGGGAACAATCAGGAATAAATCTTGACATTCATACTACAGCTATTATAATATTATCTATGGCATTTTATTTCAAAACCACGATTAGCCCCGGAACTATTCGTGTTGAGATAATGAAAATGAACAGTGAAATCTAGAATTTTGAATGATTGAAAATAGGAGGGAAAACCACATGCGTACAACATTCATGGCGAATGATCAGAACGTTGATCGTAAATGGTATGTTGTTGATGCGGAAGGACAAACTCTTGGTCGTCTGGCTAGTGAAGTTGCCGCTATTCTCCGCGGAAAACATAAACCAACATACACACCGCATGTAGATACTGGTGATCATGTTATCATCGTGAACGCAAATAAAGTAAACCTGACTGGTAAAAAGCTTACAGATAAAATGTATTACCGCCATTCAAACTATCCTGGTGGTCTTAAAGCTCGCAGCGCAAATGAAATGCGTACGAACTATGCGGAAAGAATGATTGAAATTACCGTTTCAGGTATGCTTCCAAAGAACAAATTAGGTCGTAAAATGATCAAAAAACTTCATGTATTTGAAGGACCTGAACACAATCACCAAGCACAAAAACCAGAAGTTTATGAACTTCGTGGGTAATTTTAAGGAGGTTGACTAGAGTGGCTGAAGTACAATACTACGGTACAGGACGTCGTAAAAGCTCCGTAGCTCGTGTTCGTCTCGTTCCTGGTACTGGTAAAGTAGTTGTGAATAAACGCGATGCGGAAGATTATTTCCCATATGAAACACTACGTCGTATTTTAAACCAGCCTTTAGAAGTAACAGAAACTAAAGGCAGCTACGATGTATTGGCAAATGTTGATGGTGGAGGATTCACTGGTCAAGCAGGTGCAATCCGTCTGGGTATTGCCCGTGCTTTGCTTGAAGCAGACCCTGAGTATCGTTCTGCTCTTAAGCGTACCGGTCTTCTCACTCGTGATGCTAGAGAGAAAGAACGTAAGAAATACGGTCTTAAAGCAGCACGTCGCGCACCACAATTCTCAAAGCGTTAATATATGTTTATCAAAGACTCTTTTCACTTATGTGGAAAGAGTCTTTTTTATGGCTTAGGAAATTATAAAATATACGATTTGTGGATATGAAAAACAGGAAAGGCCACGTCCGGCTCAGTCCAGTCCGTACGTCGCTAAACGGGCGGTTCCGCCTTTGTTCTGTCGAGCAATGTTTCCTTGTGTACTTCGATTTGGAGTGAAGGGTCGCCGCTCCGGATTTCATCCAGAATGATAGTAATTAGATTGGATGGAGCAGGAATATGCCGGAGTAAGCGCTCATTGATCCGTGGTGACCGCGATTTGTCCGGAACCAAAGTAATTAATCTTATCGAGGAAAAATCAGTCGAATTTGATGAGAATTAATCGGGTAGATATAGGAATTAGACCTGTTTTAGAAATAATTAATCCGAAAAAGAAAATAATTTGTCCAGTTTTGAGAAAGATTGGTCTGAAATGTGTGGAATTGATCTGAATAGGTAATTATTTTTCCATTAAATGATGAATTATGCCTGAATGGCCCTGATTATGCCAGAGCCGGTCGATATGAGCCGAAGAAAACCTAATCCAGAATCACGACAATTTATCCAATCTCCCATCAATTGAACCAAAAACTAATCTTCTATAAAAACCAATCAGCCATTCCATTTAAATTGCATAATCCCCACCCTTGTCCCATATAGTTTAACGAGCGTAATATGGGGAGGAAATGGTATGAATAGAATCTTTGTTTATCGGTTACTATGGTTATTAGGCTTTATTGCCCTCATTGTTTTACTGAGATATCCAGCTGCGACCGAAGAAGCAGGAAACTCTTTCTCGCTTCCTTTGTCCGGGAAGGTCATTGTACTGGATCCTGGACATGGTGGTGTAGATGGTGGAGCTGTAGGTGAGGATGATTCCCAGGAAAAGGATATTGCCCTGAGTACAGTGAAGTATTTAAGGGATTATCTGCAGGAAGCGGGGGCGCTGGTTTATCTGACAAGAGAGGGAGACTATGATTTAGCGGCTGAGGGAACAAACGGCTATTCCAAGCGAAAAGCAGAGGATATTCGAAAGCGGGTGCAATTTGTTAAGGATAAAAATCCGGATATGTTTATTAGTGTCCATTTGAATGCCATACCGCAGACGAAATGGTCCGGGGCTCAAACCTTTTATCATCCATCTGTAAAGAAGAACGAGCATTTAGCCAAATTTATTCAAAGTGAAATTCGTCGCAATTTGGAAAATACCACACGGAAAGCACAGTCCGTCGACAATATTTATATTCTTAAACATACAGATCAGCCGTCTGCACTAGTGGAAATCGGTTTTTTGTCGAATCCCCATGAGAGAGACTTATTAAAAACGGATGATTATCAGCAGAAGATGGCTGCTTCCATCTATGAAGGGGTTTTACGCTACATAACAGAGGAAAAATATCCAGAAGAATCATAATTTTTTTGTTATCATAAGATGTATATCACTTAGAATTCCAGTAATATGTGTTATACTTGTCTTAGGTAAATACTAGCAAAGGCGGTGGCAAAATGTTATCCAAGTCAGAAATCATCGAAATACTAAAACCCTTTAAAGATCCATATTTACATAGAACCTTTGAAGAAACGGGTGCTATTCAGGAGATTTCTATTAAAGAGGAGAAAAATCATGTCAGTATAAAACTGGCCATCGGAAACCCGAATTCCGCTGAACAGATGCAGCTTCAACAGGAAATTGTAAACGCATTAAAAAAAGAAGGAGCTGCTACAGTAGGCCTGCGCTTCTCTAAGCTGCCTGATGAGGTCATGCAAAAGTATGAAGGAGCTGCGAAAAAGAGTAAAGAGGCAGAGTTATTAGGTGGACAGGAGGATGTCAACTTTATCGCGGTTGCCAGTGGTAAAGGTGGTGTAGGGAAATCCACCGTAACGGTTAACCTGGCTGTTGCTCTTGCCCGCTTAGGTAAAAAGGTCGGGATTGTCGATGCAGATATTTATGGGTTCAGTGTCCCTGACATGATGGGGGTGGAAAATCGCCCGCAAGTACGCGGAGAAAAGATTATTCCAGTCGAACGCTTTGGTGTAAAAATTGTTTCGATGGGCTTTTTCGTGGAAGATAACTCCCCGATTATCTGGAGAGGCCCAATGCTCGGTAAAATGCTGACAAGCTTCTTTAAAGAAGTGGAATGGGGCGATCTTGATTACTTGTTACTTGACCTGCCTCCAGGTACAGGGGATATGGCTCTCGATGTGCACTCCATGCTGCCATCTTCCAAGGAGCTGATTGTCACGACTCCACACCCTACAGCTGCATTTGTCGCTGCGCGTGCAGGTCAAATGGCTCTGAAAACCGAGCATGAAATATTAGGTGTTATCGAAAATATGGCTTACTTTGAAAGTACACTAACAGGTGAAAAAGAGTATGTTTTTGGACAAGGTGGGGGCGACAAGCTGGCCGAAGTCTTAAAGACAGATGTATTGGGACGACTCCCTCTACAGCAGCCTTATGAAGAGGAAGACGAATTTGCTCCTGGTGTGTATCAGAAGGACCATCCAACCGGAAATACATTCCTGAAAATAGCGGATAAAATCACGAAAAAGTTTGGTGAATAATGAGAAACCCTTGCTGAAGAATGATCAGCAAGGGTTTTTTTGGGAAGTAATCATTCCGACTCTGTAGATAGGAAATCATGGGAGGCCGCGTCCGGCTTCAGCGCCCGGCGAGGCCTCTTCTGCCTTTGTTATACCATTTCCTGCAGTAATAAATAAAGCAGCCAGATAATCATTTATGAAGAACCTCCTGATCCTCCTCCGCCATCGGATCCGCCAGAGCCGCCTCCGCTTTGGCCTCCGCCGCTCTGTCCGGAACCTGATTGACCGCCTTGCTGCTTTTGCATATCTTCAGCGGCTTTTAGGAGGATTTCACTCATTTTTGCTTTAAATAATGGACTTTCCAGTGTTTCCTGGATGGACTTTTCCAGGTGCTCTTTAAATTTCTGACTCTGTAAAGTCTGCTGAATCATATCCTCCATTTCCGGATTCTGCATTAAATCCATCATTGATTTTTGATATTCGGAGTCCTTCATAAGTCCCTTTATTAATTTCTCCTGAGAATCCTTTGTTGCTTCTGTATAGGTTTTAACAAACTTCGGATCTTCAAACAGTTTACTCCAGAACTTTTTCCCTTTATCCGAAGTCAGTGTACTATTTATAGCATCCTTCACCATAGCTGAATCCATAACTAACTGCTGTTTCATTTTTTCATCACTTAAAACTTCCTGAAGGGCTTTTTTTCCTTCATCGGTTTTTACAATATCAACCACCATTTTTTTGGTTGTTTCATACTCCGCATCGCCTTGAGATTGACCTGTATCTCCTCCGCAAGCGGTTATAAACATGAAAATGGTTAAGATGAGCAACCATTTTTTTATCATGGCTGGATCTCTCCTTCAATCCGACATCCTATTTTTTAATATGGGAATAAGCCTTGAATTTATACGTTTAACAAATAGGAAATATTAGTGAAAACATGTTAAAATACGATAGAATGGACGAAAACGTATTGTAGGAGGAAATGTTGTGACAACTCAGAAGTGGGTTCACTTATTTTTTAAAACATTATTTTTAGGTGCTATTGCTGCCATTGTTACAAGCTTTTTTGTGAAAACCGATTCATACACAATGTTTATGGACCCAATAAATGTATGGGAGTTGTTTGGTGCCCTCATCTGGTTCATGGGTATTGGCTTTCTTTTTAGTGTTGTGAGTCAGACCGGATTCTTCGCTTATTTATTTCTGAACCGCTTTGGATTGAATATTTTCCGTGGATTCTGGCGTCCTGTTCAGATGGTTCTCATTGCGTTTGTTTTGTTTGATCTTGTATATTTCCCTTACCAGAGTGCAGGGGACGATGCAAACCTGGGCCCATATGTTTTAACCGCGCTTGTTCTATTTTTATATGGAATGGCCGTGGCGTATTTCAAGGCAAAGGAAACAAATCAGAAAGCTTTTCTTCCTGCTGTTTTCTTTATGGTGGTTGTAACGGTTATTGAATGGGTACCGGTGTTAAGAACGAATCAGGTAGACTGGATGTGGCTTATGATTGTACCACTACTGGTCTGTAATACATATCAATTAATGCAGCTCCACCGGCTTACAAGACCCAATGAAGAAAAGCCGGCCGTAACTGCACAGAGCCGTAATACAAATTCAAATGTTAAATAAGAGTTAAAGAGCTGGGCTAAAGCGGAGGAGAATACACGTTTTCCCAGCCCTTGTTTTAATTGAGGGCTTCACTTTCCGATGAACTGTTAGAGATGAGCTCGGAAATAGTGACGAATGATAAGTCCTTCTTAAGTTTCGGTATGGTTTCCTTCAGTGCAGACCCCGTATGTTTAATAACATCAGAAGCATGCAGCAGGATAATGTCTCCGCCTGAAGCTTCATCCAGGATTGTTTCGGCAATCTTTTTCGTGCCGGGATTTTTCCAATCATCAGGATTTATGCTCCAGTAAATGGTCGTCAACCCCAATTGATCAACCGTTTTTAATACCTCTTCATTAAAATGACCGCTTGGGGGCCTTAACAGCTTGATATCCGGGTAGCCCAATTTCCGGAATACCTCTTTCGCCTTTAATAAATCCTTTCTCACTTCTTCCATATCCTGCTTCACGTAACTTTTATAACGATAGCCAAGCATTCCTATTTCGTGATTATCCTCAGCTATCTGCCCCAATATCTTTGGATGACGTTCTGCCCATTCACCACTGACAAAAAAGGTGGCATGAATATCCTGCTGCTTTAAAATATCCAAAATATCAAACACCTTTTCCTGCCCCCAGCTTATGTTAAAAGTAAGGGATAGCTGATCCGAATCTTCCTCTCCACTTTTGATAAAAGCTTTAGGTTCTTCCTTTTTGGATACTATCGAAAAAGAACTCGTTGTTTCGGCAAAAAGATAGAGAGCCGCAAAAAAAGCGGTGATGAATATGATGAACCACCGATTTTTGTTACGTGTATGGGTTCTATAGTTAGATTTCATTCTCTGTCCCTCCTATCAGGTCGGTGTAACTTATTATATGAAGGCATGTCCTCCCTTATGTAACAGTTTGGTCCTGCCTTGAAAAGATAAATTCAGACTATCTGTATAAGAAATCATGAGAGGCCACGTCCGGCTCCAACGCCCAGCGACTAGCGAGACTTCCTTCACCTCCGTCCGATAAGTCAACATCGACTCTCTCCGTTCGTCGTGTTTCCTTTTCCGCGTGTTAACTGGCTGTAAGACCCCTGTAAGATGGGGGCAACAGCCAGTAAACACCTGATTTGTTCAACTAACAATCACTGGGGAATGAACCCCCACTGATTGTAGTTTTACTTTATGTCCGTACGTCGCTAATTTAAAAGCGAAGGCGACCGCTTAGGCCTGCGAGCCGTAGCTGGACAAACGGGCGCTTCCGCCTTTGTTGCTCATAAATTGTTCCTGAAATGGAGAAGATGAAGGATATAAAATAAGAATGAGGAGAATGACAGATGTATGGACTGATGTTAAATGATATGGAGAGAAAAGAATTCGAGTACTTATTGAAACGAGAAATGGAAGAACTAATCTTAGATCTAAAAAGCAGAAATATTGATCATGTTGTAAAAAGAGCGATGAGAGAACGCTATGAGATTTTATTTCGATTATTTAAGAGATTCGCGAATAAATCGGAGTGTTTAAAGTATATGCCGTCTAAGCATTTTTCTAAGCATTCCGGATAATTACCTTTAATTTCCACTAGTCATACTACGAAAACCGTATTATAATAATTTCTGGCTTTGAAAAAAGTCGAAAGGGAGAGGAATTAAGTCAAACACTCAGATATTGTTATTTCCTCTGTTTTTAATGATTAATAGAGTGCATAAGTCAAAAGAGAGATCAGCTGTATAAATCAAAGAACAGCATATACTTTTACAGGCTTTTAAAAGAATTTTATCTGGTATTTATCTCTGTTGAATTTTCTTTTAAAAAGTGTATTGACATTCATATTAATCCATGGTAAATTTATTTTCGTCGTCAGGAAAGACGGCAACGCAATCAAAAAAACAACAAAATAAATTGTTGACATTAAAACAACTATTTGTTATTATAATAAAGTCGCTGTTTTGAGAGGCGACAAACTTCGAACCTTGAAAACTGAACAAAACAACCAGTACGTCAATTCGCTATTTAATAGCATTTTATGAGTAACAGGAAAACTTGTTTCTCGATAATAGTTGAGCACTTCTTATGTGCGATGACAACATTTATTGGAGAGTTTGATCCTGGCTCAGGACGAACGCTGGCGGCGTGCCTAATACATGCAAGTCGAGCGCGTGAAACAA
>NZ_BAAADO010000011.1:0-50989 GCF_039522525.1 Salinibacillus aidingensis
TCACACCTGTTCCCATTCCGAACACAGTAGTTAAGCTCTCCAGCGCCGATGGTAGTTGGGGTTCTTCCCCTGCGAGAGTAGGACGCTGCTGGGCAAACCAAAAGACCTTGGAATCTAAAATGATTCAAGGTCTTTTTTTATGTTTAGTGAAACTCTTTTCTCATAAAAAGTACTCCCTTTAAGCAGCAGTTCAATCTGTTGACTTAGGGGGAGCTTTTCATTAATTGTATTATTTCCTGTTTTTTATTATTTTCTAACGGAATAATTGCTCTCTTTCTTTACAATTTATCACGCATTAACTAGCCGTAATTCCCCACTTCAAGTCTTGAGGGTACCCCACCAAGAGTAAGTGGGGGATAAACGGCCGGTAAATTCCTGATAAGTTCAACTAACCATCAGTGGGGGATGGAGAATCCCCCCATTGATCACTTTATCTATGAAAACTGTGTTAATTGATTAATAACCTTCAGCTTATCGACAAAGTGCTGATAGTTTTCATCACCTGGTTCAGTCTGGATCATTTCCTGCTCGCAGTCTGAGCAGATAAATGCCGTATATACTTTAATACCTTTGGTTTTCTCCTGATTACAAACGTTGCATAGTTTTTTAGTTATGGTTTGTTCACTCATCTTCCCCACCTCCATTTTCTATCATTTCCTAATCTAATAGTTTCTATACATGTTTATTATTTTTACTATCCTATTCATTGTTTTGTGCATTGGGATCGGTCAGGTATATAGTTGACGAAATAAATACAATGAAAATATCGGCCTGGTGATTGAGAGGTTTCATAACGGCCTCCATTTCACAACTTAAATTTTCCATGCTAGTATTAGTATCGTACAATCGAAATTAGGTATATCATCATTAAGGAGTATTTATTTATATGAGTGATTCCCAAAGTCAGTTACCCTTATTTCAAGTATTATTGAAGCACGCAGGTTTAGATGCATCCTCGTTTCATGTTCCTGGTCATAAAAACGGAATGATTTTTTCGAATGAGGGATATGATGTATTTAAGTCGATACTGCCTTATGATTTAACAGAGATTACGGGATTGGATGATTTGCATCACCCGGAATCTGCCATTAAGGAAGCCCAGGAGTTAACGGCTCAATTGTACGGGGTTGAATCAACCTTTTTCTTAGTCGGAGGAACAACAGCGGGGAATCTGGCTATGATTTTATCTGTGTGTGAGCCAGAGGATTGTATTATTGTGCAGCGTAATTGTCATAAATCTATTATGAACGCTATTGAGCTGGCTGGGGCTAAGCCTGTCTTTATTTCCCCGGTTTATGAGGAACAAACCGGACGTTACAGCCGAATAAATGCATCTACTGTTTATGAAGCCTTAGCTGCCTATCCCCATGCAAAGGCACTGGTTCTGACTTATCCTGATTATTTTGGCCATACATACAATATTCAGCCTATGATCGAAGCTGCTCATCAATATCAATTACCTGTTCTCGTAGATGAAGCACATGGAGCTCATTTTATTTTAGGCGATCCATTTCCGCCTTCTTCCGTTTCATTAGGTGCCGATATTGTTGTACATTCCGCTCATAAAATGCTTCCGGCCATGACTATGTCCTCCTTTTTGCATTTTCAGTCAGCACTGGTATCAAAGGATAAAATCAGACACTATTTGCAAATGGTACAATCCAGCAGTCCTTCCTATCCACTGATGGCCTCGCTTGATTTAGCAAGGCATTTTTTGGCCCATATAGATGAAGCGCAGATTAAACAGATGATTGCCCATGCTCACCAAATCAGGAGTATGTTGGATGAATCCCCGCTTTGGGATGTAGTACCTGTTTATAACCAGGTGGATGATCCATTAAAGATCACTTTGCAAATTCACCCAGATTTGGAGGCGCAGAAAGTACTGCATACGTTTGAACAGCATATGGTTTATCCGGAATTAGCAACAACAAGCCAGCTCCTTCTTATTTCAGGATTGGGCATGAATGAAAGAGATCTACAAAGAATACCTCATGTTGTAAATAACTTCGATCATCAATTAAAAAGGGTGAAGGGACATGGTAAAATAGAAGTAACAGCTGTTCAACCTCCTGAAATAAGCGAGTTTCCTTATTCATTAAGGAATTTACAGGAAATGGATAATATGTGGGTTGCCTGGGAGCATGCGATTGGAAAGCCTGCAGGAGAAATGATTATTCCATATCCCCCAGGTATTCCCCTGCTTATTAAGGGAGAACGAATAGAACGCTGGCACAAGGAAGTTATTATGCCCCGTTTAAAGGCAGGACAGCATATACAATCTGAAAGTAATGATTTACAAAAAGGTTTACGAACTTTTGTTGAATAACTACAGAGGAGAATGAACAAGTGAAAGGACTATTTATTACTTTTGAAGGTGGAGAGGGAGCAGGTAAAACCTCTATTATTGAAGAAATAAACGAAAAGCTACTTGAAAAAGGCTATCAAACCATTAAGACCAGAGAACCTGGCGGGATAAAGATTTCGGAAAAAATACGTGACGTTATTCTGGACCGCTCCCATACGGAAATGGATGCACGCACGGAAGCCCTCCTTTATGCGGCTGCCAGAAGACAACATCTGGCAGAAAAGGTGATTCCAAAGCTGGAACAAGGGTTTATTATATTGTGTGACCGTTTCATTGACAGCAGTCTGGTTTATCAGGGCTACGCAAGAGGATTAGGGATTGAGGATGTCTATGATATTAACCGGTTTGCCATTCAGGATTGTATGCCGGATGTAACCTTTCTCTTAGATATACCGCCTGAAAAAGGGATGGAACGAATACAGGGAAATGCTGAAAGAGAACAGAACCGGCTGGATTTAGAGGATCTGTCCTTTCATAAAAAGGTATATGAGGGCTACCAGTTGATCGCTGACCGCTTTCCTGAACGAATTAGACGTATTGATGCGGGACAACCTTTTAAACAGGTTTTGGAAGCCTCATTAAAGGAATTAGATGCATATTTAAGATAATCAACATTTTACGAATCGTTCATATGGTATAATATAGGCCTTCTATTTTAGGCCTATAACCATTGCGATTTTACTTCTTTAACTCTTCTATTCACTCTGCAAGTCCTGATTTTCCCAGTAAATCACTCCAGAATCATTGTATATTGTAAAGCTTGTTTATAGGAAAATATGATAAAATAGATGTAACAACCTGAGCGGTAGGTATTTGTGGTTATTTCATATTTTAAAGGGTTCACGGCCCGGAAAGGACAAGGAGGGAAAAACCATGAAATTATTACTTGCTGTTGTGCAGGATAAGGACGTCAACCGTTTAACCGACGCTCTGTCAGAAGAGAACTTTCAGACAACGAAGCTTTCTTCAACAGGTGGGTTTTTACGGGAGGGAAATACCACATTAATCATCGGTGTGGATGATGATCGTGTGGATCCTGCACTTGATATTATCAGAAAGAATTGCAGTCACAGGGAGCAAATGGTAGCACCGATTTCACCAATGGGCGGAAATGCAGATTCTTATATTCCTAAACCTGTTAAAATTGAAGTCGGCGGAGCAACGGTATTTGTCCTGCCTGTTGATGCATTTTATCAATTTTAAATTGAGAATGAGGAGGGCGTGGGTTTGAAGATAGGCCAGGAGATTCGTTCGCAGTTAGATCCTTCACAAAAAAATCCACCATTAAAATCGGTACAAGGGAACAGCTTTCATTCCGCTATTCGTACAGAACAGCAGCAGATGAGGGAAACAGAGCTGACACGTCTGCTGGAGCAAATAACGGCTCAAGGGGATAAAGTAGCTCGTTTTCGTTCCTTTAAAGACTTATCCAAATTTAAGGGGTTAGTCAAACAATTTGTAAAAGAGACTGTTCAATACGGTTTAGATTTAAAGCAGACGAGGAATTTCTCGATGAACGGACAAAGCCGGAAGTTGACGACGGTGGATACGATTGATGAAAAATTGGTTGAATTAACAGACTCTGTTTTTGACCAGGAAAAAAAATCGATGGACATTTTAGAGCAAATAGGTGAAATCAAAGGATTATTAGTGAATTTATATACGTAGAAAGTAGTGACGGATTGTGAAGACATGGAGTGAGTTTGAAGCTGTTCAGCCAATTGTCTCTCAAATGCTGAAAAACAGTATTAAGAAGGGGAGAATTTCCCACGCCTATTTATTCCAGGGACCCAAAGGCACGGGTAAAAAGGAAGCAGGCTTATTATTAGCCAAAAGCTACTTTTGTCAGTATAAAGAGGATTATAAACCGTGTGATGAGTGTCGCGATTGCAGGCGGATTGATTCTGGAAATCATCCGGATGTCCATATGATTGTCCCTGATGGTCAATCGATTAAAAAGGAGCAAATTGCTCATCTGCAAAAGGAATTCACCTATACAGGTCTGGAATCCAATCAAAAGGTATATATTCTGCAATCGGCTGATACAATGACGACGAATGCTGCAAACCAATTATTAAAGTTCCTGGAAGAGCCTAAACGAAGCACATTAGCCATTCTCTTGACGGAAAATGGACAATCTATTCTTAACACGATTCGTTCCAGGTGCCAGATTATGTCGTTTAAATCCTTAAATACAGATCAGTTGGAAAAGCAGTTGGCAGCCAGTGGTATGAGTGAATCCTTTCGAAAATTAACGGCATCGTTAACGAATGATTTAGAGGAAGCTCAGATGATGGCTGAAGATGATTGGTTTGCTAAAGGCCGAAGTATAGTGATAAAATTAATAAAGGTACTATTAGAAGAAAAAGATGAAGCGTTTCTTTTTCTTCATCAACAATGGTTGCCCCATTTTCAGGATAAGGAACAGAACCAATTGGGCTTGGATTTATTACTCATTTGGTATCGTGATTTTGTTTCCTATACGATAGAAAGAGAAGAAGCCATTATATATACAGACGAAAAGAAGAAGTTTGAAAATTTCTCCTTTTCTTTATCTCGTCATCAGGCTACGCAAGCGTTAAAGCAAATATCTGAAGCCAAAAATAAACTTAAGGCAAATGTAAATCCTGCACTTGTCATGGAGGAATTAGTGCTTCAATTACAGAGGTGATCAAATGGTTGAAGTTATCGGAGTACGGTTCAAACAGGCGGGAAAAATCTATTACTTCGACCCAAATGGTCTGCCATTAACGACAGATAATTATGTTATTGTTGAAACGGCGCGTGGCATTGAATTTGGGAAAGTAGTGATTGCACCCAGACAGGTTGATGAGGAGGATGTTGTCCTTCCTTTAAAGAGAGTGATTCGTGTTGCTGATGATAAGGATAAAGTAACCGTTTTAGAAAATAAAGATAAGTCACAGGAAGCCTATGAGGTCTGCAACGAAAAAATTGCTCATCATGATTTGGATATGAAGCTTGTAGATGCAGAATATACCTTTGATCGAAATAAGGTTATTTTTTACTTTACAGCCGATGGACGTGTCGATTTCCGCAATTTGGTTAAGGACCTGGCAGCTATATTTAAAACACGAATTGAGTTACGGCAGATTGGTGTTCGTGATGAGGCTAAATTACTGGGTGGTATCGGCCCTTGCGGAAGAATGCTTTGCTGTTCAACATTTTTAGGAGATTTTGAACCCGTATCAATAAAAATGGCAAAAGATCAAAACCTATCCTTGAATCCAGCTAAAATTTCAGGTTTATGTGGTCGTTTAATGTGCTGTTTAAAGTATGAAAATGACGATTACGAACAGGCAAAGAAGGAATTGCCGGATATCGGTGAACCTATAGATACACCTCATGGCCCAGGAAAAGTCGTAGGACTAAACATATTAGATCGTGTTGTTCAAATTGAAATTGAAGATGGTACACGAGTGATTGAATATACATTGAAAGAGCTGATCAACGAAGGAGTTGTATCTACGTAAGCCACAAAGTAATGGGGTGGGGAACCAGCGTGAATAAAAAGGAATTATTTGATCGATTTACGTATTTGGAAAAACAAATTGGTGAACTACATGAACAGTTTGGTGAATTAAAAGGAAACTTGGTTCAACTCATTGAGGAAAATCATCATCTTTCAGTAGAAAACCATCACTTACGCAAAAGGTTGGAATCAGAGCAGGACCAAAACGTAGAACAGAAAGATAAGGAAAAAGGAGTACCTGATGACGAAGAAACAGCCCAAAGTGCTGTAGGGGAAGGCTATGATAACCTGGCCCGTATATATGAAGAAGGCTTCCACATTTGCAACGTGCATTTCGGAAGTCCACGAGGAGAAGAGGATTGTTTATTTTGCCTCTTATTTTTAAATAAACAGGCTTAAGAACATAGGCGGAAGTGCCCGTGTGTGTCCAGCTGCGGCTCCACAGTCGTTTATGGAAGGAAGTCCTGCTGGTTTCCGGTCGCTGGAGCTGGTCGTGGCTTCTCCGATTTTTTATCCACAATGGCTCAATTTTACCATTTGCTATATAATAAAAAAAGCTGAGGCAGCTGCCTCAGCTTTTCTGTACCCTTTGTCGGAACGCCGGCAAGGGATGGTATTACATAAGAGAGGTTCGTGGTAAGCGTGATGCTTAAGGATGATGAACGACTGGATTACTTATTATCAGAAGAGGATATGCGCATCATTCAAAGCCCGACTATTTTTGCCTTTTCATTAGATGCGGTTTTATTATCGAAATTTGCATATGTACCGATTAAAAAGGGAAATATCCTGGATTTATGCACCGGAAATGGGGTTATTCCTTTGTTGCTCTCCCGGCGTTCAAAAGCAAAGATTACAGGTGTGGAAATTCAGAATCGGCTGCATGATATGGCGATGCGTAATGTAGAGCTGAACAAGCTGAATGAACAAATTCAGATGGTGAAAGGTGATTTGCGTGATATGCCTGAAACGTTGGGGCATGGAACGTATGATGTTGTAACATGCAATCCCCCTTATTTTCAAACGCAAACCAAAGAGGGGCGAAATCTCAATGATTATCAGGCGATTGCCAGGCATGAGATTTACGGGAATTTAGAGGATGTAGTGAAATCCTGCAGCAAGCTCGTTCGTCCCGGGGGTAAGGTTACCCTGGTCCATCGCCCGGGTCGTTTAGTGGATTTAATCACTTATTTTCGGAAATACCGCCTGGAACCCAAACGAATTCAGCTGGTTTATCCTAAATTCGGAAGGGAAGCGAACACCCTTTTAATAGAAGGAACTCGGGATGGGAAAGCTGATATCAGGATTTTACCTCCTTTGTATGTATACAATGAGGAGAACGAATATACAGAGGAATTACAGGAAATTTTGTATGGCAATAGATAGACAGGAAAGGCAGGAAAACCATGCAAATTCAAAAAAGCTATGAAAACCATGAGGAAGGTGTCCTTTATATTGTTCCAACTCCGATTGGAAACCTGGAGGATATTACATTTCGTGCATTACGAACATTGAAGGAAGTGGATATTATTGCTGCTGAGGATACCAGACAGACCCAAAAGCTGCTGAATCATTTTGAAATATCCACGCCGACGATGAGCTATCACGAGCATAATAAGGAAAGCGCTGGTCACAAAATTGTCGGATTTATGGAAGCCAATAAACAGGTAGCGTTAGTGAGTGATGCAGGTATGCCTGTGATTTCCGACCCTGGCTTTGAAATTATAGCTGAAGCCAATCGGATGGGAAGGGTTATTGTATTACCAGGTGCCAATGCTGCTCTCTGTGCTTTAATAGGCTCAGGATTACCGGCCGAACAGTTTTATTTTTATGGGTTTTTGCCACGGAAAAAGAAAGAGTTAAAAGCAGTTCTGGATGATTTGAAATACATAAAGGCAACCCTTGTTTTTTATGAGTCTCCCCATCGTATAAAAGAAACGGTAAAAGGATTGGAAAGCAGTTTGGGATCTGACCGCAGAATGGTTCTGGCAAGGGAACTTACGAAGCGTTATGAGGAATATATCAGGGGGACGAGCCAGGAGGTTTTACAGTGGTTAGGCAGTGAGGAAGCACAAATACGGGGAGAATTTTGTGTTGTAGTGGAAGGTTCCGATGAAGACAGACTGGAAGAGGACAAGTGGTGGGAAGGCCTCTCTATCATCGATCATGTGAATGCATATACCCAAAATCAGAATATGACAAATAAGGATGCGATAAAGCAGACGGCAAAGGACAGGGGGATGCAGAAAAGAGAGGTTTATCAAATCTTTCATCAATCATAAAAAGGGTTGCCATGAACTGGCAACCCTTTTTCCCATTCCAAACCAATTGAAGACTATGCGTCAACTTTATCTTTAAGTTCGCTTAATAATTGTTCAGCAGCCTGTTTGCTTAGGGTTAACTTCCCATCAGCAAAAGATATATTATCATCAGATACTTCCCCTGTCAGCAGGCAAGTATTTGATGGCGCGTATTTTTTCAAGACGATTTGATCATCATCTACGTAAATTTCTAAAGAATCCTTTTCGTGGATATCCAGTGTGCGACGCAATTCAATTGGAATAACCACACGGCCCAACTCATCTACTTTACGTACGATTCCTGTGGACTTCATGTACATTTCCCCTCTCGATCATTTTTTATGTGTTTTATTTCTCTTTCGCCAACTTTCGACATAAAGTTTATCACTGGCTGACAATGTCTGTCAATTGATTTGTCTGGCATTTATTGCTTGAATAAAACATTTATTTACATGTCTTTTATTACCCTGTGAAAGGAAAGTTAAACCTCATAATTTAAAAATTTTATCAGAATAACCTTACTTCATAAAAAGGCTTCAGATTGAAGTTTCACTTTACCACGTTTAACTGACTGTAATCTCCATGGAAAAGGGAGGGATAACAGTCAGTAAGAACCTGATAAGTTCAACTAACAATCTGAAGTTTATAAAAAGGCTTCAGATTGAAGTTTCACTTTATCACGTATAACTGACTGTAATCTCCCTGGAGAAGAGAGGGGATAACAGTCAGTAAGAACCTGATAAGTTCAACTAACAATCTGAAGTTTATAAAAGGCTTCAGATTGAAGTTTCACTTTATGTATAGTAGTCTGTTAGGTATGGAAATCATGAGGTTAAAGCGTTAAAATGGTAAAGTATAAAGGTAACCGTAATAGGCTATACAAGTGATGGATTCATTTTTTCGAATGATTCGATAAGCTAAGGAGGTAAAGGAAGTGCCTGAGGAAAAAAATACGTTTTATCTTACAACGCCGATTTATTATCCCAGTGGAAATTTACATATTGGGCATGCGTATACGACTGTAGCCGGGGATGCGATGGCTCGTTATAAACGCTTACGTGGCTATGATGTCATGTATTTGACAGGAACGGATGAACACGGGCAGAAAATTCAGCGCAAGGCACAGGAAGAAGGGGTTTCCCCTATTGAGTATGTGGATGACATTGTAGGCGGAATTCAGTCTCTGTGGGATAAGCTGGATATTTCCCATGATGATTTTATTCGTACAACACAGGACCGGCATAAACGGATTGTTGAAAAAATCTTTAAACAGTTGCTGGATCAGGGTGATATTTACCTGGATCAATATGAGGGCTATTATTGTACTCCTTGTGAATCCTTCTTTACTGAACGTCAACTGGATAATGGAAACTGCCCTGACTGTGGACGTCCGGTTGAATTAGTGAAAGAGGAATCCTACTTCTTTAAAATGAGCAAATATGTGGATCGGTTATTACAGTTTTATGAGGATAACCCTCAATTTATACAACCGGAAACACGTAAGAACGAAATGATTAATAATTTCATAAAACCTGGTCTGGAGGATTTAGCTGTTTCCAGAACCACTTTTGATTGGGGAATTGAAGTTCCTGGTGATCCGAAGCACGTCATCTATGTCTGGATTGATGCGTTAACGAACTATATTACCGCTCTGGGCTATGGAACCGATGATGACGAACGCTATCAGAAGTATTGGCCAGCGGATGTTCATTTAGTAGGAAAGGAGATTGTCCGTTTCCACACGATTTATTGGCCAATCATGTTAATGGCCTTAGACCTTCCTCTTCCTAAGAAGGTTTTTGCCCACGGATGGTTACTGATGAAAGACGGTAAAATGTCCAAATCAAAAGGGAATGTAGTTGACCCGGTAGATTTAATTGATCGTTATGGATTAGACTCGCTTCGCTATTATTTATTACGAGAGGTTCCATTTGGCTCTGATGGTGTCTTTACGCCTGAAGGGTTTGTAGAAAGATCCAATTTTGATTTGGCTAATGATTTAGGTAACCTGCTAAATCGTACCGTGGCTATGATTGACAAATATTTTGACGGGGAAATTCCTGCTTTAAAAAATGGTGAGGAAGATGTGGATCAGGAGCTCGAACAGTTTGCCATTGAGACGAAAAATAAAGTTGAGGACTCCATGGAAAATATGCAATTCTCAATTGCCCTGGCTGATTTATGGAAGTTCGTCAGCCGAACCAACAAGTATATTGATGAAACCACTCCATGGATTTTAGCCAAGGACGAATCCAAAAAGGAACGCCTTGGGAATGTGATGGCTCATTTGACAGAATCCATTCGTCATATCGCGATTATGCTTCAGCCATTCTTAACAAGTACGCCGGACAAGATTTTTAACCAGGTTGGTATTAAGGATGAAGCATTGAGATCCTGGGATAGTCTTTCTCAATTCGGTATGATTCAGGCTGGAACCAAAGTTCAAAAGGATCAGCCTATTTTCCCTCGTCTGGATGCGGAGACAGAGGTACAGGCGATAAGGGATATGATGACAGGTTCTGCACAGCCTGAAGAGAGTGAGAATGAGGAAAAAGAAGAAGAGAAGCAGGAAGAGGTTACCATTGATGACTTTATGAAGATTGACTTACGGGTTGCGGAAGTCACTGAGGCTAAAAAAATGAAAAAGGCTGATAAATTGCTCCGTATTCAGTTGGATTTAGGCACAGAAAAACGTCAGGTGGTCTCTGGAATTGCTCAGCATTACTCTCCTGAAGATTTGAAAGGGAAGAAGGTTATCTGTGTAACGAACCTCAAGCCTGTAAAACTCCGCGGAGAACTTTCTCAGGGGATGATCCTGGCCGGAGAGGATGATCAGGGAAACCTGTCCTTAGCCAGTGTAGATCAGACGCTTCCAAATGGAGCAAAAGTAAAATAACTGAAAAAGGTTAGGTGCCTGGCACTTAGCCTTTTTTTACTAACGGCAAGTATGATTTCTATAAGGAAGGTGAGACGATGTTATTTGATACACATGTCCATTTAAATGTAGAGCAGTTTGAAGAAGATCGTGAAGAAGTTATGAAACGTGCAAGAGATGCCGGTGTCGAATATATGGTCATTGTCGGCTTTGACCGGGAAACCATTCCAAAAGCTATTGAAATTGCTGAGCGAAATGATACGATTTACGCTGCGGTGGGCTGGCATCCTGTTGATGCCATAGATATGACAGATGAGGACCTGAATTGGATTGAGGAGCTTTCCTCTCACCCTAAAGTGGTCGCCCTGGGTGAAATGGGGCTTGACTATCATTGGGATAAATCCCCTCATGATGTGCAAAAGGAAGTCTTTAGAAAGCAGATTTCTCTTGCTAAAAAGGTGAATATGCCTATCATCATTCATAATCGTGAAGCTACTGAGGATATAGTTGAAATCCTTGAAGAGGAAAATGCAAAGGAAATTGGCGGCATCATGCATTGCTTCAACTCTACACCTGAGCTCGCCCAGCGCTGTCTGGATATAAACTTTCATATCTCATTAGGAGGAATTGTGACGTTTAAAAATGCCAAGGAACCAAAGGAAGTAGCGAAAATGGTTCCACTAGACCGTCTGCTGATTGAGACTGATTGTCCGTTTTTAGCCCCTCATCCGTACAGAGGAAAGCGGAATGAACCTGCCTATGTGAAACTGGTAGCCGAAAAAATCGCTGAATTAAAAGAGTTATCCTATGATGAGATTGCAACTATAACAACAAAAAATGCCAAGGAATTTTTTAGGATAGAAGATTAAGAGAATGTTACAAAACCTCCTTTGTTTATTACATTTCCATTAAAAAAGGGCCAAAGGTGTTTAAAAATCATAGAAAAACCAATAATATTTAAGGAGTCAAGCACAGGTTTGGCTCCTTTTCATTTTCTGGCCGGACATTTAATGTTTGACAAGTTGTATGTGGTTATATCAGACACTGCGTACAAAAGGAGGCAAAAGCAGATATGCGAAACCTATTAAGTCGTGCATCATCTTTTGTGAAAAATTACAGGAAGATGGTCATGATGGTAGCCAGTACGATTGTGCTCGTTGCCTCACTGGGGATTCTAATCTATGAAACAACGAAAAAAGATGTTGTTCTGGTAATCAATGGTGAAGAGCAATCAGTTCGTACACACGCTGATACTGTAGAAGAGCTATTAAGCAGCAGAGACATAAAAGTAGATAACTATGATGAAATACATCCGGAAACAAGTGAAACCATCGAGCAGGGAATGAAAGTAGCCTATACAAAAGCAAAACAGGTTACTGTAAAAGTAGACGATCAATCTAATCAATATTATACGACTGCACAGACCATTGGTGAGTTTTTAAAGGAAAAAAAGATTACATTTAACTCCCATGATCAGCTTTCCGTTGAAAAATCGGATGAGGTCAAAGAAGGACTGGAGATTAAGGTTGATAAAGCCTTCCAGATTACCTTAAATGACGGCGGAGAGAAGAAAAAGGTCTGGACAACAGCAGATACGGTAGAAGAGTTTCTCAAGCAGGAAGAGATTAAACTGGATGACAACGATAAATTAAAGCAGAAAAAGGATCAGTTAATTGCCAAAAGTGATTCTATTGATATAACGAGAGTTGAAGTTGTAGAAGACGTCGTAAAAGAAAACGTAGAGTATGGTACTACAACCAGAAGTGATGACTCCATGACCAAAGGCCAGCGAAAGGTCATACAGGAGGGTCAGGAAGGTCTTGTCACCAAGCGTTATGAAGTGACACTTGAAAATGGTGAAGAAGTGGATCGGGAACTTATTGATAAACAAGTAGAAAAAGAGAGTCAGGATCAAATTGTAGCTATGGGAACGAAGCCAGCAGGTCCGACTCCGACCGTTTCCCGTGGTGATAATGGTGAGGTTGTTGAGGAGTATATGATGACTGCCACTGTCTATACAGAAAAATGTAACGGCTGCAGTGGTATCACCAGCACAGGTATTGATCTGCGTAATGCACCAAATAAAAAGGTTGTCGCTGTAGATCCAAATGTTATCCCACTAGGCTCTAAAGTATGGGTTGAAGGCTATGGATATGCTGTAGCCGGAGATACAGGCGGAGCCATTAAAGGAAGCCGTATTGATTTATTTAAACATTCCAGTAAATATAATGGCGGTTATGGACACCGTAAAGTAAAGGTGAAGGTATATAAGTAAGACAGAGGATGACCCCTCTGTCTTTTCTTTTGCTTATAAAAGCTTTATTCTAAAAGGATAGAGACTGGAAGTACAGGAGGATAACAGACGTGTACATCAGGGAAATCATTATAGTAGAAGGTAAAGATGATACAACAGCTGTAAGAAGAGCCGTCAATGCAGATACTATTGAAACAAATGGTTCTGCCATCAATCAATCAACCTTAAATCAAATCAGGCATGCTCAGGAAAAACGTGGGGTCATTGTGTTCACCGATCCGGATTATCCTGGACAGCGTATTCGCAGTATTATAGAGGAAAACGTGCCTGGCTGTAAGCATGCATTTTTGCCACGAAAAGAGGCAATAAGTTCAAAAGGTCTCGGTATTGAACATGCTTCTCCGGATGCTATTCGCGAGGCTTTAAGCAATGTATATGAGTTAACCGAGAAACCAGACAATATTTTTACGAAGGCAGACCTGCTTGAATTCGGACTTGTTGGAAATCCAAAAGCGAGTGATAGGAGAAGGAAGTTAGGAGACAAACTAAGAATAGGATTTACCAATGCCAAGCAGCTGGAAAAGCGTCTCAATATGTTTCAAGTCTCAAGATCTGATTTTACATCAGCTATGGAAGAGATATTGCAGGGGGAACAATAAATGGAACACCAAAAGCCAATTGCCACTCCTTCAAGAACGAAGGAGATTTTGAATAAATATGGATTTTCATTTAAAAAAAGCCTGGGTCAAAACTTTATGATTGATTCCAATATTTTAGAAAAACTGGTGACGAATGCCGGAGTGACTGGAGCTGCAGGAGTTATTGAAATAGGACCGGGGATTGGTGCTTTAACAGAGCAACTCGCTAAGCAGGCCAAGGAAGTGCTGGCATTTGAAATTGACCAGCGATTACTTCCGGTCTTAGAGGATACACTTTCTCCCTATTCTAACGTATCCGTTATTCATCAGGATATTTTAAAGACAGATGTCACGCACTTTATTAAGGAGCGGTTTCCTGATCAGGAAGTTAAGGTCGTCGCCAACTTACCGTATTACATTACGACACCGATATTAATGAAACTGCTGATGGATCAATTGCCAATCACGGATATTACGGTGCTTATTCAGAAAGAGGTAGCTGAACGGATGTCAGCACAGCCCAATACGAAGGAGTATGGCTCATTATCTATAGCGGTTCAGTATTATACGGAAGCAAGGGTCGTTATGAATGTTCCTAAATCAGCGTTTATGCCACAGCCTAATGTGGACTCATCCGTTTTGCAGCTCAAGATGCGTAAAGAGGCACCGGTTTACGTGGAAAATGAATCCTTCTTCTTTGACCTTGTACAAGCCTCCTTTGGGCAGCGAAGAAAAACATTAATGAATAATCTCAGTCGGCATTTTAAAGGTCAAATGTCAAAGGATGAAATTTCAGCAATATTGGATAAGGTTCAGATTGACGGGCGGAGACGGGGGGAGTCACTGTCCATTGAAGAATTTGCGAGCCTGGCCAATGGGCTTTATACGTATGTGAATTAAAATATATCTAAGGAAGTAATGGATAGCAGAGGATTGTTCTGAATTTCAGGGCAATCCTTTTTTAAAAGATTTCTTATAGATATTTATATTTTGCATTGGCTCTGAGGGCATGTTTTTTGAAGTGTATATCCACTCCTGCCTCAAAACACCTTTCTGCAATCCCTGGATAACTGTCACACCTTAATTCTCCTTAAAATAAGCTATTGTAGGAGTTCGTGTTTATTTCGAGGAGGATTCGTTATGAAGTGGCAAAAGGGAGACATTGTAACAAGAATATCTTATCAGCATGATCTGTTGTTCCGTGTTCAATCCGTGGAAAACGAGCTTGTGAAGCTTTATGGAGAAGAATATCGTCTGGAGGCTGACGCAGCACCTGATGACCTGGTGATGGTCGAACGGGAGGAATTAACCAGAAGAAAAAAGGCCGAGAAGGAAAAAGAGGATTATTCCTTCCGTCTGTTTAGACAGGATTACCAACTGATGCGCAAAAAAAGGGAGCATGAGACGACGAGCGGATATAACCAAGAAATCAGACACTTCCAGATACCTCCTAGAATTTTACACATAGATGGTGATCCAATCTTTCTGAAAAAATGTATTAACCTGTATCAGCGGCTTGGACTACAGGTGCATGGGGTTCATGTTTATGAAAAGGAAATGCCTGATCAAATCCAGTCCCTATTGAAAAAAATCCAGCCGGATATGATTGTGATCACCGGCCATGATTCCTTTTCAAAAAATAAGGGAGATAAGAACGATTTAAGAGCTTATCGCCATTCAAGATATTTTGCGGACACGGTTCGGAAAGCCCGGGAGTATATGCCTAACCTGGATCAACTCGTTATTTTTGCCGGTGCATGTCAATCCCATTTTGAATCGTTAATCCGGGCAGGAGCTAATTTTGCGAGCTCTCCATCCAGGATTAATATTCATGCTCTGGACCCGGTTTATATTGCAGCCAAAATCGGTTTTACTTCCTTTATGGATCATATTCAGGTCTGGGATGTTCTCCGGAATACACTAACCGGTGAAAAAGGTATTGGCGGCGTGGAAACGAAAGGATTATTTCGAACAGGTATGCCATATTCGGACGACGGTGAGGATGAAGAGATCCGCCCTTATTAGCCTGGATTCGTGAAATGTTATAAAAAGTCAGGAAATGTACAGCAAAGTCGAATAATTGTATTTTTTATGCATTTTTATGCCTGTTTTCGGAAAAATAAGAAGGAATAGTCCATTATGCGTTGACATAGACAACAAGTAGCTGATATAATGTAAGATTTTCTTTGACTAAACGCGTTGTTTGTGTTATTATTAATAACAGTGAGGTGGAGTGAATTGCCAAAAACATTAGCGGAAATTAAGCAATTATTGGATGGACGTATTGGGAAAAGGCTAACCTTAAAGGCAAATGGTGGCCGTAGAAAAACCATTAAACGCAGTGGCATTTTAGCTGAAACATATCCGGCTGTTTTCATCGTTGAACTGGATCAGGACGAAAATTCTTTTGAGCGGGTATCTTACAGCTATGCTGATGTGTTAACCGAAACTGTAGAATTATCATTTGTGGATGACCTTAGTAAAATGGCTTGAGGAAGCAGTAAACCGTGGTTTACTGCTTTTTTACTTATCAGCTGTTCTCTATATGACCTGCTAGGGAGTACATACAGAAACAAGGACAGGTACTAAGACCTGTCCTTGTTTTCGTTGGTTAGCTGACCCTCTGCCATTTGAATGGCCCTTTTCACCATGTTTCCGGCATCTCTGGCACGAATACCGCCCCAGCCTTCTTTCTGCACCGTGTCGTAAAAACCTAAATCCTTAGCGATCTCTTCTTTAAACTGGTCTGACATAATCCCTCTTCGTCTGCCCAAGGTTCCCAGCCCCTTTCGAAGATCAAAAGTTTTTACGACATTCTTATTATCCCACTGAATTTAAGAATAATAAGAGTAAATGATTGGATACCTTCTTCCATTTAATGGGTTTATTACGTATTAACTGGCCGTAATATCCTGATAAGTTCAACGAACCATCAGTGGGGGATGGAGAAAACCCCCCACTGATGGAAGTTTCCCTTTATCGTCAAGCTTTCTCAAGTTATGTTACAATTTAAAGACTGATAATTGAATACGTGAGAAAGTGCAGGTGAGAGCGTATGATTGTGGAAAAGGCTCCCGCTAAAATTAACTTAACCCTTGATGTTTTACATAAACGAGATGACGGTTACCATGAAGTGGAAATGATTATGACGACTGTAGATTTATACGATCAGATACAAATAATGGAGGTAGAAGCAGATACGATCCAAGTACAATCCGAAATGCGATTTGTTCCTGATGATCATCGTAACTTAGCTTATCAGGCTGCCGAAAAAATAAAGGGAAAGTTTAATATTACAAAAGGTGTAAAGATCTGGATTTATAAGCAAATACCGGTGGCAGCAGGACTGGCTGGTGGCAGCAGTGATGCCGCTGCGGTATTACGAGGCTTAAATCAATTGTGGGATTTAAATTTAACGCAGCAGGAACTGGCTGAAATCGGGACAGAAATCGGCTCTGATGTGGCTTTCTGTGTTTATGGAGGTACAGCTCTTGCAAAAGGAAGAGGGGAACAAATCAAACCTCTGCCTGCACCCCCGAAATGCTGGGTGATCTTAGCCAAGCCTGCAATTGGTATTTCGACGGGTACCATTTACGGAAATTTAACAGAAAACCATATCAATCAGGTACAAACAGACAGTATGATCCAGGCCATTACGGATCAGGACTATCAGACGGTCTGCCAAGAATTAGCGAATGTATTAGAAGTCGTTACCATGGAAAATTATCCGGAAGTAAAACGGATGAAGTATCAAATGCTAAAGTCAGGTGCCGACAATGTACTGATGAGCGGAAGCGGCCCTACCATTTTTGGTCTTACACAGAAAGAATCCCGGGCAGAACGGGTGTATAACAGTTTAAGAGGCTTTTGTGAAGAAGTTTATATCGTCCGTATGTTAGGGTAATGACTTGAATAAATCCGTATAAAGATGTAATATTCAGATATAATAGTTCGGTTTATGAGGTGTGAGCCATGAAAAGAAGTGAAAGACTCGTTGCAATGACTAATTATTTAATCAATCATCCGAGAAGACTTGTTTCATTGCCGTTTTTTTCGGAGCAATATGATGCAGCAAAGTCTTCCATAAGCGAGGATTTGGATATTGTCGATCAAATGTTTAAGGCCCAGGGAATTGGTAAGCTTGAAACGGTTGCCGGTGCTGCCGGAGGAGTAAAATATATCCCTTTATATTCAAATGAGAACAGTGAACAGTTTATCAATGAACTGTGTAATCGTCTGGAGGACCCGGCCCGTATTCTTCCAGGTGGTTATTTATTTATGAGTGATCTGCTTGGGGATCCTGAACTGATGCGCAACTTAGGGAAGATATTTGCTACTGCCTTTGCGGATAAAGAAATCGATTATATTGTCACTGTTGCAACAAAAGGTATTCCGTTAGCCTATGCAACAGCCAATATTCTGAATGTGCCAGTTATTATTGTTAGACGGGATCCTAAAGTGACGGAGGGATCTACCGTAAGTATTAATTATGTTTCTGGTTCATCAAGAAAAATACAAACGATGGTGTTATCCAAGCGAAGCCTGCCGGAAGGATCAAATGTGTGTATTATTGATGATTTTATGAAGGCCGGGGGCACCATTACGGGTATGCAAAGTCTTTTAAAAGAATTCAATGCAAATGTACAAGGGATAGGTGTTTTGGCCGAAGCAGAGGATGAGGAAGAAGAACGGGTCGTAAATGACTATATTTCTTTAATAAAAATACAGGACGTGGACATAAAGGGTAATAAAATTGAGGCCTTAAAAGGAAATTACTTTGACCTTTAAAGAGGAGCACAGTTTCATATATGAAGCTGTGTTTTTTTAGATTTGCAAAATTTATAAAAAAATTTTAAAAATTGGAAGGAATTTTTGCCCATTTGTGGAATATTGCATATAAGTTCTAAGGGAAAAGGTGGTGAGACATAATGGAAGTAACTGACGTAAGATTACGCCGCGTCAACACAGATGGAAGAATGCGGGCAATTGCATCAATTACCTTGGATCAAGAGTTCGTTGTGCACGATATTCGTGTCATTGACGGTAACAATGGCTTGTTTGTAGCGATGCCAAGTAAGCGTACTCCTGATGGTGAATTTCGGGACATAGCACATCCTATTAATTCTAATACTCGTGGCAAAATTCAGGACGCTGTTTTGGCAGAATATGATCGTGCAGGAGAAGAAGTTGAATATGAAGAAGCTGGTGCCTCTTAAATGAAGCGAAGCGAAGTCTAATCTTAAGGGATTAGGCTTCTTTTTTTGCTCCTCCCCGCTTTTATTTATCAAGCTACGGCTCTATACGCTCCCCTTGTATTTTTAGTTCATGTTTGCTTTATAATTTGCTATAATATGAGGGAGTCAATACATACTAAATTTTAGATATAAGATTACAGGAATTGTGGATGGAGGGTACTGAATGTCACAACGATTTGCAGTGGTTTTAGCTGCTGGGCAGGGTACAAGAATGAAGTCCTCTTTATATAAAGTGCTTCACCCCGTGTGCGGGAAGGCGATGGTTCAGCATGTAACCGATCAGCTGAATGAATTAAAGCTTAGCCAATTGATAACTGTGGTTGGATTTGGCGCGGAAAAGGTCAAAGATGAGCTGGGGGATGCCACGGAATTTGTGATACAGGAGGAACAGCTTGGTACGGGGCATGCTGTGATGCAGGCTGAGGAATTGCTAAGTGACAAGGAAGGCACCACACTTGTTGTCTGTGGGGATACTCCTTTACTTACAGCGGAAACGTTAGAAGCATTTGTTTCCCATCATGAAAAGGAAGAGGCCAAGGTTTCTGTACTTACAGCTGGAGCCGACGACCCTGCAGGCTATGGTCGTGTAGTACGGAATGAAGCCAATGAGGTAGAAAAGATTGTTGAACACAAAGATGCATCACCAGAAGAACTTGCCATAAAGGAAATTAACACAGGTACATACTGTTTTGATAATCAGGCTCTTTTTAACGCCCTCAAGGATGTTTCCAATGATAATGCACAAGGGGAATATTACCTGCCTGATGTGATTGAAATTTTAAAATCACAGGGTGAAAAAATTGCTGCCTACCAGACCGATAACTTTGCGGAAACAATGGGTGTTAATGACCGTGTAGCCTTATCCCGTGCGGAAAAGCATATGCGAATTCGGATAAATGAAGGTCATATGCGTAATGGAGTCACATTGATTGATCCTGAACATACCTATATTGGTCCGGATGTAAAAATTGAACAGGATGTCACCATCGAACCCGGCTGTAACATTGATGGTTCTACAGTAATTAGAACGGAAGCATTTATTGGAGCCAACACCGAAATTAAAAACTGTGAAATTGGATCTGGAACAACGATTAAGCAAAGTGTAGCCCATGATAGTAAAATTGGAGAATATGTTAAAATTGGACCATATGCACATATAAGACCATCATCTGATATTAAAAACAACGTGAAAATCGGCAACTTTGTAGAAGTAAAAAAGTCCGTGTTTGAAGAAGGAAGTAAAGCTTCACATCTGAGTTATGTCGGGGATGCTGAGGTAGGCAAAGAGGTTAATATTGGCTGTGGCACGATAACAGTAAATTATGATGGGGAAAATAAACATAAGACCATTATTGAAGACGGGGCGTTTATTGGATGTAACTCCAACCTTGTCGCGCCGGTTACGATTGAAAAGGGTGCCTATGTAGCAGCAGGTTCCACCATTACCAAGAATGTGCCTGAAGAATCCTTATCTATTGCCCGCTCCCGTCAGACGAATAAGGAAGGCTACGTGGAAAGACTTAAAAATATTAGAAAAAAGTAATTGGAGGTCCAAATAAAGATGCCTAACACATACAAAGACCCATTCTTAAAGGTTTTCACCCTGAATTCCAATCCGGATCTTGCTCAGGAGATCGCGGAGAATATAGGTACAGAATTGGGAAAGTGTTCTGTAAAAACATTTAGTGACGGTGAAATACAGATTAATATTGAGGAAAGCATCAGAGGCTGTGATGTGTATGTGATTCAATCCACCTCTGATCCGGTAAATGACCACCTGATGGAGCTGCTCATCATGATTGATGCTTTAAAACGAGCATCTGCAAAGACGATCAATGTTGTCATCCCGTATTATGGCTATGCAAGACAGGACCGAAAAGCCCGTTCAAGAGAACCGATTACCTCAAAGCTTGTGGCGAACTTATTAATGACTGCAGGAGCAACACGCCTTATTACCCTTGATTTACATGCTCCCCAGATTCAAGGCTTTTTCGATGTTCCGGTTGACCAATTACTGGGTGTAACCATTTTATCAGAGTACTTTAGTAAAAAAGGTATCGATGACCCTGTGATTGTATCTCCTGACCATGGAGGCGTAACACGGGCCCGCAAAATGGCTGATCTGCTAAAGGCACCCATCGCCATTATTGATAAACGCAGACCGAAGCCAAACGTTTCCGAGGTTATGAATATTGTTGGTAATATTGAAGGAAAGACCGCTATTTTAGTGGATGATATTGTTGATACGGCGGGCACGATTACCCTGGCTGCAAATGCCTTAGTTGAAAATGGTGCCAAAGAAGTATATGCTTGTGGTACGCATCCTGTTCTTTCCGGTCCAGCAATTGAACGTGTTCAGAATTCCAAGATTAAGGAATTAGTGGTAACCAACTCGATTCCACTTCCTGAAAGCAAAAAAATAGACAAGGTTACCCAATTGTCTGTTGGACCATTAATCAGTGAGGCCATTACCCGTGTCCATGAACTTAGATCTGTAAGTGACTTGTTTGAATAAAAAATACGGAGACGACCAGCTGGAAAAGAGAAGCGTAGATGATTTGTGGCAGGAAAGCAGATTTGCTTTTTACGGCGGAAAAAGCAGCAAATGTCCCGATAAGAGCTTTTTAGAAAGTCAGTATTCAAGAATCAACACCAAAGAATAAACATAATTTTTTCATTGTTTCATGAAGAACCATAGAGGTTTATCAAAGAAAGGAAAAGGAAAAAATAAAATCAGTGTAAAAATTTGGAGGTTGATGAAGTTATGACAGCAACTATTAAAGCTAATGAAAGAAAGGATCTACGTCGATCAAATAATAGGGAATTACGCCAAAATGGATTTATTCCAGCGGTTGTATATGGTAAGGAAAAAGAACCTATAACTGTTTCGGTAAATAACCTGGAATTGATTAAAACCGTTCGTGAAGAGGGTCGTAACTCCGTATTTTCTCTGGAGGTTCAGGGGAATAAGCCTTTAGATGTCATGTTATATGACTATCAGTCTGATGCGCTCAAAGGTGAAATTATTCATGTTGACTTTTACCTGGTAGACAAGTCTTCAGTTGTAGATGTAGAAGTATCTATTAACTTAGAAGGAGATTCAGAAGGTGTAAGAGATGGAGGCGTACTGCAGCAGACCCTGCATGAGCTTCATGTTCGTGCCAGACCTAATGAAATTCCTGAAGTGATTAATGTAGATATTTCTGAACTGAAAATTGGAGAAGGAATTGTTGTTGGGGACTTAAAAGGCAGCAAGGACTATGAAATTCTGAGTGACGATGAAACGACAATCGTAACGGTTCTGCCTCCTCAAAATGCAAATACTGATGAGGAAGGCGCCGATGAGGAAGAGCCGGCAGAGCCAGAAGTCATTAATGAGAAAAGCAATGATGATGAAGAAGAATAAATACGTAATATAGTAAAAAAGGGGCCAAATTCCTAATTTGGCCTTTTTTACACTTTAAGAAGATCGTACACCAATTATGGGATTGAAAGAGGGAAAAGCAATGAAATGTATTGTGGGACTGGGTAATCCGGGCTCTAAATTTGAAAACACCCGACATAATATTGGATTTCAGGTGATTGATTATCTGGCAGAGAGAAATCACTGGTCCTTAAACAGAGAAAAATATAATGCTTTATATACGATAGAACATTTGAACGGTGAAAAAGTGCTTATTTTAAAGCCGCTTACATATATGAATTTATCAGGGGAAGCTGTCCGCCCGTTTATGGACTTTTATGACCTGGATATTGAGGATTTGCTGGTTGTTTATGATGATCTGGATTTGCCCGCAGGAAGGATTCGTCTGCGGCAAAAGGGTGGACATGGTGGACACAATGGCATACGCAATATTATTGACCAGACGACACTAAAAAATTTTAAACGCATACGTATAGGCATTGGGCGACCAGAAACGAATGTACCGATTATTGATTATGTATTAGGCAAATTTACAGAGGAACAGAAGCCAAAAGTTGAGGATAGTGTGAAAAGTGCAGCAGAAGCCTGTGAAATGTGGCTGGAAAAACCATTTTTAGAAGTCATGAATCATTTCAATTCTTAATATATTTGACTGTATAAGATCCCGCTGCCACGGGCAAACTTTTAATAAGTTTGTACCGAGGGAGGGTTGGTAATGGCTGTTATTTACCGTTGCCGCCATTGCGGAGATAAAATTGGAGAACTTCAGCAACCATATGTTCATGAGGAAGATCTAGGTCTTCATATTCTTTCCAATGAAGAGCGGAATGAAATGATTGATTACACAAAGGATGGTCATATGGAGGTTAAGGCCATCTGTGACCATTGTGAGGATGCATTAAACAATCATCCAGACTATCATGAACTTGACAGCTTTATTCAATAGCAGCACGATGGAATGAAAAAACAAGCTTTGGTGTTGGTCCACCAAAGCATTTTTGTACGTCTTAAGGGGGAGTAAGGTTTGCAGGGTTTAAAAAACTACCTTCAGGAACAAAATGATATACAAACCATTATTTCAGGCTTTTCATCAGGAATGAAAGAGCAGCTCGTGTCAGGTCTGTCCGGGGCAGCTCGCAGTGTTTTTATTTCCTTGCTTAATGAATCACTGGATAAGCCGGTCTTAGTTCTGACCCACCACTTAAGTCAGGCTCAGGCACTTTATGAGGATTTATTAGATTTAAGTCATGAGGAAGATGTTTACCTGTATCCGGTTAATGAACTTATGGCATCAGAAATTGCTGTTGCCAGTCCTGAGCTATTAAGCCAGCGGATGGAATCGTTAAACCAATGGATTCACAAGCGAAAAGGAGTGTTTATTGCTCCTATAGCTGCTTGCAAACGAATACTGCCTCCTATAAAAAGCTGGGAACAGTCACAGCTTTCCTTCCAAGTTGGTGAGACCATTTCTATTAATGATTATACACAATCCCTGGTTGAAATGGGTTATCGCAGGGAGGATATGATTTCGGCTAAGGGTGAATTCAGTATTCGCGGGGGCATTATTGATTTGTTTCCGCTGACAAGTGAATACCCGGTCAGAATTGAACTCTTTGATGATGAAGTCGACTCTATTCGTTATTTTGACTCGAATTCTCAGCGCTCTTTTAATGAAAAACTGTCATCCATTACAGTTGGACCAGCTGAGGAGGTCCTGCTGACGGACGAGGAGCGACTGACGGGTGCACAAAGACTGGAACAGGCCCTGAGTCAGTCCTTAAAGAAAATGAAGGACGATAACGCTAAGAAGGAATTAGTGGAAAATATTGATTATGATATTGAACGGCTAAAAAATGGCGAAACCTTTCAGGAGATTTATAAGTATAGTTCCTTATTTTATGATCAGGCCGCTAGTTTGATAGATTACCTTCCGCAAAATGGACTGGTTGTCATTGATGAAATGAGTCGAGTGGAAGAAACAGCCACCAGACTGGATCAGGAGGAAGCAGACTGGTATGCAAATTTGCTGGAGCAGAATAAAATGGTGCGTGACCTCAGCGTCTCTTTTTCCTGGAACGATATTCAGGAAAAATTAACAGGGTATTCCAAGCTGTATATGTCGGTCTTTTTACGTCATATTGCCAATACAAATCCGGAAAATTTAATTAATATTTCCTGCCGTGCTATGCAGGAATTTCACGGGCAAATGAACCTGCTGAAAAGTGAACTGAACAGATGGGATAAAGCGGGCTTTTCTGTGTTTATTGTGGCTCCTACCAAAAACAGGGTAGAGAAGGTGCAGTCTGTTCTGGAAGATTACGGGATGGAGGCCAGAGTTGCTGATCAGGGAATTGAGTTTCCTTTAAAAACACCAACCATTGTAGAAGGACAGATAAGTGGAGGTTTTGAACTTCCACTCTTTCGTGTTGCCGTAATCACTGAACAGGAGCTATTTAAAAAACAAACGAAACGCCCGAAAAGAAGGCAGAAGATTTCCAATGCAGAGCGGATCAAAAGCTATCAGGAACTAAAAATCGGGGATTATGTCGTTCATGCCAATCATGGTATTGGCAAATATGTAGGGATTGAAACACTGGAGCTAAATGGACTTCATAAAGATTATTTACTTATAAAATATTCTGGTGATGACAAGCTTTATGTACCCATTGACCAGATTGATCTCGTTCAGAAATATGTGGGTTCTGGTGAAGGAAAGGAACCTAAGCTGTATAAGCTGGGCGGAAGTGAATGGAAAAAGGTTAAAAATCGGGTCCAATCCTCAGTTGAAGATATTGCCGATGATTTAATCAAACTTTATGCCGAACGGGAACGGACGAAGGGCTTTGCATTCTCTGAAGATAATGACATGCAAAGAGAATTTGAAGCGGCTTTTCCTTATGAAGAAACAGAGGATCAGCTCCGTTGTATTGAGGAAATCAAACAGGATATGATGAAGTCGCGACCGATGGACCGTCTGCTTTGCGGGGATGTTGGCTACGGGAAGACAGAGGTTGCGATCCGTGCGGTATTTAAAGCCATTCTGGATGAAAAACAGGTAGCGATCCTTGTTCCAACAACCGTCCTGGCTCAGCAGCATTTTGAAACCTTCCAGGAGCGGTTCCAGGATTATGGCATTAACATAGGACTTTTAAGTCGTTTTCGTTCAAGAAAGCAGCAAAAGGAAACGATAGACGGTCTGAAAAAGGGTCTGGTGGATGTTGTCATCGGAACTCATCGGATTTTATCCAAGGATATTCAATACAAGGACCTCGGTTTGTTAATTGTGGATGAAGAACAGCGCTTCGGGGTGAAGCACAAGGAAAAGATTAAGCAGTTTAAAACCAATATTGATGTTTTAACGTTAACAGCAACACCAATCCCGCGTACCCTACATATGTCCATGCTTGGTGTCAGGGATTTATCTGTCATTGAAACACCGCCTGAAAATCGGTTCCCTATTCAAACGTATGTGATTGAATATAATCCACAGTTTGTTCGGGAGGTTATAGAGAGGGAGCTTTCCCGCGGAGGTCAGGTTTTCTTTCTTTATAATCGTGTGGAAAACATCGAACGAATGGCTGCCGAAATTGATGTGTTAGTAGAGGATGCCCGGGTGACGTTTGCCCACGGGCGTATGAATGAAAATCAGCTGGAAAATGTGATGTTTGACTTTTTAGAGGGGCATTCGGATGTTCTGGTCAGTACAACGATTATTGAGACAGGTGTGGATATTCCGAATGTAAATACTCTGATTGTTTACGATGCAGATAAAATGGGACTGAGTCAGCTCTATCAGTTACGGGGGCGCGTGGGTAGATCGAATCGGATTGCGTATGCGTACTTCACTCATCAGCAGAATAAAGTGCTGACAGAGGTGGCCGAAAAACGACTGCAGGCGATAAAAGAATTTACCGAGCTTGGTTCCGGATTTAAGATTGCGATGCGTGACTTATCCATTCGTGGAACAGGAAATCTGTTAGGTGCAGAACAGCACGGATTTATCGATTCTGTAGGTTTTGATATGTATTCCAAGATGCTTAAGGATGCTATCGATGCGAAAAAAGAAGGAAAAACCTATGAAGAAGCCAAGCCATTTGACGTAGAGATCAATGTCAACCTCGATGCTTATATACCACCTTCTTATATAGAAGACGAAAAACAGAAAATTGATATGTATAAGCGTTTTGGGGCTGTTGAAAAAATGGATGAGATTCTGGATCTTCAGGATGAATTGATGGATCGCTTCGGTGAATACCCGAAAGAAGTGGAAAACCTCCTGCAAGTTACCAAGCTTCGTATTATGGCCAGACAGGAGCGTATTGAATCCATAACCGAGAAGAAGTTAAATGTTGAGCTTCTTATGGATGGGGAAGAAAGTCAGCAGGTAGATGGATCGAAGCTGTTTGAACTAGCCAATGAATATGGCCGGTTAATTCAGCTTGGAACAGAAAACAATAAACTGAAAATGGTATTTAAATTCAGCCGGGATCATGCTTACAAACGCTACGATGTGATTTCCGAGTTTCTGACAAAGCTGCCTCGTGTGAAACAGCAGGAGGTCGCTTCTTCCTAAATATACATGGATGTTTGGGTAAACGTGGGTATACGGTTAGTTTGAAGGCCATTAAAGCTCATGAATTCCTGCTTAAGGCCTTCACACACCTTCCACCATGCCTGACCAGTCGCCTCCGCTTTTCTGTCCAGCTGCGGCTCCTAGGTCTGCGCGGATATAAGCCAAAGCCATTCCGTGGCTAATGCCACTTCATGTCTTTGTCTTACCCCGCCAGACCTGACCAGTCGCCTCCGCTTTTCTGCCTTAATTTTTACCAACTTGTGTATAGTTTGCCCTTGTTGTTAAATACTAACTTTACGAAACGGTGCAAGAGAAAGTCACCATACGTAATCACATCCAAGAAAGCGAGGATTGAGTGAGTAAATGAAAGCAACAGGTATTGTTCGACGCATCGATGATTTGGGAAGAGTTGTTGTACCAAAGGAGATTAGAAGAACGTTGCGTATTCGGGAAGGCGATCCTCTTGAAATTTTTGTTGACCGTGAAGGAGAAGTCATTCTTAAGAAATATTCTCCTATAAATGAATTAGGTGATTTTGCGAAAGAGTATGCAGAGGCTTTATTTGACACATTGGGACATGCCGTTTTTATATCCGACCGGGATGAATTTATTGCTGTAGCGGGAGGCTCGAAAAAAGAGTACTTAAACAAAAAAATTGGATCTCATATAGAAAAGATTATGGAAGATCGTAATGTCGTTTCAGAAAGTAATGAACAAAGCATTGAATTTCTTGAAGGACAGGAAGAAACCATTTCTTCGTACGTGATGGCTCCAATCATAGCTAATGGGGACCCCGTAGGCTGTGTTGTATTAACCTCAGAGGAGGCGTTAGGAGAAGCTGAGAAGAAAGCGGCTGAGACGGCAGCAGGCTTTTTAGCAAGACAAATGGATTAATCAGTTTATTAGAGGGCTGGCTCATCATTGGGTTAGTCCTCTTTCGATGTTTTCCCCGTATTGTAACGAAAGATGGCTCCTGTGCTATAATGATGCCATACATAGAGAAGAGGAAAGGCGAACGTTATGAGTCATAGACAGGTGTTTAAGGGAGCATTGCTATTAACGGCAGCAGGAATATTAGGAAAGCTTTTAAGTGCAGGATATCGTGTTCCGCTTCAAAACTTAACAGGAGATACGGGGTTTTATATTTATCAGCAGGTGTATCCCTTTATCACCATTGCGTGGATGATGTCTGTTTATGGTTATCCTGCAGCCATCTCAACGTTCAACCTGGAAACTAGGCAGGAAAAGCATTCGGGAAGTCACATTACGTTATATATCCCGATTTTTATATTTTTGTTTTTCCTTAATGGAATCGTATTTCTGTTTTTATATTTCGGTGCTCATCGAATGGCGGGGTGGATGGGTGATCCCCATTTAGAGGTACCCATTCAGTTTGCTTCGTTGCTTTTTTTGCTCATCCCCTTTACCTCGTTCTTACGGGGAAGTTTCCAAAGTGCAGAGGATATGCGCCCTTCAGCTGTTTCTCAAACGGGTGAGCAGCTTGTACGGATCGGGCTCATTTTATGGTTTACGTATACTTTTCTTCAGCAAGGGAAATCTCTTTACGATATAGGAAGCCGGGCAGCATTATCTTCTTCTATTGCGGCTTGTGCAGCAGTACTCATATTGGTTCTATCGCTTCTGTTTTTCTACAGGCGACACCAGATTCATTTTTCCATGAAGATGATCTCCATCAGAAGAATGATAAAAGTTCTTTTTGAAACAAGTATGATTGCGGGATTAAATTATATGCTGCTCATCCTGTTACAGCTTGTGGATGTGTTTACGATTATACCTGGATTACAGGAGTATGGACTGACCTTAAATGAGGCGAAAGCGGAAAAAGGGATCTATGATCGGGGACAGCCCTTAGTTCAATTAGGAGTGGTGTTTGGATCCTCCTTATCCTTGGCGCTGATACCAGCTATTTCAAAAATGAAAGCCAGGGGTGCCGTAAAATTAGAGGAGCAATCGGTAAAAAGAGCCATAAAATTTACATTGCTTTTTGCAACCGCAGCAACCATAGGAATCATTTTAATTTTTCCATCGACTAATATTCTGTTATTTAAAACAAATGTGGGTACAGAGGCGCTGAGAATCTTTATGGTTATGATTTTATTGGTATCGATCACGCTGACACTGTCGACATTTTTGCAGGGGCTCGGTTTTGTGAAAAGACAGGCACTCTTGTTTGGACTAGCCGTCGTAATGAAAGGGATACTAAATGTCCTATTGATTCCTGCTTTCGGTATTCAGGGAGCGGCAACGGCTTCAGTTGTGAGTGTGCTGATTTTGGCGGCAGCCTTTGCTTTGCTGTTTAAACGATATACAAGCCTTTCCTATCGCCGGATTTTACCCTGGAAATCCTTTGTTTTCTCTTTAAGTATAATGGTAATCATCGTCCTCATGATGAAGCTGTTATTCTTAAATGGTGAAGTGAACCATCGAATGGATGTTTTAGGATATATTATGGCGAGCAGCAGTCTGGGGGCCCTATCGTACTTTGGAGCCCTCATTTGGAGTGGAGGGTTTACCCTGAGGGAATTACGGCTCTTCCCGTATGGAAAGCAATTAACCGAGTGGGTTGTCAGGAGGAGAAGACCATGAAAAAAAAGATTACGATTTTAGGATTAGGTGCAGGAGATATCAATCAGATTCCGCTGGGGGTCTATCGTCAATTGGTTTCCTCTGAGTCAGTTGTCCATACACGGACGATGGATCATCCTGTTATAAAGTCACTGGAAGCGGATGGGGCACAGTTTCAATCCTTTGATGACGTATATGAAAAGCATGATTCATTTGAGCCTGTTTATCAGGAAATTGTTCAGAATCTATTACAGGCAGCAGAGAGTTCTCCGGTCATTTATACCACACCGGGACACCCGATGCTGGCGGAAAGAGCCGTTCAAATTTTACTGGACAAGGCTGAACAGGATCCGGCTGTGCAGATCCACATAGGACAGGGTCAAAGCTATCTCGACGCGTTATTTGCCAGTCTGCGAATCGATCCTGTCGAAGGGTTTCAATTTCTGGATGCAACATCATTTAAACGCTTGGAAGTACAATTTGACCAGCACGTTGTATTTACCCAGGTATATGATCAAATGATTGCCTCGGAAGTAAAGTTAACGTTAATGGAGGATTTGCCGGACGATTATCCTGTTACCGTTGTACATGCAGCAGGGAGCGAGGAGGAGTGGATCAAAGAGGTTCCTCTGTTTGAATTGGATCGTTCCGTGCCTTTAAGTAATTTAATCAGCGTTTATGTACCCCCGGCTCCTCCAGAATTGCGTCATCACCAATTCAACCGTCTTCGTGAGGTCATTGCGATTTTAAGAGGGCCTGATGGATGTCCGTGGGATCGCAAACAAACCCATGAATCCCTGCGTCCGTATTTACTTGAAGAGGCCTATGAGGTGATTGAGGCCATTGATGAACAGGATGATGAAAAGCTTACCGATGAATTAGGGGATGTTCTCCTTCAGGTTATGCTTCATGGGAAAATTGGTGAAGATGAGGGGTATTTCAGTGTAGATGATATAATCCAGCATATTACCGATAAAATGGTTCGCAGGCATCCGCATGTTTTCGGGAATGTAAACCTGAATACCTCTGATGAAGTAGTTAAGACCTGGGATGAAATAAAAAGGGATGAAAAAGGCGGATTTGAGGAAGAATCGATTGTCGATGATATTGAGAAGTCACTTCCGGCATTACTGACTGCTTATGAACTGCAAAAGAAGACCGCTAAAATTGGTTTTGACTGGGAGGACTTTCAACCTGTTTTGGATAAAATTATGGAGGAAATAAAGGAATTTAAGCAGTCCTTAGCGAAACAAACAACTACCGAAATGGAAAAGGAACTGGGAGATATCCTGTTTTCCATCGTTAATCTGGCCAGACATTATAAAATAAATCCTGAAATTGCCCTGCAGCAAAGTAATCAAACCTTTAAGCGCCGTTTCCAATTTATCGAAAAGCGGACAAAGGAACAGGGGAAAACCCTGGATGATATGACTTTAGAGGAAATGGATCAACTCTGGAATGAAGCAAAGTCTAACGAAAAAGAGAGGTAAAGTCTATGCGATTAGATAAATTTTTAAAAATTTCACGTTTAATTAAAAGAAGAACATTAGCTAAGGAAGTAGCTGAACAGGGAAGAATTCAATTAAACGGACAGCCTGCTAAAGCATCAACCAAACTATCCGCAGGGGATGAGTTAACCATACGCTTTGGTCAGAAGCTGCTGACCGTAAAAGTAAACGATCTCCGTGAAACTGTAAAGAAAGATGAAGCTCAGAGTCTTTATACAGTTGTAAAGGAAGAGCCCGTTCATCAGGACTAGTTTTTTCACGCCTTAACGGGCCGTAATCCCCCCATCGATGTTTCACTTAATATCTATTAAAAGCTTATATTTGAGGGAACAACCCGTGCGAATACGGCCATTTAAAAAATATAAACTTTTAAGTTCTATACTTGTCCTTTCTATCATAGATTTTTAATGATAAGGAGGGGCGAGTATATGAATTATGAAAACCAATTTTATCCGAGCACAAGAGAACCACAGGAACATCATGTAAAGGTACTGAACCGAAGAGAGCTTGAAATTACAGGAGTTAAAGAAGTAGATAGCTTTGATAATGAAGAATTTTTACTTCAAACCTCGTTTGGCTACCTGGTTGTACGCGGCGAAAACCTGCATATGAAGAATTTAAATTTGGACGAGACTTTAGTATCCATTAAGGGGCGGGTATATGAATTATCATATATAGACGACCAGCAGGGAGATAAAGCTAAAGGTCTCTTTAGCAAGCTATTTAAATGAGTTTATCCCTGCAGTTTATAACCATGCTTGTGATGGCCGGTAGCGGAATTTACCTTGGGATGGCTGCAGATACCTTTCACAGATTCAATGATCGAAAAAAGCGAAAGCCTTGGATTCATTATTGTAATGAGATTCTGTTCTGGATTTTGCAGGGTTTAATTATATTTTATATCTTATACTTAACGAATTATGGACAAATTCGCTTTTATATCTGGTTAGCCCTTATTTTTGGTTTTGCGTTTTATCAAGCGCTTCTAAGGGTATGGTATTTAAAGGTTTTGGAGCATCTCATTCAGTTTTCCGTTACCACCTGGCAAGTATTGCGGAGGCTCATTCAACGTTTGGTGATCGCCCCGCTTTCCTGGATGCTAAAGGTGCTTACCTACCTCTTAACTCTTTTCTGGACGGCTGTAATCTGGGTCCTGTTAATTCCATGGAAGCTATTCAGAAGACCTCTGATATTTCTATGGAAGCAAATAAAAAAGCTTATTCCGGAGAATGTCAAAAAATATATTCTTTCTTTTTTGGAACTTTGTAGTAAAATAATAAATAACCTGGTTGACATTTGGAAATCCATTTTTGCAAAAAGGAGGTAAATCGACGATGAGTTCGGCTAATAAACGAGTAACCAGACTGGATTCAAATTATGTACGAGAATATGATGCATATGTAGAGCGGCAAAATAAGCGAAAAAAGCGTCTTTATCGTCGCTTAACCCTTTTTGCAATTGTTGCAGTGAGTGTATTTGCTTATTTAATCACCTTTCACTTAAATCAGCGTGAACTGTATAAAGAAAAAGTCAGTGAATATGAACAATTAAATGAAGAATTGGATAAACTAGAAGTAAAAGAAAAGAACCTGCAACAGGAAATTGACTTATTAAATGATACAGATTACATTTTACAAATTGCCAGGAAGGACTATTTTCTTTCAAAAGACGGGGAAATTATCTTTAATGTACCCGACGATGAGTCGTCTTATTGACACTTTTTTAAGTGCATATATATAATATATAGGAAGTACACTTTTTTAAAATTCTAAGGAGGAGCATTTTTTTTATGTCAGTTGAAGTAGGCAGCAAGCTGAAAGGCAAGGTAACAGGCATCACAAATTTTGGAGCTTTTGTAGAACTGCCTGATGGATCTACAGGATTAGTTCACATTAGCGAGGTAGCAGATAAGTATGTCAAGGACATTCATGAGTTTTTGACAGTAGGAGACGAAGTAGAAGTCAAAGTTATTAATGTAAGTGAAGGAAAAATTGGACTTTCCATTAAAAAAGCAAAGGAAAACAAAAATCCTAACAACAACAAAAAACGTGGAAATCCAAAGAGACGCAGTGAATCATTTGAAGCCAAAATGAACCGTTTTCTTAAAGACAGTGAAGATCGCTTAGCTTCTTTAAGAAAGAACACGGAATCTAAACGTGGTGGACGTGGTGCTAAAAAAGGTTAACTTGCTGTCTGACTGTATAAAATCAAAATGAATCATTTAACGTAAATAGATATAAGGAGAAGCCCTGGAATGTAAATCCCGGGCTTTTTTAATGCTAAAAAAGATATACGGTCTATTAGCATAGCTTCTGCTTCATACTGAATCATACGGTTGATTTCCTTTGTTCAATAGGCCCGGCAAATCTTCTTTATATGATGAAAACCCCATTCCAGAGACTCTTCTTGTCCTGAAATGGGGTTTTTCTATTTAGCGCCTTCGCTTTTCTTATGTCTAGCTACGGCTCCTAGGTCAAGGCGGACATAAGCCAAAGTCATTCCGTGTCTAGAAACCACTTCATGTCTTCGTCTTATCGCGCTAGACCTAACCAGTCGCCTTCGCTTTTCGTATGACCCGTACGGGATTCGAACCCGTGTTACCGCCGTGAAAGGGCGGTGTCTTAACCACTTGACCAACGGGCCGTAGTAAAAGAAAGATAATATGGTAGCGGCGGAGGGGATCGAACCCCCGACCTCACGGGTATGAACCGTACGCTCTCGCCAGCTGAGCTACGCCGCCAATAGTTTATATCTGAAACGCACAAAAAATATAATACAACAGGATGTATATTGTGTCAACCATCCATTATTGATTTTTATCCAGCATTATTCTGGTTGTCCACTTTTACGTTATCAGTGAAAAAGACTGGTAAAATTTTGATGATGTCGAGTGATTATGACACACATTGTTTCAAATGAATCAAACGTTCTTTTTTTCTTGTTGAATTGAAAAATCATTTTCAGAAAGACGTCGAAGATTTTTTTATGGTTGTCCTCCTGTTTTGACAAAAAAATTAGTTGTTATGTGGTTAAATCAATAGGTAAAGGAGTGATCGACCATGATTGAATCTGTAACAAGAAATCAATCAAAATCATTATACCAGCAGCTTCGTTTTGCTTTGATAAATGCTAAAAGGAAGACGAAAGAACTTTCACAGCGAAAACTTATTGAAGAGGGTTGGCTTCTTTTATTTGCTGGATTTTTATTAGGCAGAGCCATTATCCTTGAATCGGTTTCACCCTTTGCGGTTGCTTTCTTTGCTTCAATTTGGATGATCAGACGGAAATTATCCTTAAAAGTAGCTTTTGCCGTACTGGCCGGCAGCTTGACGATTTATTGGGAGCATTCCCTGTTCTTACTTAGCAGTATCTTTTTATTTTGTGTTCTTGCGGGTATTTTCAGAAAAACCACCAATCAGCAAAAATGGCTTCCTGTTTTTGTTTTCATTTCCTGCATCATACCGAGAATTTCCGGATCTTATCTGACGGGGCAAATGGAAACTTACCAGTGGGTATTATCCATCGTAGAATCCAGTTTAAGCGTGATTCTTGTTCTCATTTTTATGCAGAGTGTGCCGATATTATCACCAAGTGCAGTAAAAAAAGATTTAAAAAATGAGGAAATTGTCTGCATGATGATTTTGCTGGCTTCGGTGTTGACCGGAATGATCGGCTGGATTGTTCTTGATGCATCGGTGGAACAGGTCTTTTCCCGTTATGTCGTGTTATTACTGGCTTATATTGCCGGTGCAGCTATCGGATCAACAGTAGGTGTAGTGACAGGGCTGGTTCTGAGTCTTGCCGATGTTGCGAGTCTGTATCAAATGAGTTTGTTAGCGTTTGCCGGTCTGCTGGGCGGACTTTTAAAGGATGGTAAGAAAATTGGAGTAGGCTTAGGCTTGTTTGTCGCCACGCTTTTAATTGGAATTTATGGAGAAGGTCAGGGGGCCCCATTTAGACCGGTTATGATTGAGACGGGCCTTGCCATTGCACTATTTTTTGCGACACCTGATGGATGGATTCGTAAAATGGCCCGATATATTCCAGGAACAAATGAACATACAGAAGAGCAGCAGCAATATTTGCAAAAGGTCAGGGATGTGACAGCACAAAGAGTGGAAACATTTTCTGATATGTTTCAGGCTCTCTCCAAAAGCTTTTCGCGAATTGATGGGGTTACCCCTCAGACGCAGGATGGAAAAGAACGAGATTATTTTCTAAGCAACGTAACAGAGAAAACGTGCCAGTCCTGTTTCAAAAAGGAAAGCTGCTGGGTACATAAATTTGACCAGACCTACGACTATATGACTGAGATTATGGCTGAGATGGAAAAAGGAACCTTTGATAACAAACGAAAATTAAAAAGAGATTTTGAAAATCACTGTGTAAAATCCGGGAAAGTTTATGAAACCATGAAAAATGAGCTCTCCTTTTACGAGGCTAATCAGCGTCTGAAAAAACAGGTGAAAGAAAGTCGAAAGTTTGTTGCGGAACAATTGAGAGGCGTTTCCGATGTCATGGACAATTTTGCTAAGGAAATTATGAAGGAACGGCAAATTCATGAGCAGCAGGAGCAGGAAATTGTACAGGCTATTCGGAATCTGGACTTTGAAATTGAGAAGCTGGATATTTATAGTCTGGATCCGGGCAATATTGATATCGAAATGAACCTGTCTTTTTATGATTACCATGGAGAAGGATCAAAAGTCATTGCCCCGGCTCTGTCGGATATTCTGGAGGAAACGGTTATTGTTGATAAGGAAGAAGTATCCCCGTTTCCTAATGGCTATGGTTATTTTACCTTTAAATCAGCAAGACAGTACAATATTCAAACCGGCGTTGCCCACGCGGCAAAAGGTGGGGGATTAATTTCCGGAGACAGTTATTTAACGATGGAACTTGGAAGTGGCAGATATGCGCTGGCGATAAGTGATGGCATGGGTAATGGAGAACGGGCCTATATGGAGAGTATGGAGACATTACGGTTATTAAGACAGATATTGCAATCAGGAATTGATGAAAAGGTTGCGATAAAATCGATTAATTCCATATTGTCCTTACGCACCACAGATGAAATTTTCTCTACTTTAGATTTAGCAGTTATTGATCTCCACCACGCAGGGGCAAAGTTTCTGAAAATCGGGTCCACACCGAGCTTTGTCAGACGGACCTCAGATATCATTAAGGTAGAAGCAGGGAATCTGCCAATCGGTATTATTAAGGAATTTGATGTGGATGTGGTTAGTGAGCAGCTGAAACCGGATGATATTCTGATTATGATGAGCGACGGAATCTTTGAAGGACCTGATCATGTAGAAAATGTGGATATGTGGCTGAGAAGGAAGATTAAAAGTATAGAAACCAATGATCCGCAAGCCATAGCGGATATTATCCTGGAGGAGGTTGTGAGGACCAAATCCGGTGAAATTGATGATGATATGACCGTATTGGTAGCCAAACTGGAAGAACATATTCCGAAATGGGCTTCCTTTCCGCTTCATAAGGCGCAGTAAAGTTACTGCGTCTTTTCTGTTGTCCAGCTGCGGCTCCCAGGCCCAAGCAGACATAAGCATAATCCACTACGCGGCCAAAGAGCAGGCCACTCCGTGAATTATGCTTATGCTGTCGGACCTGACCAGTCGCCTCCGCTTTTCTATTGTCCAGCTGCAGCTCCCAGGCCCAAGCGGTCATAAGCAGAATACCCTCCATGGCCAAAAGCGGCCACTCCGGATATTCTGCTTATGCCGTAGGGCCTAAACGGTCGCCTCCGCTTTTCCGTTGTCCAGCTGCGGCTCCTAGGTCCAGGCCGACATAAGCAAAAGCCATTACGTGGCAAAAAACACGCCACTCCATGTCTTTTGCTTATACGGCAGGACCTGACCAGGCGCCTTCGCTTTTCTGTGTATATTTTCTTTTTTTCTGGGCAAGGATGGTAGTAGATTTTAGGAGGGATTTGCATGAAGAAAGGTACGATTAAACAGATTCTATTAATTACGGATGGTTGTTCGAATCAAGGGGAAGATCCGGCTTCTATCAGTTCAATTGCCTATCAGCAGGGAATTTCGGTAAATGTAATTGGTGTGCTGGAGGATGATGATTCGGAGCAGCCGGAGGGATTGGAAGAAGTAGAGGACATTTCGTCAGCTGGTGGTGGTGTGAGTCGAATTGTATACGCACAGGCTTTATCGCAGACGGTTCAGATGGTTACGAAGCAGGCCATGACCCAGACACTGCAAGGGGTTGTGAATCAGGAGCTTCAGCAAATACTTGGTGATGAGAAATCTATGGAAGATTTGCCACCGGAAAAGCGCGGAGAAGTGATGGAGGTTGTAGAAGATTTAGGAGAAACCAGTGATTTGGAGGTTTTAATTCTAGTAGATACAAGTGCCAGCATGAGCCCTAAATTGGCAACTGTAAAAGAATCATTAGAGGATTTATCTTTAAGTTTAAATGCAAGAACAGGGAAAAATCGGTTTGCGATTTACAGTTTTCCTGGTAAAAAGCAGCCTGTCAATGAAATCATGCCATGGACGAATAAACTGCAAAATATCTCGTCTGTTTTTCCTAAATTAACGAGCGGAGGAATTACACCTACTGGTCCTGCACTAAAAGAAGCTATCCATCATTTCCAATCCACACCAAAATTAGAGGGATGGAGTTCAGAAAATGGGGATATCTACGAAGAAACCGGTTTTTAATTTACGTCCGGGTACAAAAATAAGAGGAAAATGGCATCAAAATACCTATCAAATTGTAAAAGTCCTTGGTTCCGGTGCTATAGGGACTGTATATTTAGCCCTTTATAACCAGCGGTCGGTCGCATTAAAAATCAGTCATCAACCCTCAGCGATTACAACAGAAGTGAATGTATTAAAAGCATTTGAAAAGGCCCAGGGAAAGCGTCTCGGGCCTTCTTTAATTGATGTGGATGATTGGGTGCCAAAACAAGCGGATTCCTATTCGTTTTATGTGATGGAATACCTGAAGGGCCAGAGTCTGAATTCGTTTATTCAGCAAAAAGGTGATGATTGGCTCGGGATAATGATGATTCAGCTGCTGGGAGATTTACATCAATTGCATCAGATTGGCTGGGTTTTTGGGGATTTAAAGCCTGAAAATTTAATTGTCACTCATTCTCCATCGAGACTTCGGTGGATAGATGTTGGCGGAACCACAAAACAGGGCCGGGCAATAAAAGAGTATACAGAGTTCTATGATCGGGGGTATTGGGAGCTTGGTTCACGGAAAGCTGACCCGGCCTATGATCTGTTTGCCGTTGCGATGGTGATGATACAGGTTTACTATCCCGATCGATTTGATAAAGGTCATCAGCCCTATCAGACACTAATGAATAAAATAAAAGCAAACCAACAGCTCAGATCATATCGTACATGTCTTGAGAAAGCCCTGCGTGGACAATATTCATCAAGCGCTCAAATGCAGAAAGAGCTGGCCCAGAAAATTGCGGAAAAAAGAAAACAGCCAATACCGAGAAGTCAACCGTCTGCTGCAACATCGAAACAAAAGAGCTATACCTCTGTACAGCAAAAATCCTCCCCTCCGAAATGGTTGGAATCTTTGGGAATTGCTACGGTAACTGGGGTGCTCTACGTCTTCTATTTACTTTTGCAGGTCATCTCTACTTTTTAACTTTAGTTCTTGGTTTAGTAGTGGTACCATATGAATATGGATAAGCAGAGCAGGAAATGGAGTGGGTGGATTGCTGGAAGATAAAGTTTTATCATTCTGTCATCGACACCAATTGTTTCAGAGTGGAGATCCTATTTTTATTGCGGTTTCCGGTGGTGCCGATTCCCTGGCCCTTCTCCATTTTTTCACTTCTATTCGGGAGCGTTACCAGCTATCGATTACGGCCCTGACCTTGGATCACAGGCTGAGAGGAGAGGCCTCCCGGCAGGATGTTCAATTTGTTGAGAAGCTATGCCGGGAGTGGAATGTAGCATGTATTTCAAAAAGCCTGGATGTGGCAAAGTATCAAAGAGAGCATAAGGCAGGTGTGGAGGAAGCAGCCAGAGAGGTCCGTTATCAATTTTTTGAGAATGAGATCAGGCAGTCCCATCATCCTGTCCTTGCTATGGGACATCACGGAGATGACCAGACGGAAACCATGTTTATGCAGCTGACGCGGGGAGTTCTTCCTAAGGGAATCCCTTATAAGAGGAGTTTTGCAAACGGATGGATTATTCGCCCTTTCTTATGCTTAACCAAGCGGGAAATTGAGGATTATTGCCATCATCATCAGCTGTCGCCGCGTTATGATGAAACCAATACAGATGAAGCTTATACCAGGAATGCTTTTCGTAAACGCCTGGTTCCCTTTATCAAAAGGTACAATCCAAGTATTCATGAAAGTCTGCAGACAATGAGTGAATCCCTGCAGGAAGATGAAGAATTTTTATTGGCTGAAGCTCAAAAAGCGGTTGATCAGACCGTCAGCACAGGCAAAGATGGGGAGGATAAAACGATTGATCTGGTACGGTTTCAGACTTATGCACGTCCTTTACAAAGAAGGGCCTTTCATCTAATATTAAGGTATCTCTATCGTTCTAAAGGACAAGACTATTCAGCGATTCATGCAGAGAAACTTCTTCAGCTTTTGGAGACAGAAAGACCTAACCTTCACCTTGATTTTCCCGGTGGATTAAAAGTAATAAAATCCTATCATCAATTACTACTGACGTTTAAATCCAAGGAAATCCGGACGTATCGTCAGGAGGTTTATCCTGGTGAAACGATTATTTTACCGGATGGAAGAGAGCTGGATGTAAAAGTGGAAGAAGCAGGTGAAAGGCCGGAAGAATCAAGCCCGTTTGAATTTGTTTGTGATGTTTCGCACCTGTCTTTTCCGCTTATTATTCGAACACGGGAAAAAGGTGACAGGATTAGAATTCGGGGTCTGGGAGGCAGTAAAAAGATTAAAGATATCTTTATTGATGAAAAAATTCCCGGACACAAGCGGGAAGAGTGGCCAATTATCACAGATAGCATGGGAAAAATTATTTGGTTATTGGGACTGAAAAAAGGGGATGTTATAAGTAGTCCCTCCAATAATAAGTGGCTTCGGATTTATTTAAGACATAAATATTGAATACATAAAATAGGAGGAGCTTTGGAAATGCATAACGACATAGAGGAAATTTTAATTACCGAAGACCAGATTCAGAAAAAGATTCAAGTCATTGCGGATCAATTAACAGACGAGTATCAGGATCGTTTCCCGCTGGCTGTAGGTGTGCTTAAGGGTGCATTGCCCTTTATGGCTGATTTGCTGAAGAGGGTTGAAACCTATCTGGAAATGGACTTTATGGATGTCTCCAGTTACGATGGGGGAATGAAGTCGACCGGTGAAGTGAAAATTATTAAGGATTTAAACACAAAAGTAGAAGGAAGAGATATCCTCATTATTGAAGATATTATTGATAGCGGGCTGACCCTAAGTTATTTAGTCGATTTATTTAAGTATCGTAAAGCTAATTCGATTAAAATTGTAACCCTGCTTGATAAGCCGACAGGACGGCAGGCGAAAATCAAAGCAGACTTGGCAGGCTTTGAAGTGCCGGATGCCTTTGTGGTTGGCTATGGACTTGATTATCAGGAAAAATACCGTAATTTACCATACATTGGTGTACTAAAGCCTGAAGTATATTCCATGAAATAATCCATATTTTTTATGCATGAAACCAATGTTCTTTGTTTAAATATTTAAAGAGGGTTATCAGTTGAGTATCAGGAATTTAATATGGTACTATTTATTATAGTTTTCTCGCTTGGGAGGAGGTAAGAAATGAACCGGGTATTCCGCAATACGATATTTTACTTAATTATCTTCTTAGTGGTAATTGGCATCGTGAGCTTAATTAACGGCCCGAATCAGGAAACCAAACAATTAACTTACACTGAATTTAAAGAGGCGTTAAATAACGGTCAAATAGAAGAAATGACCGCTCAGTATACAAATTATGCTTACGCCATTACTGGTGATATGTCACAGGAAGATAATAATAGCACTGCTTTTGCAGCAGAAATACCTGCAAATGAAGAAATATTTTCAACTATTGATAATGTGGCATCAGAACAAGGAATTGAAATGGACGTTGAGCCAAAAGAAGAGCCTAGTGCTTGGGTAACCTTCTTCACCTCAATTATTCCATTTATTATTATATTCTTCTTAATTTTCTTCCTGCTCAATCAAATGCAGGGCGGCGGCGGCCGGATGATGAACTTTGGGAAGAGTAAAGCTAAACTTTACAGTGAAGATAAGAAAAATGTTCGTTTTAAAGATGTAGCTGGAGCAGACGAGGAAAAGCAGGAATTAGTTGAAGTTGTTGAATTCCTGAAAGATCCACGTAAATTCGCAAAAATTGGTGCACGAATTCCTAAGGGTGTTCTGCTTGTAGGACCTCCGGGAACCGGTAAAACCTTGCTTGCACGAGCTGTAGCTGGTGAAGCTGGTGTACCGTTCTTTTCCATAAGTGGTTCAGACTTCGTGGAAATGTTCGTAGGTGTTGGTGCTTCCCGTGTACGTGATTTATTTGAAAATGCCAAGAAAAACTCCCCGTGTATCATCTTTATTGATGAGATTGACGCAGTAGGCCGTCAGCGTGGTGCAGGACTTGGAGGCGGACACGATGAGCGCGAACAAACCTTAAACCAGTTGCTTGTTGAAATGGATGGATTTGGTGCAAATGAAGGAATTATTATCATTGCCGCTACTAACCGTCCTGATATTCTTGACCCTGCCTTATTACGTCCAGGCCGTTTCGACCGGCAAATTCCGGTTAATCGCCCGGATGTTAAAGGTCGTGAAGAAGTATTACAAGTACACGCCAAAAACAAACATCTTAGTGATGATGTCAATGTAAAAACCATTGCGATGCGTACACCAGGGTTCTCTGGTGCAGATTTAGAAAACTTATTAAACGAAGCAGCCCTGGTAGCTGCTCGTGCGGATAAAAGTGTCATTGAAATGGAAGATGTGGATGAGGCTATTGACCGAGTCATTGCAGGTCCATCCAAGAAGAGCCGTGTCATTTCGGATAAAGAACGAAATATTGTGGCCTTTCACGAGAGTGGACATACAATTATTGGAATGGTACTCGATGATGCGGATATGGTCCATAAGGTAACAATCGTTCCTCGCGGTCAGGCGGGAGGATATGCCGTAATGCTGCCTAGAGAAGATCGTTACTTCATGACCAAGCCGGAACTCCTGGATAAAATCACAGGACTTCTGGGTGGGCGTGTAGCTGAAGAAATCACGTTTGGTGAGGTCAGCACAGGTGCCCATAATGACTTTCAGCGTGCGACTGATATTGCCCGCAAGATGGTTACCGAATATGGTATGAGTGAAAAACTCGGACCATTGCAGTTTGGTAGTAACCAAGGTGGCCAGGTATTCCTCGGCCGGGACATTCAAAACGATCAAAATTACAGTGATAAAATTGCTTATGAAATTGACACTGAAATTCAGAGAATCATTAATGAATGTTACGATCGTGCGAAAAGTATCCTGACTGAACATCAGGAACAACACCGCTTAATCGCAGAAACGTTGCTTGATGTAGAAACCCTGGATGCTGATCAAATTAAGAGCCTGTTTGAAGATGGACGTTTACCTGAAGTTGTAAAAGAGGTTAAAGAGGATGAAGTGAAAGAAGGCGAATCCTCTGATAACAACGAAGCTAAACAGGATGACGTAAGGGTGAACATTCAGTCTAAAGATGAGGAAGAGAAGACTGAAGACACCAACCAAAACACAGAGTCAGATCAAACTTCAGATGATCATGACAATAAATAATTTCACAAAAAAAGGCTTCAGTCAAAACGATGACTGGAGCTTTTTTTATGACCGCTTGGGCCTGGAAGCCGCAGCTGGACAGAGAAAAGCGGAGGCGACTGTTCAGGTCATGCGGGATAAGACGAAGACATGGAGTGGCATGGTTTTGGCCACGTAATGGCTTTGGCTTATATCCGCTTTGACCTAGGAGCCGCAGCTGGACAAACGGGCGCTTCCGCCTTTGTTTAAGTTTAAGCAAATGAAAATCCTTTTTATAAACAATATGGTATGATGATTTCGTGTAAGCTTATCTTGGAAAAAGACATTGATAAATGTTTTAATACAAGGGAACAAAAAGTAGTAAGGAAATGTAAAAGGTGAAAGGATTGTTTGATGATATGAGTGATTATTTAGTTCGAGCAACAGCATTTGATGGATATGTACGTGCATTTGCAATTCAGTCTACAGAAACGGTTAATGAGGCTACAAGCAGACATGATACATGGGCAACAACTTCAGCAGCTCTGGGACGTACCTTGTCCATTTCAGCAATGATGGGCGCCATGTTAAAAGGGGATGACAAACTGACCGTTAAGGTGGAAGGAAACGGTCCGGTTGGTGCAATTATTACGGACGCCAATGCCAAAGGAGAAGTACGTGGATATGTTCAAAATCCGCATGTGGATTTTGACTTAAATGAAAAAGGAAAACTGGATGTACGGAGAGCCGTTGGAACAGAAGGCTTTATCAGTGTCGTGAAGGACCAGGGACTGAAGGACTTCTTTACTGGACAAACCCCTATTGTTTCAGGTGAGATTAGTGAGGACTTCACTTATTACTTTGTTACCTCTGAACAAATCCCTTCATCGGTAGGCGCTGGTGTTCTCGTCAATCCGGATTTATCCATATTGGCAGCTGGCGGTTTTATTATTCAAGTGATGCCAGGAGCAAGTGATGAAATTATCAGTCAACTGGAGGAAAGGATTCAACAGATTCCATCGATTTCACAACTGATCAGAGAAGGAAAAACACCGGAAGAGATTCTGGACATTATTTTAGAAGGCGGGGATATGAAAATATTAGGAACGCTGCCTGTTTCCTTTCAATGTGAATGCTCCAGAGAACGTTTGGCAAATGCGATTACAAGCTTAGGAAATGATGAAATTCAGGATATGATTGAAAAGGACAAAGGAGCAACAGCTACCTGCCATTTTTGCAATGAGGTCTATGAGTTTACAGCTGATGACCTGCAGCAGTTAAAATCATAAGCTTAGTGAAGAGGTGGAACAAAATTGTCTAAGAGGCTTTTATGGGGAATGATTACCGTCTTAATAGTCACCAATATTACAACCGTTCTGCTTTTCACAAACGGAAATCAGGCCTCTATTGATGAATTCGAGGATGGACGTAAAGTTCCAAATGAAGTAGCCGTTGTAGGTGATGAATCGATAAAAGCAGAAGAATGGATGGATGGATTGGAACAGAATTATGGAGAAGACTATTTGAAATCAACGATAAATCAAAAGGTTGTATTCCAGTTAGCTGAAAAACAGAACCTTTCCCTTAATGAAAAACTGATTCAAAAAGAGCTGGCAACCGTGGAAACCGCCTCAGGAATCATGAGTGACAAAGAAAGGGAGCGTAAAAGAGAGCAGTGGAAAAAGAACATTCGTTATCAGAATCTGCTCGAGCAGCTGTTGACTCAGGATATTGAAGTGACGGATTCCGAAATTGCTCAGGTATACGAGGAGGAACCGGATCAGTTTGATTTCCCGACCTCCTACCAGCTGTCACAAATTATTGTGGAAGATGAGTCCACAGCCCAAAAAGTTATTCGTGAGCTGGAAGGAGGTGCCTCTTTCTCCAGCTTGGCGAAAGAGTATTCCATTGATGAAAACACAAGTGAACAAGGGGGCATTTTGGGGTATTTCCCGGAAGACAGTACGTATCTGCAGGATATTTATTTTGAAACCGCTGAGAATATGGAGGAGGGTTCATATAGTCAGCCCTTTGAAATTGAGGACGGAACTGTGATCATTTATCTTCATCAGGTTCTGCCGGGGATTGATCTGCAATTAGAAGATGTTCGTAACGAAATCAGGCGGGAAGTCGCCAAAAATAAAATGACCCAGGAAATCTCTGCAGAATATTTATGGGGAGAAGTCGGAGTTAACTGGATTTATGGCGATCAATCATAGATTGTTGTTGTTTTCGTATTAGCGGTAACATACTATGTAAAACAGCCATGAAAATATCTTCATGAATTCAAAGGGAAATTAGTACCAAAATGTTTGACATTTCTGTCAGGTTCTCATATTCTATAATTAAAGTTTATAAAACATATTAAAATACTCGGAATTAGGGGTGTTAAGATGGAAGTGTTTGAAAATATTGTGGATGTTATTGGAAATACGCCGATTGTTAAGCTGAACGGTGTGGGTAACGAAAACAGTGCAGATATTTATGTAAAGCTCGAGTATATGAATCCGGGAAGCTCCGTTAAGGACCGTATTGCCAAGGCTATGATTGAAGATGCGGAAAAGAAGGGTGAATTAAAGCCGGGGGATACGATTATTGAACCGACAAGCGGAAATACCGGAATTGGACTGGCGATGGTTGCAGCGGCGAAAGGCTATCGTACCATTTTAACTATGCCTGACACGATGAGTAAGGAGCGTCGTAACTTACTGCGTGCTTATGGTGCAGAGCTTGTCCTGACACCAGGAAGCGAAGCCATGAAGGGTGCTATTGCCAAAGCAGAGGAATTAAAAAATGAACATGGATACTTCATGCCGCAGCAATTTGACAATGAGGCAAATCCTCGTGTTCATGCTGAAACAACAGGTAAGGAAATTGTTAAACAAATGGGCGATCAGTTAGATGCCTTTATTTCAGGTATTGGAACGGGTGGTACCATTACAGGTGCAGGAGAGGTTCTTAAAGAAAATTATGATAACGTTAAGCTTTATGCTGTTGAACCGGAAAACTCTCCTGTTCTTTCAGGTGGTAAGCCTGGTCCTCATAAAATCCAGGGTATTGGAGCAGGGTTTGTACCTGAAGTATTAGATACCAAGGTTTATGATGATGTCATAACGGTAGCAAACGAAAGTGCCTTTGAAACGGCGAGAGAAATTGCCAAGTCTCAGGGAATTTTGGGCGGGATTTCATCAGGCGCCGCTGTATATGCGGCGAAAAAAGTCGCTAAAGAACTTGGCAAGGGCAAAAAAGTACTGGCTATCCTTCCAAGTAACGGTGAGCGTTACCTGTCTACTCCTTTATACAATTTTGAAGATGAATAAGAAAAATCTTTGGACCAGATACGTTCTGGTCCTTTTTTAATGTCTAGGAAATTATAAAATTACGAATTTGTGGATAAAACATCATGAGAGGCCACGTCCGGCTCCAGCGCCCAGCGACTAGCGTGACTTTTCCTTCACCTCGTCCGATAAGTCAACATCAACTCTCTTCGTTCGTTGTGTTTCCTTTATCTCCTACGGCTCAGTCCAGTCCGTACGCCGCTAAACGGGCGCTTCCGCCTTTGTTCATGATGCACATCCAAATGGGTCAAAAGAAGCAATAGCTATTGCACTCTGAAAAAATATAAATTCTTTGATAAGATGAGGGAAATGGAAAAGATTTAGATGGGAGAGAACAAAATGAATCAGATGATCCGCATCGGCGATAAAAGCTATGATTTAAATAAAAAGACACTAGTTATGGGTATTTTAAATGTAACCCCTGATTCATTTTCTGATGGTGGAAAATTTTTTGATGAACAACGGGCCGTGGAGCATGCAGAAACGATGGTTCAAGATGGTGCTGATATTATTGATATCGGTGGAGAGTCCACACGACCTGGACACACCCCCGTTTCGGTTCAGGAGGAACTGGAACGGATAATCCCTAGTATTAAGGCTGTGAGGAAGGCTGTGGATGTGCCAATGTCCGTAGACACATTTAAAGCCAGGACAGCCGATGAGGCACTAAAAGCGGGTGCTCATATCATTAATGACATTTGGGGTGCAAAAAAAGATCCGGAAATTGCCGATGTAGCTGCCGACCATCACGCACCAATCATTTTAATGCATAATCGAAATAACCAAGATTACAACGACATTATTGAAGATATGAAAAAGGATCTGGCAAAAAGCGTGGATATAGCCAAGAAGGCAGGCGTAACAGATAAACAAATTATATTGGATCCTGGTGTAGGCTTTGCAAAGTCGATGGAGGAAAATCTGCTGGTATTGCGTCGCCTGGATGAGATTGCAACCATGGGGTATCCACTTTTATTAGGAACGTCCAGAAAACGTGTGATTGATTATGTATTAGACCTGCCTGTTGATCAGCGTATAGAGGGAACAGGTGCAACGGTCTGTTTAGGGATTGAACGAGGAGCAGGAATTGTCAGGGTACATGACGTTAAGGAGATAGCCAGAATGACGAAAATGATGGATGCAATGCTGGGAAAAGCAGGTGATAATCATGGATAAAATACATGTAAGGGGAATGAAGTTTTACGGATACCACGGGTTGTATCCGGAAGAAAACAAACTGGGTCAGCGGTATATCGTTCATTTAACCATTGAATTGGACCTTTCAAAGGCAGGAAAGACCGATCATATGGATGATAGCATCGATTACGGAAGAATTTTTGAAGTAACGAAGGAAACAGTTGAGGGACGAGCCAGGAAGCTTGTGGAAGCATTAGCTGAGGACATTGCCAGTCAACTGTTTCATGCGTTTCCGACAATCAACGCCATAAATGTGGAAATTGAAAAACCAGAAGCTCCTATTCCAGGACAATTTGATGCTGTAGGGGTAGAGGTTTACCGGGAGAATCCATTATGAATACAGCTTATATTGCATTAGGATCAAATATCGAACCAAGAGAAGGCTATTTGGAAAAATCCATTGCTTTAATTTCTGAGCACCGTCATATCCAGGTGAGAGCAGAATCAGAAATTTATGAAACCGCACCTGTAGGTTACACAGACCAGGGGACCTTTTTAAATATGGTGATTAAAGTGACAACCGACCTGTCACCTTATGAATTATTGACATACTGCCAGGATATTGAACTAAAATTGGACCGGAAAAGGGAAATCCGTTTTGGTCCCAGAACTATAGACCTTGACATTTTACTGTATAATCAAGAGAATATGAATGATGGAAAGTTAACGATTCCTCACCCGAGGATGCATCAAAGAGCCTTTGTTTTAATTCCACTTAACGATATACAGCCGGATTTAATGGTCAACGGTCAGACGGTGCGTGAGTTAATGGAAGCATTACCAGAAAACGAGGATAAAGGAGTAGCGAAATGGAAGCCGAGAAGTGGGGAAGAAGAATTCGATCCTTTCGTAAATTAAAAGGATATACTCAGGTAGATTTTGCAAAGCATATTGGCTATTCCGTTTCAATCTTAGGGGAAGTGGAACGCGGAGCAAGGCTGCCTGATCAAACCTTTTTGACCAGAGTTTCAACAGTTCTTGATATTTCCATTGAGGAACTTACTCCGGAAGACTAGGTACTTGAATACCCCTAAAGGGAATGGTAAAGTAAGAAAACGTATAAACCATATGAAACCAATGTTTAATTCACATTTCAAAAGACTATACTAATGAATTAGAAGCTAGGGCAGCAGCTTCCTGAATCAGCCTATTCATCAATAGATTATACAAAAAAAGCTGCCAGTTCATTCTGGCAGTTTCTTTACATAGTTATGCTAAAAATATTGGAGTGATGACGTTGACAGAGGAAATGAACGACCTCGTACGGGCAAGAATGGAAAAGCTTCAAAGCTACCAGGAACAGGGGATAAATCCGTTTGGAAGTAAGTTTGAGCGGACTCATTTATCAGCAGATTTAATAGAAGGATATGACGAATATACAAAAGAGGAATTAGAGGAAAAAGAATTCCCGGCCACAATCGCAGGACGTATAATGACAAAGCGTGGAAAAGGAAAAGCCGGCTTTGCCCATATTCAGGATCTTAAAGGACAGATTCAGATTTATGTGCGTAAGGATGCTGTTGGAGAAGAAGCCTATGAGTTATTCCAGTCAGCGGATTTGGGAGATATTGTCGGTGTATCCGGTACAATGTTTAAAACAAAAGTAGGGGAACTCTCTGTAAAAGCCAGTGAGTTTCACATGCTTACGAAGTCTTTGCGTCCGCTACCTGACAAATTCCACGGACTAAAAGATGTAGAGCAGCGCTATCGTCAGCGTTATTTAGACTTAATTATGAATCCGGATAGCCGGGATACCTTTATCACCCGCAGTAAGGTTCTGCAATCCATGCGGAAGTATTTAAACACAAGAGGGTTTTTAGAAGTGGAAACCCCTATGATGCATTCAATTCCAGGTGGTGCGTCTGCCCGTCCATTTGTTACACATCATAATGCACTGGATATACCTTTATATATGCGTATAGCCATTGAATTGCATCTCAAGAGATTAATAGTTGGTGGCATGGAGAAGGTTTATGAAATTGGACGAGTATTCCGTAATGAAGGTGTATCCACCCGGCACAACCCTGAATTTACAATGATTGAGCTGTATGAGGCCTTTGCAGATTTTCATGATATTATGGAACTTACTGAGAACTTAATTGCTCATATTGCAAAAAATGTGTTAGGTACAACCAAAATCCAATACGGCGATGAAGAAGTTGATCTTGAGCCTGAATGGAAGAGACTCCATATGGTTGATGCCATCAAAGAATTTGTGGGTGTTGATTTCTGGGAGAACATGAGTGATGAAGAAGCCCGCAGCCTGGCTAAAGAGCATGGCATTGATATTGAGGATAATATGAAGTTTGGCCACATTGTCAATGAATTCTTTGAACAAAGAGTGGAGGAAAAGCTCATTCAGCCTACCTTTGTTTATGGTCATCCTGTGGAGATATCCCCGTTGGCTAAGAAAAACGAGGAGGATGACCGATTCACAGATCGTTTTGAACTGTTCATTGTAGGAAGGGAACACGCAAATGCCTTTTCCGAGTTAAACGATCCGGTCGATCAAAGAGAACGCTTTGAAGCTCAGTTACAGGAAAGAGAAGAAGGAAACGACGAAGCCCATATGATGGATGAAGACTTTCTTGAGTCACTGGAATACGGTCTTCCTCCAACCGGCGGATTAGGGATTGGTATTGATCGTCTCGTTATGCTGCTTACCAATTCCCCATCTATTCGCGATGTTCTATTGTTCCCTCAAATGAAAAATAAAGAATAAGCATACAGGAAGCCATAGCAGTTCATCTCTGCTGTGGCTTTTTTGTTGGTTAAGGTTCTATGGAAGTTTGCTGTTTAAATGTATATGACAAGGGATAATATTATACGTAATTAGTTTCTGATTCTTATAAGCTGAATCATAATTATACGAAAACTATATTTACAACAGATCTTGTGGTGCCTATTTTCTGAACAAAATAGATAACAATCAGGAGATTCAACCTCCCCTCAGAACCGGAACAAGAGTGCTGATGAGGTTATATAATCAAAAATGTATATCATGCGGTTCTAACAACTATACAGTTCAAAATCGCTTGCAAGTTTCTGAAAAAAATAACATTAATAAAACTGCTTGATTTCGTAAATAATCCATGGTACATTATTAATCGTTGCTTGCGAGGCAACAAAAACAAAACATTGATTAAGCCAATAATTGGTTCTTGAAAACCAAAGGCAAATCATGATAAATTATTAATTGTCGCTTTAAAGAGCGAACAAAGCGAACAAAACAATTTAAAAAAGTTATTGACTTTGAGTTGATAGCTTGATATAATAATTAAGTCGCTTTGAGAGCGACATCGTTCGAACCTTGAAAACTGAACAAAACAACCAGTACGTCAATTCGCTATTTAAATAGCATTTTGAATATGAGCATTATGGATTTTAACATCCAAACTTATTGGAGA
>NZ_BAAADO010000012.1:0-42076 GCF_039522525.1 Salinibacillus aidingensis
GGACTTGTCAAGAAAAGTGTGTAAGTTCAGATATATTTAAGAACCCGATCCTTTAATCGGTCATCAACTAATAACTGATTCATTGCTAAAGACCAATTCTGGATATGGCCACCTTCCCATTTGGCCTCTAATTCTTTCACACGTAAAAATAGAACTTTTAAGAGAGCGTTCTCGTTTGGGAATGCTCCTTTTTTTGTGACTTTGCGGAAACTGGAGTGTATACTTTCTACCGCATTGGTGGTGTACATAATTTTGCGTACTGCACTTCCGTAATCAAAGAGCTGCTCAACATGATTAAAGTTTCGAATCCATACATCAACAGCACCAGGATAGGCAGACCATTGCTGTTTAAATGATTCAAAGGCACTTTGACAAGCTTTAAGACTCTGCGCTCCATACACTTTCCTAAGCGATTTTGTAAATGCTTTATAGTCCTTACTTGGTACATATTTTACAGAATTCCGTATTAAATGAACGATGCATCGCTGAACAATAATATCCGGGAAGATTGCTCGTGCTCCTTCTTCCAGGCCGGATACTCCATCTATAGACAGAAAGAAAATATCTTCAACACCTCTTGCCTTGATTTCGTCAAAAATTTGCATCCATTTATGCTTACTTTCCGTCTCATTCAGCCATAGACCTAGGATTTCTTTATTTCCTTCCATGGTGTAGCCTAAGATCGTATAGACAGCATACTTTTTCGTTTCATATTGATTTCTTATGGTTGTAAACATACAGTCTACAAATACAAAGGCATAACAACTTTTTAATGGGCGGCTTTGCCAGTCTTCTAATTCTGGTAATGCATGATCCGTAATATCAGATATCATGTCATGAGATACAGAGAACCCATAAATATCCTCAATGGTTGATGAAATATCCCGTTGAGACATCCCTTTCGCATACATAGAGATCACTTTATCCTCAATCGCTGAAACGTCTTTTTGACGTTTAGGAATGAGTTGAGGTTCGAATGATCCGTCACGATCACGCGGAACTTCTATATCAACCTCTCCAGTGCTTGTTTTGACGGTTTTTCCTCCGTACCCATTTCTTCTATTAACTGTTTCTTTTTCTCCTTTATCATTGGATTCATAACCCAAATGGTGATTCATTTCTCCTTTTAACATCGCTTCAAACATAGGACCAAATATATCCTTTAATGCATTTTGCATATCCTCAACGGATTGAGGCTGATACTGTTCAATAATCTTGTTAGCTAATTCTACGGAGTTAGGATCTCTTTTTGATTTCCCCATTAAAACCACTCCTTTAGCTTTAACTTTATTCTACCAAATAAAAAAACTGTGTGAGTAAGAAACCGTACGCATTTCTTACTTACACAGTTTATATTACACTCCCGATATGGTTCTGCGATATTCCGCTCCAACTTCTGAAGATAAATTAAAAGCAGTAGATAAACTCTAATATAAACCCCACAATGATAATCATTGTGGGGGCAGCCTATTTAATCCCAAGATCATCAAAAACAATATCTAAATATGATCTACCATCAAATAACATACTTCTATTTCCGTTCTCATCATATTTATGCCAATTTAACCTTAAGATATTTTTAGTGACCAAGTTATTGTAGACCCATTGAGAATCTTCATTTCTTGTACTTCTTGACTTCTCTTTCCCAAAGTCTGAACTATCTCTTAATATTATATATGAGTGAACTTCAATCTCTTTTTTGTATTTATTTTGTAGTAATTCTTCCAATTTTACTAATTGGTTTTCTGGTAATGATTTAATTCCTAAATTAACCTTATCGTTTTCTGATAAAGTATCTTCATTAATTATTCCCTTTTGGCCTTTTGGGTCAAAAAATACTATCTGTATTTTATCTTCTTCTTTATCTTCTACCCATAAAACAAAGTCTGGATAATATACTCCTTCATCATTTTCCAAATATATGCCTATTGATTTCAATGATTGTACATTTCTTAATAAATAGAAATCATAATTATCTTTTCCATCAAAATTTGTACTAATATATTGATTAATGTCTCTAAAAAATTTGACCTCTCCTTGATTCAAGAAATCTGGTGATATAGTTAGGCCATGATCATCTTTAAACAATGGTTCATAAATATGGTAACTTGAGTTTATTTCTAGATTATTCTTTATTTGCTTTTTTTGATTATCTAGATCATTTATAAATTCTAATTTTTGCTCATAACTATCAAATGTTTTTGTCACTCTGTATTCATAAATAATATCACCATCTGATTGTTTATCACTAGATTGTTGTTCAATGGATGATTTTAGAGTATAGTTTCTTGAATTAATATTATAATTAATTTTATTCTTTAATTTATTTATTACATCAGTTATCACTGAAAAGGCGATTTTTTCAATTGCTTCGATTGTAAATTTTATATCCTTTTTATTAAACCTTAATTCAGCAACTAATCCTAAAATATCATTTAAGTTACACTTTCTAAACTTATTGTCATTTGGCGAATATAGTTGCAATTCATTATCTTTAGAGGTTTCATCTATTAAATTTTGTATTTCACTTTTATTTATAAAGTCATTATAATTAAGCAAATATTCACGAAAATCGATAACGACATCTTGTTCTTCTCTATCTTTATTATTTCTATAGTCCAATGAAAATTTAACTCTGTTTAATTCATGTATATATTCTATGAATTCGTCATAATAACTATAAGTAATTTTACCGTTATCGATAATCACTTTTTTTGTATCTATGTCCTTCTTGGATAGGTTAAATATAGGAAGTCTATTAGCGTATTTACTAAATTCGACTTTGGTTCCACTTCCTAACTTTACTACTTTTGGATCCACTTCGATAGATATTGTATGAGTATGTTCGATTTCCTTAGAAACATCCTCAATAAAAGTCTCTAAGTAATTTTTTTTAAGAGAAAATACATTAAGAGTCTCTAATTTTCTAACTACATATCTGTCATCGGAATTATCCAATTCTTCTTGATCATGGAATGCTCTTTTCCCGTCATTGTAAATTCCTTTAAGCCGTACTCCTCTACCAAATATTTGTATAATTTTGTTACCCTTTGATGACCCTAGGTTAATTAACCCTATTACCGATACTCTAAAACTGTTCCAACCCTCTGCAAATTTCCTACTACCTATTAATACGGTAATAGGACTTTCTACAAAATCGATATTTTGAAATAAATACTTACTATCAATAATTTGAATGTTTCTTTTTTCAACTTTGGGATGTTCAATGTCATTAAAAAATTGATCTCCATTTCCTACATTTATTATCCCCCAAAATTCACCATCACCATAAGATAGAAGAATTTCATCATCAACACTATTACATCTTGTAAGTCGCAAATTACCTTGAATATCATTATTAAAAACATTTAAATATTTTTTGCGCTCATCATTAGATAAATTAGCAAGATAACTAATAACTTTAGAGATATCAGAAACTTCATCGTTTTTACCTTCATCGCTGACATTATTTACAGTATTACCCATAAAGGCTAATAAAGGTTTGTCAGGGAATTTACTTCCAAATAGGGTTGAAGAATATTGATCAAAATTATTAAAAAGACCTAATTTTTCTTCAAAGACATTAAAAGTTGCGTCAAGGTTATCCTTTTCACCTACTACAACATCAGGATTTATCTCCTGAAATGAGTATGCTTTGCCATATCCATCCTTATAAAACAATTTGTAGTTATAATCATATACTATAGTATTTTCATAGTCTTTCTGAATATCATTATTAAGATTATGATATGTGGCTGAATACTCAAAAAGGAAACTTTCATTTGAGTTCATTTCATTTCTCAATTGTTTAAATTTACCTTCTTTACTAGCACTTAAACCTATATGCCCTTCATCAACTAAAATTAACCTTTTAGTCGTACTATTTTCGGATAAATAAAAGTAGTTTTTGGGTTTCTGTAATAGTGCACCGGTAGTTTCAATTACCAGATCAATTTTATTATTATATTCTTTATTTAATTCATTTATAAAAGGAATTAATTCTCTCTTATGCTGCTCAATTAAATTAACACCGGGCGTTGTCAATATAATCTGAACCTTATCAAACCTCTTTAACTTTGTAAGGTATTGAAGTATATTAATGTGCATTAATATTGTTTTTCCACTTCCAGTTGCCATCCAATATGCAAGCATTTTTTCAAAATGCTTTTTATTATAGTATTCTCTAAAATACTTTTCGGTAAAATACAACGCCATAATTTGATAATACCTTAAAGAAATATCATTTTTAGTTAGACGATTATAATGTTTTACAAGTTGTTTAATTTCTTTGAATATTTTATTACTTAAGCCCAAATCCTTACTATATTCCTCAATTAACCTTTGATTGTCCGGTTGCCTTGTATCTATTCCTACTTCTCCGAAAATATCTTCTTTAATTTGATTATATAACCTTAATTCCATAATAATCCCTCATCAAAATCAGAATTAGTAATTACTTTTGTTTCAATATCCAATTTTCTTTGATCAATATCATAGTTAACTTCGATTTGATCAATATTATCATAATCCGAGATTATCTTTTTTATGTTATTCGTATCATCTTCTCCTAACGCTATTTCCCTAAAAATGATTAATTTATTACTAGTCTTTAATATCGCATATAATTTACCAGATATATTTTTATAACTTAGACTTTCAATTATATAGCCTTTTAAATAACAATAAGTTTCAACAAAATCAATCTTTTTGTCATTGTTACCTTTTCCATGAGTATAAACATTACTAAATGGCTTGGATATATCGAAATTACTTCTTACATAATTTTCTTCAGGACGGAATAAATACTTTTTAGGTATACTTGCTGGCACTTCCACTTCCTTATACAACCGTAGGTTATCTAATATATCTTCATATTGTTCTAATTCATGGTATTTTACAATACCACTCCCGTTCCAACCAACTTTTGAGGAAATCCCCGTACTGTCCCCTGATAAAACACTTTTCATTCTTTTTAATGTTTTATCTTCAAAATATTCACCCATCTCAATTGCAATTGACTTTCGTTTCATTTTAACAGCAGTTGCTGCAGTTGTTGCTGAGCCTGCGAAGAAATCTAGAACAGTATCACCTTCATTGGTTGCTAACTTTATTAATCTATACAAGAGATGTTCAGGCTTTTTACCTCTCGGTAAAGTAACATTGCCTTCGTTAAATAAATCGGCTTTAGGTATATCTGAATGTGCCCATAAATCGGTAATCTTATTAGTTTTTATTACCTTGCCTCCATCAACAAATGCTGATTCTTTTAGCCAAGCAAATAGTTCATTGTTAAAATAATAATTTTGTACTTCTTTTCCAGCATATTTCCCCCTACTAGGGATATACTCAACAGAATACAAATGATCTTTATCCATGTTTGATATCAGGTAATGTTGAAATTCATTTTCCTTCTGCACAAGGAATGTTCTGAATACATTTTCAAAGTTATCAACATATTCTTTTTCTATCTCATCTTTTCGATTTTTAAAGTCTCTTAAAGAAATTGTTTCAAACTTATGGTTTGTATGTTTATATATTTTAACTGGAAGATTATTAGACTTTGCATTGAATTCCTTTACTAACTCTTTTTGACCTTCATCGATAAGAATCTTATTATACCTTTTCATTGTGTCTTTTTCTAATGGTCTGTCGTGACCAACAAAGTTTAAATTTGATTTATTTAAAGAGTAGAACAATACATATTCTTTTGTATTTACAATAGAGCCACCCTGACCTAGCCCTGCACTTCCTGACCTTTCATATGCAATAGAACCTACAAATGCTTCTTCACCAAACATCTCATCCATTAGTAACTTTAGATTAAATGCTTCTTCATCATCGATACTTACAAAGATAGAACCATCTTTGTGCAAGAGGTCTTTTGCTATTGCAAGTCGTGATTCCATAAAGGTTAACCAAGTTGAATGTTTGAAGTCATCTTTGTATAAAAAGTCTCCACCAGTGTTATAAGGAGGATCAATATTTATATATAGTTAAGTAAAATAAATCAATATAAAATAATAACTTTATCTTTGAACACAGTGTTTAAAGTGTAAGAAATAACCACCTTCATTTGTTTTAAAGGCGGTTAAAATAATCAATATTTATATGCTTGTTGAAGCTGAATTTTAAGTTGCTTATTTTCTTCATCCAGCTTTTCAAATTTGTCTTTCCACAATTCATCCTTCTGATATTGCTTGATCTCTTTTTCTAATTCTTTGATTTTACGTTTTTGCGATTCAATTATTACGTCTTTCGCATCCTTTGTTTGTGTCTTTTTAATTGATGATTTTCGATGCTGTTCGATTACTTCTCTGATTTCCTCGTTATTATAAACAAAAGATTTAGATACGCCTGCTTTTTGATAGACACTATAAAAAGTAATTTTTTCATCACATTCAATCATTTTATTAATTGTTTCAATCACCATTTGCTTTTTTTCTTCTGTCTTTTCCTTTGCCATAGAAACAATCTTACTTGTGTTTTTCACTTTTAAGCACCTCGCTTTTCAATTGAGGTAATAATCTTTTCTAATGCTTCAACTAAGTCCTCATTCACTTGGAGAACACGTTCGAAACCATTTATTTTAGCCATTTCAACATTGCTTTTTGCTTCTGAAAGTTGGTACTTAAATAGGTCAATGTTCTTCGGATCAGGTTTAAACATCGCACACGTATAACAGGCGTTTGCGTGGGTACATTTCCCTGATGATATAGGCTTTGCACATCGACCATTTGGAAGTGGGATTTCAGCTTTATCCTCCTCATTCACCTGTATAACAGCTTCTTTTTTGCCTATGTTTTGAATCATTTGATCTTGGTAGTTTAGGAGGTCTTGCATGGCATCTGTCATTGTTTCTTCAAGAATTTCGATATAGTGACGGATAGCTCCCAAAGATTTTTGTCCCAAAAGAATCCTTATAACATTTGGTGACATTCCCAGATTAGCGTATTTAGTTGCTAAAGTACCTCGGAAGTGGTGAGATTTTATTCTTACTAAGTTGCCATTGCTATCACATATATCATGTTTTTTAACCAATTGATTCAAATGATAAGAAAAAGTATCTTTGCTAATTGGTCTAATGGCATCTTGCATGAAAACATACTTTACCTTATCTCCATATTGCTCTTGACTATATTTAATCGCTTTCTGAATTGCCATTGCTATGTCTTTCTTTATTGGGACTCGATTCCAGTCCTGTGTTTTCTCTTGAAGATATTCAAGTAGAAAATCTTTATCCGTATCCTGTTTCAAACAGTCCTTTTTAAGATTACAAAGCTCGCTAATCCGCATTCCAACGTTTTGTAAAACGAAAACCATTCTGGCAATCTGAACGGGTAGATGCTCTAAGTTTTTATTTATTTGAGTAAGTACATTATCATCATAAAACCTCGGTAATACTTTATATTTCTTTTTAACATCATCGGAAAGAAGTAAGGTCTGTTTAGGTGCTTCATCCCAACCAAAAAGAGTACACGTTTCAAAGAATGTCTTTACAGCTCCGATTCTTGACGATTGCGTTCTTGGCTTTAAGTTGCTATTCAAATTAATAAATGCAAGATAGTCTTCAATTACAGCTCGATTTAATTGTGCAACCGATTGGATGTCAGGATGAAACTCATTAAGGTGTTCGCAAAGTAGATTGATGCCTTTCAAATCATCCACGCAGGTAGAATACCTCTTAGTCTTTAACCTCTCTAACGTGTATTTCTTTGCTATTTCTCTTATTTTTTCTTGAACAATTTTTTCAAAGGAAAGGCTATATCTTGGTCTTGAAGGATCAAACCCTTGAATTTTAAATGGTAGTTCACGTATATCCCATTTGTCTTTAACGAAAAAATCCTTTGATTGACTGGATTCTTTATATTGTTCGTGTATGAATTGATGCAAGTTCTTAAAGAAACGTAAATATGTTGTGGGAGTTTTATAATTCCTGTATTCCATGTCCTCTGTCAAAGCATTGTTCGTTTCTGTATGTGTTTTATATCCGTTGCTGATTAGGAATTGAGAGAAAGACTTTAATGTTTCCTCTTTTTCTAACTCAATAAAACTACCTACCTCTTTCAATTGCTCATTTATATACTTAATGGTTAAATTAACCCCACCCACATCTGTCACAAAGGAAGTTATTAACCTTTTCATGTTTTCAATGTAGTGTTGACAATAATATTTTATTTCATTTGCAAATACGTCTTTTTTCATAGCCGTAAAATCAATTATATGCTTTCTATTTGCTATGAATTTCTTTTGATTTTCATTTAATTGATTAAATTGTGGATGCTCTGTTAAGTCCCATAGATCTTGCTTGTAAAAGTCAAACAGGGGATACCTTTTAATATTCGCTTTTTGGTCAAGTGAATTATTTATAATCATGATGTAAGCACCTCATTATCGTCTTGCAGTTTTTCAATAATTGTTTCAAGATTATCTTTTACCTCTTCATTCGTTTCTACTTGCCTTTGCCAACCTTGTTGTTTCGCATAGTCAATAAGGCTACAAACACTTTCGTAATGCTTTTTATGAATAGGGAGAAATTCCTTGCTCGTTCTAAATTCCCCACAAGTTAAGCATGAATTGGCATGAGGACATTTGCCCATTGCAACAGGTAATGAACACATACCGTTAGGGAGCATTTGAGCATTTATGGACTTTTTTAGCCACTCAATTCTTGCAAGATCATCAATATCTATAGATGTATCAATATGAATTGGCATTGATTCACCTTTAATGTTAATGAAATCTTTATGCTTCTTGATTTTTTGCTGATCCAGTATATCAATATAGGAAGCCGACATTTCAATACTATCATGATGCAAAACCTTCTGAACAACGGATGAAGGTATGTCATTTAATATCATTGTCGTTGCTAATGTATGGCGATAATCATGCGGTTTGAACAGATATAACGATCCATTTGGCTTTCTAATTTCTAATTCTTTAAACCACCCTTGCATTCTTTCTCGAAATGTACCTGAAACATATGATTCGAGGTTCGAATTTGGAAAAAGGTATTTTATTTTTGCACCATGCTTTTTTCTTACTGTTTGCTGTTGTTTGGATAACAGTTCATAGAGTGACTTGGGGATAGGATTAACTGCTTCCTTTCTCATTTTTTGGGAATAAAAACGAACAAAAAATCCTTCTTCATTCTTGAATAAAGAACTGACTTTTATGGAACACACCTCACTCACTCGCAATCCTGTTGAATACAGAAGTAGATACATACATGATTCCTGAAAAGGTATCTGGTCTAAAACGCTAAATATTTGTTTGATTACACTATCATCTACTGCCTTATAATTGTGATCTCTACTTGCACTTTTTATATCCTTTGAATAAAATGGGTTACTTGATAAATAACCATTCACAATTAAATACTCAACGAATTTAGTATTTAAAAAGATAAATTGATTAAATGTTTCATTCTTCAATTCCCTTTTATTTAGATTTTCTATAAACCCCTCAACATGGTTGCGTTTTATTTCCGTAAGTTCTTTATCATCCAAGAAGATTAGGAACGCTTTAATGTTATTGTATTTGGTATAAACGGTAGAGATGGCTTTATCTGTTGTTGAGATTAAATATTTCAAATACTTTTTCGCAACTTTTCTATTAAAAGCATTAGGGATTGTATGGAAAGTAATAGTTTGCCTTTTGTTACTCTCAACATTCCTTGAAGCATCAATTCCCATTTCATCAAGTTTCCAAATGTCCTTATCAAATGGATTGTCTCCATTGTATAAATCATTTACATACAAATATGCTCTTTCATAGATTTTCAAATGCACCGATTTGCCATGTATTGAGTGTTCTACCGAAACACCTTTTTTCAGCAAATAATTTCTATATTCATTTTCTACCTCGACAGAAAAGGAGTGAAGGGAGCTTCCTTTTGAAATCTGACTAAAAAAATCAATTAAATGGAATAAGGGTGTTAAATAAGTACCAGATAAGGCTGTTCTTGAAATTTGTTTTAATAAAACTTCTTGAAGGTAATATTTTAGCTCTAATTTTAATGGTTCATTGAGCTTGCTCAAATCAATTAATGACTGTTTTCTCTTTTGGACTTTCTCCCTTACCGCACTGCTTGGATGTTCCTTTAAATCAAATATATCCTTATTATAAAATGGATCTAAGTTTGGCTTATTCATTATTATTACTGTCATTTGCTATCCCCTTTTTCTCGTATAATTCTTGAATTTTCTTTTTCTTATGCTTGTCTGATAAATGAGTATATACGGTTGTGGATTGCACGTTTGTATGTCGTAATCTATCTTTTATTTCAACAACATCCCAACCAGATTCTATTAATTCAGTTCCATGCCCATGCCTACACATATGAGGATGAACGTTAAAGCCAACTTTTTTACTTAACCGATTAAAGAGCTTTTGTATCGTAATTGATTTCATTGGATGACCTTTGTTTTTACCTCGCAAGTTTACAAATAAAAAATTCGTGTCCACGTCAACAAGCTCTTCCACAATGTAATCCGTAATATATTTCATAACATAAGGCGGTACATATAATTCACCTTTAGCTTTATTTTTTACCGTAGCTCCGTTTTCAAGGTTCTCTCTTGGCTGTATTTTGATTTTATTGTTAAATGGCTCTATGTCCTCAATGAATAGCCCAAGTGCTTCACTTAATCGTAGTCCACCTTCAAACAAAACAGCCAGTAAAGCCTTGTCCCTTATCGTGTTGCAGTGTTCTAAAAGTTGATTATATTGTTCTCTTGTGATCGCTTCTACTTCCTTTTGCTCGGTTTTACGGTGAAGTATATTTTTCCTTATCATGTTGGAATTAGGAATTAGTTCATGTAAGAAACTTTTAAACTGCGGGTTCATTCTTTGTTCTTTGTAAACGTCTAATTCAGGAAGTTCATTTCCTTTCGACAAAAACTCATAAAAGCCGAGTACAGCAATAATTATAAGATTGATAGTTTGATTGCTTCGCTTTGCTTCTGGCGGTGACAAATATGATAATTTGTCATTTATTATGGTTGGGTTTTCTAACCAACTTGCAAAGTTTCCCAATATTTCTATTGGATTATTTCCTTCGGAACTGATTTCGTTATAAGAAAGTCCAATCTCATATAGATATTCAAAGTATGCTTTAAGATGATAAGCATAGTTTTTTAACGTGTTTTCTGCCTTATCCGTATTGTCAAGGAATTTTAAGTACCGCTTGATTGGCTCAATCACATTAAATTCATTGTCTAAAAGAAGGTAGCGATATTGATTATTTCCTATGTCGATTTTTTGAACTTTCATGTATTCACCCTCTTAGAATATGTAGTTTAGGTATTTTAAGTATCTAACAATATTCTAACACATATAAAACAAAAAAGGACAGGCATTTTCGCCTATCCTTTAAAAGATTTATGTTTCTATTTATTTATCTTTAACAATATTATTTTCGACCTCGTTTATTGTTTTCCAAACGGTGTTCACTTTCTCTACAGTACGGTGCTGCTCGGCAATAAGAGGGAGTCCAATTACACGACCAGCAGTAAATGTGTATTTTTCTCTTATTTATCTATAAAAAACCACTTGTTGGATTGTTGCTTTAAAATAGAGTTTGATTATAAATACCCCCCAAACCCACATTTTACAATAAATTAAAAGAATCCATTTTGAAAAAAGATTGATTATTTCAGAAAACGGATCTTCCACTAAAGCACTCCTTATTTTAATAACCAATTATTTTCTTTTAATCCGTTCGCATAATTTACTTATCCCAAAAGCAAGTCCGAATAACCCCAAACCAAATAAAAGTCCACCAACTAGAAAAGGAGCGAACATTAAAATTACAAAAGCTGAATTACCAGGCATTATATAAGGTAATAAAAAATAAGATAATACCCCAAAAATAATAAATATCATAGTAAATACCAATGACTTCAGGACAATATTTATTTTATTAAAACATCTACAGGTCGGACATATAAAGATCAACTGAATCTCCTCCCCGATATCAACTGTTTTTATTAACTTCTTTATTAATAGCTTAGCATCTTTACTAAGAAAAACCAAGCAAAATTCTAATCTCCTATTTAGAATAAAATATGTTCCACTTGGAACTACATAACATCGAAAAAAAAACTACGCAACACATTAGATAATTAATTTTTTTATTAGAAAGTTGATTTTTTACATTATTAAAACACTTTTTATAGTAAGAACAGCTAATAAGGCAAACTGGTTAGAGGTGGACCTTTTGCCTTTCATCTCCTGTTCAAATAATATAATGGAGGTTGGTTAGTATGTCAGTACGTTTAAGGTTTCAAACATTTATTCCAGATGATTGGGTAAAATCACCATTCCAGCCATTCCCATATGATTATGTAACTTATGGTGAAGGAGACAATAGAACTTACTTCGATCCATACGGTAGTTACAGAACAAGGTTTAATCTCTATCTTTATTTTGATTCTCACACAATTAATTCGTATAAATACGCAAGCCCGACTAGATTAAAACACGTTCCACTAGATCCCTCAGTGAATGACACATGGTATGAAGAGGGGGAAGCTGATTTAAGCCAATTGGGAATATATAATGTAACATGGAATGGATACGACAGTGTTTCATTCAAGGTTGAACACGATGTTAGTAACGGAATTTTCAATATGTGGTATATGCCAAGTATCAATTATTATGCCGATGTTACTGTCTATAGCGATGGTCGAGTTGTGATGGATAATGGAAGACATGATGGTTTCCCTAGTTACGAATTTTATAAAGACATTGGCAATGGATGGGAAAGAATATTTGAACACGTAGCAAGTGGAGATATTAGTGATTTATATCCACCGGCAGGCCAACCTATTAACGTTGATGATTAATTTATATTCCCACCTCTTTAGAGGTGGGAATATTTATTTAATGCGCTCGACATGGATGTAGACTTTAGGGTGAAAGTCCCGAACAGTGAAGGTAATTGAAGTAGGTAACTTAAGACAAGGCTTTGAAGGGTCACTTCTATAAGATATGGAATAGGTGGGGTTCTGGTGAAGTGTATTGGACCTCCCCCTAGATATGGATACCATGTCGTTACAACTATTAATGGTTTCTGAGCTTGAAGGTTGATTACAGCCACAAAAATGTACCATCTCTGCCAAGTTTTTTACCAGCAGTTTCCACGAAATTTACCATTTACTGTCAATGCATTTACCAATAGTAAAATGTCAAGGATTTTGAAGTGAAAAAGCCTAATCCTCCTTTACCGAGGAATTAGGCTTATGGTCTTCCGCAATCTGCGCCCGATTGTGAAAGACCATTTTCTGTTGAATAGTATATTTTTACTGCGCAGCATATGACTTTGGTTTTTTATATAAAAAGTCTAACGCACCTATTAATGAGTAATAAGTTTATGTAATCGTTTCTCCAAAAACTCTTGCCATTCCTGAGCCAGTTCCGGGACATCTAACACTCTTTGTATTCCTTCAATGTCTTTTGTTTTATGAAAATAGACCTCATTGGCGTATAGAATAGATACTTGTTTTGTACTAGGCTCTAATAATGTAAATTTAGAATCTTTTCTGACCACACCTTCTTCTAAAACACGGAATAAATAGCCTGTGAAACCCGTTTTTATCATCATTTTTAGGAGTAAAGGGTGACCAGTTCTCTTTGTAATTGTACTGCATGGAACCCTACCTTGAGAAACTTGTACAACTGCTTCTCCCAAAAGATAAACGTCTCCTAGGTTAACACTTCCTTCCAACATATTGGTTACTGTTAGATTTTCTCCGAAAGTAGAGGGTGATAAGGTTCTATTAAACTCTTTTTCCCAGAATAGATAATGCTCATATGGATATAGACATACAGCACGGTCAGAACCTCCATGGTTTCTTAAATCGGCGACGCCATCACCCCGAAATCCATCTTTAGTTAAGAAAGCCTCCTCAACAGTTTGCTTGCAAATTCCGGTAGTAATTTCTTTATTAGTCGCATATTTCATTTGCTTGGGTAATCCGATAGAAAAATTTTTAAGTTCTATAACATTATTTCTCATTAATTTTTCACTCACTTTCTGACTTGACTATATTATTATATTACTATATAGTCCTTGGTTAAGGAAATCGGCTTGTCTTTACGTAAGGTTTTGAAAGGTTTGCTGAAATAGTCATCAAGTTAATTTTATTGATAGCACAAACCATCAACTTTAATAATTTTTAAAAAGGCGAACCATCTCAGATGATTCGCCTAGATTGTTCAAGACATTTCTTTAACTAATTTACCTATATTTTTAATCGCCCCAAAATGCATACCTTCATGATACAAACAAAAACTAACAAACTCTTTCACAATTCTTAATTCAAATCCCGTTGATGTAGTGTAGGCCTCCTTAACTTTCTCATCCATCCTTCCTGACAAAGCCAAATTCATCCTGTTTATTTGTTCGCTCAAAACATCAATTAACTCCTTCAGAGACGGTGGCTTCATTTCCCAGTCAGCTGGACTAGTTCCAGTATTAAAAAATGTGGGATAGTTAGATGGAATTTTTGTTTCCTCTCCAGTGAAATGAAACAAGAATTTTTCACCAACTACATATATATGTCCCAAATTCCACTTAATATTATTATTCAATTTATCAGGTACAAGCTCACTCGTAGCTTCTCCCATATCTTTTACAAAATTAATCGTACTTTCTCTTACAAACAATAACTGTTTCAATAGATAGTTTTCCACCACAATCACCCCTCTTTTATTGTGCTTGAACCGTTTTGGTTTGTAAGGTTACTTCTTCCCTCTTCATAAAAAGTGTAATAACAGTACCCAGCGCTAATATTGCTGCTCCCATCCAAAACGCGTTATTATAACTTCCAGAAATAGAACGAAGATACCCACCTAGAAACACACCTAATGCCGCAAAAACTTGATGTAATAACCAACTAAAACCTAGGATACTTCCCATCGCATTTTTACCAAATCGATCACCAATAATACCAGTCACAAGTGGGATAATTGGCATAGAAGCCGTACCGTAAACAATGGCAAATAGATACAATTGCCAGATACCCGGTGCAATTGCTAACCAAATAAATGCAGCTAATCGAATAACATATAGTGCTACTAATAAATTCTTCTTTCCAAATTTATTACTTAATTGTCCCGTCAGCCACATTGAGATGGCGCTTGCTAAAGCTGCGATGCCCAGTAACTGACCTCCTAGTGATGTAGATCCACCTAAGTCAACAGCAAACTTTGGAAGATGCATCGTTACAAAGTATAAAGTGAAACCACATGATGCAAAACCTAAACTTGCAATCCAGAAATGACTGCTTCGTAATGCCTCAGATAACAATGCGCTTTTTGTTGATGAAACAGAAGACGTCTCATCTCCATCAGGAAACTGACCGACATCTTGTGGATTATTTTTAACCAAAGACAATACTAAAGGTACCACCACTACAAGAATTATTAATCCTAGTACTACAAATGCAGTACGAAAGCCAGTATTAGCAATTAAGAAACCAGTCAGCGGTAATAGAACAAGTTGACCAATATTCATTCCCATCGAACTTCTGGAGAGCATTTTTGCTCTTTTTTTCATATACCAACGCGATACTAATACTGAATTAGCCATCGACCCACACCCAGCAAAACCAATAGCCGTCAACACACCGTAATAGACAAAAAATTGCCACACTTGTGTGATCGTTGCAGACAGTAAAAATGCTATACCCATCAACGCTACACTACTAGAAATAACAGACTTAGGTCCAAACCGATCAATTAACCTCCCCGCAATCGGTTGAAAAACTCCCCAAGTAATCATATTTAGAGACACCGCCAAACTTAGGATCGTTAAATCCCAACCAAAGGCAGTATGTAAAGGCTCAAAAAATTGGCCAGCTGTTAAATTTAAACCAAAAGCCCCCATCAGTGTAATGAATGCAACCAGAACAACACGGTTACCTAAAAAAGATTGTTGCATTAGAATCCCTCCCGTTTTTCATTAACCATTAATTAATGGTTTTAATGGTTAATAATATACCCATTTAAACTTAACCTGTCAAGTGTGTTATAATAGGTTAACTATAATTTTTATTAAGGGAGTCGTTTTGATGGGAAGTAATACAAAATTTCCACTTTTCTCTGGTCATCTATCATTAGATCTAGTAAATACTGAAGTAGTACGGAATGGGACCCGTATTGACTTACTTACTTCGCCCGAAGATTTGATTACGTGGATCCACACCATGGACAAGAAAGGTATTTTATCGCACAAACAAATTTCAGGAAACATGGAAGAATGGGCTATTGATGCTTTACCGTTGATTAAAAACATTCGCTTGTCCTTACGAAAGGTATATGAAGGTTTCGCGGATGGAAAAAAACCTAAAGAAAATTGGATTAATAATCTAGAATCCCTAATTGAAAAAGCTCCATTTACTTACCAATTAGAAGAAAATGTTTTGATAGCAAAACCGATTGGTAAGCCAGAAGATGCTCTGATTGCACTATTAGCTTATGATGCTATAAAGCTTTTTGCTGAAAATAAATTATCCAACATGCATCGTTGTGCAAATCCGGATTGTGTTCTATTATTTATGGATACAAGAGGAAGGCGAAAATGGTGTTCAATGAAAATATGTGGTAATCGAAAAAAAGTTACCCGCCATCAAAAACGTAAAAACTTACAAGAGTAACCTCATTTAAAGTCAAATGGTATTTTCAAATAGAAATGGTATGAGTAAAAGAAAGGATTGTCGATAAGGACAATCTTTTCTTGCCAACGTATAGAATTTCTTTCAAATCTGTATATCTTAATATCTATATAACCTACTTCGCATATATTAAAAACGTCAGCTACATAAGAATGTAGAACTTACTGTAAAATACTCAAAGTTAAATAAGTAGTTTTACTCAACAATCTGCCCCCAAGTAGAAATCGATCACTTATAAATAAAAAACTATTCCCTTTAAGTACATTCTGTCACAAAAGAAGTTTTTTATTAGTCTACTACGTAATACAAGAGTTAGTTTGTCCCGTTTGCGAGACTGACCTTATTGAAAATCAATCAAATTTTTAAAACATTTTTGATTCTCAAAAATACGTTTTATATCTTTTATACCAGAAGGATTGAAGTGGTAAACAGTCTGTCATTCTTTGGTACATTTTTTTTATCATTTGCTGGTAAATGCCATGTCAGAGGTGGTACATTTCAATGGCTGTAATCAAAGGTCGTCCTTAAAATTCACTTTAGTACTAGTACTTTATCAAACTAATAAGTTATACACACACCAAACCATAATGGGTTTGGTGTGTGATAATATTAAAAATAAAATAAAAATAAATAACGCCCAAAGATACTTGGTAAAGTGACTTAGGGTATACATAATACTCCACAGAGACTTTGAAGTTAAATAACTGAATTCTAATGTTATTTTTGCCAAGTGTTAACCAGCCACTCGTCTCATTTTAAATATCTAAAATGAATGACTTATTTTGGTTATCGGCAAAAATCGTAAAAAAACAGCGTGAAAGAAGTTGTAATATCTCTCACACTGTTTCTATCCTTCATTTATTTTTCTATAATAAAGCATCAAATTTTCCCTCAAACAATCTGTTTCAAATTTCTCGGATTAAATTGCCTGGACAAAATCCCAAAAACCTGGGCTGTCTTTTCGTTCAAACAACCGAATTTTTTCAATGATTTTTATTATTATCTCCTGTTCCAGATCTTCGCGTTCTTGATATGCCGTGTTCCTAATGCTACTTTTTATTCTCGGGGTTAATTCCTCAATTACTTGCTTAACTTCCTCATTTTTCAAGTAATCCCCAGAGTTTTGCATCCGGCATTCGGAAGACATTCTATCACCCTTTCTATTATTTCATGTTTCTCTTTTTCCACTATTTTTCGACTCTAAACCTAAATGTTTGCGAAGTTTTTTAAGTGCTTGTTGATGGAGTTTCGATATGTTCTGAGGTGATTCATTATATAAATGGGCAATTTCCTTATTAGAAAGGTTGTCTACATAAAAGTGTTTGAGTACTGATCTTTGTTTTTCTGTTAGTGTATCGATTGCATTGTATAGCGCTGAGGATGTAACGAAATCTTTTAAATCCTGCGCATTATGCTTTACAAATAATTCCTCAAAATCAGGATGTTCCATCGTTAATAGGCTTCCAACTGTCTCACCATCTTCTTCATCGCATAATGGCTTGTCAACAATCAAAGGAAACCGTTCACTTAGCTTTCGGCGCTTTTTATCATAGTCAATAGATTGGTAACGAATTAAGGTGATTAAATATTTCATCATCCTGGCTTTCTGATAATATTGCTAAAATACCTCGTCAAGTTTATTACAATTTAGATCTGTTGGAAATTCGATAGCATTATTAAGAAGTTCTATATTGGTTGGTTCATCTAAAAAAGCCTTCATTACTGGTTCATCTAAGACTTTGTGGATCTGCCGACTAATATCACTATTTACATGGTCATAGGAGTTCCTTACTGTTCTACTAGCTTCTTTTTTAGTTTTCAAAACAATCCCTCCTATATTTTAAAGTGAAATGAATATCGCTTTTATCAACTATATTAAGATTTTTTGAAATTTTTGTCAGAATGTCGTGAAGTGGTTGATAAAAGTAGTATCTATTTCACTGTTATTAGTAACACGATCCATAAGGAGGTGTCTTCAAATGAAAAAAATTTATCCAAGTGGTTGACAAGCAGGAAAACGAATTCACTTTACAATATAAGAAAGCAGAAAGGAGGTAGAAATAAAGTACAATTGATTACGGTTGATTTTTCATCAAGGCTGAGTTTTTCAAGTTGTCAAGGAAGTCGATTCAAACGTTTAACTTTAATAAATTAAAGCTTATAAGGAGGAACATTAATGGATAAGTCTAAAAGCAGATTCATGACTCTGCAACAAGCAAAGAATATTGCAGGTGATCTGAAGCAAAGTGATCTAGTGAAGGACAGGATTGGTGAAAGCAGTTCGGTATCACCAACGGTTGCTGTTACCGAACTGGTTGTAGATGGAGAGTTATACTTCAAGTTAGTAACAGCGTATTACTATGTTAATGAAGAATTACAGTTGCTAGTAGCAGAAGCAAAGGACCATAATAACAATACTGTTGAATTTACAGAAAAGATTTGGGAATATGATCGTAAAAGTGATTTGTATAATCATAAAAAATATGTCAACAATGAGCTAACTGTTCGAGACCTTCTAGAAGGAGGTTATGGGAAACCAAACGAGATTGCAGAATTTGAAGACGCAAAACGTTTTGAGGGAAATATAGAACCACTAGATAACGATACCGCTGCGGGGGCTTGCGTTTTTGAGGACCCTCCATTTGGTGTAGAGCCTTGTTGCTTATTCGGAGGAGTTCAATACAACTATTGTGGTAAGTATTGTGGTGTTGGTCATGATGCCGGCGGTGGTGGTGCTGTAAACGCATGCGATGTTTGTTGCTACTTCCATGATACTTGTCTAATTGAAAATTCGGATCCTTGTCCTTGCCATGCAAACCTGCTCGATTGCTATGGACGTAACTCTTGCCCAGGTGATACAACAATGGGTCTCGGAATCAGAGTTCAGGCCACACTTGATGGATGTTATTTTTAATAAAAACAGTTTAGTTTAGATTTGATATAATTACTTAGGTCAGAAAGCTCTCTTCGCTTTCTGGCCTTTCAAAGATTAGTTAATACAGGTTAAATTAAGCCATTTGAGACATCATTAAGAGAAAACCTATTACCAATCCGCTACCAATAGATAGTATTGTTCTATTTTCCTTCCGAAACGAAAAACAATTGTAAAATTAAAGTCCTATGATGGTGATTATATTTTATTCTGTGTTTTTACATATAGCAACCAAACCAAATACGATAGATAATGCCAAAAAGAAGTATACCAATGAAACTATAATCGCAAAGTTAATTCTAATGGAACCGGATATAGCTCCGAAGATTTCAGCGTTAGCATTAGCAGTAGGTTCATGTCCTTACATCATATAAGTTCAGACCTATGAACATCTAGTAGTAGTAGTGGGGAGTTCTTATATCTCCTCATAATCCTTTTATGTAGGCGTTAAAAAGACACACTATTTTGGAGTAAAAAATTCACCGAATATTTTTTATTGTGGTGGTGTAGCCAAGTGGTTAAGGCAGAGGTCTGCAAAACCTTTATCCTCGGTTCGAATCCGAGTACCACCTTAAAAACTAATATTGACATGCTATTTAATATATGGCGTTAATATCGATATGAAAAGGCTGAACGTAACCACGGTTCGGCCTTTTATAGTGAATCAAAATTATATATGTATAAGTTATTCCAGATATTACAAATGTACATAAGAGAACAACTATCCCTATTTAATCTTACTAGCAAACTTCTGAATACTTAAACAACTTCTTTCGTCAATATCAAAATATTTTTTATATTTTCAGCATTGGAAAATAATATTCATCTACATGTATTCTTTTTGTTTAATACTAATAAAAAATAAAGAAGATAGAGGTTAGTTATCAAATTTTTAATAAAAATAAGTATTAGAACAGCTGTGATAATACATTGAATGAAAGAAAAAAATAATGATATTTAGAAACACCGGGTACCCAAAAATTATCAACAAAACTGGAATTCTACATTTGTGATAAAGACTGCAACTTTTAATGACCTAAAACCGTTGTATATATGAAAGGGGGAGAATGATTGGATATCCAACAACTGTATAAACTTTATATCCATGATGTGTATAGATATACTCTCTCTCTTTGCAAGGATAGAAGTTTAGCAGAAGATTTAACCCAAGATACGTTTATGAAAGCCTATCAAGCGTTAGATAAAAGCCCACCAAAAGCGTTAAAGTCTTGGCTCATTAAAATCGCTTACCATACCTTTATTGACTATACGAGGCGAAGTAAAAAGGTAAGTTACGAAGAACCAGAATACTTTACTGGATATTCATCTGGTGATTCAGTCGAAGAGGTATTTCAAAAAAATGTTGAGAAGGAAGAGTTATATAACAAATTAGATCAATTAAAGCCAATGCAGAAAAAGGCAATTGTCATGTGTGATTTAGAAGGGTTTTCCTATAAAGAAGCAGCTTCAATCCTTTCTATAAAAGAAAACACATTAAAAACCCATATTTTCCGTGGGAGAGGTAAACTTAGGCAGCTCTACAAGAAAGGGAGTGTTGAGGAATGAGCGAGGAATGGAAACAAAAGTTACAAAAGTATTATGGTGGGCACCTCTCGGATGAAGAAGCAGAAGAAATTGAAAGGGATTTGGAAAAGTTAGATGCCTATCAAGAATTAATATCAGAAGAGCTTGGCTCTGAAAAAGACGTTCAAGATGAAGATCTTCCACCTGAGAAAGTAAATAAAATTTTAAAAAACAGTATTCGCAATGCTAGGTTTTCATCCGTAGCGTATGTAATCATGATTATTTTACTGATTTATCCTATTATGACGATGGCTAGTTATATATACTATGGCTGGGGTGGCAAGGCAGAAGACCTCATTTATGTGGCGATTGAAACGGTCTATGTCACAGAACCAAATGTAAGCTTAGAAGAAATGCAAATTAAGGAGAATGTTGGGTTATTTACGTTAGATGTCAATATGGATTTATACAAAAGAGTAGGTAAAGAGGACATCAAACTAGGCGACTGGAAAGTTACTTACGAAATGGATAAAGCAGAATTAATAAAAAGAAACTACATTTCTGAAAATGCACCAATGGAAATCCCTTATTACGATACAAAAAAGCTTTATCACCCAAAAGCTGAAATAACTAACAAAGATCCTGATGCGTGGGATTCCCTAGAGAAGCTTCCTGAAGGTACAGTTGCTGAAGTATATGTATCATTAAACGAGTTAAAAAAGCCAGAGGATATGATTGGGGTTACGGAAGGTCTTGATGTGGAATGGCGTTGGTATGCTATTGATACAGGTCTGGAAGCATCAGGTAAAAGTTTAGAAGGTGGATATTTAACACCTATCGGGTATCCTGCTCAACCTGATCCAGATGGATGGTCACCATACCACAATAGAAAGCCAAATGATCAACAGTTTATGGAAAGTCTCCGCTTTCTCGAAAAATATGAACAACAAGCTGTGGATATTGCACATGCCAAATGGTTAGACCTTGACCATCGTATAGAATACATTGAAGATCATGGGCTTAAGTCTTATGGTGGTGTAATCACTGGTCCTACAAAAGAGATTTTAAAATTAAGGAATAGTGAATCGATTCGGACCATTCATATTGGGGAGGTGCGCTTATGGAATTGGTAAAACGATTAGAAGAAAAAAGAAAAAAACCTAAGCTAAGAGAAACAAGGTTAGGGATATTTTCCTTTATATGTGCACTATTGTCATTAGCCTACATGAATGTCTATTTGATTACGCTCGGCGGTTTAGATGGGCTTTCAAATTTCTTTTTCCAATTTACACCAACAATTGGTGTTGTTTTAGCTTTAGTGAGTTTTACAAGGTTTAACTACAAAAAAACATTTACTTGGTGGGCTTTAGGTTTGTTTCTATTTATGTTAGTTTGTGTTTTTGTAATTGGCTTTTTTGAATTTACCATTTATCCAAAACCTTAACCAAAATAGGGTAAACATTCACTACTTTACTAAAGTGGTAGCAGCTATGTTTAAGACGCAAATTTGTGGAAAATTGAAAAAAAGATGATGTCATTCTATGTTAGAGTAACGATGTAATTAGATTTTTCCACAACTAGAGGGCAAGAATTTCGAAGGAACTTCAAGAATTATGGATAAATATGAACTGTTGAATTTAGGAGGATGTTAAATGACTAAGAAATTATGGAAAAGCTATACTTTCTTGATATTAAGTATGCTGGTAACACTAACACTTATCGAATTTTTCTTTATTGGGTTTGGTTCTGATAATCAATCATTGTTAAAGTTTATGTATTATCAAATCTTTGTATTAGGGATAGCTTCTTTAATAATGGGGTTTTGGAGTTTCATATCTAAATTAGCATTGCAAGTATCAACTGTTATTGCTTCAGTCTTAACAGTAGCAAATATTTCACTATTTTTATTCTTTTTTTAACTTTTGCGCTGTTGAAAGTGATTGTGCGTATTTTATAAAATAAAAAGTTTAACAATATAGTCTTGGATATGGCTAATGAAAGAGTTGTAGCAAATTTCATTGGCTACTTTTAAACAATACGGTCCGATAATAAAAATATTTCAGGGGTGACTAAAATGAGAGAATTCTCTTGGTTAAGTTACTGGTCTTTATTATTAAGTATATTTCCAATACCATTTTTATTTGCAATGATGTATGCCCTAATAAGAATTCATCCTTATCTCGGTTTTTTTCTTATTTCGTTGTCCATAATTCTATCTTTGGTTTTTGGGTTTATAGCTATTTTTAAAGATACGGAAAAAAATGCACTTGCAGTTATGGCAATTATCATCTCATTTGGGAGTGGGGTATTTTTCGCATTTCTCTTAATGATGGCCCAAATGGGTACAACTGGGTAATTGCCCAGATTGTTCAGGATAAACTATTCAACTAAAGGGCAGTTACTTTAATAAGCTCCATGATTAAAAGATCTTCAATATACACCATTTATATAATGGCAGTATGTTGAAGGTCTTTTGATATAACGGAAAAAAATCTTTAACAATTAACCAATTAACTCCATGTGAAGAAGAGGTTTTTCCTTTCTCATTATTAACTTATACCCATCTACGATTGGTTCGTTTGCGACACCAAGTTATAATGTTGCAATCGCATTAGATAGAAGTCATGTAAATATGTATTACCCTGTTGGTAAAGGATAAGGCTTATAACCAATAAACAAAAAAAACCGAGTGAAGTTTATTTTCCTCACACGGTTTTTTTATCCTGTACCTATTTTATTGTTATTGTAAAAGACTCTATTTCTCACTAAACAACTGCTCCTACTTTCCCGTATTAAATTGCTTGGACAAACTCCCAAAAACCGGGGCTATCATTACGTTCAAATAGCCTAATTTTTTCAATAATTTTTATTATAATCTCCTGTTCTAAATCTTCGCGTTCTTGAAATGCCGTGTTTCTAATGCTACTTTTTATTCTTGGGGTTAATTCCTCAATTACTTGTTCAACTTTTTCATTTTCCAGCCGATCCCCAGAAGATTGCACTCGGCACGCGGAAGACATTCTATCACCCTTTCTATTATTTTATGTTTCTCTTTTCCCACTATTTTCAGCTTCTAAACCTAGATTCCCACGAAGTTTATTTAATGCTTGTTGGTGAACTTTCGATATGTTTTGAGGGGATTCATCAAAGAGGTCAGCAATTTCCTTGTTAGAAAGGTGTAACCGTCAAGTAGAAATAAACAATTTTTCACAAATAACTTTAAACAGGTTTTCACAATTAAGACTCAACAGGTGATGCATCAAAAATAGCCTTGCGATACTTCATCCGTATGCTATCTGCCTCCTCATCAAACGTTAGGACCTCACTACGGTGCAATAATCTGTCGAGAATGGCGGTGGTGAGAGTGGGATCACCAAGAAATTTTCCCCACTCACCAGGTCCTTTGTTAGAAGTTAGAATAAAAGCTGCTTTATCATATAAATCATATACAAACTGGAAAAATAAATGAGCTTCTTCGGCATCATAGGTCATATACATCACATCATCAATAATGACGAGATCAGAAGAGACAATGCGTTTATATTTTGTCTTGGATTTACTGATATAGTCTTTTGTCTTCAGTATGTACATTAACTGGCTCATTGAGGTAAAGGATACCTGGTATCCACGTTCTACGGCATGTATACCTAGAGCTACGGACAAGTGTGTCTTGCCCGCGCCAGTTGGCCCCATCATGATTAAAGTGAAATGCTCATCTATCCAATGAAGTTCCTGTAAAACGTGAAGTTGCTTTTCTCCAATCGCATTTTGCTCCTTTAAATCATACATTTCAAAGGTAAGATGCTCCGGGAAATCTGCCCATTTCATCATCTTTTCCATGTTCTTTTGCTCTCTGCACCTGATTTCATAACTTAATACTTCATGAATCAACTCGTGGTACGTCCAATTTTTAGCCTCGGCGTTTCTCAATATTTCCGGCAGTTTCTTTGCCGTCTCGGCGAGACGGAGGGTTCGGCACTTTTCCTGTAAGTGGTCATAAACCTGTTCCATTTTCACTTCCCTCCTGATAAAACTTCAAGATAAACATCTGTTGATCGTTCCGGTGCAACTATGGATTTGTATTTTTCATTTGGTTGCACGTTTTGCGGAGAAGACCGCAGCCGTTTTTCTTTCTCAATGGCTAAGGACTTGATCACATCTCGATAGTCATTCGCGCTTGTCATATTCATTTGCTTAATCTTCTCAATTGCTTCCTCGGCCTCTTTTGGATAGCTTTTTATGGAATGCTGAATTACTTTAAGCTGATCTACTAAGTGCCGCGGATAACGATCCTTTAACACACCAATAAACCATTTAATAGATGTCTTGTCAGGAAAATAATCTTCAATCTCATGAATTAATAAGTCTCTTTTTCCCGTATTCTTATTACGGTGTTCTGGATCCGTTATTATTTTTCCTTTCTTAGGGGATATTTCATGTTGAGCTATAATTTTCCCAGCTTCTTTAAATCGTATATACAGGCACCCCTCTTTTTCTATGACGTATACTTTATTCTCAGAACCGGACCGGTAGGTACCTTTCGGGACACTATAGCGGTTGCCACCATATCGAATGATATTGTTCTTATCAACAGTTCTTGTTATACTTGGCTTATGAATATTATCGAAAAGATAATAGGTATTTGAGATCTGACGTAAGTGCGGCTTTTCCAGGGCGTGCACCTCGACGGGTCTCTTTTTTATATTGTGATGGACTTTATAGTTCCCTGTGCGTGTTAGCCAGGCGAGACAGGAAGCATTCCAGTCATCAATATTATGAAAGGTACGATGGTTGCTGAAGTTGTTTTTGACGAATTTGACAACTTGTTCGACTTTTCCTTTCGATTCCGGATCACTTTTCTTACATAAGTAAATGCGGAATTGCCTGGCCTGGTGGTATTTCGTGAATTCTGCCGTCATAATTAGATCACCGGCATTTTCGTTTACTGCCAAAAGGGCATCTTGGTCGTAGACCATTTCTTGTGGTATTCCCCCAAAATATTGGAATGCATTTTCATGCATATGAATGACATCGGTTGTTCGAAATGGTCGGTCCAGCCATTCTACATATTTGTATCTCGAATGCGATAATATGAAAGCGATGAAATATAAGCGATGCTTAACCTTCTGGCTGCCTTCCACAACCGTCTGGCCGAAATCAACCTGGGCTTGAAGTCCCATCGGTAATTCCGGGACTGCACTGTAAATTCGCTGAGTCTTCACTTTGGGAATGTAATACTTATCACGTAATTCATTCACATAATTCCTTACTGTATTCTCACTCACACCTTTCACTTCTAATTTCTCTTCTAGCCAGTCATGAATTTGAGCTGCTGTTAAATCAGGGTGTTCTTGCAGCCATGCTATTATATGTGCTTGGTAAGGATCTAACTTTTTCCCTCTAACCCTTAGCGAATTTACAAATTCCTCAAATTCATCAGGATTCATTCTCAAATAATCTATCACCCTATTTCTGGATATCCCTAACTTCTTCGCAATCTTACTCTTTGAAAAGCCCTCCGAGTATAAACGATGAATTTCAACATAAGACATGTATTTCTCCACTCCTGGATCCCCACTTTCAATAAACTAACTCTAGTATATTGAAAGAAGGGGGAAATTTGGAATAACTGTTTAATCTGACTTGTGAAATTCTGTTGATTCTTATTTGTGGAAAACTGTTGAGTCTAGTTTATCGTTTACAAAAGGTTATCCACATAAAATAATTTAATCACTGATCTTTGTTTTTCCGTTAATACGTCTATCGCATAGTATAGCATTGTTGATGTAACGTAATCTCCTAAATCATGTGCATTGTGATTTACGTACATTTCCTCGAAATTGGGATGTTCCACAGCTAATAGGCTTCCGAGAGTCTCGCCTTCTTCTTCATCACCCAATGGCTTGTCAACAATCAATGGAAAGCGTTCGCTTAATTTTCGGTGCTTTTTATCATAGTCAATAGAGTAGATACGAATTAAAGTGATTAAATATTTCATCATCCTTGCTTTTTGGTAATAGTACCTAAACGCCTCATCAAGTTCATTACAATTTAACTCTGTCGGAAATTCGATAACGTTGTTAAGAAGCTTTACATTGTCTGGTTCCTCTAAAAACGCTTTCATTATTGGTTCTTCTAAAACCTTTTGGATTTGCTCACCGAGTTCACTATATACCTCGTCATAGGAGTTCCTTACCGTTCTACTAGAACTATTCTCAGTTTTCACAAACTATCCCTCCTATATTCTAAAGTGAAATAAATAGGGTTTTTATCAACTATAACAACATTTTTTCGAAATTTTTGTCAGAATGCCGCGAAGTGGTTGATAAAAATAGTTTCTATTTCACTTTGTTTAGTAACGGTAATTCATAAGGAGGTATTTCAAATGAAAAAAATATTTTTATTACCCACGGAGTTTGATGAGATTGTAAAAGAACCCGAAAAAATCCCATATGGAGTGAAAACGATCGACGCACCACAAGTATGGGGAGAAACAAACGGAGGGGCTGGAAATGTTGTTGCTGTTATTGATTCAGGCTGCCAAGTAGACCATCCAGATTTAAGAGGCAATATAATTGGTGGCTACAATTTCACGAATGACGATCAGGGAGACACTAGTAACTATTATGACTATGCAGGTCATGGGACACATGTTGCTGGTACTATTGGGGCTATTGATAATGAAACAGGAGTTGTTGGAGTTGCTCCAAACGTGAATCTCTTAATATTAAAGGTTGTTGATAAAAATGGTGTTGGTTCTTATGAGAACTTAATTAACGCAATAGAGTATGCTACTAACTGGCGTGGTCCCATGGGTGAGAAAGTATCAGCTATGAATATTTCTCTTGGAGGTCCGGAAGATGATCCAAATTTATATTCTGCTATTTTAAAAGCATTAAGGAAAGGAATCATTACGGTTGCTGCGGCAGGTAACTATGGTGATAACAGAGCGACAACTGATGAAATTTTATATCCTGCGGCATATAAAGAAGTCATTCAAGTTGGAGCTGTTGATCCAAATTTAGCTATTGGCCCTTTCTCTAATTCAAATATAGAGGTTGACTTCGTAGCACCAGGTAGCAATATTTTATCAACATTCCCAATTAGTACTTATGCTAGATTAACGGGAACCTCAATGGCGGCACCACATGTTACTGGGGCTGTAGCGCTATTATATAACGCTTTTAATGCCTGTGATCAATCTAAAATACCTGGTAAAGTTTTTGACTATTTATCAAGGCATGCTAGGCCGTTGGGATTCCGTAGTACGTTAGAAGGCAACGGATTAGTTCAATTGAGTTAAATAGTTTTCCTATTATTTATTAAATTACTTATTACAAAAGGAAGGTGGGAATATGGAAACCCAGGAAAAGTTGTATAAATGTTTTATAGAAGCTCGTTGTTGCCAACTCTTTTATGCAAGTTGTATAGATGAAACTTGTACAGAGGAAGAACGATCCTTTTTTCAAGAACTAGCTATACAATCTACGTGTCAGGTAAATGCAATAAATGATTTCATAAGTGAAAAATATAACCATTCATTTTTACCTAAGTATAAAAGTTGGAAATTTATATTAAATGGTTGATAGACATCGTTAAAGAATCACTTTATATAACAAGATAGCAGATAGGAGGTGTTCAAAATCAGCGGAGATGTGACTGTCTATACTAATCCGAATTGTGGTTTTTGTCACAAGCAAATTAACTGGATGAAAAACAATGGTATAGAGTTCAACGAAAAAAACATTAAAGAGAATGAACAATACCGTTCTGAATTTTTTAATCTAGGTGGTCGGGGAACGCCTTTTTCAATCATTAAAACTGATTCTGGATATGAACATATCCGAGGATTTAATATTCAAATGTTAACTGATTTGCTTCTTTAGAAATTATTTAAAAAAAGAAAGGAGATGTCTTATGTTTACAGCAGGTAAAAGGTTGAATAGTGCAGAAGCTCAAGAACTGAATTTTGAACTGAAGAACAAAATGGGAGAAACATTGGATAATATTCTAGAAGCATCTAAAAATTATGTCGAATTTGATGCAAACAAATCTTTAGAAGAAAGGGGTGTTAAGGTATTTAACATCTCTGAAAAAGATATGAATAAAGATGTAATCAATTTTCAACAATTGGATGCTAAAGGCAAAGGTCTCCTTATAAAGTACAATGAGCGATTCCAAGTAGAACTCGCCGAGATTATAAATTCTAACACTCAAGACTCCAACTTAATTATCTTTGTCAACCTTGTAAAGAACAAAAATGGAAGAATGTGAAGAAAGACAGAGGTTAGATCCACCTTTGCCATCTTTTTGACCCACTTCGGACAAGAAATTGATCCACTCGTGCCATAAGTGAGCCACTATCAAATCTGATAGTGGCGTGAGTAAATGAATTATTGATGTAATCCGTTGCGCTGTCTCATGGACATCTTCCCATCAATAAATATATTATAAGAGTCATGTACAATCCGGTCGAGAATGGCATCTGCGAGTGTATCTTCGCCAATCTTCTCATGCCATCCCCGTGGGTCGAACTGCGAACAGAAAATGGTGGAGGCTTCTTGATGGCGTGCTTCTACTATTTCAAGAAGATCTCGGGACTCCGTTTCATTTAACGGAGTTAATAGCCATTCATCTAAAATAAGTAAATTAACTTTCTTGTATTTTTTCATTACCTTTCTGTAAGTACCTTCACCTCTAGCGATCGTCAATTCATCTAATAAATCCGGTAATCTAATATACTTCACTTTATAGAATTGCCGGCATGCAGCTATCCCGAAAGCGCATGCTAAATATGTTTTTCCATTACCTGAAGCTCCCATTAAAATAATGTTGTGATGCTCTTCAATGTAATTTCCCGTTGCCAGTCTTAGAATCTGAGTTTTATCCAGTTTTCGGTCAGGATGATATTCTATATTCTCAATGCAAGCCTGTGTATCACGTAATTCAGCCGACTTAATTAGACGGTCAAGCTTGCTATTTTGTCTTCGGGACCATTCAATATCCACGAGTAAACCAAACCTATCTTCAAAAGATAATTCCTGATATTCAGGGTTCCTTAGTTGCTCTCTGAATGTTTCCGCCATCGCATTCATTCTCATCTCATTTAACTTCGTTAATGTATTATCTGTTGTCATTATTATTTCCTCCATAGTATTCCGCACCACGGGTGAATCCATAATTGTTGCTGCTGTTTTGTGTGCTGGTTCGTTTGGTTTTATTTTCTACTGGCAATTTGTCTTGTCCTGTTTTTAAGATTGTTTGTATGCTCTTCAGCTTAGGCCTTGGTGTATAAGACATAACTCTTTCACAAGCTGTTTCGATTCGCTCAATGGAGTATTTGTCGGCAAGTTTCATCAGGCCGTATGTGGATTTTAAGCCTTGCTTTTCATTTGAGTAAGATTCCAGAATCCTTTCAACTGTCAATAAAGTGGCTGGACCAGCGGTCTCTCCCCACTTAAGAATGGACTCTCTATCAAACTCTACGTACTTTCTATGATCTCTGGGCATATGGTCAGGCAAGGAACTATTCTCTCCTTTTTGACCAATAATCCTCTTATGCGATGCTATCCTTATATTTTTATAAAATATCTCGATTATATTTCTAGTCACTCGAATGTCTACGGTACATTTGATATAATCATAGGGAACAGAATAATAATTGTTATCTATATCAATGTGATAGTTGTATGGAACAATCGTTGTTGTCCAACCTGCTATCTCATATGGCGAATTAGGCAGGGGTAATAAGGCAAACTTTTCTTCTTCTAAGAATGCTTCCTGCCTACTTCCACTTTTTTTCTGGAATGGCTTAGTGTTCACTTCTTTCAGCTTGTCTTTAATTGCGTTGTTTAGCTCGGAAAGAGAAAAGAACTTTTCATTCCGGAGAGAGGCGATAATCCATGTTGATATATGCCCAACATTCCCTTCTACACTTGCCTTGTCTTTGGGGTGCCGCACCCGTGCCGGAATAATCGTTGTGTGATAATGTTCCGCCATTTCCTGATAACTAAGATTGATAACTGGGTCAGTTTTAGACGACTTGGTTACCCCAGTCTTTAAATTATCTGGTGTAACGATTCTCGTTACTCCCCCATAAAATTCAAAAGCATGAATATGGGCTGTAATCCAACTCTCCACATTCATGGACAAAAAACCTTCCACGTACGCATACTGACTACATGGCAACGCAGAGACAAAGATATAAACAGGGATTTCTTCTCCTGTTAAATTATTTGTAAGGTGCATTGTTTGTCCTGCCCAGTCTACTTCCATTTGTTCTCCAGGTTTTCTCTTAATCCGCATTGTTGCCTTAGTCTTCCTTGCATAATCATTGTAAAATCTACAGAACTGGCGATAGCTGTACGGAACTTCGTTACTCGCCCTGCATTTTAAAGAATACTCGTCCCATAATAGAGAGAGTGTTACCCCTGACTTAGCCAGCTCTTTGTGAATATAATCTCCATCAGGCCTCCTGCGATGGTCGGAAGGGGATTGTTTCTCAGGAAATAAAAGCATTTGAAGATCTACATCGGTCAAGTCCTTCTCAAAGGGCCACTCGACACCTTTCTCCCCCGCCCTCCGAATCACTTCCCTAACGGTGTTCCGGGAGTGTCCACAGCTTGCTGCTATCCCCCTTTGTGTGACTTCCTGCGCGTGAAGTCTTAGAATTTCTCGATACTTTACCACACAAAAACCTCCTATATAATAAGATTGCACCAATGTGCCTCTTTATTATATAGGAGGGTGGGTCAGTTATGTCCTTAATGGATCAGTTTTATGGCAGAGGTGGATCAAAAAGATGGCATAACTGGGTCAATTCAATGGCTGTAATCAAATGTTCAAACAAAAAATGAAATATGTTAATGGTAAATTGATTTATTCTAATGACTTCCCGTATCAAGGTGAAGAGCTGCCTTTCTTACATGAAATGTATGAATCAAATATTTCCGATGATGTTATCTCCACACAAGCAATAGATGTTCCTTGTTTGGAAGATGGCGGTGGAGAATGTTGTGCTTTTGAAAAATATGCATTAAATATTATGCCTACAGTATATTATGAACACTGTGGAGAAAATTGCGGTGTTCGTGGAGATGATGGTGGTGGACCACCCGTTAATGAACTAGATGAATGTTGTGCCCAACATGATGCATGTTACTACACTTTTGGAGCAGATGACTGCGAATGTGACCAACAGTTAATTGATTGTGCACAAACAACAGATGATGCAGGTGCTGATCGCCTTGCTTTAGCAATAGATTATAAAATGGCACAAAACGATTGTCCGCAAGCAACTTATTAATAAAGGAGTTGAGCTAAAATGAGTAAAAAGTTTAATGAATCGGAACAAAATATAACAATTCAAAGTCTTTTGTGTGTACAGGCAAGAGATTGCTGCGGTTATTACAATCAAGAATGTTGGGGACAAGAAGACCCCTTCACAGGTGAAATCACATGTGTAGATCCTTACTTTTGCCAAATTCCAAACGCTTAAAAACCAAAAAAGTCACAGCATAAATTGTGTATAAAACGCTCAGATATCATTCATATCTGAGCGTTTTTCAATGTATTATTTTTTTAGCTATTTGCATAACTTAATTCAACAAAAGCAATTTTTTCTAATAAACCTAACCAAATAAAAGCCCAAGAAATACCATAGGAGCTTTGCAAATTGGTTATGGATTAAATATACACTTACTTTAATGTGTTAGAAAAAGGTAGAATAATATTAATTCAATAAACAATAAAATAACAAAACTTTTTACAGTTTTAAGTTTTATTTGTAAGAGATAGGTTATTAACCAAACCACCATTACAGAAATCGGGAACACATAAACACCTTCAAGTTCTCCAGATGAAAAAGCTAATATTCCCCACGTGAAAAACAGACTAAAGCCAATACTGATAATTCCCAACAAAATATTTATAATGTGTATTGTTTTTGTACTCATTAAAACACCACCTAAAATAATTATAACATCGATAATTCAACATTTCTTCCAATTACTTTTTAAAAGGGTAATCTTAATTGGCTTATTCAAGAATCGCACCCTTTAGTCGTATCCATTTGTCTTATAGTATATTATAGTATTTGAGTTTTATAATTTTCCGCCTCATTTCAGGTACTTGTTTTATAATGTGCATTGCTTTTGTACTCATTAAAAATAGCCCAATAAAAAAATCATTAACTATTCATCTCAACTCGTTAGTGCTATTACGTTTTTTACCAAAGATAAGTGAAACATGGTAGAAAATTAAAGATGCTAATAGTCCCAAAGTCATAAAATTGAGCAAGCTATTGGTTATTAAATATGCTTCACCTTCTGAAATAGTAAGAACCATTAAAAAGATAAAGGCTACTACAACTCCAAAGATTCCATATATAATAAATTCTGTTAAATATCGTTTCCATTTAGAATCAAAAGTTTTTTGCCCTACTAGTTTATCGATTAAATATGAACTTGAAATCCCACCTATCAAATAAACAGGAAGAGAATACATGGCAAAAATCATCGCTGTTGACCATAAAGGACTGTAATAGACATTTGGTTCTCGCTCAGAAACGGGAACATGGTTCAAATAAGCCATTAAGAAACTAAATAAAATCGTTGATAATAAGGCAATTATAATTTTTTTAATCATCTATAAAACCTCCTTTATGTACTTTTTAATATAAGAATTAAGCAATAGCCAAACAATAATGAGTACTCCAAACACAATGAATAAAGCAAAAGGAATTAAGTATATCCAAAAGCTTTTCTGTTCATTTTGCTGCATTTGGACGAACCATTTATCGTTCAGTTTATAACCTCTAGTAATTACATCTTCAGAATTTGCAGGTTCCATTCCTAAATAAGTATATTCAGCGTCTTGTACGTTCACTGGAAAAACTTCTTCCATTCCTTCTTCAGAATAATAAACTGAAAGGTGTATGATCTCTGATTCACCATTAAATGAGCTAATTTGATTTTGTATCTGAACTTTTTCTTTTGCCGATAATTCGGAATCCTCATTGATGTGTTTGGCAACACTTTCCGAAAGTTCTTTACGTTCCTTACTTGCATCGGGCGTTGTTATTGCAGCCCATGAAAGAGCAATAATCCCGATAATAAATACACCGATAGAAAAACGCAATAATTTCTTCGCAAAAAGCCTTTGACTTTTAAAGAACTCCATTAATCCATTGGAGAGTTGCGTTTGATCCCCAAATCTATCGATTGCCATTTTAACAGCTTCTTTTTCCGATTTACCTTCTACTTTTAGTTCTTCAACAATTTCTAACAAGTGAGACCGCATTTCTTCTTTTAAATCTTTTATTTCTCCCTCACTTCCATCAAAGTCACGATAAACACTATCTATATATTGGTTAATTTTCTTCATGATTTTCTCCCCCTTCCAAAAATGAATCGATAATTTTTTTAACAAATTGCCATTCCGAACGCTTTATTTCAAAACCTTCCTCACCTAGTTTAGTAAGTTTATAATATTTTCTTCTTCCTCCTGGTCCTTGTTCATCACCCCAATACGATTCAATCCATTTATTCTTTTCTAATCTCTTTAAGGATAGATAAAGCGTGCCTTCCTTTATCTCAAATTGATTATCACTTTTATCGCGAACGTATTTTGCTAACTCATAGCCATACATGTCTCTGCTATGCAAAAGAGATAGGATTAACGTATCAATATGACCTTTTAACACTTCTTTGTTTATTTCCAATGTTTATCACCACCTACTATATTATCTATTATATCTACATTACTATATAATACAAGGTATTCATTTAAAAAAATATTGGAAATAATAAAAGTTTCAAACTTGGCAGATTTCCTTTCTTCAATTATTCTGCCCGTTAGTTTTAATGAATTACTTCACAATCCAAATGTATGATTTCAAATATTTCTATAAATTCGGTTTACACTAAACTGTTTATTTAAGAAACTCCTTTCAATCATTTACTTAATGCTCGTTTTTATCAAACTTTATTCCAAAGCTACATGAATGGCATGCGTAATAAATTCAGTACATATATCACGTTCACTTAATTTCTCCTTGTTTACAAGAATCACTCTCTCATTTATGTCTATTATAATTTTATTTATGGAATAAACATTATGATATTGTCGTTATATTCGAATTCTTTTTATGTATAATTTCACTAAATACTTATAGAGCAATAGTGATAAATGCAAAAGCACTCTGTTATCCTCCTCCAACATCTTAAAAGACCTAAAATACTCTCCTATAAATATTCCCCTTAACCAATCAATATCATTCTATGAATACTCAAAGGACAGCGTTTTAATAGACTATGTATAACAATATATATACATTTAATTTGCTGATAAAATTTATCCTTTAAAACATTTAGACCTTGGAAATTTTCACTATTTATTAGTAAAGCGTTAGTATTTTCGTCAATTTTATTAATGCTAGATATAACTTTTCTTCTTAAATTTTCATTTTCTATCAGTTTAGTGTCAAGGACTAATTGATTGTTTGATTCTAAATCACTTATGTTTTTAATAGGTGTGTTATATTCTTGTTTAAATTCTTTAATTATACTTTCTTCTTTAAGAATTTCTCCATAAATTTCATTAGGAACCTTGTCTAATGAAATTAAGAAGTTTGTACTTAATATTTTTTTCTTCATCTTAAAAAGATTTTTTTGAAAAGATTCAATGGCATCAAGGAAATCGATAATTTGATCAACTACATTATTAAATGCCTTGCCAATTATTACAGTTGTATTATCTTGATTAGCGTGAAATATATGGTCTAAATCAGAGAATATGATGTTTTTAATATACTTCTCTTTTTCTTTAGTTAAAAACCCTTTTAAATCCTGATGTATAAAATAATCTGAGTCATTGCCAACATAGAATTTATTAAGGTTTTCATCCAATTTGTATACTAAATTCATCAACTGGTCATCTTTAAGTGCCTCTTTTCTTTTTTCATTATTACTTCCCAAAGTTTTAAATTTATCATGTTTAACTAATTCACTAAGGTACTTGTCCTTTTTTATATATAACTTAGATATACCCTTTAATTGACCATTTTGAATTTTATTATAATTACCCTCAAGGTTATTAAATATTAATGACTTCTTTTTATCATTTTTATATAAATAGACATCACAGTCTTCCTCGTAATTAAATACTTCATTTAAAATTGCCTTATATATATTATCTTTTGGCGTGGATTTTTTGGATAAATTAAAAATTACTCTATATACATCATCTATTTTCTCAATGCGTTGAAACTCATAATGTTTTACTTGACCTGACTTATTATTGTTATGAGTAAATTCTTCTCCTTCTGAACTTGACTCAAATCGATATTCTATTACTTTATTATCAATATTAAATTTTACATTGTTAAACCCTTCTGCTGTCTTAATATAAATATTTCCTTTGTTTTTCCAATGAAATAACTTATCCGAACCATCATAATCTGAATCATATTGTATTTTATAATCTGAAACAATTTTGCTATTATAACCAAAATCCCCATTATTATAGTAGTTCTCAAAAAAGTTAAGTATGTAATTATAAATTTTATCTTCTAACTCACTTTCGATTCTAGAACTATTGCTGTTTTTTAATGTTTCAAGTGCTTCCAAAATCTCTTTTTTATTTTCGGGGTTTTTATAATTAACAAATTGTACAATCCTTTGATAATTTGAAGGAACATCTTTTATTAAATCCTGTTCGTCAGGCCCACCTTTTTCATTTACAAAATTCTCCACAATAAACTGTTGAGAAGCCATTTGATCATTAGTGATTTCACTTAAAGTTTTTTCTATAGTTTTCCTTAAACTATCTTCTTCATCACTTTCTATAAATCTATCTATCTCTTTTTGTTTTAATTTCAACAATTTAAATACACCAAAATCTAAATCATTTTCATTATAGTGAAACATTTCTTTCAGATGAAATTTTAATTTTTCAAAGGAATTTGTAGCCATCTTATAATCCTCCTGATCTTACTTATTATTTGCTTATAATTTTAACATATAAAAACCTAAACACCTTTTATTGTTTATTTATCAGTTACAAATTTGAATATAGAACTAATTTTAGTAGTTTTAAATATTTCTCTGTCCTTTAAAAATATACATCGTTACATATCTTTGTTTTCCTATTTTTTTGTTTTATTTCTATGCAATCTTTTTACTTCCCTATTAGACCAAAAAATAAGAGTGCTGGGGAAAGGAGAAAGTCCAACACTCTTCGTATAAATTATAATTATAAAGATAGAAAATTGGTTCATAAACTTTGTACTTTGAAATTTGGCTTCCTAAGCACGTCAAATACACGCTGGTAATTTATCTTATCTTTTATATCATTTAGGTATTCTCCTACTCGAATAACTTAAAGTATTCCTCACACTTACAAATCAATTTATCACCTTTTATAGGTTGAAACTTAACGCTGAAGCAATAAAATTACTTCAACCTGTCTCTTCTCTTAGTTTTTCTTTCAAATCAGAAATAAATTCGTTTGAATGTTTTTGAAAGTACTTTCTTCGGAGATTATAAAATTTATTTGGAATGGGTGCAAACTTGCACCTTCGTTCATAAATACATGATTGAATTTCTTTTGCCTTATTAATAATATTATCGTTATTATACAAATGTATGTTTTCGTATATTTCAATTAAACTTTTATTAATATCTTCGCCTTCTTTAATATTTTTATAATTTTTATAAATGTAACCAAGTCTATCGATTAGTAAAGTTAAAAGAGGGTAAAGACTACTTATAAGAACAACTATGCTCGTAGTTCTATATATAATCAAATATATTATTATTAATAAAGCAAACAACAGTATATTAATTCGTTGAAATTCTCTTCGTAGATTTAATTCCCATTCACAGTTTTCAATCTGACACAATATAATTGCTCTATTACGGGGAACACCTTCAACATTTGAATACCAGTCTTTCACCCCCCCATCCTCTCCATTATGTGTTACTTCAAATTCATATTCATTGGTGTACTTATTTTTTAATTGAATGGCTAATTTATGTAATTCTGTCGTTTTTATTTTAGGTGAAAATAAATCGAAACCAAATAATGTTCTATCAACTATTTCTTGAATATTGGCAGCATTATTTAATTTATTACTTTCTCTTATAGATAAAATAATAAATGACATTAGCCATAACACGTAGAATAACTTAAAATAAATATTGTTTTGAATAAAACTGATTGCACCTAAAATGTAGAAGAATAAACTAACACAAAAGAATATCGACAATATGCCTTTTGATCTAGAATACAGTTTTCTTTGTGCAAATAGGTATAAAAGTAATTCACTAGTATTTTGTTTTTTATTAATATTATTCATAATCTGTTTAGTAATTTTCTTCTACTCCTTTCTGTATCTACTTAGTTTATTTTCACGAACTGTTCTACTAAATGAAACCAGCCTGTTTATCTCTAGCCATATATAATTCAATTAACCATATTTAGGGAACTCACTTCCTAAGATTTCACCCCATTTTTTTATTGATTTCTCATGATCTTTGTTTTCAGTTTCTTCTTTCACTGCTTCACATGCCTTATCATAATCATTGTTGGCTCTATTAGATATTTTTAATTTTTCATCATAAGTAAGCGTATTTAAATCTCCCTGTATTTCCTTAGGATCATATATCGGGTTCCAAATATTATTGCTAATAAACAATAATAGATCCTTAAATCTTAGATCAATATAATCGCTAGTTTCATCACGGATATCATAATATTCTAATAATAAACATTCTAACGCATATGAAGGAACCGATGGCATCGTAGGTCTCACATTCCAATATTTAACTAGCCTTATGGTATCTAGTAATTTTCCACTGTGTTTTTGATTTAACGAGGTTACTCGTACTCTGTCTTTTCGTGGATCAGTCTTCTGCCAATTGCCTTTACCATCTGGGATTAAATAGTAACTTCTATCGTACGAATCAGTTTTGGTCATAAAGCAAGGGACTATATCAAAATTCCATTCATATGATTTTAGTTGTAAAGTTGCAGCGGCTTCATTTTTATGAGTTTCAGCATGCTTATAATCATTAATATTTTTAAGTCCAGTAATAAACTTATTTATAACCTTCGTCGAATTGAGGACATTACTATTGTTATTGCAACAATTATATTGAGGAGAATTACTATCATGCACGTATATTTTAACTTCATTTAGATTTTCATAATAAGAACTACCATCAGCATTTATTCCTATCATATTATCGATATCGTTTAGAGGTCTTATCTTTGTTCTCCTAGCAAAAGAACCAAATGAAATGTCAATATCACTGTATAAGTTAAAAAAATTACTATCAGAATTTAACCCATGAATATTATCAATTAAATTATCACGACTTTTTCTTGCTCTTTTTGTCTTATTGGGATCTAAATTCACATTTTTACCCATGAACTCATTAAATGCACCATTTACTGTAGTAGCCATATATATCCCCCTTTTAGATTCGTTATCCACAAAATATAATGCTGTTTGGGTTGGTGACATGATTGAAATGTGTTTCACGTTAACGGTTGTGGTTTGAACTGATTGGGGTTAGTCTAATCTCTATCCAAAGACAGAGTAACGTGCTTGGTATTCATGGTGGGACTATTCCGTTGTTGTTGAAGGGTTACCCTTCCTTAATATGGAATATCCACGAATCTATTGTATCACAACAACCTTTTTATACGTAACAAACTACGAACAAACTTTCTTGTCCAACAGTTAAATTATCAAAATAATGAAGAGAGGATCTATCCTCCCTTATTTGAATCAGTTATGTCCTTACGCTTAAAGAAATACTTTTACAAATACTAAAAACATAATCCCAAGGATTAAAGTAAGTAATACAACATGAGCAGCCCTAAGAACACATAGCAATAACCTTTGTCTTTTTGTCATTAGTAAATTCTCCCTTCTATAAGAATAGATTGTATGCCCTGACCTTCTTGGGAACATTACTTCTCCAAAAAAGAAATGCACACAGAGGCAGAGATTATCTGTCTGTGTGCTATTTGTATTTGGCAAGTAAAAAATGTATGAAATGGCATTTAAAAATGTATGCCACTTGCCATCCCTGATTATTGCTGAAGTAAAGACTCTTTGTAACGAAAGCTTTCACCATTAAATACAAGTAAATGTGAGTGATGAATGAGGCGATCTATGACTGCCTCCGTTAATATTGGATCTCCAAAAACATGGTTCCATTGACCAAATTGAAGGTTTGTCGTTATAACTAAGCTTTTGGTTTCGTAACACATGGAGATCACTTGAAATACCAATTCTGCACCCTCTTTATGAAGAGGAATATAACCTAATTCATCCAAGACAAGTAGGTCCAATTTTTCTATTTGTTTCATTAGTTTAGGGAGGGAACCTTTTTGGTTCGCCTCAATTAACTTATTCGCTAGAGATGCCACCGTAAAGAACTTCACTTTACTGCCAAAGCTATGTATGGCATTCAAGCTAAGTAATGTTGCCAAATAGGTCTTTCCTGTTCCAACACCACCATATAGAATGAGATTTTCCTTTTGATGGATAAAATGCCCTTCAAGTATCTCTTCCCGACTAATCCCTTGAGGGATTTGGATATGTTCCCATTGAAATGGCTGATTTCCGGTCTTTGGCAGTTGTGCCTGATTTAATAATAAATTGATTTTTCTCTCTTCTCTATTCTGCACTTCTTGTTCGAATAACTTTAAGAGATACTCCTGGTGATTTTCTGCTTCTACTTCATGAAAATGTTCTCGTATCCAACTTAACTTTAAGCGTTTCGCATAGGCTTCGATCTTGTCCTTCATTATGATTCACCCCTTTCTTGAAGAAGAGAATCATAATGGGATAACCCTCTTGTTGCTGCTGGCATTTGCGGTACTGAAATATTAGGCTCGATCGTATCATAAGTATTGTCTTGATGAAGAAGAGAATAAAAACAATGCTTAATTTGATCAGCACTTGGATGTCCATGTGAAGAGGCCATCGTTAAAGCTTCATTCAACAATGAAAAGTCATTATTCTTCAGAAGACTTCCTAGTAAGCGTAAGGTACTCTTCTGTTCTTCCTCCGTACAATTCCTTAAATAATCAGACCATACAAATGGAAATTGGTTATAAAGACTCGAATATTTGATAGCTCTCGGTCGTTTAGATAATAAATCTAAATATGGTTGCCAGATCATTGATTTCCGTTTCACACCATATAGTCGATCGTGTTTGACAATGACATCGTTATCTTCATTCAAAATAGTAACTTCATTATAAGTAATGGATACTCTTACTTTTTGCTTTGCAAATCTAGGAGTAGTAGAATATTGTTTTTTGTCTATAGTTACGATGCCATACTTGTCTGCTTTTACTTCTTGATAACGAGCACATTCAAATTTCTTTTCAGGCAACATTAGCCAGTTGGCTTGATCTTCTTCATATAATTTAGATTGAAAAACCTGTTTATCATAATGTAGACGCTCACGGTCTTCTTCGGCTAAGGCCCATAATGTTTCGTTAAAATGGTCGAGATCTACAATCGTATTCTCTGGTAAGAGAAAGTTATTTCTCACATATTTAATCATGGCTTCGACATGCCCTTTTTCATTGCCCTTTCCAGGGTTACAAAATTCATATTGAAAGCCATAATGTAAAACAAATCTCTCAAACGTATCGGTTAGTTCACGTTCTCCTTTAGAAAAGATTTTCTTCACGGCTGGTGAAAAATTATCAAAACGAATAGTTTGGGGGACCCCACCCATATGATGAAACATCCGTTGTAACCCCTCTAGTAAACACTCTGTATTTTCCGAAGGAAATATTTGAAAATAAAAACCATTACAATTCGGAAAAGACATAACTAGATATGGAAGGTCAATCACCTCGGACATATACTTAAAAGGTGCTGTTCCAAAGTCAACCTGAGCCGTACCAGGAATCG
>NZ_BAAADO010000013.1:0-2961 GCF_039522525.1 Salinibacillus aidingensis
CGCTTTTCGTATAAGTTAAGTCCTCGATTGATTAGTATCCGTCAGCTGCACGTGTCACCACGCTTCCACCTCGGACCTATCTACCTCATCGTCTCTGAGGAATCTTACTCATTTAAAATGATGGGAAATCTCATCTTGAGGGGGGCTTCATGCTTAGATGCTTTCAGCACTTATCCCTTCCACACGTAGCTACCCAGCCGTGCTCCTGGCGGAACAACTGGTACACCAGCGGTGTGTCCATCCCGGTCCTCTCGTACTAAGGACAGCTCCTCTCAAATTTCCAACGCCCACGACGGATAGGGACCGAACTGTCTCACGACGTTCTGAACCCAGCTCGCGTACCGCTTTAATGGGCGAACAGCCCAACCCTTGGGACCGACTACAGCCCCAGGATGCGATGAGCCGACATCGAGGTGCCAAACCTCCCCGTCGATGTGGACTCTTGGGGGAGATAAGCCTGTTATCCCCGGGGTAGCTTTTATCCGTTGAGCGACGGCCCTTCCATTCGGTACCGCCGGATCACTAAGCCCGACTTTCGTCCCTGCTCGACTTGTAGGTCTCGCAGTCAAGCTCCCTTCTGCCTTTACACTCTGCGAATGATTTCCAACCATTCTGAGGGAACCTTTGGGCGCCTCCGTTACTCTTTAGGAGGCGACCGCCCCAGTCAAACTGCCCACCTGACACTGTCTCCGAACCGGATCACGGTTCTGGGTTAGAATGTCCGTACAGCCAGGGTGGTATCCCACCGGCGCCTCCACCGAAGCTAGCGCTCCGGTTTCGATGGCTCCCACCTATCCTGTACAAGCTGTACCAACATTCAATATCAGGCTACAGTAAAGCTCCACGGGGTCTTTCCGTCCTGTCGCGGGTAATGCGCATCTTCACGCATAGTATAATTTCACCGGGTCTCTCGTTGAGACAGTGCCCAAGTCGTTGCACCTTTCGTGCGGGTCGGAACTTACCCGACAAGGAATTTCGCTACCTTAGGACCGTTATAGTTACGGCCGCCGTTTACTGGGGCTTCGATTCAGAGCTTCGCCCAAAGGGCTAACTCATCCTCTTAACCTTCCAGCACCGGGCAGGTGTCAGCCCCTATACTTCGCCTTTCGGCTTCGCAGAGACCTGTGTTTTTGATAAACAGTCGCTTGGGCCTTTTCACTGCGGCTCATCCAGACCGAAGCCTGAACGAGCACCCCTTCTCCCGAAGTTACGGGGTCATTTTGCCGAGTTCCTTAACGAGAGTTATCCCGCTCACCTTAGGATTCTCTCCTCGCCTACCTGTGTCGGTTTGCGGTACGGGCACCCTCATCCTCACGAGAGGCTTTTCTTGGCAGTGTGAAATCAGGAACTTCGGTACTCTATTTCCCTCCCCATCACAGCCCGAGCTTACGATGAACGGATTTGCCTGCTCATCACTCTCACTGCTTGGACGTGCATATCCATCAGCACGCTTCCCTATCCTCCTGCGTCACCCCATTGCTCAAACGGATGAAAGGTGGTACAGGAATGTCAACCTGTTTTCCATCGCCTACGCCTTTCGGCCTCGGCTTAGGTCCCGACTAACCCTGAGCGGACGAGCCTTCCTCAGGAAACCTTAGGCTTTCGGTGGACAAGATTCTCACTTGTCTTTCGCTACTCATACCGGCATTCTCACTTCTAAGCGCTCCACCCGTTCTTCCGATCGGACTTCGCTGCGCTTAGAACGCTCTCCTACCATTGTACCAACGGTACAATCCGCAGCTTCGGTGATACGTTTAGCCCCGGTATATTTTCGGCGCAGAGTCACTCGACCAGTGAGCTATTACGCACTCTTTAAATGATGGCTGCTTCTAAGCCAACATCCTGGTTGTCTAAGCAACTCCACATCCTTTTCCACTTAACGTATACTTAGGGACCTTAGCTGGCGGTCTGGGCTGTTTCCCTCTCGACTATGAACCTTATCACCCATAGTCTGACTCCCAAGCTCAAGTTGTTGGCATTCGGAGTTTGACTGAATTCGGTAACCCGATGAGGGCCCCTAGTCCAATCAGTGCTCTACCTCCAAAACTCGATTCTTGAGGCTAGCCCTAAAGCTATTTCGGAGAGAACCAGCTATCTCCGTGTTCGATTGGCATTTCACCGCTACCCACACCTCATCCCCGCACTTTTCAACGTACGTGGGTTCGGGCCTCCAGTAAGTGTTACCTTACCTTCACCCTGGACATGGGTAGGTCACACGGTTTCGGGTCTGCGACCTCATACTCATACGCCCTGTTCAGACTCGCTTTCGCTGCGGCTCCACATCTTCTGCTTAACCTTGCATGAGATCGAAACTCGCCGGTTCATTCTACAAAAGGCACGCTGTCACCCATTAACGGGCTCCAACTACTTGTAAGCACACGGTTTCAGGTTCTCTTTCACTCCCCTCCCGGGGTGCTTTTCACCTTTCCCTCACGGTACTGGTTCGCTATCGGTCACTAGGGAGTATTTAGCCTTGGGAGATGGTCCTCCCGGATTCCGACGGAATTTCACGTGTTCCGCCGTACTCAGGATCCACTCCGGAGGAAACCAGGTTTGAATTACAGGGCTGTTACCTTCTTCGGCAGGTCTTTCCAGACCGTTTCATCTACCTGATTTCTTGGTAACTCCGTATGGAGTGTCCTACAACCCCAGAAGGCAAGCCTTCTGGTTTGGGCTGTTTCCCGTTCGCTCGCCGCTACTTAGGAAATCGCGTTTGCTTTCTCTTCCTCCGGGTACTGAGATGTTTCAGTTCCCCGGGTTACCTTCCTTACCCTATGGATTCAGATAAGGATACTGCCCCATTACGGACAGCGGGTTTCCCCATTCGGAAATCTCCGGATCAAAGCTTACTTACAGCTCCCCGAAGCATATCGGTGTTTGTCCCGTCCTTCATCGGCTCCTAGTGCCAAGGCATTCACCGTGCGCTCTTATTCACTTAACTTATAACGCACACGGACAATA
>NZ_BAAADO010000014.1:0-1119 GCF_039522525.1 Salinibacillus aidingensis
GTCATGCACCCTTAACACAGCGTTAAACCCTCCCCCGAGAGAAATTAAGTCCATTTTCGGTATAAAAAACATTACGTAAACAAAAAAAAGAACAATGCTTGCCATCTTTCCATTTCCATAGGATTAGTCTGCTTTAGGGAAGGTGCGAACAAGTTCCTGATATGAGATCATCATATTCATCCGGAGCGCATCCCAGAGGGACATCATGAGCCATCAACTCACCTTCGCCGATAGTGAATTCAGCACTAAGCGCCGTCAGACCCGAAAAGAGATTTTCCTCTCCCGCATGGAGCAGATTCTGCCATGGCAGAATATGACCGCTGTCATCGAGCCGTTTTATCCCAAGGCGGGCAATGGCCGACGGCCCTATCCGCTGGAGACCATGCTGCGTATTCACTGCATGCAGCATTGGTACAACCTGAGCGACGGTGCCATGGAAGATGCCCTGTACGAAATCGCCTCCATGCGCCTGTTTGCCCGATTATCCCTGGATAGCGCCCTGCCGGATCGCACCACCATCATGAATTTCCGCCACCTGCTCGAGCAGCATCAACTGGCCCGTCAATTGTTCAAGACCATCAATCGCTGGCTGGCCGAAGCAGGCGTCATGATGACCCAAGGCACTTTGGTGGATGCCACCATCATTGAGGCACCCAGCTCTACCAAGAACAAAGAGCAGCAACGCGATCCGGAGATGCATCAGACCAAGAAAGGCAATCAGTGGCACTTTGGCATGAAGGCCCACATTGGTGTCGATGCCAAGAGTGGCCTGACCCACAGCCTAGTCACCACCGCGGCCAACGAGCATGACCTCAATCAGCTGGGTAATCTGCTTCATGGAGAGGAGCAATTTGTCTCAGCCGATGCCGGCTACCAAGGAGCGCCACAGCGCGAGGAGCTGGCCGAGGTGGATGTGGACTGGCTGATCGCCGAGCGTCCCGGCAAGGTAAAAACCTTGAAGCAGCATCCGCGCAAGAACAAAACGGCCATCAACATCGAATACATGAAAGCCAGCATCCGTGCCAGGGTGGAGCACCCGTTTCGCATCATCAAGCGGCAGTTCGGCTTCGTGAAAGCCAGATACAAAGGGCTGCTGAAAAACGATAACCAACTGGCGAT
>NZ_BAAADO010000015.1:0-1067 GCF_039522525.1 Salinibacillus aidingensis
AAGTTTGGATGTTAAAATCCATAATGCTCATATTCAAAATGCTATTTAAATAGCGAATTGACGTACTGGTTGTTTTGTTCAGTTTTCAAGGTTCGAATTAATTGGTGGAGCCTAGCGGGATCGAACCGCTGACCTCCTGCGTGCAAAGCAGGCGCTCTCCCAGCTGAGCTAAGGCCCCATTATAACTAAGTGGTCGGGAAGACAGGATTCGAACCTGCGACCCCATGGTCCCAAACCATGTGCTCTACCAAGCTGAGCTACTTCCCGTTAAATGGCGCGCCCGAGAGGAGTCGAACCCCTAACCTTCTGATCCGTAGTCAGACGCTCTATCCAATTGAGCTACGGGCGCAAATATATGGTGCCGAGGGCCGGACTCGAACCGGCACGGTAGGTGACCTACCGCAGGATTTTAAGTCCTGTGCGTCTGCCAATTCCGCCACCCCGGCATTATATGGAGCGGAAGACGGGATTCGAACCCGCGACCCCCACCTTGGCAAGGTGGTGTTCTACCACTGAACTACTTCCGCAAGATATAATGTTTAAGACCCAATAAATAAAATATTAACATATTTTATTTTAAAAATCACTATAATTTATAATATACATGGTGCGGGTGGAGGGAGTCGAACCCCCACGTCGAAAGACACTAGATCCTAAGTCTAGCGCGTCTGCCAATTCCGCCACACCCGCAAGGATGGTGAGCCATGGAGGATTCGAACCTCCGACCCTCTGATTAAAAGTCAGATGCTCTACCAACTGAGCTAATGGCTCAAAATAAAATGGTGCCGGCCAGAGGACTTGAACCCCCAACCTACTGATTACAAGTCAGTTGCTCTACCAGTTGAGCTAGGCCGGCATATTTCAAAAGATATATGGTGGAGGATGGCGGGCTCGAACCACCGACCCCCTGCTTGTAAGGCAGGTGCTCTCCCAGCTGAGCTAATCCTCCTTGATCTTAAGCCTGGCGGCTTCCTACTCTCGCAGGGGAAGAACCCCAACTACCATCGGCGCTGGAGAGCTTAACTACTGTGTTCGGAATGGGAACAGGTGTGACCTCTCCGCCATCG
>NZ_BAAADO010000016.1:0-1052 GCF_039522525.1 Salinibacillus aidingensis
GGCCAAGACGGTCGAGCTTCTTCACCAGAATGACATCACCTTCCTCCACCTTCATCCTCAGCAAATCCAGCCCTTCCCGATCTGTTGAACTGCCGGATGCCTTGTCGGTAAAGAGGCACTGTTGCAAAGTTAGCGATGAGGCAGCCTTTTGTCTTATTCAAAGGCCTTACATTTCAAAAACTCTGCTTACCAGGCGCATTTCGCCCAGGGGATCACCATAATAAAATGCTGAGGCCTGGCCTTTGCGTAGTGCACGCATCACCTCAATACCTTTGATGGTGGCGTAAGCCGTCTTCATGGATTTAAATCCCAGCGTGGCGCCGATTATCCGTTTCAGTTTGCCATGATCGCATTCAATCACGTTGTTCCGGTACTTAATCTGTCGGTGTTCAACGTCAGACGGGCACCGGCCTTCGCGTTTGAGCAGAGCAAGCGCGCGACCATAGGCGGGCGCTTTATCCGTGTTGATGAATCGCGGGATCTGCCACTTCTTCACGTTGTTGAGGATTTTACCCAGAAACCGGTATGCAGCTTTGCTGTTACGACGGGAGGAGAGATAAAAATCGACAGTGCGGCCCCGGCTGTCGACGGCCCGGTACAGATACGCCCAGCGGCCATTGACCTTCACGTAGGTTTCATCCATGTGCCACGGGCAAAGATCGGAAGGGTTACGCCAGTACCAGCGCAGCCGTTTTTCCATTTCAGGCGCATAACGCTGAACCCAGCGGTAAATCGTGGAGTGATCGACATTCACTCCGCGTTCAGCCAGCATCTCCTGCAGCTCACGGTAACTGATGCCGTATTTGCAGTACCAGCGTACGGCCCACAGAATGATGTCACGCTGAAAATGCCGGCCTTTGAATGGGTTCATGTGCAGCTCCATCAGCAAAAGGGGATGATAAGTTTATCACCACCGACTATTTGCAACAGTGCCTCTCAAAATCGGTGGAGCTGCATGACAAAGTCATCGGGCATTATCTGAACATAAAACACTATCAGTAAGTTGGAGTCATTACCGACCATCTGCCCGTAAAAACGCAGCGGGATAATTT
>NZ_BAAADO010000017.1:0-899 GCF_039522525.1 Salinibacillus aidingensis
TTCACCCGCTTTATCGTTACTTATGTCAGCATTCGCACTTCTGATACCTCCAGCATGCCTCACAGCACACCTTCGCAGGCTTACAGAACGCTCCCCTACCCAACAACGCCTAGCGTCGCTGCCGCAGCTTCGGTGCATGGTTTAGCCCCGTTACATCTTCCGCGCAGGCCGACTCGACCAGTGAGCTATTACGCACTCTTTAAATGATGGCTGCTTCTAAGCCAACATCCTGGTTGTCTAAGCCTTCCCACATCGTTTCCCACTTAACCATGACTTAGGGACCTTAGCTGGCGGTCTGGGCTGTTTCCCTCTTCACGACGGACGTTAGCACCCGCCGTGTGTCTCCCGTGATAACATTCTTCGGTATTCGTAGTTTGCATCGGGTTGGTAAGTCGGGATGACCCCCTAGCCGAAACAGTGCTCTACCCCCGAAGATGAGTTCACGAGGCGCTACCTAAATAGCTTTCGGGGAGAACCAGCTATCTCCCGGTTTGATTGGCCTTTCACCCCCAGCCACAAGTCATCCGCTAATTTTTCAACATTAGTCGGTTCGGTCCTCCAGTTAGTGTTACCCAACCTTCAACCTGCCCATGGCTAGATCACCGGGTTTCGGGTCTATACCCTGCAACTTAACGCCCAGTTAAGACTCGGTTTCCCTGCGGCTCCCCTATACGGTTAACCTTGCTACAGAATATAAGTCGCTGACCCATTATACAAAATGTACACAGTCACACCCGAAGGTGCTCCCACTGCTTGTACGTACACGGTTTCAGGTTCTCTTTCACTCCCCTCCCCGGGGTGCTTTTCACCTTTCCCTCACGGTACTGGTTCGCTATCGGTCACTAGGGAGTATTTAGCCTTGGGGAATGGTCCCCCCATATTCAGACAGGGTACCACGT
>NZ_BAAADO010000018.1:0-853 GCF_039522525.1 Salinibacillus aidingensis
GTTAAGTTTTCATAATGCTTATAAAACACGTGGCGCATTCGTTTGCACTTCTTACGATCGTAATCATCAAACTCATTTTGTACCTTCCTTCGCACTCTTTCTAGAGCCCAATAGATATACCGGCAAAAGTGAAATCGATCAGCTACTACAACCGGTCGTCCCAGGGCTTGATCAACAGCTGCTTTGAAGGAATGACTCATGTCCATGACCACAACCTCTACGTTATCTCCATGTTCCCGTAAATAAGCCATTAGCGTCTCTTTTTTGCGGTCTTTCAAGATCTCTAATGGTTTTCTTTCAACCGGATCGGCAATAATCGTTTGATACTTTTCGCCACCTGCATCCCCCTTATATTCATCTATCGCAATAACCTCAGGTAACTTCTTTGTTTCGCTTAACATCGAAGCACTAACCTGATCAAAACGGCGCATAACCGTTGTAGGAGAGGTGTCGAAGCGTTCCGCTACATCCTTAAAGTTCTTACCATTGATTAACTCAATACCTATCGCCTGGTTAAACTCTAGGGACTGCCTTTGATAACGCTCCACAATCGAATTATCTTCATAAAATCGTTTACCGCAGTTTTCATTTTCACAAGCATACCGACGTTTCCGGTAAAATAAGGCTGTTCGTCTACCAAAGATTTGATTATGTTTAATCTTTTGTATACGATAATCATGAACTCGATCCGTTACCTCTTTACAAGAAGGACATAAGTGGGGTACACGCTCCAGTTCCACATGAAGTTGGTAATATCCATCTTTCTCGAATGATTTGGTAATGATAAACCCTTCTAATCCTGGTAAAGAAATGTTAGAATTCAATTGCACGCATCTCCTTTTTGTGGTTGTTT
>NZ_BAAADO010000019.1:0-656 GCF_039522525.1 Salinibacillus aidingensis
AGTGAAAGCTGTATTTTCATCTTAATAAAGTTTTTGATTTCTACATATAGTGACAGAATCATTTGGTTCATGTCGATTTTGTTTTGCTGTGGTTACTTTACCTTGTTTAGAAGGTATCCATTTTGCGTACAGAGATAGAGAAGGCACTCACCAGTTGATTGGTGAATGCCTTTTTTATAAGTTAAGAAAGTATAAAATCAGTGCAATGACTGCGTTAAGCCAAGTAGTTATTTTGAAATGTTTGATGTATATTGGCAATGCTCCGACGAATTACTTCGCTTTCCGTGGGCACGGCCTCAACTAACTTTGCAAAGAAGAACACGTTGCAAAGTGGATTTTCGGCTCGCGCTAATCCCGCAGGAGTCTACGTAATTAGTCTCCGCTATGAGAAAGTGCAACAATTCTTGTCATAAGAAATAGGTTGACTTTTTTTACAATGGGTAAAGTGAAAATCGTTATCCGTGAGTATAAAAGCAGCTGTGTTACTTCATGCTAGCGTTGTAGAGCCTGATAATAGCGAAGGCCGGCCACTTCAACTCCTGTGGGAAATGTTTGACCTGAAGATCCACTTTTTTGAGCGGGTTTTGCTAAAAAAGTTAGCTGAAGGACAAACCCCACGGGAAGGGAAGTGGGCAGCCAGAGTGGTGGTCAAGCAG
>NZ_BAAADO010000020.1:0-644 GCF_039522525.1 Salinibacillus aidingensis
ATGCCGGTGTGGATGACAAAAATGTTCGAAGGGCTGGATAACGACGCCGAAACCCGTCAACTGGTGGGGGCGAATATCCCCATGGACATGGTGAAGATCTTAAGCCGGGAAGGGGTCAAGGATTTCCACTTCTACACCCTGAACCGCGCCGAGATGAGCTACGCCATCTGCCATACGCTGGGCGTACGCCCGGCCTGAGTTTTCATTAACGTTTAGTGCGATGGCGAAGCCGGTTTTCCCCATCCCTTTTTTTTTGCCCAAAACGCTGATACAGGTCAGGGGAGAGCAGAAGATAAAGCGCGTATAGTGCCAGCCTGATAATTGACAGGGATGGGTTATGCAATGGCAAGGAAGAGCGATCCACTGGCGTTTGGCGGTTTGGCGTTATTAACGCTGATCTGGAGCTTTAGCTGGATCGCGATGAAGCAAGTGACGAGCTATATCGGCGCTTTTGACTTCACGGCGCTGCGCTGTATTTTTGGCGCCGTGGTGCTATGGATAGTGATGTTGATCCGCGGTAAAGCGCTCAAGCCGACGCCTTTCGGCTACACCCTGGCGATCGCGTTATTGCAAACCTGCGGCATGGTCGGTCTGGCACAGTGGGCGCTAATGAGCGGTGGCGCCGGTAAAGTGGCGATCCTGAG
>NZ_BAAADO010000021.1:0-575 GCF_039522525.1 Salinibacillus aidingensis
GTTACCTTGCCGTAGCGGTTAAAGGTGCTGTCCGGCAGATAAGACTTGATGTGCTCAAGGTTAATCAGCGCGGTATACACTGCCGGGTTGTAGCTGGCTGCCATCTGTTCCAGCCATTCACGCTGGATTTCGCGTCCGTCGGTGGTGGCACCTTCCACCCCGATGCGAAAACGCTTTGCTTTCACTGTCATGAGCCGTGCTCCGTTAGAAAAAACTTACTGGAGCCTTATGGTTGCGGTGATGAGGGCAGTGAAACAATGCACGGTATTTGTACCGACAACCACACAAACCGCAGGCGGGGAAAGCCTTCATTCAAGGCTGTAGGTTTGTGCCATGAACACCACACTGACATCCGCAGATCTCGATCCCCGTCGGCAGGCCATGCTGCTGTACTTTCAGGGATATCGCGTAGCCCGCATTGCTGAAATGCTGGGCGAGAAAGTTGCAACCGTCCACAGCTGGAAGAAACGCGACAAGTGGGGTGACTATGGGCCGCTGGATCAGATGCAGCTCACCACCGCCGCACGCTACTGCCAGCTCATCATGAAGGAGCACAAAGAAGGGAAAGATTTCAA
>NZ_BAAADO010000022.1:0-548 GCF_039522525.1 Salinibacillus aidingensis
CGTATTTCTGGCAAATAGCGCCGCCACGGATTAAAGTAGTCATGTGTAATACATATGACTACAAAGGGGCTTTTATGTCATCAGCAACATCCATCAGGCTCGATGAAGAACTTAAGGACCGGCTGAAAACGCTGGCCGATGACCGGCACCGCTCAGCGCACGCGCTAATGCTGGAGGCAATCACCGAATACATCGACCGGGAAGAGAAGCGCAGCCAGTACCTGCGGGACGGACAGGCCGCATGGCAGCACTATCAGGAAACGGGTCTGCACCTTACTGCGGAAGAAGCGGAAGCCTGGATAAGTACCTGGGGAACTGAGAACGAGCAGGATGCTCCGCCATGCCACAGGTAACGATTTCCGCGCTGGCACAGCGCGTTTTACAACGCCTTCAGGACTTTCTCAAAACCAAAAATCGGCTGGCAGCCAGAAAAGGAGGTGAGGTGATCGTCCGGGCTATCCAGCAACTGAAAACATTGCCAGACATTGGCCGCCCGGTGCCGTTTCTGCCGCTGGAATATAAGGAACTGGTGATCGGGTTTGGCGACA
>NZ_BAAADO010000023.1:0-543 GCF_039522525.1 Salinibacillus aidingensis
TGGTTCCAAGTCAAATGTTGGGGTGAGCACTTCGCTCACTCCTAATTTATGCGACCCGAACTTTTATATTTTTGTACTGATGATGTAATAACACCTTTAATCTAAAGCGACTAAACCGTCTAAAACCAAATGCATTTCGTTTAATGACTTTGGTTTGATTATTAATGCCTTCTACGAAGCCATTATGTAGATTATACGCAAAACTGTTCATAATCTCTTTCTGCCAGTTATGAAAGGTTTCAATCGCTTTTTCAAATTCCTTCATCCCTGAAGTCCTGACCAGATCATAAAATTGGTATAAGTGCTCTTTAATATCTTTTAACCCATGCGGGGCCAATTGCTTCGCTGTTTCAAACCATAAGCGATAAGCTTCCTTTAGTTGATAAGCTCTGTTTAACTCACTTGATTTTTCCCTGTAGTAATTTAAATACCATAACTGCTTGTCCGTTAAGTTTTCATAATGCTTATAAAACACGTGGCGCATTCGTTTGCACTTCTTACGATCGTAATCATCAAACTCATTTTGTACCTTCCTTCGCACTC
>NZ_BAAADO010000024.1:0-521 GCF_039522525.1 Salinibacillus aidingensis
GGACGCGGAGCCATCGGCGTAGAGCTGGAAGAGGAGCGATTTTTACAGACGGTCTCCGAGATAGAAAAACAATAATCAACAGCCTCGCCTAAGTGCGGGGCTTTTTATTACCCGCCACGCGGGTGGCGGAGTCATGAACACAGCTATCGAATATGGAAATCCTGATCTCTGGCTGGTCTTGCTCATGCTGGCCGCCGGGGTGGTATCAAGCGCCCTGCTTTCCGAAACCCCTATCAACCCGCGCCGCCTCATCGGAGACGTTCTGAGAGGCGTAATCGTGGCCATCATCCTCTGGGCTTACGGCGCTATGGGCAACATCTCAATTTTGAACGTAATCACTCTCGCCGGTTTATCGGCTGTGGCATGGCCACACACCGTCAACGAAATCACCGGCTTTGCAAAACGAACTATCAGCCGAATTTTCGGCGGGAGAAAAGAACGATGAATTATGGACTGGTGAGCAAGCAAGACGCGCGCCTGTATGCCGAAGCCGTTTGCGATGTGATCGGGCATGGCAAGGC
>NZ_BAAADO010000025.1:0-514 GCF_039522525.1 Salinibacillus aidingensis
CTCATCACGGTCAGTTTCGGGGCGGTATTCATGGCATCACTCCGGCGTCTTTGACCATCTCCAGGGTGTAAGTCTGCTCAAACGGCACCTTGCTGGCGTCGATCAGTTTGTTTTTCACCAGCATGTCCCAGGTTTTCTTCAGCCGCGGCTCGGTGATGATGCCGATGCCGCCGGACTTAGCATCGCCGCCGGTCACCAGCTGGTACTACTTCATCTGGGCAATGCCAAAGGCGATCTGCTCGGCGCCCATTTGCGGATTTGCTTTACCGATCAGGCTGTTGCCGGGGGCGGGATCCTGCAGGTAGCTTTTCCAGCCTTCCATGGAGGCTTTGACGAAGGCCGCCACCGCCGCCGGACGTTTGCGGATGGTGTCGGCCATACAGATAATCGAGTTGCCGTAGGGCGGGTAGCCCCAGTCGCTGAGCGGATAGACATAGAACGGCTGTCCGCCTTTGGCGTCGGAAAACGGCTCCGAGGTCACGTAGCCCTGCTGCACCAGGTTTTTATCGGCGAG